>NZ_JBNVBV010000004.1:0-247079 GCF_052274505.1 Microbacterium sp. F2
TCTATTCTTCCTGATCAGAGGGGCATTTCTACGTCACGACGCTCGCTCAACGCCCCGTCCATCGGTGGATCGAGGCTTAGTGCCAGTGGCAACTATCCGACGAGCGGGCGTGGGCTCGCTGATCTAAACAGCTGAGCCGCGGCATCCGTGCGAGTGTCATTCGCGGATCATCACCGGAGTTCCGAGCGGAAGTGCGGCGAGCGCGTGGGCTGCCGCTTCGTCGACGCGCAGGCATCCGTTCGACACCTGGCCAGAACGCGTGTCGTGATAGTGGAAGGCGGTGACGGCGACATCGCCGCCGTCGAACCCGTCAAGCGTGGGACTCTGCACCGAGAGGTAGGTGATCGGATTCCCCCTCGTGTACGCGAAGCTCGGCTCGGTGCGCACCGTCATGATGAACGAACGACCGAGGGGCGTCGGGGTCGCCTCCACGCCGGACCCGAAGTCGGCGGCGACGCGCTGGCGGTCCTCGCCCCGAACGATGTCGATGGTGCGGTCGCTGAGAGAAACCTCGATCACGGCCTCTTGCGCCGTCAACTCGACGTCCTGCGTCCGGAGCCATCCGGTGAGTTGCCCGGAGTTTCCCCCGGATGGATAGGCCTGACGGCCCACGAGCATGACCTTCACCCATGCGTCGTACTGCTCGATCACCGGCACCACGGTGCCGTCGTAGTACGAGTCACGCGGGAGGGAGGCCACCGGAGCGCCACCGGGCTCGGCGAAAACAGGGGCCGCGGTGCCCGTCGCGCGAGCGGCGACGTCGGTCAGCACTCCGAACGGATCGTCGTCGACGGGTAGCTCTGGGACGACGGCGAAGACGGTGATCTCGGGGAGTCCGGCAAGGTCGTAGGCGGTCGTGTCCGCGGCGGGCCCGAACTGAGTCGGTGTCGGCGTTGGCGACGGCTCGACGGTCGCCGTGGGTGTGGGGCTCGGCGCTGCCGCGAGCGGTTCGCCCAGCCCGGACGCGACAATCAATATGAAGACGAGCGCCGCGGCCACGAGCACCCCAGCGACGGCGAGCGCTACCCATCCCGCGTTCCGTCGGTCGAGCGCGCGCGTCGTGGCCATGCATCCATCGTCAGCGCCGACGATAAGGTCCGCAAGCGTCGACGCTTCTTCCGTGGTTGGAGTCGACTCCGCGCATCACGCCGGCATTGATCACCGCACCGCCGTCGCCGCCGCGCGTCGAACATGACGGCATCTCCGGAAGCGAGCTGGCCACGAGGCAGTAGCGCGGCGTCGCGGCATCCGCGCGCCGAAACTGGCCATTCGGTCAGGGGCGACTGGCCCTCGGGCTGGGGCGTGCGAACTCCCCCGTCGCGAGGCTAGGGTCATGACAAAACCAACCTCACCGCCGCTCTTCGCGCAGAACCTCCGGAAGACCTTCCGCGGTCGGCCTCGCCTCGAGGGCGCGACCTTCACAACCAGCCCTGGACGCGTTGTCGGACTTCTCGGCCCGAACGGTGCTGGCAAGACCACGACAATCCGTCTACTCCTGGGGCTCGCCGCCCCCGACTCGGGCAAGGGGCTCATCTTCGGCCAGCCCTACCGGGAGATGGAACGGCCGGCACAGACGGTCGGGGCAGTCCTCGACGCCGGCGGGTTGCATCCTGCTCGCACAGGGCGCCAACACCTGCGCATCGCCGCAGCGCGCGCCGCCGTCGAGGCCGAGCGCGTGGATGCCGTCCTCGCCGAGGTCGGCATGACAGCCGACGCCGACCGGCGTGCCGGGGGCTACTCCCTGGGCATGAAGCAACGCATCGCGATTGCCGCGGCGCTGCTGGCTCGGCCCCGGCTACTCGTGCTGGATGAACCCTCGAACGGGCTCGACCCCGCGGGCATGCGGTGGCTTCGCGACCGACTGCGTGCGTTCGCCGACGCCGGGGGCAGTGTGCTGCTCTCCTCCCACCTTCTCGGGGATGTCCAAGACATCGCCGATGACATCGTCGTGATCGCCGACGGCCGCGTTGTCGCCGACCTCTCCGTGCAGGAAGCCGTCGCCGCATCTGGCAACGACCTTGAGGGCTTCTACCCCAGTGTCACGGGAACGACGGGGGTGCGCTGATGTTCCGGGCAGAGCTCTTGAGTCTCGTCACGACGACCGCGACCAAGATGAGCGCCACGATCGCACTCGTCGGACTCGTGGTGACACAGCTGATCTTCGTCACCGTCCTCCCCGCGCTCGCCCGCGGTGATATCGGTCCGGGCGCCGAGGCGCTGGGGTCAGACTTCCCAGGCCTGGACCTCGCGACCGCGGCGGCGCAGCTCGACACGATCAATCCGCTCGGCGCCTCGATTGGCGGCGGTTCGATCGGGATTGCGCTGATCGCTGTCGTGTTGTTGGGAGTCCTCGCCGGTGCGAGCGATGACCGTTACGGCGGCATCGTGGGTGCGGTCCTGGCGTCACCCCGGCGTGGACGGCTCGTCATCGGGAAGGCGGCCGCCGTCGGATTAGGCGGCGTCGGTATCGGCATCCTCATGGGACTGGCGAGCTTCACCATGCTGCTGGCAACCCTGATGGTGACCGGAAACCCGCTGACGATCGGCGCTGGCGACATCCTCGCTTCTATCGGCCGCGGCGTCCTAGCGATAATGCTCTTGACCGTGATCGGTCTAGCAGTCGGCATCCTGGTCCGCACACAACTCGCGGGTGTCATCACGGTGCTGGCCGCGCTGCTGTTCGAACCGATCCTCGCCTCCATGATGGAGCTGATCGGCGGTGGCGTGACACCCCTATGGACGCAGTACCTCCCCGTCGCTCTGGCGCAGAACGTCATCCATGGCGGCTCGCCCGACGTGCCACTGCTCGTAGCGATCGGTGCGCTAATCGCTCTGACGACCACCCTCCTGGCCGCGGCGTCCGTCGCGCTCTCGCGGCGTGACATCTGAGGACACGGGAGATGATGATGAACACCACACCTCGTGAGTCCTCGTCCGGTAAAGGACGCAGACTGCGCACAACGATCGCGGTCTCCGCTGCAGCAGTCCTGGTCGCGTCCATGGTCGCCGCTGGCGCCCTGGTTCGCGCGACAGCTGTGCCGGCGGAGGCGGTCGACGCGGCATCCGCCGCTCTGGAAACCAGAATGCAGTCCTTGGTGGATGCTGGATACCCGGCCGCACTGGCCTCGATCACGCAACCCGATGGCGAAACCTACGATGCCGCGGTCGGGATGGCAGACCTCGCTACCGGGACGCCTCCACCGGTCGACGGCGAAGTGCGCATCGCCAGCAACACGAAGATGTTCGTCGCCACGATCGTGCTGCAGCTGGTCGATGAAGGCCGAATTGACCTGGACGCGCCGATCGACACCTACCTGCCGGGGCTCATCGCTGGTGACGGGATCGACGGCGCGCGCATCACCGTGCGCCAGCTGCTGCAGCACACGAGCGGCTTGCCGGAGTATGCGGATCAGATCGCCGCGGACGCCTTCGCCGCGCAGAAGCGATACATCTCTCCCCGCGACATGCTCGAGATCGCCCTTACTCGCCCAGCGGTATTCGAGCCCGGCGCGAGATGGGAGTACAGCAACACCAACTATCTCGTGCTGGGCCTGCTGATCGAAGCGGTCACCGACCGTGCTCTGGCCCAACAGATCGACGAGCGCATCGCGGCTCCGCTCGGCCTCGAGCACACCTATTTCCCCTCCCCGGGGGAATGGATGCTGCGCGGTGAGCATCCGGTCGGCTATCACGCCCAGACTCCCGGCGACCTGCGGGACATCTCGGAGATGGACACCTCGTTCGCGTGGGCAGCCGGGGCCATGGTCTCCACGCCACGCGAGCTCAACACGTTCATGTCGGCGCTCGTCGGCGGGGAGCTGCTCAGCGACACGGCTCTCGCGCTGATGCAGACGACGGTTCCGGCCGGTGACGAACTGTGGCCCGATGGCGCCTACGGGCTCGGCCTGCAGAGCTGGCACCTCAGCTGTGGCGGACTCGCGTGGGGTCACGGCGGCGATATCCCAGGAACGCAGACCCGCAACGCCGTCGGCCCCGATGGCGCGGCTGTGACGATCGCCGTAACTGCGCTGCCGTGGGCGGTCGTCTCGCCTGACGATCACGAAGCGCTGCTCGAGCAGTACCGGATCGTGGTCGACGCCCTGGATGCCACGCTGTGCGCGAGCTGAGTTCCGATACCATCACGCCGGGTGCTGCTCCCCGAGAGCGGCACCCGGCGTGGTTGACTCGCACCATGTCTCCCGCGGCGCGCTCCTCGACGTTCCTGGCGAACGCGCGCGCCGCGCTCCCGCCGATACTCGTGTTTGCCGGCGCGGTCGGCTTCATCGGGATCGACCTCTGGGCCGCCGACATACCGGAATCTCTCCCGGGCGGCGCTTCACCACTGGCATACGCCGGGCTCGTCGCGCTCCAGGCCCTCGCTCTGCTCCTGCGCCACCGAATGCCCCTCGTCGCGTTCGGAGCCGTGGTCACCCTCGACGCTGTCATCCTGGCGACCACCGCGGGAGAGCTCGGTATCGGATCCCTGGCGGTCGTCTTCGGGGCCTACACCGTCGCGCGGCACTGCGCTCGTACTGCGCAAGCCACCGCGCTGAGCACCGGCGTCGTTGTCACAACTCTCGCCGGCGGCGCTGCGATGCTGGTCGCGTCACGCGAACCATGGCTCGTCATCGTGGTCACGGCATTGGCGCGGATTGCCGTGCTCTACGTGGCGCCCGCCGCGGTGGCCGAGTACATGCGCGGACGCGAGCGCTTGGCGCGCGCGCTCGAGGACCGGGCGAGGATGCTCGAGCAGGAACGCATCGAACGCGCCGAGCGCGAAGTGCGCGCCGAGCGCACTGCACTCGCTCGCGAACTCCACGACATCGCCGGTCACCATCTGTCGGGGATCATCGTGAGCGCCCAGGCGGCGACAGCTCTCACCCGCAGCGACCCGGATCGAGCGCGCGAGATGATGCAGAGTGTTCAGGAAGATGCTCGACTCGCGCTCGCTGACCTTCGCCGAACGGTCGGGTTACTCCGCAGCGACGACGATGCCTCGGGCGACCCCCGCCCTGTTCCCAACATCGCGCGAATCACCGCACTGGTCAACGCAGCGCGAGCGCGAGGCCAGAGCGTGAGCGCGAATATCACCGGAACGCCACATCCGCTCGGGCCGCTCGCCGAGTCCACCGCCTACCGTATGGTTCAGGAGTCACTCGCCAATGCCGCTCGTCACGCGCCCGGCGCCGCCTCTACCGTCCATGTCGATTTCGGTCAGGATGCCGTGACGCTGACAGTCTCGAATCAGGCGCCGGCCGGCGCAGACTCAGCGCGACAATCCGTCCACGCAAAGCGGGCCGGCTATGGGCTCTCCGGCATGGCGGAGCGCGCGCAGCTGGTCGGAGCCCGACTGCACACCGGCCCGACGAGCACCGGTGGATGGCGAAACGAACTCGTCCTTCCCCTCGACCCACGGGAGGCACCGTGATCCGTGTTCTGATCGCCGACGACCAGGCCGTCGTCCGCGCCGGTCTGGCGGTGATCCTCGGCCTTGAAGACGACATCGAGGTGGTCGGAGAAGCCGTCGACGGCGCCGACGCCTTGGCTCGTGCGCGCGAGTTGCGGCCCGACGTCGTCTGTATGGACATCCGGATGCCTGGCACAGACGGAATCGCCGCGACCCGCGCGATCGTCGATGACCCAACGCTGGCAACGGAGGTACTCATGCTCACGACCTTCGACGTGGACGCGGATGTCTTCGCCGCGCTCGAGGCCGGCGCTGCGGGCTTCCTCCTCAAGGGCGCCGATGAACCGACCCTGCTCGCCGCCGTCCGATCCGTCGCGGCCGGCGGTGGAACCCTCGACCAGCGCCTCACCCGTCGGATTCTGCACGAGTTCGCAGAGCGCCGACGCCCGGACGCCGATCCGTCGCGAGAGCCCGACACGCCGCTCACCGACCGAGAGCTTGACGTCTTACTGCTGCTTGCCGAAGGACTCTCCAACGCCGAAATCGCTGACCGCCTCTACGTTGAACCGACGACCGTGAAGTATCACCTCGCGGGCCTCCTTCAGAAGACGGGGGCTCGCGACCGCCTGCAGGCTGTGCTGTGGGGCATCCGAGCTGGCGTGGTCGAGGTCCGCTGAGCGGGCGAATGTTCCGCGCCCTCGAGCGTAGGGTGAAGCGCATGAGCCGCGTCACCAGGATCGCTCTTCGAGCCGTCGCCGGTATCGCCAGTGTCGGTCTCGGCATCAGCATCATTACGGGGTGCTCAGCATCGTCGGGGCTTCTCTCAGCATCCCCGGATGAGACGGATGCAGCGACCGCAGGCGCCGCTCCCCTCACGGAAACGACGACGCCCTCACCGCCCAGCGGACCGGACCTCCAGACGATCGATGGCCACACGTTCTCTGCGATTGGCCCCGGAGACTGCGCAACCAACGCGATGATCGCCATCGACCGGGAGGGGCCTGGGAAGCTCCTCGGAGAGCTGACCGACATGGGAGCGTCAGGGTACGCAGCCGGCCCGGTGGGCTACGACGAACACGGGCGGATCGAGACCTACACGGTGCAGCCCGGCGACGCACTAGCCGCTATCGGCGAGCGCTTCTGCATCGACTACATCACCGTCGGGGTCTACAACCACCGCATGCCTCCAGGAAAGACGATCCAGCCGGGCGACATCCTGGTGCTCCGCCCCGACCCCACTGTGACGTGGTCACCTGACGACGCCTACGCACCTCCGGCACCCTGAGCGCCGCACGGAGGGCGACCCGGCAGCCACACCACACGCCGCTTCGCGGGACGCGGAGCCTCCGGCAGCACGCGTCGGTCGGGATGCGCCCCACCGCCACTCCACACGCCGCTACGCGGCGCGCGGAGCCTCCGGCGGCGTGGGCCCACCTGAATCCGCTCGCGGGAATGCTGCGAAACTACTGCCAACAAGGGCGGAGAACCGCGGAACTGGCCGAACTCCTGGCCACTGCGCGAGGCTCGACGCGGGAAGCGGATGACCGGCCAATCCCCCAGCAAAACGCACTGCATCGATCGGTCATGAGGCTCATCATCGATGACTATGAGGTCGGAGCATCCACGTATGAGCTTGCCAATCGGTACAACGTGCGCCGCAACACCGTCCGCGACACGCTCCGGCGCGCCGGGTTCGACCTCACCGCCAAGTCGAAGCGCGCAGCCCTGAGCGAGGAGCAGAAGGCCGAGGCTCGGCGTCTGTTCGCCAGCGGGGCGACCCGACGCGAGCTGATGGAGATGTACGGAGTGAGCGAATCCACGATCAGACGGGTACTGCGTCCTCGTCGATGAACGGCACCTACTCCTCTTCGGAGGGCCCCGCCGTCACGAAGCCCTCCTTCGCCATGATGCGCCGTCGTCGCGAGTACATGCGCTCCAGAAGCGGTACGTACATGTCGCGGTAGTCATGAACGGTGGCGGGGAGGTGACTGGCATCATGCCCGCGGGTGATGCGTCCGATCTGCTGGATCACTCGCCCCTTGAAGGAGACCGGAACTCCTAGGAACAGCGTGTTGAGCGCCGGGAGATCGAGCCCTTCGCCGGCGACCTTGTCGATGGCGAGGAGCACGTATGGCTGCTGCCGTGCTTCCATCTCGTTGAGAGACGCTCTAATGCTCCGGCGTTCCGCGGTGGGGAGGCGCCCATGGAGCCCGACCACTGGCGCCGCGCATCCCTTCAATGCATCTGCGAGCGCGTCGAGATGCTCGAGCCTGTTCGTCAGGACGAGGCACGTCCGCCCCTGGGCGACCGCCTCATTGATGTGCCGGGCGATCATCGCGTTGCGTTCGGGATCGGCGGCGAGCTCCGAGTAGATCGCTTGGATAGACGGCCCGTCTGTCCCGGGCTCGTCCGTGCGGAAGGTCGTCTCGTGGACGATCAGCTTGCGCTCCGCTCGCTCCTGAGAGTCGAGCACGTGCCGCACCGGCCCGCACTGCATCGTGATCAGGCCGTTCATCTGATCGGCACGGTAGGGGGTCGCTGTCAGCCCGACCCAGTAGCGTTCGCTGACATTGCGCAGGGCGGCCTCGGTCGCGGGAGCGGCGACGGCATGGCACTCGTCGACGATGATCTGCCCGTACTCTTCCAGCACCGCAGGGTCGGCGTTCCGGTGCGAGACGGACTGCATCATGATCAGGTCCACGACACCTCGCCGCTTCCGACGCCCGGCTCCCAGCTGTCCGATCTGCTTGTCGGTGAGGCCGAGGAACTGCTGAAGACGCTCACGCCACTGTGTGAGCAGTTCGGCCCGGTTCACGAGGATCGCCGTCGGCCTGGCGCGCTCGGCGGTGAGCGCGCAGGCCATGACCGTCTTGCCCGCCCCGGGCGGTGCAACGAGCACTCCGGTGTCATGTGCGAGGAGCGCGTCGACGGCTTCCTGTTGCTTCTCTCGCAGCTGCCCCGTGAATGTCAGCTCCAGACGTGTCTGTGCCGTCGCTGTTGCCTCGATCGCTGCCTGAAATCCCGCATCCGCGAGGAGCGCCACGGTTTCGTCGGTAAGCCCCCGTGGTAGCCGCAGCTCGTGCTCGTCGTGCTCGAAGCTGGTGACCAGGCGTGGCGTCCCGAAGGTGCTGAACCGCTGTGCTTGCTTGCGATAGAACTCGGGGTTGGGCACCGATGCCATGTGCTTGAGCTCGGTGATCACGATGCCCGGAAGGTGTGCCGTCGGGACGTGCAGCAGAGCATCGCGGCGAAGCTTCAGCGACCTATGCGCGGTTCCGCGCGCGGCCGCTCGGATGCTCGCTCGCCGTGGCCTGGCGCCCAACGACTCGGCGGGCCCCACGCGCGCCTCTGCGTGGCTCGTCGCTCCAAGTTCCCTGATTCGTTCTGCGGAGACGGGCGTCGTCGACGCGAGTGCCGCGAATTGGTCCTCGTGCGGACGCCATGTGTCGGGGTCGACGAACACGGTCGTCCCGCGTCGGCGGCAGTCGCCTTGCAAGGGCAACGCGATGAGGTTGCCCAGGCGCGCCCGCCCTGAGGATCGTTCGGGCAGCGTGTCCTGCGAGGGAAAGAAGCGGTCGTAGCTGCGGAAGTCCATCGCCGGCCTGCGGGTCATCGCAGCGCGCAGGAGCCGCATCCCGGCTGCGCGAGCCGTCATGGCGGGGAGCACGTCCTCGAAGAAGATCCAGACATGCGCGCCTTCGCCGGAACGGGAGACCTCGGTGAGCGCGTGGATCCCAACCTGCTCGCACTCTGCGACGAAGGCCGCGGCATCGTGCCGCCACTCTGCGTCGTCGAAATCGCAGACGAGAAGCCTGCACTGGTCGCCTTCGAGCATCGGGTAGAGACCGATATGGAACTCGCGCTCCCCAGGAGCAGCCGCGCCCCGCAGATGCCGTTCGATCGTGCGCTCATCGAGTGGCAGGTAGTCAGCAGCGGTCTCGGAGCCGGTGTAGAAGCCGCCGCGCACGGCAGGGCTCCAGCCGGACTTCCCCGTGCGCGCGCTGGTCCAGCGCGTTGCGTAGACGTCGTTCCTGCCGGTGAAGCGCGCTCGGAACAAGGCGAGCTTCTCGGCGCTCGACGAGGCCGCCGTGACGGTAGGAAGCAGATCGGAGCGAGGGCGCGCGCCGACCGGCTCCTCTCGCTGAAGCTCCCTCAGCTGTTCGCGGGCTTCTGCAAGTTCCCGCTCCAGTCTCGCGATCCGTGTCCGCAGGGCATCGATCTCAGCGGTGGTCTCCGGACGGCGCACGGCTCCCAGGCTACCGCGCGCCCCCGGACCGTCGGTGATGCGCAAAGAAAAGACCCGGCGCCAGAGGCGCCGGGTGGTATGACCCCATGTTAGCACTCGTCACCATGGTGCGGGCTTCGTGATCCGGGACGAGATCACGTTCGGGAGCTGATGCGCGTAGAGGTCATCGGGCTCAAGACGGTACCACCAGTGGTTGCCTGCGCCTTCGGTCGGCGTCCCTGCGAGCTTGCCCGCGCGGACCCCTTTCGTCGGGTTGATCAGGCCGACGGGAACGTGCTCGCGCGCGACGCCGATCGGGTAGGCGAGGTCGCTGTCATTGCTGATGACGACGGCCGCATCCACCCTACGGGTGAGCACGTCGATCAGCAGATGGGAGGCGACGTTCACGTCGCTGCCCTTCTCCTCGCGCCGGGCGACGGAGGCCATGAACGTCGCGCCCGGGACGTCCTGGCCGCTGTGGTCCTGAATCATGATCGGCCAGTCCGGTTCGACGAGAACAGGTTTGCTGTTGCGTCCTTTGACGGCCAGCGGCGCCGTCGACACGCGCGCGACGTACGTTCCGAAGCTGATCCTCGTCGCCGAGCCCGTGTGCGCCAGAGCCCGCAGGTACACGTCCTGCTCCCGCTGCCCCTCGGGGTTGCTCGCACCGCTGATCCGGGCCGTGCAGTAGGTGACGTTCTCGATCGTCACCTCTCCCCAGTGCGAACGGGTGGCGATCACACTCTCGATCATGCCTCGCAGATCCAGCCAGCGCCATCCCGGCGTCGACCGCCCGCAGAGCCCGCGCGCACCGTAGTACAGGTTGTACCCGTCGATGTAGACGCCGACCCTCATACGGACGAGCATAGAAGCGACCACTGACGTCGAGACGCGAACCGGTGCGACATGCCACACCTCGATGACGACACCTACTGGGAAAGACGCCTGCTTCTGTGCTCCGACTGGGCGACAGGAGGGCCCGCGCTATCCCGTCTGACCCCGACGAAGCAATGGCTACTCCACGCGTTCTATCTCCCATCGAAGCCGCTGCGCAGGAGCGCCGTGGCCGAACACCGCCGCCGAATCGTCACACGCGATCGAGACCTGCCGAGGCGAGCGAGCGTCGCCTTCCAGGAGTTCCTCGACGCGCAGGAAGCCGTCGATCACGACAGGCGAACGGCGCCTCCCGTGTCCCCGCGGCGCGGGCCGACGCGCGGCAGACGCGGCCGAGACGAGATCCGCCTCCGAAGTCTCGTCCGCCCCGAACCCGACGCGAAGCTTCTCGCGCAGGCGCTGTTGCTCGCCTGGACAGAAAGCACCTCAGGGTAACCCGACGACGATCCGCCTGGTTGACTTCCCACAAGGTACCTGACGGGAAAGAAAACAAGACGAACCCTGGATTCACGGCGTAGCCAGGTATTTCTCTCCGAACTGTTGCCGAGATGGCGACAAGCCCTTCACCCTCAACACAAGAGTCAAGGTTGCAAGAAGAAGATCCTCATCAGGCATTTTCTGACGTCCGATGAGAGACTTCGTCGTGTATCCGTCGGGATGACAGGATTTGAACCTGCGACCCCTTGACCCCCAGTCAAGTGCGCTACCAAGCTGCGCCACATCCCGGAACCCGCACCGAAGCGCGGACAACTCCCCTATCCTAGCCGGTCGTGGCGGCAGCGCACGAACCCAGCCCTAACCGACCTGGGCGGCCACCCACTGGCGCAGCTGCGGTGCCGGAAGGGCACCGATCTGCCGCGACTGCTCCGCACCGTTCCGGTACAGCAGCAGAGTCGGGATGCTCTGGATGCCGTGACGCTGCGAGACGCGCGGCGACTCATCCGAGTTCGCCTTGACGACCTTCAGCTTTCCGGCGAAGTCCCGCGACATCTGCTCGACGATCGGCGACACCATCCGGCACGGGCCGCACCACGGCGCCCACACGTCCACCAGCACCGGAAGCGTAGCGTCACCGACGACAGCGTCGAACGAGGCATCGTCGGCGTCCACGAGCCAGGGCAGATCCGCGTGGCACGACGCGCAGCGGACTTTCCCGGCACGGGCCGCCGGGACCCGATTCTTCGCACCACACGACGGACATGCCACCACTATCGATTCCGCCATCTTGACTCCCTCCCCGTTCATTGTCGCGATCACTCGGCCGCAAGCGCTACCTCTCGCACGCTCAGCGGCAATAGGGTGGGAGCGGTTCCCAACACGAAGGAGTGTCTGTGACCGCTGATGCCGCTACGACCCGAGTCGCCGCATCCGACCTCTCACCGCGCTGGTGGTGGGGGTTCCTGCCCTACGTTGCGGTGTCGATCGTGCACGTCACGGCGCTGCTGTCGGGGTGGGATGCCGTGAGCGGCCCCACCAAGCTCGCGCTCATGCCGCTGCTTGCCGTGGCTGTGCTCTGGGGTGGCCGGGGCTCGCAGTGGGGTGCCCCCTACACGCTGATGTTCGTCGCTCTCGCGCTGTCGTGGCTCGGCGACGGCGCCGCGACCTTCTTCCCGTTTCTGGATGACGAACTCCCAGCGATGCTCCTGTGCTTCGGTCTCGCGCATATCGCCTACATCGTGTTGTTCTGGCGGTTCCTCGCGGTTCGGCGGCTGCCGTGGTGGTCTGCGGTCTACGCGGTGTGGTGGGTCGTCCTGGTCGTCTACCTCTGGCCGGCCCTCGGCGGACTTGCCGTGGCAGTCGCGATCTACGGACTCGTTCTCGGTGGCACAGCCGTCCTGTCCACCCGATGCCATCCGGCCATTGCGTGGGGTGGAGCGTTCTTCCTCATCTCCGACACCGTGCTCGCGTTCCGGCTCTTCCTCCCCGAAACGATGCCGTCGGGCAGCAGCGCCCTCGTCATGATCACCTACACCCTCGGGCAGGGGCTCATCGCCGTGGGAGCGGTGATCGCGACCCACGCGGCGCGGGCCGCGAGAGAATCGACGGTGTGACCGACTCCGTTCGCGTGGATGCCTGGCTCTGGGCAGTCCGGGTCTACAAGACCCGATCAGCAGCGACAGCGGCATGCCGCGCGGGGCATGTGCGGGTCGGTGGGGACCGCGCGAAGGCGGCCCAGCCCGTGCGGATCGGCGATGAGCTGCGCGTCCGGATCGCAGGCTTCGACCGCATCCTCGTCGTCAAGCAGCTGCTAACCAAGCGCGTCGGAGCACCGGCGGCAGCCCTCGCGGTCGACGACCGTACGCCGGCCCGCCCGTCTCGGGAAGAGACCCCGTTCGTCCCGGTTCGCGACCGCGGCGCAGGGAGGCCGACCAAGCGCGAACGTCGCGACATCGACCGGCTGCGGGGCCGGTCCGCCGAATAACGCTGGGCTACGCGCGCTCGTCGAGCTGATCGAGCAGCCAACCGGCACCGACGACCCGGGCACCTGCGGCGCTGACCCTATCGGCGAGTCCCCGGTCACTCGTCACGACGACGACCTGTTCGCCGCTCGCGACCCGCCGCTGCGTCTCGGCGACGATCTCGTCATCCCCCTCGCCGGGGGCCAGCACCACACGGATGCCGGCGCCTGAGTCATCCGCAGGCAGAGCCGCGCCTTTGGCCTGCCCCTCGAGCAGGCCCGCGGCCTTGGCCTGCCCCTCGAGCACGATCGACACGTCAGGGAACCAGTGCGCGCCCGGAAGCTCGAGCGCGTCGGCATCCACCCCGCGCGCTTGCCACTGACCGACCCGGTCGATGAGCCGACCTGCAGCCCCCGCGCGGTCTCGCCACCATCCGTCGGGCACCGAACCCACGACGTTCGCCGCATCGATCACGACGGCCGGGCGCACCGACAGCAGCGGGCCAAGGTGCTCCCACGCCGACGCGAACCCCGGATGCAGCGGCCTCTCGGCCACCTCCTCTACCGGAACCCACTCGAGGGCAACGCTCTCGGCATCCGCAATCTGCGGGTCGAACGGCTCGATGACGTCGGCGATCACTGTCGTGTACGACCAGATCCCGAGGTCGAGCACGCTCCAGAAACGCTGGCGAACGGCATCCCGCGGCACCGCGGCTTCCTCGCGCGCCTCGCGGAGCGCCGCCACACCGGCATCCTCGTTCTCGTGTCGCGCGCCGCCGGGCAGCGCCCAGGTTCCGCCGTGGTGGCTCCAGCCGACGCGGTGCTGCAACAGGATGCCGCGCTCGGCATCCACGGCAAGAAGACCCGCCGCGCCGAACCGACCCCAGTAGCGCTCCCCCGTCGGCGCGATCACCCATGCGTCACCGGGATCGCGCGGGCCCATCGGGCGGCGCGGCTCTCCGGGAGCCGGGGGTTCGATCGTCACGATCTCAGCCTGTCACACCGAGCGGGCTCCCCTGGTCGCGAGCCATCTTCCATTTCGGTCGCGCCGACGTGCGGCATCCGTTTCGCTAAACCCGCACCACGGCGCGACCGAAGACAGAGAACACCACCACTCGGGCACATTCCCCCGTTCAGTCGCGGCGAACTGCGACCTCCGGCTCGCCAAACCCGCACCACGGCGCGACCGAACGCCCCGAAGCGCCCCGCGCACTAGATGAACAGGGTCGTCCCGGACTTCTGAGCCTCGCCGAGGAAGGTCGCCACGCCACCAAAGTCGATGCCGTCCTGCAGGTCGCTCTCGGCGATGCCGAGCAGATCCATCGTCATCGTGCACGCGACCAGCTGCGCACCGCCCTCGCGCGCGGATGCCATGAGCTCCTCGAGAGTCGGGACGTTGTGCTGCTTCATCACGTCCTTGATCATCTTCGGCCCCATGCCCGCCATGTTCATCTGAGACAGCGGCAGGTGGCCGGCATCCGAAGGCATCATCATGGCAAACATCCGGTCCATGACCTTCTTCTCGCGCGGCGGCGCATCGTGCCGGCGCAGCATGTTCAGCCCCCAGAACGTGAAGAACATCGACACCTTCTGCCCCATCGCGAGCGCACCGTTCGCGATGATGAAGGCGGCGATCGCCTTGTCGAGATCTCCCGAGAAGACAACGAAGGATGTCTGATTCAGCGTCTGCAGGGCCCGCGGGGCATCCGTTCCCGCGCTCTTGCGGAAGGTCGCGACATACCCCGGACCCTCGGGTGAGATCGCGAGCATCTCGTGGCCGTGGCTCGCGGCCCACGCCGGCGCGTCGTGCGCAAACCCGGGGTCCGAGACGTGCACGACGACGTCGTCACCCGGCTGCAGCTCATCCATCTGCTTCGTGAGCTTCATGATCGGGCCGGGGCACGCGAGCCCCGTGCAGTCGAGGTCGACCACCTGCCCCGACCCCTTCACCTGAGCGAGCAGGTCGGATGCCTCGGCATAGTGAATCTCGGCAGGCTTGGCGACGAAACCGACGGGTTCGAGGTCGTGGAAGAAGCGGAAGGTCGTCGAGCCGCCCGAGAGCGTCCGCACATCGGTGAACCCGCGCTGCACGAGCGCCCGGTACGCGAGGTAGCTGCGGAACCCGACAGCGCAGTACAGACGGATGGGGACATCGCGGTCCCAGCTCTCGCACGCCTCGCGAAGGATGCCGAGAGGCACGTTCTCGGCTCCCGAGATGTGCCAGATGTCGTATTCGACGTCGGTGCGCACGTCGATGATGCGGCATCCGTCGGTCGCTGCCGGGTAGTCCTTCGCGTACCAGAGCTTCAGGTCACCGCTGAGCACGTTACTCGCGACGAATCCCGCCATGTTGACGGGGTCCTTCGCCGAACCGAACGGCGGCGCGTACGCGAGCTCGAGGTGCTCGAGATCGTGGACTGTCGCGCCGAGCCTGATCGCCGTCGCGAAGACATCCAGCCGCTTGTCGACCCCGTCGAACCCGGCGATCTGCGCGCCGAGCAGTTTGCCGTCCGAGGGCGAGAACGTGACCTTGATGTGCATCTGCGCCGTGCCCGGGTAGTAGCCGGCGTGCCCCGACGGATGCACGTGCGCGGTGAGGTAGTCAACGCCAGCCCGCTCGAGTTGCCGCTCGTTGGCACCCGTCGCGCCCGCGGTCATGTCGAACACCTTCACGATGGAGGTGCCCTGGGTCGAGAGATACTCGGTCGTGCGGCCGCAGATGTTCTCGGCTGCCACGCGCGCCTCGCGGTTCGCGGGTCCGGCAAGAGGGGTGATCCAGCGCCCCGGCAGCACCGTGTGGGCCGTCTCGACGGCATCTCCCGCCGCCCAGATGTGCGGGTCGGAGGTGCGCATGTGCGTGTCGACGACGATCCCGCCGCGCTCTCCGATCTCGAGCCCCGCCTCGCGGGCCAGACCCACGTTGGGTCGCACGCCCGCCGAGAGCACGACCAGGTCTGCCGCCAGCGACCGGCCGTTGTTGAGTTCGACCCGGAGCATCCCGTCGGATGCCCGGGTGAAGGCAGCCGCAGCAGTGCCGAGCTGCAGTTCGACCCCCCGCCCCCGAGCGTGCTGCTCGACCGGAATCGAGACGTCCTTATCGAGGGGCGGCAGGATCTGGTCGGCAAGCTCGACGAGGGTGACCTCGGCTCCGCGGTGAATGAGGTTCTCGGCCATCTCGATGCCGATGTAGCCCGCGCCGATGACCACGGTCTTCGCGGCACGGCCCTGCGCCGCGGCAGCGGCGAGAGCCTTGTCAAGGCGCGACTTGATGGCGTCCATGTCAGTGACGTTTCGCAGGGTGTGGATGCCGGGAAGGTCGATGCCCGGAAGCGGAAGCTGCAGCGGATCGGCGCCCTGGCATAGCGCGAGCGCGTCGTAAGACTCGGTGTACTCGCGCCCGGTCGCGACCTCGCGCACCGTCACCGTCTGGGCCGCGGGGTCAAGACCGACGACATCCTGGCCGATGCGCACATCGATGTCGAGCGATTCGCGAAGACTCTCGGGTGTCTGGAGCAGGAGCCGGCTGCGATCGGCGATGACACCGCCGATGTGGTACGGCAGACCGCAGTTCGCGAACGATACGTACTCGCCCCGCTCGAGAACGACGATCTCAGCCGACTCGTCCAGACGGCGAGCCCTCGCCGCGACGGATGCTCCGCCGGCGACTCCTCCGACGACGACGATCTTCATGGTGTTCTCCTCGCATTCGGGCCGCAGCAGTTCGCGGCTCCGAGATGAAGGTACTCCCGGGGGTATATCCGCAGTCAGGGGCAAAGGTCCCTCGTCGCGGGGCGTGCGAATAGCCCGCCCGATGCCAATCCGTTCAGTCGCGCCGTGTTGTGGCATCCAGCACGCAACACCCGCAACACGGCGCGACCGAAAGAGATGGGCTCCGGGCACATACTCCCCCGTCGCGATTTCGCCTGGACCGACACGCGAGGCTGTACCCCGCCACAAGGATGCATGACACCATGTGGTCTGACCATGTATGACACCACATATTGTGTCGCGAACGAGATTGAGCGCTGCATATAGTGGCATCCCGCACTGCGCGAGAGCTTTCAAACCAGCGCCACCGCACCCCGAAAGAAGCCGCCGATGAACCGTCGTATCTCCGCCACGCCACGTACCGTCGCCGTCTCCGAAACGATCAACGAGTACCTGTCGCAGTCTGACTGGCGTGTGAACGCCAACGCCAACCAGGGCTACTCACTGGGCGGCATGATCCTCAACACAGCGGGCAAGGTCATCGCCAACTACTGGCTCGACGAGGTCTACGCGCCCGAGGCTGGAGCCGCGCACCGCGATGGCGACATCCACATCCACGATCTCGACATGTTCGCGGGCTACTGCGCCGGATGGTCGCTCCGCGCGCTCCTCGAGCAAGGCTTCAACGGTATCCCCGGGCGCATCTCCTCTGCTCCCCCACGGCACCTCTCGGCAGCCATGGGCCAGATGGTCAACTTCCTCGGCACGCTGCAAAACGAGTGGGCCGGCGCGCAGGCTTTCAGCTCCGTGGACACCTACCTCGCGCCGTTCGTCCGGATCGACGGACTCTCGGACGAACAGGTGCGCCAAGCCGTGCAGGAGTTCGTCTTCAACCTCAACGTCCCCTCCCGCTGGGGCACGCAGACGCCCTTCACGAACCTCACCTTCGACTGGACGTGTCCCGATGACCTAGCCGACCAGCATCCGCTCATCGGCGGCGTCGTCCAACCCTTCACCTACGGCGACCTCGCCGACGAAATGGCGATCATCAACCGCGCCTTCATCGAGGTCTACGCGACCGGGGATGCCGACGGCCGGGCCTTCACCTTCCCCATCCCGACCTACAACATCACGAAGGACTTCGACTGGGACGGCCCGAACGTCGACGCCCTCTTCGCGATGACCGCGCGCTACGGACTCCCCTACTTCCAGAACTTCGTCAACTCAGACCTTGACCCGCACATGATCCGCTCGATGTGCTGCCGGTTGCAGCTCGACCTGACCGAGCTGCTCAAACGCGGCAACGGTCTGTTCGGATCGGCCGAGCAGACCGGATCCGTCGGGGTCGTGACGGTCAACTGCGCACGCCTGGGCTACCTCTTTCCCGGCGACGCCGACGGCGTCCTGCGCCGCCTCGACGCGCTGCTCGAGGTCGCCCGCGACAGCCTCGAGGCAAAGCGCGAGGTCATCGGCCGTCACATCGACGGCGGCCTCTTCCCCTACACGAAGCGCTACCTCGGCACCCTCGACAACCACTTCTCGACCATCGGCGTCAACGGCATCAACGAGTTCGTCCGCAACTACACCCTCGACGCGCACGACGTCACGGATGACGAAGGCATGAACCTCGCGACGTGGCTGCTCGAGCACGTTCGCGCCCGCATGGTCGAATTCCAAGAGCAGACGGGGCACATGTACAACCTCGAGGCCACACCCGCCGAGAGCGCGACCTACCGGTTCGCACGCCTGGACATCGCCCGCTTCGGCGACGAGAGCGACACCGACGGCATCCGCCATGCCGGCACCGCCGACCACCCGTACTACACGAACTCCTCGCAACTCCCGGTCGGCTACACCGACGACCCGTTCGAGGCGATGCAGCTGCAAGAGCCGCTGCAGCAGCTCTACACCGGCGGGACCGTGCTGCACCTGTACCTCGGCGAAGCTGTCGCGTCGGGATCCGTCTGCAAGAACCTCGTTCGGCGCTCGCTCGAACGGTTCCGGCTCCCCTACCTCACCGTCACACCGACCTTCTCGATCTGTCCCGCACACGGATACGTCTCGGGCGATCATCCGCTCTGCCCGCGCTGCGGTCGAGACTGCGAGGTGTGGACGCGCGTCATGGGCTACTTCCGGCCGGTGTCATCGTTCAACATCGGCAAGCAGGGCGAAGCCGCTGAGCGGGTCTACTTCGACGCACACCGAGCCACGAAAGATGCAGCACGGCCATGAGTGGCACACCAGTGACCGTCATCGCCCCCCTTCTCGCCGACGAGCTGAGCATCGCCGGGCTCACGCGATTCTCGGGTTCGGACTGGCCCGACCGCCTCGTCGCGACCGTCTTCCTCCAGGGCTGTCCGTGGGACTGCGTCTACTGCCACAACCCCGACCTGATCGACTCCCACAGCGCAGGCACGATCACGTGGCGCGAGGTCCTCGCGTTCCTCGAACAGCGTCGTGGACAGCTCGATGGCGTCGTCTTCTCCGGCGGCGAGCCGACGATGCAGACCGCGCTCCTGCCCGCCATAGACGATGCGCGACGCCTCGGCCTGCGCGTCGGCCTGCATACCGGGGGAGCTTTCCCGCAGCGGTTGGATGCCGCCCTCCCCGCTGTCGACTGGGTAGGCCTCGACATCAAGGCGTCCGCCGACGACTACGCCACCGTCACGCAGCGGCGCGGCAGCGGCATCCATGCGTGGCGGTCGCTGCGACTCGTGCTGGATGCCGCACGTGCCCGCGCCGGCAGCGACCACCCCCTGGCGTACGAGGTGCGCACGACCGTCGACCCGAGGCTCACCGACGCCGACCGGCTGCGCCTCCTCGGTGAACAGCTCCTCGCCGAAGGTGTTCGGTGGTGGGCCCTGCAGCGAGCCCGGGACATGGGCAGCCGCTCGGATGCCCCGCCCTGCCCCTCCACCGCGACGACCCACGACCTGGTCGAGATGATCGCCGCCGAGTTCGCCGGAGCATTCCCCAGCGTCCTCACGCGCTGATCGCGATTGTCAAGACCCTCCCACGACCGACGCGCGAGAGCGTGACGCAAAGCGCCCGAACGCTCAGCGCTGGCGGCGCTCGCGGACTCGCATGTTGAGCACGATCGGTGTCCCCTCGAATCCGAACAGCTCGCGCAATCGACGCTGAATGAACCGGCGATAGCCGGCGTCGAGGAACCCGGTCGTGAAAAGCACAAAGGTCGGCGGGCGGGTCGCCGCCTGGGTGCCGAACAGGATGCGGGGCTGCTTGCCACCGCGCAGCGGGTGGGGGTGCTCGGCGACAAGCTCAGCGAGGAACGCATTGAACTTGCCGGTTGGAATCCGCTGATCCCACGATGTCAGCGCCGTCTCGAGCGCCGGAACGAGCTTCTCAAGGTGTCGTCCGGTGCGCGCCGAAATGTTGACGCGCGGCGCCCATGAGACGTGAGCGAGATCCTGTTCGATCTCCCGCTCGAGGTACCGGCGACGATCCTGGTTCTCGAGTTCGGGCGTCGCGAGCAGGTCCCACTTGTTGAACGCGAGCACGAGCGCTCGCCCTGACTCGAGGACGAGGTCGATGATCCGCACGTCCTGCTCACTGAGCGGCTGGCTGACATCGAGCACCACGACAGCAACCTCAGCCTTCTCGAGCGCCGCAGAGGTGCGAAGCGACGCGTAGAAGTCGGCACCCTGCTGCAGGTGAACGCGGCGACGGATGCCGGCAGTGTCGACGAAGGTCCACAGGCGCCCGCCGATCTCAACGATCTCGTCGACCGGGTCGCGCGTCGTTCCCGCGAGATCGTTGACGACGACGCGCTCTTCGCCTGCTGCCTTGTTCAGGAGCGACGACTTGCCCACGTTGGGGCGACCGAGGATCGCGACGCGGCGCGGTCCACCGATCTCGTGCTTGGCGACCGCTGAAACATCCGGCAGCACCTTCATGATCTCGTCGAGCAGGTCAGCGACGCCGCGCCCGTGGATCGCGGAAACCGGATGCGGCTGCCCGAGTCCCAGGTTCCACAGGGCGGCAGCCTCGGGCTCCTGGCGGGCGTCGTCGATCTTGTTCGCGACGAGGAAGATCGGCTTGCCGCTCTTACGCAGCAACTTGACGACGTGCTCGTCGGTCGAGGTAGCCCCGACCATGGCGTCGACCACGAACAGCACGACATCCGAGAGATCGATCGCGACCTCGGCTTGCGCCGCCACCGACCGGTCGATACCGCGCGCGTCGGGCTCCCACCCTCCGGTGTCGACGAGGGTGAAGCGGCGGTCCATCCATTCGGCCTTGTAGGTCACGCGGTCACGCGTGACACCGGGAGTGTCCTCGACGACAGCCTCGCGACGGCCGAGGATGCGGTTTACGAGTGCCGACTTGCCGACGTTCGGACGGCCGACGATTGCGACGACCGGCAGCGCCGGCAGGTACTCGATACCGTCCTCGCCGGCAACAAGCCCCGCGAGTACCGCGGCGTCATCCTCATCGAGGTCGTAGTCGTCCAGGGTCGCTCGCAGCGCTGCAGCCCGCGACTCGGCGAGTTCCTCGTCGAGATCCGCGAGAGTATCGGCGAGGTTGTCGTCTCCCGCCGCTGTCTCGTCGAACTCATCACCAGTGGTGGTCATTGTCAGTCCTTCCCCTCCGCGCCGGGGGCTGCTCGGTCGGCGCCCTCGATCGAGGCGCCCGCGAGTTCCCGGCGGGCGACGGTGAGCACTTCGGCCACCGTCTCGTCAAAATCCAACGCGGTCGAATCGACCACGACGACTCCCGGAGCGGCAGTCAGGAAGTCCACGACCTTCGAGTCCGACGAATCGCGGCGTCGCAACGCCTCGGCGACCTCCGCCGCCGTCGAACCGCTGATCTCGGCGCTGCGCCGCGCTGCTCGGACCGCGGGGTCGGCTGTCAGCAGGATCCGCGCCGGCGCATCCGGAGCAACAACTGTCGTGATGTCCCGGCCCTCCACAACGACGCCGGGGCGACCGGATGCCGCCACCAGTCGCCGGAACGCCGCATTGATCGTCCGCCGGATCGCAGGGACCCGGGCGACGCCGCTCACGGCATCCGTCACCCGCTGCTCACGAATAGCCTCGGTCACATCGACCTCGCCCGATCGCACCCAGTAGTCGTCGGGGTCAAGGGAGATGCGAAAGTCGAAGTCGCTGACAGCTTCCAACACAGCGGTGGCATCGGAGGTATCGACCTCGCGCGCCAGCGCATGCCAGGCAAGAGCCCGATACGCCGCTCCCGTGTCGAGGTAGCCGAACCCGAGCGCACGAGCCACCTGCTTCGACACGCTGGACTTGCCGCTGCCTGCGGGGCCGTCAACCGCGACGATGACGACGTCGGAGTCGGCTGTGTCGGCAGCGGTGTGAGAGGCGTCAGTCATTGGTGGTGCTCGCGATCTTCCATCCGCGCTCTTCGAGTCCGGCCGTCGCGTCGCGCAGCACGGAGGGCGCAACAGCGATCTCGGCAAGGCCGAACGGAGCCCCCGGCGAGTGCTCCAACCGGAAATCCTCAACGTTGACCGCGAGCGCACCAAGGTCACCGAAGAGGCGCCCGAGCTGCCCTGCCGTGTCATCCACCATCACCACGAGGGAAGCGAAACGACGGTTCTGACCGTGCTTGCCGGGCAGGCGCTCCACGCCCTCGTTGCCGCGACGGATCGTGTCGGCGATCTCGCGCCGGGAGCCGGGAGCCTCGGGAGCCCGCAGCGCCTCGGCGACGGCCGCGAGATCCTGCGACAGTGCGTCGAGGATGTCGACGACAGGGGCGGCGTTGGCCGCCAGGATCTGGACCCACAGCTCGGGAGCCGACGCGGCGATCCGGGTCGTGTCGCGAACACCCTGACCGGCGAGCCGCAACGATCCATCGGGGGCGTCGGTGAACCGGCCCGCCAGCAGGCTCGCCACCAGCTGGGGAACGTGGGAGACAAGCGCGACCGAACGATCGTGGTCTTCGGGGGTCATCTCGATCGGCGTCGCGCCGAGATCCAGCGCGAGCGCCTCGACGAGCGCGAGGTCGGATGCCGGGGTCTTGCCGTCACGGCACACCACCCACGGGCTTCCGATGAACAGATCGGCCCGCGCCGAAATCGCGCCGCCCCGCTCACGACCGGCAAGCGGATGCGACCCGATGTAGTGGGTGAGATCGACGCCGCGATCTCGGAGCTCCTGCAGGGGCTCCAGCTTGACGCTCGCGACATCCGTCACGACGGCACCGGGGAACGTGCGCAGCTCCCGCTCGACGACGTCGGCGACGACATCCGGCGGAACCGCGACGACGATGAGCGTCGGATTGTCGTCGGGCGTCGCAGCACGGCCCGCGCCGTAGTCGATCGCCAGACGCAGTTGCGATGGCGAGGCATCCTCGAGCACGACATCGACGCCCCGCGCTCGCAGTGCGTGTCCGACGCTGGCGCCGAGGAGCCCCGCGCCGACGACGCGCACCGTGCCGGTGACGCGCGGGGTCAGCGAACCGTCGCCGGTCACAGCTGACGTATCGGTGCTCGTCACGGGGAAATCTCCTGAGAATCGGGCGACGAAGAGTCGTCAGCCTCGTGGCGCGGGGTCTCTTGCTGCGGGTCACCCTCGCGGCGCGCAAGAGTCAGCAATGCGCCACGTTCTACTGTAGTCAACTCCCGCACAGCCCCAACCGGGAGGCTTCCCAGGTGCAGCGGGCCGAACTGGCGACGCACGAGTTCCACGACCGGATGCCCGACCTCGGCCATCATCCGTCGCACGATGCGGTTGCGGCCCGAGTGCAGGGTGAGTTCCACGAGCGAGCCGCCTCCGGCATCGGATGCTGACAGCAGCCGCGCCTTGTCGGCGGCGATCGGTCCGTCCTCGAGCGTCACACCACGGGTCAGCCGCGCAATCGTCTGCGGCGTCACGCGACCTTCGACCTTGGCGATATACACCTTCGTCACCCCGAACGAGGGGTGCGAGAGCACATGCGCGAGGTCGCCGTCGTTCGTGAGAACGAGCAGCCCGCTCGTATCGGCATCCAGGCGTCCGACGTTGAAGAGTCGCTCCGACCACTCCGCCGCGTATTCGCGCAGGTCCGGCCTGCCCCGCTCGTCGCGCATCGAACTGACGACGCCGCGCGGCTTGTTGAGCACGACATAGCGCTTGCTCTCATCGAGCTGCACCGCGACGCCGTCGACATCTACGAGGTCCGTGGTCGGATCGATACGCGTCCCGAGTTCGGTCACGGCCCGCCCGTTCACCCGAACGCGTCCCGCCGCGATCAGCTGCTCAGAAACGCGGCGCGATGCGACACCGGCCGCGGCGAGCACCTTCTGCAGGCGCACCCCGTCGGGGCTCTCTGACGGGAATCCGGAGGCCGTCATCGGATTGACTCCCCCGCGAAACCGTCTGCACCGTCATCGAGTAGGGGTGAGATGTGCGGGAGTTCATCGAGCGAGTTGATACCAAGGTTCACGAGCAGGGCATCGGTCGTGCCGTAGTGGATCGCCCCGGTATCGGGGTCTGTGAACACCTCGGTGATGAGGCCTCGCGACAGGAGCGTCCGCACCACCGAATCGACGTTGACGGCACGGATCGCCGCGACCTGACCGCGGGTGACGGGCTGCTTGTAGGCGATCACGGCGAGCGTCTCGAGGGCCGCCTGCGAGAGCCGCGACGGAGCCTGCGTTCCGACGAAGTCGCTCACGAGATCGTCGAACTCTTCCCGCACATACAGCCGCCAACCACCGCCGACTTCGCGGAGTTCGAACCCGCGCTTGGGTCCGCCGGTCAGACCGTCATAGTCCGCGACGAGGCTCTCGATCGCCTGACGTACGGCAGGCACCGGTGCGCCGACGGCCGCGGCAAGGCTCACGAGGCTGTGGGGTTCGTCGAGGATCATCATGATCGCTTCGAGCCGGCGCGTGATGTCAGAGGCGAATTCTGAAGTCGTGTCATCGGTCATAGTCGGCTCCCAGTGTGGCAAGGTTCTCGTCCGACCACCGCTCAGCGGTCCAGCGCAGCGTGAGTTCACCGAGAGGTTCGACCTGCTCGAACGAGAGTGCCGCGTGCCGATACAGCTCGAGCACCGACAGGAAGCGGGCCACCACGATCCCGGGTTGGTCGACGCCGGCGATCAGTTCGCGAAAGTTCAGCGAGCCGGAGCTTCGAAGCATCGTCACGACGACAGCAGCCTGTTCCCGGATGCTGACCAGCGGCGCGTGCAGGTGATCGAGCCCCACATGGGGAATCTCCTTCGGCGCGAAGGCGAGCATCGCGAGCGCTGCGAAGTCCTGGGCAGAAAGCGTCCAGACCAGTTCCGGGACGGCATCCCGGTACTTCGCATCGAGCCTCACGGTGCGCGCGTGACGTGTGTCCTCGCGTACGAGGCTGCGCCCGAACCACGCCGAGACCTCCTTGAACGCGCGGTACTGCAGCAGTCGGGCAAAGAGCAGGTCGCGGGCTTCGAGCAGCGCGACGCTCTCGGCATCCACCAGCTCGCCCTGCGGCAGAAGTCCCGCGACCTTCATGTCCAGAAGCGTTGCTGCAACAACCAGGAACTGCGACGACTCGTCCAGGTCGTGCTCTGGCCCGAGGGCGCGCACATGGGCGATGAACTCGTTGGTGACCTCACTGAGCGAGACCTCGGTGATGTCGAGTTCGCGTTTGGTGATGAGGGTCAGCAGCAGGTCGAACGGGCCGTCGAAGACATCGAGCGTGACGCGGAACCCGCCGTCCGCCCCGGCCGAGGAATCGAGAGCGGCCTCCGTCGCGCTCGAGGGCTCAGGCGACGGCGCCACGGGCGACGAGCTCTCGCGCGAGCCGCAGATAGGCCTGGGCCGCGGCGTGTTCGGGAGCGAACGTCGTGATCGGCATCCCCGACACCGACGCGTCGGGGAACTTGACGGTGCGGCCGATCACGGTCTCCAAGACGTCATCGCCGAACGCCTCGACGACGCGCTCGAGCACCTCGCGCGAGTGGAGCGTGCGCGGGTCGTACATGGTCGCCAGAACCCCATCGAGCCGGATGTCGGGGTTCAGGCGGTCGCGGACCTTATCGATCGTCTCGATGAGCAGCGCAACCCCGCGCAGGGCGAAGTACTCGCACTCCAGCGGAATGATCACGCCGTGGCTGGCGGTAAGCGCGTTCACGGTCAGCAGGCCCAGCGAAGGCTGGCAGTCGATGAGGATGACGTCATACTCCCCCGCGACCTTGCGCAACACGCGGGCAAGAATCGTCTCGCGTGCTACCTCGTTGACCAGGTGCACTTCCGCCGCCGACAGATCGATGTTGGCGGGAAGGACGTCGAGCCCTGGCACCGCCGACGGAATGATCGCGTCGTGGGGGTCTCGCTTGGTGTCCAGCAGCAGGTCGTAAACGGTCGGCACATCGTGGGTGGGGATACCCAGACCCGCAGTCAGCGCCCCCTGGGGGTCGAAGTCCACGGCGAGGACGCTGCGCCCGTACTCGGCAAGAGATGCCGCCAGATTGATGGTGGTGGTGGTCTTGCCGACGCCACCCTTCTGGTTGCACAGGGCGATGATCCGGGCTGGACCGTGCGAGGACAGCGGCTTCGGAGTGTCGAAGCCCCGATAGGGGCGACCGGTGGGGCCGAGGATGTCGGATTCCGCACCCGCCGTCGCGCCTCGTTTGCTGCCCGCCACCGACTCTCCTGACTTCGCCATGCCGTTGATCGATTCTAGTCACCGAGCGTTCACCGACCGCGAGGCGTGCCGTGCGCGTTCGGCCTACACTCGGGCCATGTCCCGCGCACCCCACGTCATCGTCGGAGCCGGCCCTGTCGGGTCGTCTCTCGCGCGCATCCTCGCAGACGACGCAGAGCCCGTGATCGTCGTCACCCGCTCCGGCAGCGGCCCGGGCAGCGACGGCGTCAGGTCGGTAGCCGCCGATGCTTCGGACCCTGAGGCACTCAGCCGCATCGCCTCCGGTGCGGCAGCGATCTACAACTGCGCGAATCCCGGCAGCTATACCCAGTGGGAGCGGCTCTGGCCGCCGCTGGCTTCGGCCCTGCTCGCCGCGGCGGAATCCACGGGCGCCGTTCTTGTGACGATGTCGAACCTCTACGGGTACGGCCCGGTCATGGTCCCGATGACCGCACAGATGCCGTTGAATCCCACCGATCACAAGGGTGCACTGCGGACCCGAATGTGGGAAGACGCGCGCTCCGCACACGAGGCAGGCCGCATCCGTGCGACGGAGGCCCGCGCATCCGATTACATCGGCCCCACCCTCCCCGTTGCCAGCGGGCTCCTGGCGAGATACGCCCACTCGACGCTCGCCGGCAAGCCCGCGTCCGTGTTCGCCGACCCTGATGTGCCACACGCGTGGACGGCGATCGACGACGTCGCGCGAACCCTCGCGGCACTCGGTCGCGACGACCGGGCATGGGGCCGGCCGTGGCTCGTGCCGAGCAATCCGCCCGTCAGTGTCCGCGAGGCGCTCCGGCAACTGAGCACGGCAGTCGGCGCCCCCGAGCCGCGACTGCGTGTGGTGCCGCGGTGGCTCCTCAAGACCGGCGGTCTGGTCGTCCCGCTCCTTCGCGAAGTCGACGGGATGCTGTATCAGTTCGATGCGCCGTTCGAGGTCGACGCGACCGACACCGAAGCGACCTTCGGCATCGAGCCGAGCGGCTGGGAGCGCCTCGTCGCCCAGACTGCTACCGCGTGGCGTAACCGCCTGCCCTGAGTCAGCGCGCCGCGCGCAGATCGTCGATCGAGACGACCCCGGTACGCAGGCGCCCATCGAGAATCATGGTCGGAATCGAGACGGTCCGGATGTCGTCCTCAACGCTCTGACGGACGGCGGCGAGGGAATCGGCGACCTCAGGCGAGGCGGCAAGGTCATCGATCTGGGCGATCCCTGCGGCGTCGTACCCGGCATCCGAGAGCCACGTGTGGAGCTGCGCGACAGCCTCCTCGTCGGTAGCTGTCTCGTTGAACCACACCTGCCAGTCCTCGCGGCTGGCGTTCTTTCCGCCGAAGATCTGCTCAAGGATGAGCCAGTCAGTGGTGTTCTCCCCCGCCAGCGCCGCCTCGCGCTCGTGAAACTGGATCGCGGTGAGGTACCGGGCGATGAGCGCAGAGTGCTCGAACTTGTCGCCCCAGCTGGAGGCGATCGGATAGACGAGGTAGGTGACGTTGTGCGTCTGCGCCAGGCCCGACTCCTCGACGTTGCGGAACAGCTGCGCACAGAAGCGGCATCCGGGATCGATCACCTCGACAGCCACGGGCAGGCCCTCACGATATCCCTCGAGGTAGGTCGCCGAGGCCGAGGCGAACTCCGCCCCCTCCCAGGTGCGCAGGCGGCTGGGAATGGCCGAGAACGTATCGCCGAGCGAGGCGAACTCGTCACCGAAGGCGCCGATGACGTTGCCCGCGAGGATGGAGTCCCAGAAGGGCGTGGTGCCGTCACCCACGCTGCAGACTTCCGCCGAAAGCGTGCATGCTTGTGCATTCTGCTTGTCGCAGGTGCCGTACACGAAGAGGTTCAGACCGCTGCGACCGACGATGTACAAGCTGACGATCATCGAGAGCACCATGATCCAGGCGAGAACCTCGATCGCGATACTGGCGGGCCTGACCAGGCGCGGCGAACGAACGGCAAGCGGCGCCAGGAGCGAGTTCTTCAGGTCATCGCGGAAGGTGGTGTCGCAGGGGCGCAGGGTGACCCGGCGCCAGGTGCACGACGCTGCCTTGCCGAGCAGCCTGCGGTAGCGAGCGGAGACTGCGCTCAGGACGAGCAGCACGATGAACGCGGCGATGCACAGCACGCTGTCACAGTCCTTTCATCAGTCGTCCCGTCACCTCGAGGGTGCGCTCGACGTCAGCGAGGGTGTTGTGGGCGCCGAGACTGAAGCGCACGAGCGGCGGTACCTGCGCGACATCGCGCAACCAGTGGTGGGCGCAGAAGTGGCCGCTGCGCACCGAGATGTTGGCCTTCGAGAGGAACACCGCGAGGCGGTGGGCATCCACCCGCTCCGGGACGATCGAGAGCACGCTCGAGGGGCGCGGTGAGAACAGCCGCACATGCGGCATCTCGGCAAGCCCAGCGAACAGGTGCTCGGCGAGCGCATGCTCGTGTGCCTCGGGGCTCTGCCCGGTTGCCCGTTCGAAGGCGTCGAGCCAGTCCAGAGCCGCCCCCAGCGCGATGATCTCGCCCCAGGCTTGCAGACCCGGTTCCAGGCGCGACTCGAGCTCGGTTCGCCACTGCACCCCGTCCTCCCCGACCGCGGCGACCTGGCCACCACCGACGAACTGCAGCTCGAGCTCTTCGAGCAGAGTCGTCGCCGCGACGATGACGCCGAGGGAAGCCCCATACATCTTGTGGGCGGAGAAGCAGATCGCGTCGGCGGGGATGCCGCGCACCGCTGAGATCGCGTGGGAGGCGGCTTGTGCGGCATCCACGATCACGATCCCCCCGGCGCGATGGGTATCGGCCACGAGCTGGTCGAGGCCGGGGGTGACGGTCCCGTCGACGTTGTTCATCGCGGAAACGACGACGATGGCGCGCTCAAGATCTGCCGGCGAGGAGCGCAGGGCTCCGTCGGGGTCCCGCTCCAGGAGAATGCGCGGCACACCGGCGCGCTGCGCGTAGCGCATCACGGGGACGAAGACCGAGTTGTGTTCGGTGTGGCTCGTGACGATGCGGGTGTAGCGCCCGACCGGCAACTGGAGCAACAGCAGATTGATGCCGTACGTCGTGTTCAGCGTGAAGCTGGTGCGGTACCGACGCGGGGGCAGGGCAAGCAGCCGCACGAGCGCGTCTCGTGTCGCCGTCACGCGTTCGTCGACGCGTCTCCCCCACGCGTAGTGGGTGCGCTCACCGCACGCGCCATACTCACGGTAGTACTCGGTCAGCGCATCGATCACCGGCTGGGGGCGGAGAGTCTGGCAGGCGGAGTCGAGGTAGATCTCATCTGCGCTGAGGTACGGGAACCCATAGCGCTGCCCGGTGGGCGAGGCTGCGGGGGGACGCGAGCGACGGATTCTCACACTGTCCATGCTCCATAGGTGGACGGATGCCGCCCTAAACAGGCGCCGTGACAATTGAGATGCTCAGCGCGCGCGAGGGTGCGAGGTGGCATACACATCGCGGAGCGCATCGACGCTGACGTGCGTGTAGATCTGGGTCGTCGCGACTGACGCATGGCCGAGGAGTTCCTGCACGACGCGGACGTCGGCACCGCCCTGCAGCAGATGCGTCGCGAACGAATGCCGCAGCGTGTGCGGTGATACGTGCGCCTCGAGGTTGGCGCGTTCGGCGGCTGCCTGGATGACGAGCCAGGCGCTCTGGCGGGACAAGGGTGCCCCGCGCGCTCCGAGGAACAGCCGCGGGCTGGCCTTGCCGCGCCGGGCGAGTTCGGGACGTGCCCGGGTGAGGTAGGCATCCACCGCGGCCCGCGCGTACGAGCCGATAGGAACGATGCGCTCGTTCGAGCCCTTGCCGCGCACCCGCAGGATGTCGCCATCAGTCACATCGTCGACATCAAGCCCGACGGCCTCTGACACGCGCGCACCCGTCGCGTACAGCAGTTCGAGAAGGGCACGGTCCCGCAGCGCCACGAGATCGCCGGGTGTCGCTGCCGCAGGCTCGGGGCCCGCAGCCGCCAGCAAAGCCTCGACCTGGGCGATCGTGAGCGCCTTCGGGAGGCGGCGGGGCATCTTCGGCGGCCTCACGTGGGTCGTCGGGTCGAGGGGGTCGATGCCCTCGACCACGAGAAACCGATGCATCCCCCGCACCGACGACTGCAGACGCGCCAGGCTTGTCGCAGCCGGCGGCGGGTCGGATGCCGCACGCTCGGCGATGAACTCCGTCACGAGCGCCGCGGTGACCTGGGTCGAGTCGTCGATCCCGCGACCTGCGAGCCACTGCCGGTACGGTCCGAGGTCGCGGCGATAGGCGGCTACGGTGTGCGCCGACAGGCCCCGCTCGATCGTGACGTGGCGCAGGTACGTGTCGAGCGCCCGATCGAGCTGCATCCTCAGCCCTGGCGTTCGCGACGCAGCACTTCGGCGGCGGCGAGCACCCCCACCGCGAGGATGCCGTTTCGCAGGCTCCCCTCGAGAACACCCGTGATGACCTCATCGATGGGCACCCACTCGAGCCGAATGTCGGCTTCCTCGTCCTCGCGCTCGTGCACCTGTGGCGCCGCGCTCAATCCGCGCGCAAGGAACAGGTGCACGACCTCGTCGTTGCCGCCCGGTGTCGTGAAGATGCTCACGAGCGGCTGGCACGACGCGGCAACAAGGTCAGCCTCCTCGGCAAGCTCCCGCTGCGCCGTCGCCATCGGCGGTTCGCCGGCGACATCGAGCAGTCCCGCCGGCACCTCCCAGTCCCGGTGACGAATCGGATGCCGATACTGCTGGATCAGCAACATCCGACCCTCGTCGTCGATCGCGACCACAGCCGCCGCCCCCGGGTGATCGACGTACTCGCGCACGATCTCGGCCCCGCCATAGCTGACGGTGTCGCTGCGCACATCCCACACCCGGCCCTCGTGAACGAGCGTCGACGAGACGACGGGAGCCTCGAACGGCTCATCGCGCACTGCGCCGCTCACCCTGTCAGTCATCCGATTCTCACTCATCCGATTCGACGTCGAAGAGCTCGCTCGCGCGGTGGCGGTCCAGGGCCGCGCTCACGAGCCCGCGAAACAGCGGATGCGGCGCCGTCGGCCGCGAACGCAGCTCGGGGTGGGCCTGGGTCGCGATGTAGTACGGGTGCACCTCGCGCGGCAACTCGACGTACTCGACAAGGTTCCGGTCGGGAGAGAGTCCCGAGAAACGCAGACCCGCGGTGGCGAGACGGTCACGATAGGCGTTGTTGACCTCGTACCGGTGACGGTGGCGCTCTGAGACCCGTGTCGATTCGTAGACTTCGGCCGCAATCGAGCCCTCATCGAGCTGCGCCGGATACAGCCCGAGCCGCATCGTGCCGCCGAGATCGCCGTGATCGATGATGTCGACCTGCTCGGCCATCGTCGCGATGACCGGAAAATCGGTGTCGGGATCGAACTCGCTCGAAGACGCACCCGGGAGGTCCGCCATGTTGCGGGCGTACTCGATCACCATGCACTGCAGGCCCAGGCACAGGCCGAGCGTCGGGATGCCCTGCTCGCGCGCGAAACGCAGCGCACCGAGCTTGCCCTCGATCCCCCGGATGCCGAAACCGCCGGGAACGACGATCCCATCGACCGACGCGAGCGCCTTCGCCGCGCCGTCCGGGGTCTCGCACAGATCCGAGGGAATCCAGGTGATCTTGACGTGGGTCTCGTGCGCGAACCCACCGGCCTTGAGGGCCTCCGTCACCGACAGGTAGGCGTCAGGAAGATCGATGTACTTTCCGACGAGGCCGATCGTGACCTCGTGCCTGGGATTGTGCACTGCCTGCAGCACGCGGCTCCAGCGTGTCCAGTCCACGCGGGCGGCCTTCTCGATATCGAGCGCGTCGACGATGTAGTCATCCAGCCCCTGATCGTGCAGCATCGTCGGGATGTCGTAGATGCTCGGCACGTCGACCGCGTTGACGACGGCACCTTCGTCGACGTCGCACATGAGGGCGATCTTGCGCTTGTTCGCCTCGGTCACGGGGCGATCGCTGCGCAGCACGAGCGCGTCGGGCTGGATGCCGATCGAGCGCAGCGTGGCGACGGAGTGCTGCGTGGGCTTGGTCTTCTGCTCCCCCGAGGCGCCCATGAACGGCACGAGCGAGACATGCACGAAGAAGACGTTCTTGCGGCCCAGTTCATGCCGGATCTGGCGCGCTGACTCGATGAACGGCTGTGACTCGATGTCACCGACGGTGCCGCCGATCTCGGTGATGATGACATCGGGCTGCGGGTCCTCGGTCGCCTGCAACCGCATGCGCCGCTTGATCTCGTCGGTGATGTGCGGGATGACCTGCACCGTGTCGCCGAGGTACTCACCCCGGCGCTCGCGGGCGATGACCTGCGAGTAGATCTGCCCAGTCGTGACGTTGGCCGCTTGGCTCAGGTCGATGTCGAGGAACCGCTCGTAATGCCCGATGTCGAGGTCGGTCTCAGCACCGTCATCGGTCACGAAGACCTCGCCGTGCTGGAACGGGTTCATTGTTCCAGGATCGACGTTCAGGTACGGGTCGAGCTTCTGCATCACGACCCGCAGGCCGCGCGCGGTGAGCAGATTGCCGAGGCTTGCGGCAGTCAGGCCCTTGCCGAGCGAGGAAACGACTCCTCCCGTGACGAAGATGTGCTTCGTCGTCGTGAGGCCCGACGAGCGGTCTTCGACGGTGGAAGAAAGGGACGCCGGGGCGTCATCCGAAGGGGAACCGTGCGAGTCACTCGGGGTCTGCATCACGGGCTTCGATCCTATCAGTCGGCAATCGTGCCCAGGTCGAGCAACTCGCGGGCGTGAGTGAGCGCTGCCTCGGAGTCTGGCATCCCCGACAGCAGTCGCGCCATCTCAGCCTCACGGGCGGCGCCGGTGAGCTGGTGAACCCCGGATGCCGTGACCGCGCCATCACTGGCTTTGACCACGCTCAGATGGTTGGTCGCGAACGCGGCGACCTGCGCGAGGTGGGTCACCGCGATCACCTGGGATGTCTGCGCCAGCCGCGCCAGGCGCCTTCCCACCTCGATCGCCGCAGCGCCGCCGATCCCGGCATCCACTTCGTCGAAAACGAAGGTGGGTACGGCATCGACGCGGGCGATCACGACCTCGATCGCGAGCATGACGCGACTGAGCTCACCGCCGGATGCGCTGCGCGAGACCGGACGTGGTGACGAACCCGGGTGAGGCGCCAGGAGGATCGCTACCTCGTCGCGCCCCGACCGGCTGGGGGCTGTGGGGGTGACCGAGACCTCGACCTCGGCATCCGGCATCGCGAGAGCGTGCAGCTCTGCGGTCACAAGCTTTCCGAGGCGCGCGGCAGCTGTCGTGCGCGCTGCCGTAAGGGCAGCCGCAGCATCGTCGAGAGCGGATGCCGCCTCCTCCCGTTCCCGGGTGAGTCGCTCGACTCTTTCGCCGTCGTCGTCGAGCTCTGCGAGCCGAGCCGACCCGGTTTCCAGAAGCGCGATCGCCTCGTCCAGGGAGCCGTGCGCGCGCACCAGTTCGGACAGTGCAGCACGGCGCTCCTCGACGGCGGCGAGTTCGTGCGGACCCGATTCATCGAGGTCGGCGAGGTACCCAGCGAGCGAAGCCGAGACATCGACGAGCCGGTACCCGATCTCGGCTACCTGCTCGGCGAGACGCTCGAGCTCGGGGTCACTTCCCGCGGCACGCTCCAGGGCACGCCGCGCCTCCCCCACAAGGGTCGTCGCGTCTGTTGCCTCGTCTTCGGCTGTCAGGGCCGCATGAGCCAGCGCCGCAGCTTCCCGCAGCGCCTCGGCGTTCGCGAGTCGCTCGGCCCGCTGCGTGAGCTCAGCATCCTCGCCGGCGCGCGGGGCGGCGGCCTCGATCACCGCGATTGCGGCCCGGAGTTCCTCTGCTTCGGCCGCACGAGCGTCGCGATCGGCGACGAGTGTCGTGAGCTGCTCGTCCAGCCGCTCCCACGTCGCGAACCGTTCCCGATACGCCTCGAGGGCCTCGGCGACATCCGCTCCCCCGAACCTGTCGAGCGCGTCGCGCTGCGCGGCACTGGAGCGTAGCCGCAGCTGTTCGGACTGCCCGTGCACCACCACCAGGTCATCAGCAAGATCCGACAAGACCGCCGCGGGAGCTGCTCGCCCGCCGACTGCGGCGCGGCTGCGTCCCTCGGTCGAGATGGTGCGTCCGACGATCAGCTCGGCTCGGGTCTCATCGATCGGTTCGACATCCGCGCCAGCCTCCCGCACGCGCTCGGCCACAGGCCCATCCTGCGGCACGATCCACACGCCCTCCACGGATGCCTGCGCCGCCCCCGCGCGCACAGCGCCGCTGTCTGAGCGCTGACCGAGAAGCAGTCCGAGGCCCGTGACGACCATCGTCTTGCCCGCGCCGGTCTCACCCGTGATGGCAGTGAACCCGGGACCGATCGGCAGGGTGGCCTCGGCGATCACGCCCAGGTCCCGCAGGGTCATCTGCTCGATCACGAACTCTCCGCCGCGGGTGACGGGCCGCGCCATCCTTCGACGGGCAGGCGGAACTTCTTGACGAGTCGATCGGTGAACGACGCGGGATGCAGCCGCGCAAGCCGCACGGGATGCTCCGATCGGCGCACGACGACGCGGGCGCCGGCCGGTAGATCGTGGGAACGGCGACCGTCGCACCACAGGATGCCGGTGCCGTTCGTGCGCTCGAGCAACTCGACAGCCACGGTGTGCTCGGGAGCGATCACGAGCGGCTTGGCAAACAGCGCGTGCGCCGACAGGGGAACGACGGCGATCGCCTCGACTCCCGGCCAGATCACCGGACCGCCGGCGGAGAAGTTGTAGGCGGTCGAGCCCGTGGGGGTCGACACGACGATGCCGTCGCAGCCGAACGACGACAGCGGCCGTCCGTCGATCTCGATCACGACCTCGAGCATCCGCTCCCGGCTAGCCTTTTCAACGGTTGCTTCGTTCAGCGCCCACGTCTCGTAGATGACCTGCTCGTCGCGGTCCTTGATGCGAACCTGCAGCGCGAGACGTTCCTCGACCGTATAGTCGCGGTCGATGACCCGCCGGACAGCCTCGTCCATGTCATCGCGCTCGATCTCGGCCAGGAAGCCAACGTGACCCATGTTGATCCCGAGGACGGGGGCGCTGCCCTCGCGCACGAGCTCTGCGGCCCGCAGGATCGTGCCATCGCCCCCGAGGACGATCGCCAGCTCGATGTCGGCGACGGCGACATCGGCCCCCAGCACGGCGAGCGGGCCGGGGATCGCGGTACCGAGCTCAGCTCGATCGTCGGCGGACAGTACGGGGGTTGCGCCAGCCTCACGGAGCGCGCCGATCACGCGGGCAGCTGCGTCGACCGTTTCGGGGCGGAGCGCGTGCGCGACCACGAGGATGTTGCGGCCCTCGTTGGTCATCGTGCTCCCGTCAGCTGATTCACCGTGCTGATCCATTCTGTCGGATTGCTCCCCCGCGACGCGGCAAGATGCACGAGGTACTCCAGGTTCCCGTGGGTTCCCACGATCGGGGAGGAGATCACCCCGAGGGTGCCGAGTCCCGCATCCCACGCAGACCAGAGCACGCCCATGACCGCCTCGGAACGCAGCCCCGCGTCGGTCACGACCCCTTCGCGGATGCCGGTGCGCCCAACCTCGAACTGCGGCTTCACGAGCAGGATGATGTCGGCGTCCGCCGCAGCGACGCGGCACATCGCGGGAAGCACGTGCCCCAGAGAGATGAAGGAGAGATCTCCCACCACGATCTGGGGCTGAGACTCCACCCCGGATGCCGAACGCAGTGTTTCGGCATCCATGTAGCGCACGTTGAAACCCTCGACCGAGATGACCTCGGGGTCAGAGGCGACAGTGGGCGCGAGCTGTCCGTGGCCGACGTCGACGGCAATGACAGGTGCCGCTCCCCGCTCCCGCAGGACCTGCGTGAACCCGCCGGTTGACGCACCGAGGTCAAGCGCGACTTTGCCCGCGACGTCCACCGCGAAGGCATCGAGCGCGGCACTGAGCTTGTGCGCGCCGCGACTGACGTAGTGATCGTCGGCTGCGACCTCGATGACGGATGCCGCGTCCACAGCCGCGGACGGCTTCACGACTCCGCGCCCATCGACGGTGACGCTGCCCGCGGAGATCAGTCGCGCGGCGTGCGTTCGCGAGCGTGCCAGACCGCGAGCGGCGAGCTCGGCATCCAGTCGGGGCGTCATCGGCGAGAGATCACCGATGAGGGAGGTCGGGATTGTGCTCCAGGCGCCGCGCCAGATCCTCGTGGATCGCTTCGTACGCCGCCGCACGGTCAGACAGCGGCTGCGACTCGACGATGTCGAGCCGTGAGAGCAGATCCTCGTCGGGGCGCGGAGCGGTGGCATCGGGCACGTCGTCGCCGGTCCCGGCCAGGTTGGAAGCGGCATCCTCGTCGGAACGATCGTCGCTGAGCATGACACCCAGACTACGGGCGCGACAGCACCTCCCGCGCGTAACGAGCCAGCTGAGGGTTCAGGGGCGGTGGAACGGATCCGCGTAGAGGCGCTCGGGCACACGGAACCCGAAGATCGCACGCCCTGTCCCCCAGATTGCCGCAGCTCCCGCGCGCAGCAGGTCGATGGGGCGCTCTCCCTCCGCCAGGATCTCGACGTCCGGGCCATCAATGCGAACCCGAGCGCCGCGCACGTCGGTCACCCCATCACGGGTCACCGCCTCGGGGTAGGGCTCCGACAGCTCCCGAAGGTCACCGAGGATGAAGGTCGGCTGCGATCCGGCCGGAGCTGCAAGCACATGCTTGGGCCGATCGATACCCGTCAGCACCAGGGCCGAGGCGATTCCCGCCCGGCACGCACCGAGGATGTCGGTGTCGAGACGGTCTCCGATGAAGAGCGGATGCTCTGCGCCGAACCGGGCGACGGCTTCTTCGAAGATGGGGGTTTCGGGCTTTCCCGCGACCGTCGCTAAGCGACCGACCGCGGTGTGAACCGCTGATACCAGAGTACCGTTGCCCGGCGCAATGCCGCGCGCCTGCGGGATCGTCCAGTCGGTGTTCGTCGCGATCCAGGGGATCCCACCCTCGTCTTCCGGAATCTTCAGCGCGAAGGCGGCCTCTGCCAGCTGCTTCCAGCCCACATCAGGCGCAAATCCCTGAACGACGGCGGCCGGGGAGTCCTCGGCGCTGCGGCTGACGACGTATCCTGCCTTCTCGAGTTCGACGACGAGACCTTCCCCGCCGACGACGAGAATGGTCGCACCCGGTTCGACACGACTGCGAAGCAGGCGCATGGCAGCCTGCGGGCTCGTGACGACGTCAGATGCCTCCACCGCAAGCCCCAGCTCCCGCAGGTGCTCGGCGACAGCCTCATCGGTGCGGGACGCGTTGTTGGTGATGAACCCCAGACGCCGTTGTCCCAGCCCGGACAGGCTCTCTACTGCCCACGGCAGCGCACCGGCTCCGGCGTAGACAACACCGTCGAGGTCGGCCAGGACCACATCCACCCCATCAAGCGGCGTTGACGAGGCGCGGCGACGCGAGAACACCGCCATCAGCGGGGCCCGTCGAGGCGGTCGGCACCACTTTCCGGGTCGGATGCCGGATTCCCGGTGTTAGCCGGTGAGGTGGGCTCCTCCGCAGGCACCGTCTCTTCGGGTTCGATGTCCTCGACGAACAGCTCTTCGCTCTCGGCGTAGCCGGCTGCCACATCCAGAGCGTCAGCGGCGATGATCGCGCGCCGCTGCCACTCCTGCGCTTCCTCGATGCGCCCCAGTTCCTCCAGAACTGTCGCACGCGCAGCAAAGAGCGCCGGCGACCACTCAAACGCGCGGTCTGGGTCAAGCTCTGGAATATCGAGTTCGCTCAGTGCACGCTCGGGCTCGCCGAGATCCAGACGCGCACCAGACATCGCAATCGCAAGCTCGACCCGCACGCCCGCTGGGAGCGCGGCACGGTCAACAGCTCGCCCGGCCTCCAGGGCGCGATCAGGCCGACCAACCCCGCGCTCGCTGTCGACCATCAGGGCGATCTGGTCATCCCTGCCCGAGATACGACGGTAAGTACGCAGTTCACGCAGTGCGAGCGCAAAGTCGCCGGTCGCGTACGCAGTGATCGCCGCCGTCTCACGAACCACAGCAATGCGTCCTGCGCGCTTAACCGCAGCCTGTGCGTGCGCGTGCGCGAGCGTCGGATCGGTATCAATCACCCGCGCCGCCATGGCGAGGTGACGAGCGACGGCATCCGCGTTCTCTTTGCTCAGGGTCTTCAGCTCGTTGCGTGCCGGCGCCGCAAGATCTCGCGCCGTGATCTCCTCGGGGACCTCCGGCCCGCGCTCCCGATCGTCTTCGACACGGGGCGGACGATCCGGACGCCCAGCACGATCGGGACGCCCGCGCTCAGAAGACCGACCGGCGCCCGAGGGGCGTTTGCCCGCACCGTCACGATCCGTGCTGCGTGGCCTGCCACGGTCGTCGGAACGCGGTGGCCGCCCGTCGCTCGAGCGCGACGCGCCGTCTCGGCCACCGCTCGGAGAGCGACGACCGGCCGCATCGCGCGAGGGCTGACGATCTGCCCCGCTGCGTCGATCGCCACCGGCACGATCAGGACGCCCACCCCGGGCGGGCCCACGCTCTCCCCGAGGACGTGAAGGCCTCTGGTTTCGGCTGCCGCGCGAAGAATCATCCGCCTCAGCGGCGTTGTCCTCTGCCATGTCCTGCCCGATCCTTCCACAGTGGCGTGCATGCACCATGCAACGGCCCGTTAACGCGAAATGGCCACCCAACGATGGGTGGCCATTTCGTGAAAGAAGTCCGGCGGTGTCCTACTCTCCCACAGGGTCCCCCCTGCAGTACCATCGGCGCTGAGAGGCTTAGCTTCCGGGTTCGGAATGGGACCGGGCGTTTCCCTCTCGCTATGGCCGCCGAAACACTATTGATGTTTCAGTCTGCACAACAAAAGTCATTGTCATGCGGTTCTCGACCGTACATCGAGAACCACTCAGTGGACGCAAGCACCAAAAAACGGTGTGTTATCAAGTCATCGGCTTATTAGTACCAGTCAGCTGCACGTGTTACCACGCTTCCACATCTGGCCTATCAACCCAGTAGTCTGCTGGGAGCCTCTCGCCCGTAGGCATGGAAGTCTCATCTTGAGGCCGGCTTCCCGCTTAGATGCTTTCAGCGGTTATCCATCCCGAACGTAGCTAATCAGCGGTGCTCCTGGCGGAACAACTGACACACCAGAGGTTCGTCCAACCCGGTCCTCTCGTACTAGGGTCAGATCCTCTCAAACTTCCTACGCGCGCAGCGGATAGGGACCGAACTGTCTCACGACGTTCTAAACCCAGCTCGCGTACCGCTTTAATGGGCGAACAGCCCAACCCTTGGGACCTACTCCAGCCCCAGGATGCGACGAGCCGACATCGAGGTGCCAAACCATGCCGTCGATATGGACTCTTGGGCAAGATCAGCCTGTTATCCCCGAGGTACCTTTTATCCGTTGAGCGACAGCGCTTCCACAAGCCACTGCCGGATCACTAGTCCCGACTTTCGTCCCTGCTCGACCTGTCAGTCTCACAGTCAAGCTCCCTTGTGCACTTACACTCGCCACCTGATTGCCAACCAGGTTGAGGGAACCTTTGGGCGCCTCCGTTACTTTTTGGGAGGCAACCGCCCCAGTTAAACTACCCACCAGGCACTGTCCCTGAACCGGATTACGGTTCTAAGTTAGACATCCAGAGTGACCAGAGTGGTATTTCAACAATGACTCCACAAGAACTGGCGTCCCTGCTTCAAAGTCTCCCACCTATCCTACACAAGCCACACCGAACACCAATACCAAGCTGTAGTAAAGGTCACGGGGTCTTTCCGTCCTGCTGCGCGTAACGAGCATCTTTACTCGTAGTGCAATTTCGCCGAGTTCGCGGTTGAGACAGTTGGGAAGTCGTTACGCCATTCGTGCAGGTCGGAACTTACCCGACAAGGAATTTCGCTACCTTAGGATGGTTATAGTTACCACCGCCGTTTACTGGGGCTTAAATTCTCAGCTTCGCCTTGCGGCTAACCGGTCCTCTTAACCTTCCAGCACCGGGCAGGCGTCAGTCCGTATACATCGTCTTGCGACTTGGCACGGACCTGTGTTTTTAGTAAACAGTCGCTACCCACTAGTCTCTGCGGCCTCCAAACGCTTTCGGAGCAAGTCCTAATACGTCGAAGGCCCCCCTTCTCCCGAAGTTACGGGGGCATTTTGCCGAGTTCCTTAACCACGATTCTCTCGATCTCCTTGGTATTCTCTACCTGACCACCTGAGTCGGTTTGGGGTACGGGCGGCTAGAACCTCGCGTCGATGCTTTTCTTGGCAGCATAGGATCACCCACTTTTTATCCGCATCGTGTCTCAGCCATAAGAGTGACGGATTTGCCTATCACTCGGCCTACGCACTTGCACCAGGACAACCATCGCCTGGCTTGGGCTACCTTCCTGCGTCACACCTGTTAATACGCTAACCGCACCAGCATGGGTTCATGCGCTAGGCCCAATGCCTCACCCCGAAGGGATCGTACAAAGGGATTCGGGCATTTAGCACCACTGGATTGATTGGGGCGGTTCTTCGCCGGTACGGGAATATCAACCCGTTGTCCATCGACTACGCCTGTCGGCCTCGCCTTAGGTCCCGACTTACCCAGGGAAGATTAGCTTGACCCTGGAACCCTTGGTCTTTCGGAGGACGTGTTTCTCACACGTCTTTCGCTACTCATGCCTGCATTCTCACTCGTGTAGCCTCCACGGCTGGTTCACACCGCCGCTTCGCTGGCCACACGACGCTCTCCTACCCATCAACACGGCTGGACCACGAAGGCCTACCAATAATGTCAATGCCACAACTTCGGTGGCGTGCTTGAGCCCCGTTACATTGTCGGCGCGGAATCACTTGACCAGTGAGCTATTACGCACTCTTTCAAGGGTGGCTGCTTCTAAGCCAACCTCCTGGTTGTCTGAGCAACTCCACATCCTTTCCCACTTAGCACGCGCTTAGGGACCTTAGTTGGTGGTCTGGGTTGTTTCCCTCTCGACTATGAAGCTTATCCCCCACAGTCTCACTGCTGCGCTCTCACTTACCGGCATTCGGAGTTTGGCTGACGTCAGTAACCTTGTAGGGCCCATCGGCCATCCAGTAGCTCTACCTCCGGCAAGAAACACGCAACGCTGCACCTAAATGCATTTCGGAGAGAACCAGCTATCACGAAGTTTGATTGGCCTTTCACCCCTATCCACAGCTCATCCCCTCAGTTTTCAACCTAAGTGGGTTCGGCCCTCCACGACGTCTTACCGTCGCTTCAGCCTGGCCATGGATAGATCACTTCGCTTCGGGTCTAGGACATGCGACTGGATCGCCCTATTCAGACTCGCTTTCGCTACGGCTACCCCACACGGGTTAACCTCGCCACATATCGCTAACTCGCAGGCTCATTCTTCAAAAGGCACGCTGTCACAGCTGCTAGGACTGCTCCAACGGTTTGTAAGCAAACGGTTTCAGGTACTATTTCACTCCCCTCCCGGGGTACTTTTCACCTTTCCCTCACGGTACTTGTCCGCTATCGGTCATCTGGGAGTATTTAGGCTTATCAGGTGGTCCTGACAGATTCACACGGGATTTCTCGGGCCCCGTGCTACTTGGGATACTTCTCGCGCCAAGGGAGGCATTTCGACTACGGGGTTGGCACCCTCTATGACTGGCCTTTCAATGCCATTCGTCTATACCTTCTTGTAACGCTTGCTGATCGGCAGAACAGCACGAAAAGTCCCACAACCCCGAATACGCAACTCCTGCCGGATATCACACGTACTCGGTTTAGCCTGTTCCGGTTTCGCTCGCCACTACTAACGGAATCGCGGTTGCTTTCTCTTCCTGTGGGTACTGAGATGTTTCACTTCCCCACGTTCCCTCTACCCGCCCTATATATTCAGGCGGGAGTCACTGGGTCGGCACGCCGCCCAGCGGGGTTTCCCCATTCGGAGATCCTCGGATCAAAGTGTGCTTATCCACTCCCCGAGGCTTATCGCAGATTGCTACGTCCTTCTTCGGCTCCAGATGCCAAGGCATCCACCGTTTGCTCTTAAAGACTTGAAATCACATGAGTTTTATCAAGAATCGGTTTGGACCGAAGTCCAACTCGAAATTGATTAATGATCTTTAAGATCATCAATATGAACTGAAAAATCAGTTCAAAAGATGCTCGCGTCCACTGTGTAGTTCTCAAAGTACGGGCGGTACCTCTCCCGCGTGTCGCTGTGCGACCGCCAGAAAAGGCCCTGAGGTTCAGCTGCCGCTATCGCGGCATCCGGTCCCTCAGGACCCAACAGCGTGCATGTGTCGATCGTTCACGATCCGCGGTTCCAGTCCCGAAGGACGTACTGAGCGGGGCGATCTTCGATCGACACCTCGTCAAATGTTCCACCCATGAGCTAACCGGCGAGAACGTTCGTCTCGATCCGGCGCCTGGACACCCTAGGGTGCCAGATGCTCCTTAGAAAGGAGGTGATCCAGCCGCACCTTCCGGTACGGCTACCTTGTTACGACTTAGTCCTAATTACCGATCCCACCTTCGACGGCTCCCTCCACAAGGGTTGGGCCACCGGCTTCAGGTGTTACCGACTTTCATGACTTGACGGGCGGTGTGTACAAGACCCGGGAACGTATTCACCGCAGCGTTGCTGATCTGCGATTACTAGCGACTCCGACTTCATGAGGTCGAGTTGCAGACCTCAATCCGAACTGGGACCGGCTTTTTGGGATTCGCTCCACCTCGCGGTATTGCAGCCCTTTGTACCGGCCATTGTAGCATGCGTGAAGCCCAAGACATAAGGGGCATGATGATTTGACGTCATCCCCACCTTCCTCCGAGTTGACCCCGGCAGTATCCCATGAGTTCCCACCATTACGTGCTGGCAACATAGAACGAGGGTTGCGCTCGTTGCGGGACTTAACCCAACATCTCACGACACGAGCTGACGACAACCATGCACCACCTGTTTACGAGTGTCCAAAGAGTTCTACATTTCTGCAGCGTTCTCGTATATGTCAAGCCTTGGTAAGGTTCTTCGCGTTGCATCGAATTAATCCGCATGCTCCGCCGCTTGTGCGGGTCCCCGTCAATTCCTTTGAGTTTTAGCCTTGCGGCCGTACTCCCCAGGCGGGGAACTTAATGCGTTAGCTGCGTCACGGAATCCGTGGAATGGACCCCACAACTAGTTCCCAACGTTTACGGGGTGGACTACCAGGGTATCTAAGCCTGTTTGCTCCCCACCCTTTCGCTCCTCAGCGTCAGTTACGGCCCAGAGATCTGCCTTCGCCATCGGTGTTCCTCCTGATATCTGCGCATTCCACCGCTACACCAGGAATTCCAATCTCCCCTACCGCACTCTAGTCTGCCCGTACCCACTGCAGGCCCGAGGTTGAGCCTCGGGTTTTCACAGCAGACGCGACAGACCGCCTACGAGCTCTTTACGCCCAATAATTCCGGATAACGCTTGCGCCCTACGTATTACCGCGGCTGCTGGCACGTAGTTAGCCGGCGCTTTTTCTGCAGGTACCGTCACTTTCGCTTCTTTCCTGCTAAAAGAGGTTTACAACCCGAAGGCCGTCGTCCCTCACGCGGCGTTGCTGCATCAGGCTTTCGCCCATTGTGCAATATTCCCCACTGCTGCCTCCCGTAGGAGTCTGGGCCGTGTCTCAGTCCCAGTGTGGCCGGTCACCCTCTCAGGCCGGCTACCCGTCGACGCCTTGGTGAGCCGTTACCTCACCAACAAGCTGATAGGCCGCGAGCTCATCCCTGACCGAAATTCTTTCCAGCTGCTGAAGATGCCTTCGCAGCTCGTATCCGGTATTAGACGCCGTTTCCAGCGCTTATCCCAGAGTCAGGGGCAGATTGCTCACGTGTTACTCACCCGTTCGCCACTGATCCACAGAGCAAGCTCTGCTTCACCGTTCGACTTGCATGTGTTAAGCACGCCGCCAGCGTTCATCCTGAGCCAGGATCAAACTCTCCGTGAAAGAAATTTGCTGCGATCAGCCGGAAATTGACTGAAGCAGCGAGTTTGATCTGACCAAAGGGATGTCATTGCTGACTATCCGTTGCCGGCACCGAAGTGCCGGACTTTGATCCAAAGGAATCTCATTCAGCCGAAGCTGAATCGAGGTTTTTTGGCATTTGACAAGTGCACGCTGTTGAGTTCTCAAGGATCGGATGCTCCTGCTTTCGGTCTCTCGACCTCCCCGCAGGGCAACTTCTCTATCTTATCCGTTTCTCCGTGGCTGTCAAATCGGCGTCCGGCGAGTCTCAGACTCGCTCGAGCGGTCGACAAGACCACCGCGAAGAGCGGATCCCCCATCGTAGACCCGGAGGTCTGCGACTCACAAGGAGTCTTGATGTTGGGGGGTGGTTCACTGCTTGAGGAGGGGAGGCTCTCAGCCTCACCGCGCTCCTTTGGGGCGAACAAGTAAGACATTACGCGGATGTGAACAACGTGACAAATCCTGGCCGCATCCCGGGCGTGTCGCGCCGCATCACGCGGATTTACGCGGGTCAACGAAGACGCCGGCCAGCGTCTTCTTTCCGCGGCGCACCACCGACACTCCCCCGGGCAGCCCGCCCGTGACCAGTGCACCGTCGTCGTCGACACGGTTGCCGTCGAGCGACACTCCGCCCTGCGCGACAGCACGGCGAGCCTCGGAGAGACTGGTGACAAGTCCAGTTGCGACGAGCGCCTCGACGACGGTCATCTCCACCGTCCCCTGCACGTGCGGCAACTCCTCCAGCGCGGTGCGAAGGACCTCGGCATCCAGCGATGTGAGATCACCGTGCCCGAACAAGGCCTCGGAGGCGGCGATCACTCCCGCCGTCGCCTCTGCGCCATGCACGGTCGTCGTGACCTCGAGAGCGAGCCGCCGCTGCGCTGCCCGACGGTAGGGCTCCACCTCGACGAGTCGTTCGTACTCCTCGATCTCTTCGCGGGTGAGGAACGTGAAGATCTTCATCCGCGTGATGACGTCGGCGTCGTCCGTGTTGAGCCAGAACTGGTACATCCGGTACGGAGAGCACATCGCGGCATCCAGCCAGATCGCATTGCCCTCGCTCTTGCCGAACTTCGTGCCGTCGCTGTTGGTGATCAGCGGCGTCCCGATCGCGTGAACTCCCACATGCTCGACATGGTGGACGAGATCCACCCCGCTGGTGAGGTTGCCCCACTGGTCGCTGCCGCCGGTCTGCAGCACGCACCCGTAGGTGCGGTAGAGCTCCAGGAAGTCCATTCCCTGCAGGATCTGGTAGCTGAACTCGGTGTAGCTGATCCCCGCCTCCGAGTTCAGTCGGGCGCTGACGGCATCCTTCTTCAGCATCGTGCCGACCCGGTAGTGCTTGCCGATCTCCCGCAGGAAGTCGATTGCCGACAGCGGCGCGGTCCAGTCGAGGTTGTTGACGATGCGGGCGGCGTTCTCGCCCTCGAAGCTGAGGAACTTCTCGACCTGCGCGCGCAGCCGCGTCACCCACTCCCGCACGGTCTCCGGCGTGTTCAACGTGCGCTCGGCCGTCGGTCGCGGATCGCCGATGAGCCCCGTCGACCCGCCGACAAGTCCCAGGGGGCGATGGCCAGCAAGCTGCAGACGGCGCAGCAACAGCAGCTGCACGAGGTTTCCCAGGTGCAGGCTCGGTGCGGTCGGGTCGAACCCGCAGTAGTACGTGATCGGCTCGCCCCCCAGCAGCTCGCGCAAGGCCTCCTGATCGGTGGATACATGCACCAGACCGCGCCAGACGATCTCGTCCCACACCGATTCGAACGAAGGATCATTCACCGGCTCCAACGCGCGGACGGGGGAATCGGTCGTCAGTTCTGCCACGATTCTCAGGCTAGCAGCGCGCCCACTGCTGACCGGGGAGTCAGATCGAGCTCCCCCACCAGCCGAGGAAAGCCACCGCGAGGGCGGTCGTCCAGCTCACGAGGCTCCCGATGAGGAAGTACTCGGCGCGGATGCCGCCCTCTCCGTCCCGAGAGATCTCAGGAAAGCGGACGATCCCCTTCGCTGCGAGCACCGCGGCCAGGAGCGTGAACGCGCCCGTGAGAGTGAGTGCGAAGACGAGCACACGCTCGATCGGACCGATGAGTCGTCCGCCCTTGAGTGTGGACGCACGTTCTTCTACGGGCACGTCACCGTCCCGAAGCGCGATCCGCACGATCACATTGCCCGATTCGAGCAGGAAGACGAGCGCGCCGACGACCAGGACGGCGACGTCCAGGCTCACTGCGCCGAGCGGCGAGCCGGAGGGCCACACCTCACCAAGCGGCCCCTGGTCTTCTCGGACGCCCAGGAGCGCGACGGAGAGGGCAGCGACAGCCACCACGAGGGCGACGGGCCAGAAGCCGGCACGCCCGCCACGTCGATCCGGGGTAGCCAGCGCCCAGACCGCCGCTACGCCGGCGGCAACGAAGCTCCAGACCGCGGCATCCGCGCCCGCCGAGGCGACGAGAAGGGCCACTCCGAGCACCGCCAGAACAACGGCGCGAGACACCCCGATCAGCGAACGCCGCGTGAGGTCGAGGCAGCCGACCGCCAGGAGGACAATGCCTGCGGCGATCATCCGGACGCGCCGTCCAGGATCTGGAATCCCGCAACAAGTCCTGCGGCACCGCCGGTGGCGAGTGCCTGGGAGACCGCCGACTGCGTGATCCCCTCCTGTGCGGCGAGGTCGTGTTGTGTGCGGCCAAGGCAGCGGCCGTAGGCGAGGCGGCGTGTGCGCGGCGACATCGCGCCGACGATCTCATCGCGGACAAGCAGGTATGCGTTGACGGATCGGACGCGCTCGGCCATGGCGGCATCCTCCCCCGGAGCTGCGACAACGCGCGTCCGGGCGCGCGGTACGGCACGATCCTGAAGCCGGTGCACGGCCTCGACCGCGTCCCGGGCTGACCACCAACCGGGACCGTCGGAGATGTGACCGGTTGCAGACGAGACGGCCCCCACGGCGCCGATGCCGATCCCGAAGCGCAGTTCGATCTCTTCGGGAAGCGCGAGCTGAAGCAGCAGCAGCCACGCAAGCGCGTGATCCAACTCCGCGAAGACCGCCTGGAGTTCGTCAGCGAAGGTCGCCGTCAGCGGCACGAGCGCCGTCGGCCGTTCGGCGTGGACGCGCGCAATCGTCGCCTCCAGCTCGCGCTGCGCAGCATCCCGGTCGGCAAGGCGCCGGGATCCGACGATGTCAGCGATCACCGCGATGGTCACGGAATCAGCCTAGCGCTTATGAAGCAAGATAATAAGCGTGGAACTGATTTTTGGGATCGATCAGTCCCGTCACAGCCCCAGCGCGTGCGCGGCGTCCTGAACGCGGGAAATCAGTTCCGCGCGCTGCTCGGCGACCCGCACCGGAGCAGTTCCGCCGGCGCCGGTCCTACTGGCAACCGATCCTTCGATCGTCAGCACGTCGCGAACTCCCGGCGTGAGCCGCGGCGAGACCTCGGCCAGCAGGTCATCGTCGGCGTCTTCGAGTCCGATTCCACGGGCCTCACATGCCTGCACGAGCTTCCCGGAGATCTCATGAGCATCCCGGAAGGGAACACCTTCTCGAACGAGCCACTCCGCGACGTCCGTGGCAAGTGAGAAGCCCTGCGGCGCGAGCTCCGCCATCCGGCCGGTGTCGAAGCGCAGGGTCGCGACCATCCCGGCGAAGGCGGGCAGGACGGTCTCGAGAGTGCGCACCGAATCGAAGATGGGCTCCTTGTCTTCCTGCAGATCGCGGTTGTACGCCAGGGGCAGACCCTTGAGTGTCGCGAGCAGCCCGGTGAGGTTTCCGATCAGGCGGCCGGCCTTCCCCCTCGCCAGTTCGGCGATATCGGGGTTCTTCTTCTGCGGCATGATGCTCGAGCCTGTCGAGTAGCCGTCGTCGAGCGTGACGAAACCGAACTCGCGCGTGTTCCACACGATGATGTCTTCGGCAAAGCGCGACAGATCGACGCCGATCTGGGCGGCAATGAACGCGAACTCGGCGACGACGTCGCGCGCCGCGGTACCGTCCAGAGAGTTCTCTGCGGGCCGAGAGAGCCCCAATTCTGCAGCGACCAGTGCGGGGTCAAGACCCAGGGTCGATCCGGCGAGCGCTCCCCCGCCGTACGGCGACACCGACGCCCGCGCCGACCAATCGCGAAGTCGTTCGAGGTCGCGCACGAGTGGCCACGCGTGAGCGAGCAGGTGGTGCGCGAGCAGAATCGGTTGCGCGTGCTGCAGGTGAGTGCGCCCCGGCATGATGGCGGCGGGGTGCGCCTCGGCCTGGGCGACGATGGCGTCGATGAGACGGACGATCTCACGCACCAGCATCCGCGTGTGGTCGAGGAGGTACATCCGCACCAGCGTTGCGATCTGGTCGTTGCGGCTGCGTCCGGCCCGGAGCTTTCCGCCGAGCTCGGGACCGACGATCTCGATGAGCGCCTGCTCGAGCGCACCGTGGACGTCTTCGTCCTGAGGCCGGGCAACGACGTCGCCACGGGCAACGGCAGCCGCGAGCTCGTCGAGACCGACGCGCATGCTGGCAGCTTCGTCGGCGCTGAGATAGCCCGCGGCCTCGAGGGCCGATGCGTGGGCACGCGATCCTCGGATGTCGTACGCGGCGAGCGCCCAGTCGAAGTGGGTGGAGACGCTCAGGGCTGCAAGCTCGGGCGAGGGGCCCGAAGCGAATCGCGCACCCCAGAGGGCACCATCGTGCGTTGCATCACCCGTCGCAGTCATCCTGCCAGCCTATCCGCGCGCGGCCGCGACACCCGATCGACCAGCCGTTCGAGGGGACCACGTCCAAGGAGCAGCGCCCACACGAGACAGGCTGCGATGATCCCGAGGGTCATCGGCCAGAACGGGTTCAGGGCGCGGAACCCGAAGAGGTCGGAGGTCGTTCCCAGCGCCACGAACGCCCACACCGCCCAGACGACGATCTGCGCGGAGTACGCCGTCAGCGGCATGGCACCCAGCGTCCGGATCGGAAGTACGAGGGCTCGCAGGACGGTGCGGCACACCAGCACGCACAGCGCGATGATCGCGATCGCGAACCCGCCCGAGCCCCACACCTCGAGGATGCCGCCGCTATGCTCGCTCGCTCGCCACACCTGGCCGAGATAGTCATCTTCGGGGGCCGGAAGCACGACGGCGAGCGTTTCTGCCACCGCGGCAACCGCCATGCCCACGCCCGCGGTGATCCACAGCACCGCTACGCGCGTGAGATCGAGGCGCCCGATCGCCATTCCGGCCAGCAGAAACGCAAGCCACAGCGGAGCAGGATAGGCCCATCCGGTCACGAGGAACAGAGCCTCGCCCGGCGCCGTGTCCCAGAACGAAGCCGCCTCGATTGGCGGAAGCAGCCATGGCACGACCGTCGCCACCGCGACAGCCCAGATCCACAGGGCCCCGGTGCGTACGCGCACGAACGGGATCGCCGCGGCGAACAGGATTGCGTAGGCGGGCAGGATGACGTACACCGGTACGCCTGTGAGGATGAGGGCGATACCGATGACCCAGAGCACGAGCGCTCGCCACGCCAGCCACCGACCGGGTTCGCGGGGAGCGCGAGGGCCGGTGGTAACGATCGAGATCGAGACCCCGGCGAGTGTCGCAAACAGAATCGATGAGCGACCACCGGCAATCCCGCCCCAGGTCGCCGGATCGGTCCAGTCGATCTCGGGCAGCGTGAACAGGTGGGCTGCGAGCATCCCGATCACCGCGAGTCCGCGGGCCAGGTCGAGCCCCGGGATCCGTGGTGGCCCGTCCAGGCGCCGGAGATTCCCGACGACCCGATCGGCTACTGCTGTTGCAGCAACCACACCAGGAGCGCCTTCTGCGCGTGGAGTCTGTTCTCGGCTTCGTCCCACACGACGCTCTGCGGACCATCGATGACCTCGGCATCCACTTCGTACCCGCGGTCGGCGGGCAGACAGTGGATGAAGATCGCGTCGTCCTTGGCAAGGCTCATGAGCTCTTGCGACACCTTGTACGGCGTCAGGTCGCGAAGCCGCTGCAGCTTCTCGTCCTCCTTGCCCATCGAGACCCAGGTGTCGGTGACGATGATGTCTGCGCCGGCGGCAGCCTCGTTGGGGTCGGTGTAAAGCGCGACCGAGCCACCGGTCTGCTCTGCCCGGCGGTCGGCATCGGCAACGACATCCTCGCGTGGCGCATACTCCACCGGTGAGGCGACGCGCACGTGCATCCCGGCGGTGACCCCGCCGAGCACATAGGACTGCCCCATGTTCGTGCGCCCGTCCCCGAAGAAGGCCAGCGTGAGACCCTTCAGCTCACCCTTGTGCTCCTGGATCGTGAGCAGGTCGGCCAGGATCTGACACGGATGGAAATCGTCGCTGAGCGCATTGATGACGGGCACCCGGGTTCCGGCGGCCATCTCTTCGAGCCCGGCCTGCGCATAGGTGCGCCAGACGATCGCGGCGACCTGCCGCTCGAGCACGCGGGCGGTGTCGGCAGGGGTCTCCTTGCCACCCAGCTGACTGTTGGCCGTCGAGATGATCAGCGGCGACCCGCCGAGATCGGCGATGCCCACGGCAAACGACACACGGGTACGCGTCGAGGACTTGTCGAAGATCACCGCGACGGTCTGCGGACCCGCCAGCGGCTGGACCTGCCAGCGATCCTTCTTCAGCTCCGCAGCAAGAGCGAGGATCTCCGCCTGCTCTGTCGGGGTCAGGTCATCGTCACGAAGCAGGTGGCGGGTCATTGCGCGGCTTCCTTGTCGTCGGGCTGCGAGGTCTCATCGAGCAGGAGGGCGTCGGTCACGGTTGCCAGGGACGCGGTGAACAGGGTCAAGAACTCGTCGATCTCAACGTCGCCGATCGTAAGGGCCGGCGCGATCCGAATCGTCTCATCGTTGGCGGCATTGACGATGAGTCCGTGTTCCTGCGCCGCTGCGACGACTGCTTTCGCAACGGGACGCGAGAGAGCCACGCCCAGAAGCAGGCCCTGCCCGCGGCATCCGGCAATCAGCGGGGAATCGATCGCGAGGATGCCGTCTCGCACCTGCGCGCCCCGCGTGCGCGCGTTGCTCACCAAGTCGGCGCGCTCGATCTCCTCCAGTACCGCCCCGGCAACCGCGGTGGCCAGCGCGTTACCGCCGAACGTCGAACCGTGGGTGCCGGGGTAGAACAGGTCGCTCGCCGCACCGTACGTGATGAGCGCACCGATCGGGAACCCGCCCCCGATGCCCTTGGCAACGGTGATGGCATCCGGGGTGATGCCGGTGTGCTGGAACGCGAACCACTCGCCGGTGCGGCCAGCGCCGGTCTGGATCTCATCGAGGATGAGAAGCGCGCCGTGGCGCCGGGTCAGCTCGCGGGCCGCCTCGAGGTAGCCGTCCGGGAGCGGCAGAACACCCGCCTCCCCCTTGATGGGTTCGAGGATGAGCGCGGCCACCGAGTCATCCATCGCAGCCTCGAGGGCCTCAACTGTCGAGTCCAGGAGCTCAACACCGGGAACCATCGGAAGGAACGGTTGCTGCATAGCCGGCTTGCCCGTGAGGGCGAGAGTGCCCATCGTGCGGCCGTGGAAGGCGTCGGTGAGAGCGAGGATGCGTGGCCTGTCGGCTCCGCCATGCAGTCGGGCGAGCTTGAACGCCGCTTCGTTGGCCTCCGCTCCCGAGTTCGAGAAGTAGACGCGGCCGGACTCGCCCGTGCCAGCGAGGCGCTTGAGCCTCGCCGCCAAGGCGAGCTGCGGCGGGGTCGCGAAATAGTTCGACACGTGCGCGAGGGTCGCGGCCTGAGCAGAAACCGCCTCGACGAACGCCGGGTGTGCGTGGCCGAGGGAGTTCACCGCGATGCCCGCGAGAAAGTCCAGGTAGCGCTTGCCCGCATCATCCCAGAGGTAGGCGCCCTCGCCGCGGGTGAACAGGGCGAGGCGGTCGCCGGCGTTGGCAAGAAGGTCGCGCCGGGCATCGTGCTGCCAGGATGCCGGAGTCGATGCCTCTGCCTCGTCGTTCATTGCGCCTCTTTTCGTCTCGGGGAGTACTGCGCTCATGCGCTGACCACTTCGGTTCCGATGCCCTTGCTGGTGAACACTTCGATCAGGAGCGAGTGAGGCACGCGCCCGTCGATGATCGCCGCCGTGTCGACTCCCCCATCGACGGCGTCCAGACATGCCTGCATCTTGGGGACCATCCCCGACTCCAGCGTCGGGAGCATCGTCCGCAGTTCGGTCGAGGTCAGGTGCGAGACCAGCGAGTCGCGGTTCGGCCAGTCGGCATACAGCCCCGGAACGTCGGTGAGGATGACGAGCTTGGCGGCGTTCAGCGCCACAGCGAGCGCCGCTGCCGCGGCGTCGGCGTTGACGTTCAGCGTGTGCCCGGGCCGATCGAGGTCGGGCGCTATCGAGGACACAACGGGGATGCGACCGGCGGCGAGGTGGTCGAGAACTGCCGTCGGATTCACGTGGACGACATCGCCGACCGAGCCGAGATCGACCTCTTCGCCGTTGATGACCACCCCACGGCGGCGGCCGCCGAACAGGCCAGCGTCTTCGCCCGACAGACCGGTGGCGAACGGGCCGTGAGCATTGATCTTCGAGACCAGCTGCGGGTTGATGTGGCCGGTGAGCACCATGCGGACGACGGAGACCGCTTCGGTACTGGTCACCCGGTAGCCGCCCTGGAACTCGCTCGGGATGTCGAGGCGCTCCAGCATCCGGGAGATCTGCGGGCCGCCGCCGTGGACGACGACCGGCTTGACGCCGACATAGCGGAGGTACGCAATGTCTTCGGCGACCGTGCGCTGCAGTTCTTCGGAGACCATCGCGTTGCCGCCGTACTTGACGACGACGATCTGGTCGCGAAAGCGCTTGAGCCAGGGCAGCGACTCGATCAGGACGGCTGCCTTCTCGGCTGCCTCATCGGGGGTGGTCTCTTGTAGGTCAGTCATGACGAGTAGGCACTGTTCTCGTGAACGTAGTCGTGGGTGAGGTCGTTGGTGTAGATCGTGGCTGAAGCGTCGCCGACCTTCAGATCGATGACGACCTTCGTCGCCCGCGGAGTAAGGTCCACGAGCTCCCGCGGCTGGTCGGGTCCCCCGTTGGAGCACACCCGGATGCCGTTCATCTCGACATCCACGGCGTAGGGGTCGAACTCGGCAGCCGTTGTGCCGATCGCTGCCAGCACGCGACCCCAGTTCGGGTCGTTGCCGAAGATGGCAGCCTTGAAGAGGTTGTTGCGCGCAACCGACCTGCCGACCTCGACCGCGTCATCTTCGGATGCCGCGTGGATCACCTCGATCGTGATGTCGTGGCTCGCGCCTTCGGCATCCGACTGCAACTGGGTCGCGAGGTCGGTGCAGACGGCGATGAGCGCGCTGCGGAACGCCTCCGGTGTCGGCGTGACCCCGCTCGCGCCGCTGACCATCAGGGTCACCTGATCGTTCGTTGACATGCACCCGTCGGAGTCGAGGCGGTCGAAGCTCACCCGTGTCGCGGCACGCAGGTGCTCGTCGGCTTCTGCCGAGGTCAGGACGGCGTCGGTGGTCAGGACCACGAGCATCGTCGCAAGCCCGGGGGCCAGCATCCCGGCGCCCTTGGCCATTCCACCGATCGTCCACCCGTCACCGGTGACGGTGGTGGTCTTCGGCCGCGAGTCTGTCGTCATGATCGCGCGGGCAGCATCCTCGCCGCCGTCCGAAGACAGCGCACCGATCGCGGCCTCGGTACCCGCGAGTACCTTGTCGCGGAACACCTGATCACCGGTGCCGATGAGCCCGGTAGAGCACACCTGGATGTCGCCAGCACTCACTCCGAGCAGTTCGGCGGCGCGCTCGGCCGTCAGGTGGGTCGTCAGAAACCCGAACGAACCGGTGAAGCAGTTCGCGCCGCCCGAGTTCAGCACGATGGCTTCGACGACGCCGTCTTGGATGGCCTGCTGCGACCACAGGATCGGGTTCGCCTTGGCGCGGTTGCTCGTGAACACCGCAGCACCGACAGTGAGTGGACCACGGTTGACCACGACGGCGACATCCGGCTTGCCGGTGGACTTGAGTCCAGCGGCAACGCCTGCCGCTTCGAACCCTGCGGGCGCGGTGACGGTCACGGTGCCACTCCGTTCGTGGTGAGGGCCCGGTCCTCGGGAAGGCCGAGCGCGATGTTCATGGACTGGACAGCGGCGCCCGCCGTGCCCTTGACGAGATTGTCGACAGCGGCGACGACCACGACCCGACCCGCGGCACGATCGATCGCGAGGCCGAGAAGCGCCGTATTGGCTCCGACGACATCCGCCGTTCGCGGGACGTGTCCCTCCGGGAGCACGTGGACGAACGGTTCATCGGCGTACGCCTGCTCCCAGGCGGCACGGATGTCGGCATCCGTCGCACCCGGGACAATCGGCGCCGTCGAGGTGGCGAGGATTCCGCGGGCCATCGGGACGATGACGGGGGTGAACGAGATGCGGACCTCGGTGGCCCCGGCATCTTGCAGTGCCTGGTGAATCTCGGGGATGTGCCGGTGTGTACCGCCTACCGCATACGGGTTCGCGCTGCCGAGCACTTCGCTTGCCAGCAGGTGAGGTTTGAGGCTCTTGCCCGCACCCGACGGGCCGACGGCGAGCACGCTGACGATGTCGGTCGGATCGATCACCCCGGCAGCCACACCCGGCGCGAGGGACAGACTCACCGTCGAGGCGTTGCAGCCGGGAGCAGCGATCCGCGTCGCGCCCCGGAGGCTTTCACGGATCTTGCCGCCAGGGGCGGGCAGTTCGGGCACACCATAGGTCCACGCCTCGGGGTGCGGGCCACCGTAGAACTGCTCCCACGCCGCGGCGTCGCGCAGCCGGTGATCGGCTCCGGCGTCGATCACCAACGGCACGTCGCCCAAGGCGTCCGTGTACTGCGCCGACTGCCCGTGGGGAAGGGCGAGGAACACGATGTCGTGGCCGGCGAGGATCTCCGGGGTGGTGTCTTGCAGCGTCAGGTGAGACAGCGAACGCAGGTGCGGCTGGTGCTCGATGAGGGGCTGACCGGCGTTGGAGTGGGCTGTGACGGTGCGGATGTCGATATCGGGATGCTGCGCCAGCAGCCGCAGGATCTCGCCGCCGGCATATCCGGAGGCGCCAGAGACGGCGACCGAGTAGGTCATGGATTCCACCTTATTGTCTGGGTTCGTCGTGCATCGAAAGCACAGAGCCGGAGGTGGCGACACCGCCGCGCGCGAGTACGCAGCGGGGTCGCCTAGAGTCGGCGACCGCCCAGACGTCGGCGCAGCACGAGAACCACCGTCGCGGAAGCGACGAGGTCGTGCGGTGCCGGAAGCATGTCGCGAGAGTACCGATCTCGGCCTCGGCGCCGCAAATCGACGCGCCCACTCACGCTGGAAGCAGTGCGTTGACCGCCCGCGCGCGGGCACGGCGCACGCCGATCACGGTCCCTGCGAAGGCGAGGGCGGCCCAGAGGAGAAGACCGACGGCTGCCCCGAGCACTTCGTGCAGCGAGCCGCCCACCAGAGCGTCGGCGCCTTGCAGGGCAACGCTCAGCGGCAGGATCGAGAACGGCGTGGCAGCCAGCGACCCCTCGGTCACCGGTTGCAGGGTGCCCGCGGCTACCAGCTGAAGGCCCAGTGCGAGCACCGACACGATGAGACCAGCTCGTCCGAACAGGGCAGTGAGGGCCTGGTGGAACAGCGTGAACGACACCGCGACGGCAAGGGTCAGCCCGTAGGCCACCGCGATCCGATCGGGGACGACACCGAGGACAGCAACCCCCAGCCAGACGAGCACCGACTGCACGCCGGCGATTCCCACGGCAACCAAGGCAGCGTCAGCGGCGATGTGCGCGGAGGTGGCAGGGGTCACCAGCGACGCCCGCGCAAAGGGAGCAACGACCAGGAAGGTCGCGAGCGCGCCCAGCCACAGCGACACCGGAGCCAGTGCCGCCACCGCTGCCGCCAGTGCAGAATCCGGTCCACCGATGCTCGCGGTGGTGACCCCGATCGGGGAGGCCACAGTGTTTGCGATGCTCTGCTGCTGTGCACTGGAGTAGCTGGGGATGCTGGAGGCTGCCTCATCCAGGCCGCTCGCCAGTTCACCTGCGGCACCAGCCGCGGTGTCGAGACCGGTAGCCAGTTCTGCCGTGCCGGCGGCGAGATCGGATGCGCCGGACACCGCGGCCTGTTGAGCCGCCGAGAGCTGGCTGAGCGCCGATGCCGCCGGTCCTGCAAGATCGGCCACGGCGTCGGCGCCGACCGCAAGTTCGGCGGCGTCTGCCGCATCGCCGGCGAGCGCCCCCGCCTGATCCTGGAGGTCCGACGCGACCGCGGCTGCGCCGCTCCGCAGCGCGAGGATGTCATCAAGCAGGTCGCCGGCTGGTGCCGTCGGATCAGCCGAGATCAGCGCGGCCAGCACATCGAGGTCTGCCACTCCGGCATCCTGCGCGAGTGAGAGCACCTCGGCGTCGATGGCAGCCCCGGCCAGCGAGCCCGCGAGAGCTGCGGCATCCGACCCGGCTGCCGCGCTGAGCGCACCCAGGTCGCGGACCCCCGTCGGGAGGGCGCGAAGAACTGTTCCGATGCCCTCGAGCCCCGAGACGAGCTCTCGCTGCCCCTGGGCGAGAACCCCGGCTCCCCCGGCAGCATCAGCGATGCCCCCCACGAGCTCGCTCGCGCCGTCAGCGGCTTGACCGATGCCGGTGTGCAATTCCGTGAACGCTTCCAGCGTGCCGGACACGTAGCCCGAGGTGAGCTGAGCTTCCACTCCGCGCGGCAGCCCCGCTGCCAGAGCCTCAGCCAGCACTCCGGACAGATACCCGTGGCGGGTGCTCGTCTGTACGCTCAGCGAAGCCTGCGTCGGCGCATCAGTTCCCAGGGTCGCAACGTCCTGGGAGAAGTCGGCTGGGATCGTCACGACAGCGAGATACGTGCCCGCAGCGAGTCCTTGATCTGCCGTCGTCGTGTCCGTCAGGGTCCAGGCGATCCCGTCGCTCGCGGTCAATAGGTTCTCGGTGACGAGCTTGCCCGCGGCGACGGGCGTACTCCCATTCTGGATCGGAACATCGAGGTTCACGATCGCCACGGGAACCTGTTCCTGGGTCTGACGCGGCAACAGCGTCAGCATGACCAGCAGCGGGATGAGGATCGCGAAGACCGCGAGCGCAATCGCACGCCCTCGGCCACCGCCGGCCAGAAGCCCCGACAGCCCGGTCATACGACGACCTCCGTGCTGGCGTGTTGCGTGCCGGGAGCATCAGCTGACCGGTCTGCCCGGAGAACAGTCACGGCACGCCCGTGAGGTGCCAGGTGACCAGCCACTTCGACCACCGCGTCACCGACGGCGACCACGAGCGTCGTGGAGGGCGACGCGGCGCGCAGGATGCGGCCCAGCAGCGCTGGCTGATCTGCTCGGCGTTGCAGATCGAGAACGGTGACCTCGGGCGTCGATGCGATTGCGACGGCGGCATCGAGCGTCCAGCGCTGATGCTCGTCCAGGCGCGCCATCGGCACATCGACCTCGTCGAGCACGTTCGGCCCGCCCGTCAGCTCGCCCCACAGCTCGATCGCCCGGCGTGCCCGATCACGATGATCACCGCGGCTGCCATCCAGGCGCACCTGCCGCCGCACATGTTCGACAAGAGTGCTCGCGTCCGTGGGCGCGGGAAGCGCCGGAACCAGAACCGAGACCCGAGAGAGGGGCTCTCTCTCGAACGGAATGAGTCGACCACCCACCGCAAGGTCACCGCCGACATCGGGAATCCGGCCAGACAGCCCCGCACAGACGGCGGCGGCTTCGGGGCCATGGACCACGAGGACTCCAGACCCCGGCAGGTCGACGGTGAGCGGTGCTGAATCACCGAACGTCGCCTCGTGTGCGTGAATGCCGCTCCCGCGCACCGCCCGCTCGGCCTCACGCCACGTCCGCTGATCGAGCATCCGGCGCACGGCCTCGCCCTCGATGTCGGCATCCGGCAAGACCTTCTCGAGCCAGCGCGGCAGCCACCAGGCACGGGCGCCCAACAGAGCCATGAGCGCAGGGATGAGGGTCATCCGCACCACGAACGCGTCGATGAGCACACCCACGGCCAGGGCGAGCGCTATCGGCTGGATGATCGCGTTGCCGCCGGGGACGAACGAGAAGAAGACCGAGAACATGATGAGCGCCGCGGCCGTGATGACCCGCGCGGAGGCGGAGAACCCCTGCAAAACAGCGGTGTGCGCGTCGCCGGTGTTGACGAACCGCTCGCGCATCCGCGACACCAGGAACACGTGATAATCCATCGCGAGCCCGAACAGCACCGCCATGACAAGGATCGGCATGAAGCTGATCACCGGGCCCACCTTGCCGACGCCGAGAACAGACGCGCCCCACCCCCACTCGAACACCACGGTGGCGATCCCCAGGCCCGCACCCACGGTCAGGAGGTAGCCGAAGGTCGCGGTGATCGGCACGGCGATCGAGCGGAACATGATGGTCAGCAGCACGAGGCTCAGCCCGACGACCACGATCGCGAACGGCAGCATCGCCGCGCCCAGGCGATCGGAGATGTCGATGGCAAGGGCAGTCTGGCCGGTGATCTCATAGGTGAAGCCGTTCGTCGCCTCGAACGCCGCGGCACGGTCGCGCAGGGTCTGCACGAGCTGCGCTGTCTGATCGGAGGACGGGGAGCTGTCGGGAGTGATCGTCACGACGGCCATGTCCAGGGCTTCGTTGGGGAAGGCCTGCGAGACCGCGGCGATCCCAGGGACGCCCTGGAACGCATTCTCGAGAGCGGTGAGAGCCTGCTCGATCTGCAGCGTACGAGAGATGTCAGCGGTGACCAGCAGCGGCCCGTTGAAACCGGGGCCGAAGCCCTCGTCGAGCAGGTCATAGGCGACCCGCGCTTCAGAGCCCGGTGGGTCGTAGCCGGCATCGGGCAGTGTCAGACGCAGCCCGGATGCCGGGATCGCGATCACCGCGAGCACCGCGGCGACACCGAGCGCGGTCAGCAGCGGCTGTCGCGTGACGATCTTCACCCACCGCGCCGTGCGCGCCGGCTCCGCGCCGCGACGAGCTGCGCGACGCTCCGCCCGACCTCGTGGAATGAGGCGGCGCCCGAGCAGCGAAAGAATCGCCGGGAGCAGGGTGACAGCAACCAACAGCGCGGTCAGCACGGCGCCCGCAGCTCCGAGGCCCATGACGGTGAGGAAGGGAATCCCCGCCACTCCGAGTCCCACGAGAGCGATCATGACCGTCATCCCCGCGAACACGACAGCCGTACCCGCCGTCGCGATGGCCACCGCTACCGACTCGGGAGGATCCATGCCCTCCCGAAGGTTGTCGCGGTGCCGGGAGGTGATCAGGAGGGCGTAGTCGATACCGACCGCAAGGCCCAGCATCGTCGCAAGGACCGGGGCGGTCGAAGAGACCGGTACGAGGGCGCCGACGATCGTGATGGCGCTCGCGGCAAGTCCGACGCCGAGCGCGGCAGTCACCAGGGGAATCCCCGCGGCGATGAGGGAGCCGAACGTGATCGCCAAGACGACATAGGCGATGCCCATTCCGGCAAGCTCGGTCCAGTCGACTCCCGAGGACGCGCTCGCAGCGAGTCCCGATACCGCGACGGTGAGGCCAGCATCCGCGAGTGGTGCAGTGGCCTGGGCCACCGAGGTGACAAGCGAGTCCGGGATGTCGGTCGCGGCTACCGAGAGCTGCATGGCGATGAACGCCATGTCGCCGTTGGCGGAGATCTGCGAGGCAGCGCCGTCCGAGGCCGCCGTCGAACCGCTCGCGGTCATGGCATAGGGGCACGTGACTGCTACCACGTCGTCCAGGGCCGCGATGTCTTCACAGGCGGTGGCGATCAGGTCCTCACTCGCCGAGACCTGCCCGCCGGAGGGCGCGGAAACGACCACCTTTGCGCTGGCGCCGCTGATCTGCGGGAAGCGCTGCTCCAGGGCATCCAGTGCCGACTGAGCCTGGGTGCCGGGCACGGTGAAGCTCGACTGGAGGTGGTTGCCAAGCACTCCGGCCAGTGCCGAGGCTCCAACGACAACAGCCACCCAGATGACGATGACGGTCCACCGACGCCGGGCCGCGAACCGGCCCACGCGGTAGAGGAACGACGACATCGGCGCAGCTCCTTCTCGGGTTCGTCTGGTGGCGGCGAGGGCCTGGCCTCAACGCCCGGACCCCTCGCCAGCGTAGCGGTCCGGGTACGGCCGCCGCGGGAGCCACGACACCCGAACGCGAAGCTGGCGCTTACTCTCGGATGCGGGCCTCGAACCGCTCGGCTGCCACGGCGACACCTGCCAGCTTCGCCTCGGTGGCCTCCGCCGCTGTCAGGGTGCGGTCCGCGGCTCGGAAGCGCAGCGCGTAGGTGAGGCTCTTCGTGCCGGGTTCGATGCCCGGGCCTCGGTAGTCGTCAACCAGACGCGCCGCCTCGAGCAGGTCGCCGGCGCCCGAGACGAGCGCCGCCTCGACGTCGGCTGCGGGAATCGCCTCCGGCACGACGAGCGAGACATCCTGCGTCGCCGCCGGGAAACCCGACAGGGATGCCGCCACGACACGCTCCCCCGCGAGAGAGATCACGAGGTCGAGGTCGAGCTCGGCAACGATGACACGGCCGGGCAGATCTGCATCGGCAGCCACAGCGGGCAGGAGCTCGCCCACGTACCCGACGGTGACATCGCCGATGCGAACGTCACCGGCACGCCCCGGGTGCAGCGCCGCACGCCGCGTCTGGACGATCGTCACGTCGACTCCCGCCGCAGAAGCCACGGTGCGAACCGCATCGATGACATCGGCGAGGTCTGCGGTCTCGGCGCTCTGGCCGGGCTGCTTGGCAACCCGCGCTCCCGTCAGCAACACCGCGACGTGGCGCGGCTGCGACGGGATCGACGCGTCAAGACCCGCGAGGGTGGCGGCATCCGGCCGGATGCCCAACGGCGGAACGAACGGTGTGCCGTACTCGACGCCTGCAGCGGGCAGGAACACGACACCGGTCTCGAAGAGGGCGAGATCCACGAGCCCTCGCGACACGTTGCGGTGCGCGACCTGCAGCAGGCCTGGAACGAGCGAACGTCGCAGGTAGGGCGACTGTCCGTCGAGCGGGTTCGCGAGCTTGATGCTCGGGAGATGGCCTCCGTCGGCGCTGCCGTGAAGGTCGTTTGCCTCGGCAGTAGCGAACGGGAACGACGGGGTCTCGACGTATCCGGCAGCCGCCAGCGCGTTCGAGACACGACGGCGCGCGCGCTGGGCAGTGGTTAGCCCGCGCCCCGATGGCGGGGTGGGCAGCACGGAGGGCACCTCGTCGAGCCCGTGGATACGCGCGACCTCCTCGGCGAGAGTCCACCGGTCGGTGAGGTCGGGGCGCCACGACGGTGGGAAGACTAGCCAGGGTGCAGTCGGGTCAGTTCCGGCATCCTGGATGTCGCACCCGATCAGCCGGAGCGCCTCGACGATCTGGTCAGGCGTGTAGTCGACGCCGATCAGACCCGAAACGAAGCCGCGCGGCAGTTCGATCGCCGCCTGTTCGTGGCCAGAGCGCAGGGCGCCACCGAATGAGGTGTCCAGCGTTCCCCCGGCCAGCTCCACCATGAGGTCGGCGACGCGGCGGGCTGCGACGAACGGGAGGGCCGGGTCCACGCCGCGCTCGAAGCGCCGCGACGCTTCCGAGGGCAGCTTGTGCCGACGCGCCGTCCGCGCGATAGACACCGGGTCGAAGCGGGCCGCCTCGATGAGCACGGTGCGGGTCGCGGGTCCCATCTCTGTCGTTGCCCCGCCCATCACTCCGGCAAGACCGATCGGACCAGACTCATCGGTGATGAGGAGGTCCTCGGCATCCAGCGTGCGCCTCTGGCCATCGAGGGTCTCGAGGGTTTCGCCGGCATGGGCACGACGAACGGTGATCCCGCCCTGCAGAGTGTCGTAGTCGTAGCCGTGGATGGGGTTTCCGAGCTCGAGCATCACATAGTTCGTGATGTCGATCAGGATGCCGAGCGGTCGCACACCGGCGAGAGTCAGCCGCGTGATCATCCACGGCGGGGTCGGCTTGGAAGCATCGACGTCACGCACGAGTCGCGCGACGAATTCGGAAGCGCCGATCTGCCCGCGAATCGGGTTCGCGTCATCGACCACGATCGAGAACCCCTCGCCGGGATCGACGTCCTCCCACGGACGCTCGGCGGGGTCACGAAATGATGCCCCCGTGGCATGGGAGTACTCGCGCGCCACACCGCGAATCGAGAGCGCATAGCCGCGGTCGGGGGTGACGTTGATCTCGACTGCCTCATCGTCAAGCCCGAGCAGCGCGATCGCGTCCGAGCCGACCGGAGCGTCGATGCCGAGTTCGACCAGACGCAGGATGCCCGAGTGGTCCTGCCCGAGCCCCAGCTCCTTGGCCGAGGCGATCATGCCGTCTGAGACATGTCCATAGGTCTTGCGCGCAGCGATCGGGAAGGGACCGGGCAGCACGGCACCGGGCAGGGTGACAACGACCTTGTCGCCGGCGAAGAAGTTGCTCGCACCGCAGACGATGCCGCGGACGGCAGGCGCGTCATCCGTGCCCTCTCCCTCGGCGACTCGCACCCGGCACCAGCGGATCGTCTTGCCGTTGGACTGCGGCTCCTCGACGAACTCGAGAACCTCGCCCACCACGATCGGACCCGACAGCTCGAAGCGGTGAACGTCCTCTTCTTCGAAGCCGACCGACACCAGCGCGGCAAGCACATCTTCGGGGGTTGCCTCAGCGGGAACCTCGACAAACTCACGCAGCCACGACAGCGGAACGCGCATCACACCACCATCCCGAACTGCTCGCTGAATCGCACATCGCCCTCGGCCATGTCACGCATGTCTTTCACATCGCTGCGGAACATCAGCGTGCGTTCGATCCCCATGCCGAACGCGAACCCGGAGTACTCCTCGGGATCGATGCCCGCGGCGCGCAGCACATTCGGGTTGACCATGCCGCAGCCGCCCCACTCGATCCAGCGCGCACCACCCTTGAAGGTGGGATGCCAGAGGTCGAGCTCGGCGCTCGGCTCGGTGAACGGGAAGTAGTTGGTACGCAAGCGGGTCTTTGCCTCGGGACCGAACAGGACGCGTGCGAAGTGGTCGAGCGTGCCCTTCAGGTGCGCCATCGTGATGCCCTTATCAATCACGAGCCCCTCGACCTGCGAGAAGACGGGGAGGTGCGTCGCGTCGAACTCGTCTGTGCGATACACCCGCCCGGGGCACACGACGTACACGGGAAGCTCGCGATCGAGCATGGAGCGCACCTGCACGGGGCTGGTGTGCGTCCGCATCACGAGGTGCCGATCGATCGGGTCGACGAAGAAGGTGTCCTGCATCTGCCGCGCGGGGTGATCGACGTCGAAGTTGAGGGCGTCGAAATTGAACCACTCGTGCTCGAGCTCAGGGCCTTCGGCAACCTCCCAGCCCATGCCGACGAAGATGTCCGAAATCTCCTCTTGCAGGAGCGTGAGCGGATGCCGGGCACCGACCCGCGCACGCGTCGGCAACGCGGTGATGTCGATCGCTTCGGCATCCAGCCGCGCCGCCAGCTCGGCAGCCTCCAGCTCGGCCTCCCGGGCGGCAAGCGCCTGCGTGACCTGCCCGCGCGCCTGCCCGATGAGCTTGCCGAACTCGGCCTTGTGCTCCGGAGCGACATCACGCAGCGACGCGTTCAGGCGCGCCAGCGGCGAGCCGTCGCCGACGTGCGCGGCACGGACCTGCTTGAGGGATGCCGAATCGGCAGCGGCCGCGATCGCGGCGCGCGCCGCATCTGCCGCTGCGGCGACGGTCTCGGGTGTGATCTCTGGAGCGTCGGACACGAGAGTCGAGTCTACCGAGGCAGGAGAGTGCCGCTTCTCTTGTGCCAGGGCGGCGAACAGGATGGCGAAACCACCAGAATCAGTGGTTTCTGAACCTGCCAGCGTGCGGCCCTGACGACACGATGGGTGCGCGGCGGCTCCGTCTCCCCCACCCGGGAGCCGCCGCACCCTCAGACGTGGACGCTCATCGAGCTCCCCATTCACCGCGAGCCGGATAGCCGGCGGTCTGCCCGTCGACGACGGCCCGGGCAACCAAGGTGCGCCCGGGTGGCAGCAGGCGACCCACAAATCGCTCGAGCGCCTGCTCCACGTAGGGAGTCATCCAGTCCGCGATTGCCGCACACACCTCATCCGCGTACTCAGCGTCTTCGCTGTCATCGAGCAGAACGACATCGACGCCCCGCCTCCGGGCATCCATGACCGCGTCGACCAGTGGTTCGCGGGAGAGAGCGTGGGCGCGGTAGCCGTCGCGCAGGCGCCCCTCGACGGCCCCCGCGAACGAGCGATCCGCCGGCGAGAGCACCTCACCTGCCGCCAGTCGCTCGAGGACCGGGCGCGCGTGGACATCCAGATCCGACGCGCGTCGCTCGATCTCCCGCTGCGCGGCAGCGTCCCTTGCGCTCGCACGGATGGCACTCACGGCGCGCTCGCTTGCTCGCACGCTCAGATCGCGGGCACGCTGAATGACGAGCGCGATCAGAATCGCAAGCGAGACGATGAGCACGGTTCGCGCCGTCGCCAGGGCCAACGCGACGCTGTGCGAGCCTGCGAGGGAGGTGATCAGGATCGCCCCGGCAAGCAGCCCGACCGTACCGATCGTCGCGGCAAGAGGGTGGGCCCGGAGTGCAATCGCACCGAGGAGGAGCCCGACGGCAGGGAGAAACCAGACCTGCTCGTAGCCCGCCGGCGCCGGGTTGAGGGCGATACCCGTCAGACCTGCCGCAACCGGGAGGACCGTCACCAGTGCCCCTGCAGTACGACCCCTGCCACGCGCGCGCACGATGAGGATCCCGCTCGCAGCCAGTGCGACGAGTACGCCGACAGACACTGCCATCTGGCCGGCCGAGACCCCGACGATGCCGGCGATGACAGCCTGCGACGCGAAGAACATGATCGTAAGTGCGCGAAGACCGCGGCCGAAGCGCGCGTCTTCGAAGGCCTGGACCGCCGTCGGCAGGTCCAAGCTTTCACCCTCGTGCTGCGCAACGTCGGGGACGGTGGCTCGCTGCCACTCGAGCACGACCCGTGTCCCGGACCCCGGCGCCGACTGCACTCGTGCCCGCCCTCCGACGGTGCGCATCGCCTCGACGATACTCATGCCGATACCCAGTCGGCCGGGCGGGAGTTTGCCGGGCTCGAACCCCGTGCCGTCGTCCGAGACGTCGACCACAACACGGTCGCCGCTCTGCTCGATCCGCAGAGCACGCGCTGCGGGTCCGGCGTGGTGCACGCTGTTGTCGAGGGCCTGCCGCGCCGCTCGCACCAGCGCCTCGGCGACATCTCCGGGAACGGAAACCGGCTGAACACTCGCGGACACCTCAACACGGATCCGAGGATCGACGTCGAGGGCACATCGTCGGATCTCGTCCAGCCACAGATCGTCGCTCCTGGTCCCCGCATCTGCCGACATGCCACTGTGAAAGCGATCGGCAAGCATGAGCGCACGACGGGCCTGCCGCTGGATGGCGGCCTGTGCGATCGCGCCACCCTCTGCCGCTGCCCGCAGCGCAACAAGAACCTCATCGTGGACGAACGCCGCTGACCGGGCGCGTGCCGCGACCCGCCCCCTGATTTCCGCTTCTCGGACACTGGCTTCCCCGGCGCGAGCCGCGAGGGCATCCACACGGATCGACCCTCGTACAAGGGCGCCGCCGACGACGCACACGGCGAGCGCGCACAGCGCGGTCTGCACATCACTCACGGCGGGGCCCAGCGCGTCACCGGTCCCCAGGGCGAGCCGGTAGATGGGCACCGTGCACATCGAGGCGGCGGCTACGACCAGGCCCGCACCCTCCCCGGCTGCGACGACGGCGGCCAATGCCGGTCCAGCGTAGACGGCGAGGGCCCAAGGCAGTGCGACCGAGCCGACGCCCGGGTCGATCACTGCCAGGGCGGGGCCGAAACCGGCGAGCATGACGATGTAGCACCCCGCGCCGAACCCCGAGACCACGCGCAGGGCGGACAGCGGCAACCAGACGACAACGGCGCCCGGGACGATCAGTACCGCGAGGGTCACGATGACGGGGGCCATGTACCAGGCAGGTACTGCGGCCGTCGGCGACGTGGAACGCGCGAGCACAACGCCGGCGAACGTTCCCAACACCGAGAGCGAGACGCACACGATGAGGGCGCGCCGCGCGATCAACTCGGCGCGATGCGGTGATTCACTCACGGCGCGGCGCCGGGAAGAAGCCGTCTTCGAGTCCACGTCGGTAGAGCTCGACCTTCGTGGCCGCGGGCCGACCGAGATGGTGGTACACGGCCCGGATCCGGCGGAGATGATCGTTGACCGTGTTCTCACTCACGAACAGTGCCGTTGCCACCTCGCGTGCGCCCATCCCGGAGGCGTAAAGTGCGAGCACCTCTCGCTCCCGCGGGGTCAGCGGGGCGGCGTGGACGAGCGGATCGGAATCGATTGCCGATGCCCATTCCGTGCTCGGCACATGGTCGCCGGCAGCAACGGAGCGCAGAGCGTCGACCAGCGCCGTACGAGGCGCGGTCTTGCGAAGGATGCCGAGCGCCTCAGTGCGAGATGCTTCGCGCACCAGGTAGGGGTCTTCGGCCGAAGTCAAGACAAGCACGCGTGCCCCCCACTGCCGCAGCGCGGCGACATTAGCGGCCGGATCGCTCCCATCGCGCAGACTCAGATCCAGCACGACAACGTCAGCCTCGCGGGGCCGAGTGGTCAGCGCAGCGACGGTGCGCGCGTGCCGGTCGAAGTCGAGGTCGTCAACGTCGGTCAGGACCGATTGCAGAGCAAGCGCTACGAGTTCGTGGTCATCGACGACCGCAACGCGCGCGGGCAGCACCATAGCGACCTTCCCAGAAAAGCCCCCCTTTCCGAGTATGGCGCACGCGCGGGCGTGTTCCGGCATAAATGCAGCTCAGGCGAGGGCGCTGCGCTGGGCGAACGCGGTCTCGTAGAGACACACACTCGCCGCTGTCGCCAGGTTGAGGGACTCGGCCTTGCCGTAGATGGGAAGCCGCAACGAGAGGTCCGCGTGCGAAAGCGCATCCTCTTCGAGCCCCCGCGCTTCGTTGCCGAACAGCCACGCGGTGGGCTCAGCGAGAAGGTCGCGGGATGCCAGGAAGTCGGTCCCGTCCACGTCTGCCGCCACCACCCGGATGCCGACGGCGTGCGCCTGTTCGACGGCCTCCGGCAAGTCCACCCCGATGGCGATCGGGAGGTGGAAGAGCGAGCCGGTCGTGGAACGGACGACTTTCGGGTTGTACGGGTCGACCGACTTGCCTGTCAGGACGACGGCGTCAGCGCCCGCCGCATCGGCCGCGCGGATGATGGTCCCGAGGTTTCCCGGATCCCGCACCTGCTCGCAGATCGCGACCAACCGCGGATGGGCGGCGAACACCTCAGCCACACTAGATGGGGTCTGACGCGCGACCGCCACGAGCCCCTGTGGCGTCACCGTGTCAGCCATGGCATCCAGGACGGCTTCGCTTGCCAGCTCCACGTCCAGTCCCGCCGCGCGGGCGGCATCCCGGATGTCGCTGTGCCGATCCAGCGCGCCGGGCGTCGCGTAGAGCTCCACGAGCGCGTCGGGCCGGTAGGCCAGCGCCTCGCGAACCGCCTGCGGTCCCTCGAGCAAGAACAGCCCGGTCTCCTGTCGCGCGCTGCGCTTGGACAGCTTCGCGACCGCGCGCACGCGTGGGGATCGCGGATTCTCCAGCACGGGCCCAGTTTAGAGGTACAGCGACGGCGATTCCCGCGCCATTGCGGGGCCCACCGAGCATATATTCCGCGAACGACACGAAGGGCGCCTCCCGCACGGGAGGCGCCCTTCAGGCAAGAGCGACCGATCAGGCCGACTTGGGTGCGTTGACGTCGCTGGGCAGCGCCTTCTTGGCGGTGTCGACGAGCGAAGCGAAGACCTTCGGCTCATTGACCGCGAGCTCGGCGAGCATACGGCGGTCGACCTGGACACCGGCCAGGTTCAGACCCTGGATGAAGCGGTTGTAGGTGAGGCCGTTCTGGCGGCTTGCAGCGTTGATGCGCTGAATCCACAGGCGACGGAAGTCGCCCTTACGCTTGCGCCGGTCACGGTAGGCGTAAACGAGCGAGTGGGTGACCTGCTCCTTCGCCTTGCGGTACAGACGCGAGCGCTGCCCGCGGTAACCGGACGCGCGCTCAAGGATGACGCGACGCTTCTTGTGGGCGTTGACAGCCCGCTTGACTCTAGCCATTTCGTTTCGTTCCTGTTCGTACCGTGGCGCTCAGATGCCGAGAAGCTTCTTGGCGACCTTCGCGTCACCGGGGGCGAGCATCTTGTCCGCCGACAGGCGGCGAGTGCGCTTGGTGGGCTTGCCCTCGAAGTTGTGGCGGAGGTTCGCCTGCTGCTTCTTGATCTTCCCGGTTCCGGTGACCTTGAAGCGCTTCTTGGCACCCGAGTGGGTCTTCTGCTTCGGCATCTTCTTTTCCTTCGTTGTGGTTCCCGCCGGGCGGGAGTCTGGGGGCCTACTCGGCGGGAGCGGCCGTGGGCTCGGGGGCTTCACCGCGGGCGGACTGACGTGCCGCCTCCTTGGTGGCAGCGCGCTGTGCGTTCTGCTCGGCCTTCGCCTCGGACTTGTTCTTGTGCGGTGCGATCACCATCGTCATGTTGCGGCCGTCGATCGTGGGGCTCGATTCAACAGTGCCGAACTCGGCGACGTCCTCGGCGAACTTGCGGAGCAAGCGCACACCCTGCTCGGGGCGCGACTGCTCGCGACCACGGAACAGAATCATCGCCTTGACCTTGTCGCCGGCCTTCAGGAACGACTCCGCGTGCTTGCGCTTGGTCTCGTAATCGTGCGGCTCGATCTTCAGGCGGAACCGGACTTCCTTCAGGACCGTGTTGGCCTGATTGCGTCGCGCTTCCTTCGCCTTCTGCGCAGCCTCGTACTTGAACTTGCCGTAGTCCATGATCTTGACCACGGGCGGCTTCGAGTTCGGGGCAACCTCGACCAGATCGAGATCGGCCTCCTGAGCCAGACGCTGCGCGACTTCGATGCGAACGACACCGACCTGTTCGCCTGCGGGACCGACCAAACGGACCTCGGGCACGCGAATGCGCTCGTTGATGCGGGGATCGCTGATGCGGAACTCCTCTTTGTGCGGGTGTAAGGCACCGCGACACGAGGTGCGCCGCGGATGAGATCAGAACACTCCACCCGCTCGACGCTCTGCATCGGCTTCATTCACCCTGACGCTCGACAGCTCGTCGAGCGCTACTTCTCCAGGCAATCGGATTGCCGGGGGAAGCGGAGTTCGTGGACCCGGTAGCCTTGAGCGGCAAGCGCGGGTGGGATGTGATCCTCTTTCGTGTCCGGCGCAAAGTGCTCCGGGGCCCGCACGAGTCTAGCAGAAGGCAACACGTGTCGACGATTCCCGGTTTTTCCGACCCTGCAGCATCCGACGGCCGATCGGCCGATCGCCGAGATCGCGAGCGCGAGCAACGCTGGGAGGAGGATGCCGAGGCCGCTGCCGCTGCATCCAGAGATATCGCTGACGTCCCGGCTGTCGAAGTCATCACGACCACCGCTGTGCACCTCATGAGTGCTGCGGCCGTGAAGGTCGGGCTTGCCGACGACCCCGACAGGCAGAAGGACCTCGACGAGGCCCGCAAGCTCATCAATGCACTCGCGGGCTTGATCACCGCCGGCGCTCCGGAGATCAGCGACATGCACGCTCGCTCGCTGCGCGATGGCCTGCGCTCGCTGCAGCTCGCGTTCCGCGAAGCATCCGTGATCCCTGACCCCATCGGCAAGGGGCCGGGCGAGAAGTGGACCGGTCCGGTCACCTGAGCCGAAGCGCGTCAACACCCGCGCCGGGATCGACTCAGACCGCCGAGCGCCGGATCTTCACGGCAAGGGAATCCACGAGAACCGCGATGCGGTCATCGGCTGCCCAGCGCTTCGCGAGCCGCTGCAGCACGGCATCCAGCTCTTCGCGGTCAAGGCCGGGCATGATGTCCAGCTGAACCTGGACCTCGGGGCCTCTCCCCCGCGCCTGCGGGTCGGCGGGTGCCAGCGAGAGATCGAGAACGGAAAGTTCCGCACCGATGCTTTCCTGGAATCCGGCGAAGACCTCCGGTGAGGTGTGCGCGGGCTCCCACTCGTGGCCCTGCGCAATGGCCCAGACGGCGGGGCGACGGATGACGAACTCGGTCTCGGAGCCGGGGTCGAGGACGATGAGGTCAGTGCCGTCATCGACAGCAGCTGCCGCCGTGCGCACCCCGTCGGCCGGGACTGGCCGCGCTGCCGGGTCCCACGTGCTCATCGCCGATACCGACGAGAACACCGGAAGCACGCGCCTGCCGTCGGGAGCGGCGACCGTGACGATCGATAACTCCTGCGTCTTGTCCACCGTCAGCCCGTGAGCACCGACACCCTCGTCGCCCTTCTCAGCGACGAGGGGAATGAGAAGGCGCGCGGATCGGTAGGCATCGATCACCTCGACGACGGAAGCCTCACCGGTCCGGAACCGCTCGATCGCACCGATCAACACCGGGTCGGCTGACCCGTCGTCACCGGCGAAGGGGTTCGCCTCGAAGCTGCGGCCGGCCCAGGGGAAACCGGCGGAGTCGGCGGTGTGATCCGATCCGTGGGCGTGCGCATGCGGGTTGCGCTGCGGGTCCTCAGCCTCCGGCGACATCCAGTGCCTCGGCCAGGGTGAAGGCACCCGAATACAGCGCCTTCCCGACGATCGCGCCCTCGACTCCGAGGGGGACGAGCTCCCGCAGCGCCGCGATGTCGTCCAGCGTTGCCACGCCACCCGAGGCGATGACCGGCTTCGGAGTGCGGGTCGCGACCTCGCGAAGCAGGTCGAGGTTGGGCCCGCGGAGCGTGCCGTCCTTGGTCACATCGGTGACGACATAGCGGCTGCACCCGGCATCCTCGAGGCGGTCGAGCACCGCCCACAGGTCGCCGCCCTCCTGCGTCCAGCCGCGAGCCGCGAGGGTCGTGCCGCGCACGTCCAACCCGACGGCGACCAGTTCGCCGTATCGGCCGATCACGTCTGCAGCCCACTCCGGGTTCTCGAGCGCCGCGGTGCCGAGGTTCACGCGCTCGGCACCGTACTCGATCGCGAGCTCCAGGCTGCGGTCATCGCGGATGCCTCCCGACACCTCGACGTGAACACCCTTGACCTGCTTGATGACCTTGCGGATCACTCCGGCGTTGCTGCCGCGGCCAAACGCGGCATCCAGGTCGACGAGGTGAATCCATTGCGCACCCTGGCGGGCCCAATCGACGGCAGCCTCGACCGGATCACCGTAGCTCGTCTCCGAGCCGGCGGCGCCCTGGGTCAGGCGCACGGCCTTGCCGTCGGCGACGTCGACGGCGGGCAGCAGAATCAGTTCGGGCGTTGACGCGAAGTCGTTCATGGTTCCTCGGGCGGGTTCACGGAGCCCGCGGCACGCCGATCAGAATCGGGGGCAGGCACGAGTTCAGAGGGTAGCCGCGGGAAGGCTCGTGATCCAATTCGCGAGCAACCGGATGCCCGCCTCCCCCGACTTCTCGGGGTGGAACTGCGTCGCCGCCAAGGGGCCGTTCTCGACGGCTGCGACAAACGGCGCGCCGTGCGTTGCCCAGGTCACGACCGCGCTGGGGAAGGGATCGTGGGCCTCGAGGGTCCAATGTTGCGCGGCGTACGAGTGGACGAAGTAGAACCGCTCCGATTCGATGCCGCGAAAGAGCGTCGACCCGGCGCCCGCATCCACGGTGTTCCATCCCATGTGCGGGAGCACCGGCGCGTCGAGTTCAGTGACCGCCCCGGGCCACTGCCCGAGCCCGAGGCTGTCCGCTCCGCGTTCGACACCGTGCTCGAACATCACCTGCATCCCGACGCAGATCCCCAGCACCGGGCGTCCGCCTGCCAAGCGCCGCTCGATGAGCTGGTCGGCACGCGAGTCACGCAGAGCATCCACAACCGAGCGGAAGGCACCGACGCCCGGGACGACCAGCCCATCAGCAGCCATGATCAGGTCGCGGTCTGCTGTCAACTGGGCGTCAGCCCCTGCCAGGGCCAGTGCCTTGACGGCGGAGTGAACGTTGCCGGATCCGTAGTCCAAAACGGCAACCGTCGGTCGTGCGATCGTTGCCGGCTCCCCGGTCACAGCGCACCCTTCGTGCTCGGAATACCGCGCACGAGGGGGTCGAAGGCCTTGGCCTGGCGGAAGGCGCGCGCGAAGGCTTTGTACTCGGCCTCGGCGATGTGGTGGGGGTCGCGACCAGCCAGGACGCGAAGGTGGACCGTGAGGCCGGCGTGGTAGCTGATCGCCTCGAAGGTGTGCCGCACGAGCGACCCCGTGAAGTGACCAGCGATCAGGTGCAGTGCGAACCCGTCAGGCTCGCCGTCGTGCACCAGGTAGGGGCGCCCACTGATGTCGACGACGGCCTGCGCCAGGGCGTCGTCGAGCGGAACGAGCGCGTCACCGTAACGCGAGATGCCCGCCTTGTCGCCGAGAGCCTCACGGATGGCGTCACCGAGCACGATCGCGACATCCTCGACGGTGTGGTGGGCGTCGATCTCGACGTCGCCCTCGGCCCGGACTGTCAGGTCGGTCAGGGAGTGTTTCGCGAACGCCGTGAGCATGTGATCGTAGAACGGAACTCCGGTGTCGATGGTGCTGGCGCCGGTGCCGTCGAGGTCAAGACTCAACTCGACGCGCGACTCGCTCGTGGCTCGCGTGAGTGTTGCGGTGCGGCTGCTGCTCATGCGCGAGAGTCTATCGACGCGAGTGCTTCCAGAAACGCTGTGGTCTCCTCTGCTGTACCCGCCGACACCCGCAGGCTTCGCGGGATTCCGACGTCGCGAACGAGGATGCCGCGATCGTAGAGCTGCTGCCATGTGCGACCGGAGTCCTCCACCCCGCTGAAGAGCACGAAGTTCGTCCACGATTCGTAGGCGCGATAGCCGAGGGCCTCGACGGTCGCCGAGATGCGATCCCGCTGCGCCACGATATCGTCCACCATCTGGAGCATCACCGGGGCGTGGGCGAGCGCGGCGAGCGCTGCCGCCTGGGTGAGGGAGCTGAGGTGGTAGGGCAACCGCACCAAGCGCAGGGCGTCGATCACAGCGGGATCGGCGGCGAGGTAGCCAACCCGGGCTCCCGCGAACGCAAATGCCTTGCTCATCGTTCGCGAGATGAGGAGGCGCTCCCGACCGGGCAGCAGGGACAGCGCCGAGGGCGCAGTTCTCGGCGCGAACTCGAAATAGGCCTCGTCGACGATCACGATCCCGCGCGTTGCCTCGTAGGCCGCCTCGATCAGCTCGAGGCTCATCGGGGTCCCGGTCGGATTGTTGGGAGCACACAGGAAGACGATGTCGGGATCGGCTGCGGTGATCTGGTCGACTGCCGATTCGACATCCACGGTGTAGTCAGTACCACGGCTCCCCGACACCCATTCGGCCCCCGTCGCGCGCGTCAGCAGCGGATACATCGAATAGGTGGGAGCGAAGCCGAACGCACGACGCCCCGGCCCACCGAAGGCCTGAAGGACGTGCTGAAGGACTTCATTGGATCCGTTCGCCGCCCAGATCTGGTCGGCGACGAGGCCGTGGCGAAGGTACTCGGCGAATCCCTCACGCAGCTCACGGAACTCGCGGTCGGGGTAACGATTGATCTCGCCGAGAGCCCGCCCGATCGCATCCAGGATGTCGTCGGCGACTTCCCGCGGCACCGGGTGGGTGTTCTCGTTGACGTTCAGAGCGACAGGCAGTGGCGCCTGAGGCGCGCCATAGGGGGTAAGGCCCCGCAGGTCATCGCGGAGCGGGAGATCATCGAGGCGAATCGTCACCCGTCCCATCGTACGGTGCGCGACAGCAGCACACCCGGTTCTGCGGCCCTGCTCATTGCGTATACGCGAGCGGGAGAGCGAGCTGCTGCCCTGCGCTCACGACGCTTCCCGTCAGGCCGTTCAGTCGGGAGATCTCGGCCACGACCTCGCGGGGGTCGGCATCCGGGGCGATCTCCTGTGCGATAGACCACAAGGAATCGCCCGCCGAAACGGTGACCGTCTCGAAGGTTCCCGACGGCGCCGAGGGATCGAGGGATGCCAGGGCTGCCCCGCCTCCCCAGATGACCCCGAGGATGACCAGGACCGCCGGAAGCGCAGCGAGCACCGTCAGGACGGCTCGACCACGAGCGGTCAGCCGAAGTCTGGTCGCAGCGGGTCGCACCGCAGTCATGGTCGTGGGTGCGGAGCCGAGAGCAATCGTCGTCATGTCATCCTCCGTTATCTCGGGGAGAGATTCGCATCCACCGCTCGGCCAGGAGAGGCGGATACGAATCTCTATTCCGAAGTTATCTTCGAGTATTGTGTCTGTCAAGTGCGAAACCTCCCGCGAATCCTTCGAACACGACACGCGGGACCGGAACAGGCGAAACGGTGTCGAGGCGGTTACGGTTTCGATGAAGACAGGTCATCACCAACCTCCGACATTCGAAGGGGAGTGCGGGACGGATGCGAGCAGCAACAGGAGCGGGGCACATGAACGAGGAGCCGTCACGGGAGCGCACAGGCACGCGGCGGCGTCGCAGCCTCAGCGAGAAGCAGCTCGCCATTCTCGAGGTGATCCAACGAGCGATTGCCCGAAACGGCTACCCGCCGAGCATGCGCGAGATCGGCGACGCGGTCGGACTCAAGAGCCTCTCGAGCGTCACGCACCAGCTCAACCAGCTCGAACTGAGCGGATACCTTCGACGCGATGCCGGCAAGACCCGGGCCATGGAAGTGCTGATCGATCTTCCGGGCATGGCCGCCGAGAACCCCGCGGACTCCGCCCCGGCAGTCGGTGACGCCGCCATGGTTCCGCTCGTCGGCCGCATCGCCGCGGGAGTTCCGATCACCGCCGATCAGCAGATCGAGGAGATCTTCCCGCTTCCGCGCCAGCTCGTGGGCAAGGGAGAGCTGTTCATGCTGCGCGTGAGCGGCGAGTCGATGATCGACGCTGCGATCTGTGACGGCGACTGGGTCGTCGTGCGCTCTCAGGCGACGGCAGAAAACGGCGACATCGTCGCCGCAATGCTCGACGGCGAAGCAACGGTCAAGGCGTTTCGCCAACGGGACGGCCACACCTGGCTCCTCCCCCGCAACTCCGCGTTCGAGCCGATCCTGGGTGACGAAGCGACTGTTCTCGGCAAGGTCGTGGCGGTGCTTCGAGCGGTCTGAACAGCATCAATCGCCACAATCGGGTGAGGCGCGGGGAGCGCACTTTCCGCCAGAATGGGGCCCATGAGCTTGCCGACGCCCGAAGACCTCGAATCCCGCATCCGCGCCCTTGAGGCAGAGAACGCCCGCCTGACGGGACGAACCTCTCCATCCGGCGGCTGGTGGCGCGCCGCGCTGTCGGCATTCGTGATCGTGGTCGCCACGATTCTCGTACCGGTATCGGTGGTGACCACGTGGGCGCGCGTACAGCTGGTCGACGAAGAGGCTTTCGTGTCGACCTTCGCGCCGTTGACCGAGGATCCCGCAGTCCAGGAGCTCATCGTCGATGAGGCGACTGCCGCCATCGACGCACAGGTCGACTTCGCAGGACTCACCGACCAGGTCTTCGACGGTATCGAGAACCTGGGGCTGCCTCCAGCAGCGGCCACAGCACTCAACGCGCTGCGCGCTCCAGCGGCACAGGGAGTTCAGAACCTCGTCAACTCTGCGGTCGAGCGCATCGTCGCTTCCGATGCGTTCTCGGATGTCTGGGCCTTCGCGCTTCGGGGGGTCCACCGCTCGATCACGACCGTCGCGACGGCCGACGGCGGCGGAATCCTCGTGCTCGATGGCGACGGCCTCGGAATAGCCCTGGGGCCGATCATCGACCAGGTCAAGCAGCGCCTCACCGACAGCGGGGTCGGCGTTGCCGGGCTCATCCCGAGCATCGACAAGACGATCATCATCGGCGACGGGGAAGCACTCATCGCCTTCCGGACCGTGTACGCACTTGCCGACGCGGTCGGCTGGTGGCTCTCGATCGTCACCATCGCGCTGTTCGTCCTGGCCATCGTCATCGCACGGCGCCGCAGCGTCGCCGTCATCGGTACCGGTGTGGGGCTCTTCATCGGCGGCGGGATGCTCGCCGCCGGCTTCGGTATCGGCGCTGCAGCAAGCACCGTGGTCGCCGGCCAGCTCGACCTCTCACCCACGGCTCTCGGCGTCATCTACGCGCAGCTCACCGCGTCCATGGCGCAAAGCGCGCTCGTGATCGCGCTGCTCGGCGTCGTGATCGCGGTAATCGGCTGGCTCATGGGATCGAGCCGCTCAGCCACCGCCACCCGCGGCGGTGTCAGCGGCTTCAACGCAACCATCCGTGGCGCCCTCGCCGCACGGGGCCTTGACACCGGCGCCTTCGGACGCTTCCTCGCTCGGTACCGCGTCGCGATCCGGATCGTGCTGGTCGTCCTCGCGGTCATCTGGCTCCTCGCACTTCGACCGCTTTCTTTCGGCGATGTCGTCCTGGTGTTCCTGGTGACCGTCATCGTCGCCTGGGTCCTCGAGTTGCTGCAGCGGCGCGAGATCGTCGAGGTGGAGGTCATCGAGGTGGACGTGCCCGACGCAGAGGGCTCCGAAGAGATCATCGTCGAGGAGCCCGCCAGCGACCGCGCGTAGCGTGGAGACCATGGATTCCTCCCTCCCCCGGCTCCCCTACGGCACCTGGCCCTCACCGATCTCGGCGACATCCGTTGCAGCGGCATCCCCGCGCTTCGAAGGCGCGGCGTTCGTCGCGGCACCGGACGGCGAGGAGATCTGGTGGGGACAGAGCGCTCCTGCCGAGGGCGGGCGCACGACAGTCCGCCGTCGCCTGGCCGATGGGACTGTCGAAGAGCTCCTGCCTGCCCCGTGGAACGCTCGGTCTCGCGTGCACGAGTACGGCGGCGGCGCGTGGGCGGCGACCGATGACGGCGGGTTGTGCTTCGTCGAGAAGACCGACCAGCGGATCTGGATCCTCGACCCCGGGTCTGAGCCGCGCGCCCTGACGCCGGTGGGGACGCGGATGCGATTCGGCGGGCTGCGGTTCGCCGCCGGAGAGCTGTGGGCGATCCGAGAAGATCACACGCGGCCCGGCGTGCCCGCTCGCGACATGGTGAGAGTTCCGCGCGACGGTTCTGCCGCGAACGACGCGGACCAGATCGTCTCCGTCGTGGCCGGGAGTGACTTCGTCGCCCATCCCGCCGTTTCGCCCGACGGATCCCAACTCGCCTGGATCGCCTGGAATCATCCGGCCATGCCGTGGGACAGCACCGAGCTCCGTCTCGGCAGTCTCGTTGACGGTCGGATTCAGACGTGGCAGGCGATCACCGGTGGCCCGGACCGAGCGCCACTGCAACCCGAGTGGGCCGACAACGATCGCCTCTTCTTCCTCGACGACCCCGAGGACCGCTGGAACCTGCACACCTGGTCGGCCTCTCATGGACCGAGGTGCGTCGCCGCGGTCCCGGAGGACACCGGCGGGCCGCTGTGGTCACTCGGGGGCCGTTGGTATTCGCTGACCACCGACGGCACGGCCGTCTGCGTCAGCACCCACGGCACCGACAGGATCATCGCGATCGCCCCGGACGGTGAGATCCGAAACCTCGGCGGGCCGGTGAGTTCGGGGGCATCGGTTGAGGATGCCGCGGGTGAGCGCGCTCTGGTCATCGGATCGCGATCGGACGGCGCTGCCGGAGTATGGCTCGTCGATGCCGCCACAGCGCAGTGGGAGACCGTCGCCGGCGGAGAGAAGACCTGGCCGGCAGAGTGGACGCCGCACCCGATCGAGTTGACCACCGAAGGCCCCCGGGGCGAGGTCCATGCCTTCGCCTTCCCCCCGACGAACCCGACAGCTTCGGCTCCGGAGGACGAGCTCCCACCTTACGTCGTGCTCGTCCACGGTGGCCCGACAGGTCACGTCGGCGGGGCAGCATCCCCGAAGATCGCCTACTTCGCCAGCCGCGGCATCGGTGTGCTGGATGTCAACTACGGCGGGTCGTCCGGCTACGGGCGCGCCTATCGCGAGCGGCTTCGGGGACAGTGGGGTGTCGTCGATGTCGAGGACGTTCGCGACGCGGCGCTCGCACTGGGGGATGCCGGCCTCGCAGACCCCGCCCGGATCGCGATCGACGGCGGTTCAGCGGGAGGGTGGACCGTCCTGGCTGCGATCGCCCGCACGGACATGTTCGCCGCCGGAGTCTCCCGCTACGGCGTCGGCGATGCTCGGGCACTTGCCGCCGATACCCACGACTTCGAGGCCCGGTACCTCGATGGCCTCATCGGCCCGCTCCCCGAGGCGGAACACCTCTACCTGGAGCGTTCTCCCCTGTCACATCCCGAGGGCTTCGACGTCCCCATGCTCCTGCTTCAGGGAGCCGAGGACGAGGTCGTACCCCCGGCACAGGCAGAGGCGATTCGGGAGGCGCTGGCCGCACGCGGGATCCCGCATGCCTACGTCCTGTACGAGGGAGAGGCCCACGGCTTCCGGCGCGCCGAGACCGTCATCCACGCCCTCGAAACAGAGCTTGCCTTCCTGGGTGCCGTGTTCGGGTTCACTCCGCCGGGCGTTGCACCGCTGACGCTGAGCTGAACGCCGCAAGCTCAGCCGCAAGCTTCTCGGACACGAACGCGTGCAGGGCCGTCCCGGACTCCTCGTGCGTGATGGCAATGACATGCCCGGACTCGTGAGCCGCGGATACCAGATCACCGCGGTCATAGGGGACGATCGCGTGCACTTCGACCGCCGGAAGCGGAAGCGCCCGCTCGATGGCAGCCCGAAGCTCGGCGATGCCCTCCCCCGTGCGAGAAGAGGCAAACAGCGCCGCTGGCTCCAATCCGCGAAGAACCATGCGCGTCGATTCGTCGACGAGGTCGGCCTTGTTGAAGACGACGATCTCGGGCAGGTCGCGCGCTCCGACATCGCCGATGACGTCACGAACGGTGGCCAACTGCGCCGCGGGATCGGGGTGTGAAGCATCCACGACGTGCACGATCACATCCGATTGGCCGACCTCCTCGAGAGTCGACCGGAAGGCTTCAACCAGCTGGTGTGGGAGATTGCGTACGAAACCGACGGTGTCGGTGAGCGTGTAGACCCGACCATCGGATGCCTCGGTGCGCCGCACCGTCGCATCCAGCGTCGCGAACAACGCGTTCTCGACCAGCACACCGGCGTTCGTGAGCCGATTGAGCAGGCTCGACTTTCCCGCGTTTGTGTACCCGGCGATCGCAACCGAGGGCACCGTGTTGCGGCGGCGCTCAGCACGCTTCGCGTCCCGCGCCGGCGCGAAGTCGCGGATCTGTCGCCGCAGCTGCGCCATCCGGGTGCGGATGCGGCGGCGGTCGAGTTCGATCTTGGTCTCACCGGGACCGCGCGAGCCCATGCCCGCACCGCCGGCGCCGACCTGGCCACCGGCCTGACGGCTCATCGATTCGCCCCATCCACGCAGGCGCGGCAGGAGGTACTCGAGTTGCGCGAGCTCGACCTGCGCCTTGCCCTCGCGGCTCTTGGCGTGCTGGCTGAAGATGTCGAGGATGACGGTGGTGCGGTCGATCACCTTGACCTTGACGACGTCTTCGAGTGCACGGCGCTGGCTCGGCGCCAGCTCGGTGTCGGCGATCACCGTGTCGGCACCGAGCGTGGCGACGATGTCGCGGAGCTCTTCGGCCTTGCCTCGCCCGAGGTAGGTGGCGGGATCGGGATGAGGGCGACGCTGGAGAACGCCATCGAGCACGACGGCACCGGCGGTCTCGGCAAGCGCCGCCAGCTCCCGGAGGGAGTTCTCCGCGTTCTCCTGCTCGCCCTGCGGGTGCACCCCGACGAGGACGACGTTCTCGAGCCGGAGCTGGCGGTACTCGACCTCGGTGACGTCTTCGAGTTCAGTCGACAGGCCCGGGATGCGTCGCAGCGCGGCGCGCTCTTCGCGATCCCACTGGTCGCCGTCCGAGTCCGCTCCGCCGGCCGTGGCGGCATCTTGCAGAGCCTGTGCGGCCCCGAACACCCACACGTCCGATCGACCGCGGGCACGCTCGAGCACCCGGTCGACGGGGTCGACAGGGTGCGCCGCTGGGCTGGTCTGGGTGTCTGGGATTTCGTCCATCATCATTTCCGTGGGATGCCCGCCATCAGGCATCCGTAAACTCTAGCCTCCCGGAGGCGGCCCGTCCTCCGCTACGCTCGTCGCCATGGAGAGCGATCACTACTTCACGTCGTCGCCTTCCAGTCCCGAAAATCTCCGCCGCATTCGTGTCTCGATTGCGGGGCATCCCGTCGAGGTAACGACGGCCGGCGGGATCTTCAGCCCGGATCACATCGACATCGGAACAACCGTCCTGCTGGAGAACACGCCTCCCCCGCCCGCAGGCGGACATCTGCTCGACCTCGGGTGCGGCTGGGGGCCCATCGCGCTTACCCTTGCGATGGATGCGCCCCACGCCACGGTGTGGGCGGTCGACGTCAACGAGCGAGCCTTGGACCTCGTCCGCACAAACGCGAGCGAACTCGGTCTCCCCAATGTCAACGCCGTGCTGCCGGACGATGTTCCCGGCGACGTCGTCTTTCGAACGATCCGATCCAATCCTCCGATCCGGGTGGGCAAGAATCAGTTGCACGGGCTGCTCGAGGACTGGATCCCGCGACTGGACGAGCGCTCGGATGCGTGGCTCGTCGTCTCGCGCAACCTCGGTTCGGATTCCCTTCAGCGGTGGATGACCACGACCTTCCACCGCGGGTACTCGGTGCATCGCTCTGCGACAGCCAAGGGATTCCGGGTGCTGCGAGTGCGCCGCCACGGGTCTACTCCGACGGCTGCCATCGACATCGTCTGACGCCGGCCCACACGAGGTCAGGCCAGCGCCATCTCGCCGGAGAAGACGAGGGTGGCAGGCCCCGCGAGGAAGACGTGCGAGACGCCGTCCACCGATGCCACGCGAACCCCGAGCTCCCCGCCGGGCACACCGACCTGCCAGGTGTCAGGCGCTGCAGCGCCGGCCCAGTGGCGCACCGCGAGGGCAGCCGCAGCCACCCCCGTGCCGCACGACAGCGTCTCACCGACGCCGCGTTCGAAGACTCGCATGCGGAGGCCCCCCGTGCCGCCCTGGACCAGAGGATCGTTCGGCACGACGAATTCGACATTGGCGCCCGCGACGGGAGCCGGCTCGAGCTGCGGGACGCGCGTGAGATCGATGCCGGCAAGTTCATCGGCAGTGGGGAGGGCGACCACGACGTGCGGATTGCCGACATCCACCCCGATTCCAGGCCGCGCGACGTCGAGATGCCGAGCTCGAACCAGAACCTCGGACTCGTCGATCTGGAAGGCGCCGAGATCCACTTCGAAGCCGCGCTCATGGACTGTCACGGGCTTGATGCCGGCGCGGGTACCCACCAGCACCGGGCCTGCTGCGGCATCCGCCCAGCCGACCGCGGTGAGGTACCGCACGAAGACACGGATGCCGTTCCCGCACATCTCCGCAGCCGACCCGTCGGCGTTTCGGTAGTCCATGAACCACTCCACGCCGGCGGCGGTGGCTGCAGCGCCCTCGGGGATCGCCGCGGCGCGGACGACCCGCAGCAGCCCGTCGGCGCCGACCCCGAACCGTCGGTCACACAGCGCCGCCACCTGGTCGTCGGACAGGTCGAGGTCCCCGTCGGCGTCGGGCACGATGACGAAGTCGTTGCCCGTGCCGTGGCCCTTGGTGAACGAGATGGGGGTCGACATGCCTTCAGTCTAGAAGCGCACCGCCGCGTGTTCGCCCCGGGGTGATCCCGTCACAGGTCCAGCATCCGGGTAGCGTCGTCGTCAGGTTCAAGCCAGTGGACACCGGCGTACCGCCGGAACCACGACACCTGGCGACGGGCGTAACGGCGCGTGAGGGCCTGGGTCTGCGCGATTGCCTCTGCTTGCGAGAGATCTCCCGCCAGCTGAGCCAAGGCCTGGGCGTAGCCGATGGCGCGGCGAGCGGTCACCCCGCGCTCGATGCCGGCGGCACGGAGGGCCTCAACCTCGCCGAGGAGCCCGCCTGCCCACATCCGTTCAACGCGCGTATCGAGGCGAGCGATAAGTTCCTCTCTCGGCATGCGTCGGCCGAGGATCCGAGTTCGCGGATGCCACGTCAGCGGTCGATCCGGCAGCGCAGCGCCGTGTCCGGCGCCTCCCGATTCGATGACCTCGAGAGCGCGGATCACGCGCCGTTCGTTCGCCGGGTCGATCCGCGCGGCGGTCTCGGGATCAACGCGACGAAGGCGGGTCATGAGAACGCCGATGCCCTGCTCGGCGGCTTCGGCTTCAAGCGCGGCTCGGCGCGCTGGGTCGCGCGGGGGGAACTGGAAGTCGTAGATGACGCTGGAGACGTAGAGCCCTGATCCGCCGACGAGGATCGCTTCCGCGCCGCGCTCCTGGATATCTGCGATCGCCGCACGTGCTGCGGGCTGATATGCCGCAACGGCAGCCTCCTCGGTGACCTCCAGCACGTCGAGGAGGTGGTGCGGGATGCCCCTGCGCTCCGCCTCGGGGAGCTTGGCCGTTCCGATGTCCATGCCGCGGTACAACTGCATGGCGTCCGCGTTGATGATCTCTGCGCGCCGCCCGCGCCGCGTCAGTTCCTCAGCCAGGGCGAGGGACGTCTCGCTTTTGCCGGTTCCCGTGGCCCCGACGATGACCCAGAGCGTCGGCTCCGCCATCACGTCAGCGCTCGCGTCCATGCCGGCCGATCCCCACGTGTGCTGTTGTTGTGTGCGTTTGCGGCGGAAAGATGAACAGCGCACGCACACACGTGCCGCAGATGCAGCGGCTTGGGACCCGCGGGGTTGGCGTCACGCGCTCACACGGAGCGAGGGCACACCCAGCGAGACCGCACGCCGCTCACCGGACGCGGACGGGCTCGGCACGGCGCACGACTCGGCGAGCGACCGATCCCACGCATCGCCGGCGCGCGTGCGGCGAACCCGAAGTCGTCCACCCTCGGGCGCATCGGCGAGGAGGTGGAACGGCGCAGCATGGGTCACCGCGACCGTGACGACATCGCCGGGCCGCGGGACATCCGAGCCTTCGGGCACCTCGAAATGCACGAGCCGGTTGTCTTCGGCGCGGCCCGTCAGGCGTCGGGTTTCGGCATCCTTCTTGCCCTCGCCCGTCGAAACGAGCACATCGAGCTCCCGGCCGACTTGAGCCTGGTTCTCTTCGAGACTGATGCGTTCCTGAAGTTCGATGAGCCGGTTGTAACGCTCCTGCACGACCGCCTTCGGAACCTGGTCGGCCATCGTCGCCGCCGGGGTTCCTTCCCGAATCGAGTACTGGAAGGTGAAGGCACTGGCGAACCGGGCGCGTTCAACGACTCGCATCGTGTCTTCGAAGTCCTCGTCGGTCTCGCCCGGGAACCCAACGATGATGTCGGTGGAGATCGCGGCATGCGGAATTCGTTCGCGCACACGGTCAAGGATGCCGAGGAATCTGTCGCTCCGATACGAGCGGCGCATGGCTCGCAGGATCCGGTCGCTTCCCGACTGGAGGGGCATGTGGAGCTGGGGCATGACCGCGGGAGTCTCGGCCATCGCATCGATCACGTCATCGGTGAACGCGGCAGGGTGCGGACTCGTGAAACGAATGCGTTCGAGGCCCTCGATCTCCCCCGCCGCGCGCAGCAGCTTGCCGAACGCCTGCCGGTCGCCGAACTCGACACCGTAGGAGTTAACGTTCTGCCCGAGGAGGGTCACTTCGATCGCCCCGTCGTCGACGAGCAGTCGGATCTCGTTCAGGATGTCGCCGGGGCGCCGATCCTTCTCCTTGCCACGAAGACTCGGAACGATGCAGAACGTGCAGGTGTTGTTGCATCCGACCGAGATCGACACCCATCCCGACGCCGCGCTGTCGCGCTTGGTGGGAAGAGTCGAGGGGAAGATCTCGAGCGACTCGAGGATCTCGAGCTCCGCTTCCTCGTTGTGCCGCGCACGCTCGAGCAGAGTCGGCAACGAACCCATGTTGTGCGTGCCGAAGACAACGTCCACCCACGGCGCCTTCTCGAGGACCCGCTCCTTGTCCATCTGCGCGAGGCATCCGCCGACGGCGATCTGCATTCCCTCGCGCTTGTCTTTGCGGGACTTGAGGTGCCCGAGCGTGCCGTAGAGCTTGCCCGCGGCATTGTCACGGACCGCGCAGGTGTTGATGACGACGATGTCGGCTTCGTCACCGGCAGCCGCGCGCACGTAGCCAGCGCTCTCGAGCGACCCGGAGAGTCGCTCGGAGTCATGGACGTTCATCTGGCAGCCGAAGGTGCGCACCTCGTACGTCCGCGCCGCTCCCGTGGGTGACACGGCTGCGGCGGACGGCGCGATGAACGTCGGCGAAGCGGATGGGGTGGTCATAGTGCCTGCCATTCTACGAGCCGCTCCGGGGTACTGGCCGAGTGCGCGTCTGCTCCGCATCAGCGACGGCAAGCCACCGATATCCACGCAGCCGGTGGGTCCGAGGGTCGGGCTCAGTCGCGGGGGTCAGCCAGTGCAAGCCGCGCCGCAGTCATCGCCACCCCCGGTGGGTAACCGCGTCGCTGCAGCTGACCGACCAGGCGCCGGATCGCGACGTCGACAGCGATGCCACGGTATCCGCCAGCCTTTTGACGTGCGAATTCGAGAGCCCGTTCGGCGTCGTCATCAGGGAGCCTGGCCAGCGCCGCATCAGCGACGTCACGGGGAATGCGGCGCTTGGCGAGCACCTGGGCGATCGCGCGCCGCCCTTCGCGACGTCTGGTGACCGCGGTGTGCACGAGCTGCTCTGCGAGGTCGGCATCGCCGAGCCATCTCTTTCCCACGAGTTCGGCCACGAGCACCTCTGCTACGACCTTCTCAACGCCGTCCGCGACCAGCTCATCGGTGGCTTCCGCCTCCGACAGTCCGCGCCGGCGCAACCGCTTGATCAGTCGATCGAGCGCAGCACGGGTGACGGCTGACGACGCACGAGATTCCCCGTATGGGTCGGCGAAGTAGGAGTCGTCATCATCCTCAGCAAGATCGTCGTCATCGACCCACGTCGAATGCCACGTGCCTGCGGTCAGTTCCGCGCAGGCTTCACCGTGATCTTCACCGAAGAGGTCATCATGGCTGGAGGCTGCGTCGCGGGAAGCTGCGCCGCGAGAGAAGGCCCCGTCACCGAACAGCGGGATGACGGGGGCGAGCGACTGCTCGCCCCCGGTCTCACGCGTCATGATCAGGCCGGGCGCCGCTTGGCGAGTTCGTCTTCGACATCACCCGCGGGCTTTGCCCCGCCGATACCGAGCTTCTCTTTGATCTTCGTCTCGATGTCGGCCGCGATGTCTTCGTTCTTGAGCAGGAACGATCGTGCGTTCTCTTTGCCCTGCCCCAGTTGCTCGCCCTCGTAGGTGTACCAGGCTCCGGACTTCTTCACGATGCCATGCTCCACGCCGAAGTCGATGAGGCTCCCCTCGCGAGAGATGCCCGTGCCGTAGAGGATGTCGAACTCGGCCTGCTTGAACGGCGGCGCCATCTTGTTCTTGACGACCTTGACCCGCGTGCGGTTACCGACGGCATCCGTGCCGTCCTTCAGCGTCTCGATCCGGCGGATGTCCAGGCGCACCGACGCATAGAACTTCAGCGCCTTTCCACCGGCAGTGGTCTCGGGTGAACCGAAGAAGACGCCGATCTTCTCGCGCAGCTGGTTGATGAAGATCGCCGTCGTCTTGGTCTGGTTCAAGCCACCGGTGAGCTTGCGCAACGCCTGGGACATGAGGCGAGCCTGCAGACCGACGTGCGAGTCACCCATTTCGCCCTCGATCTCAGCCTTGGGCACGAGCGCGGCGACCGAGTCGATGACCACCAGATCGATGGCTCCCGATCGGATCAGCATGTCGGCGATCTCCAGCGCCTGCTCTCCCGTGTCAGGCTGTGAGACGAGAAGCTGATCGATGTCGACGCCAAGCTTCTGTGCGTAGTCGGGATCGAGCGCGTGCTCAGCGTCAATGAACGCAGCAATGCCACCAGCCTTCTGGACGTTGGCGATGGCATGGAGGGTGAGAGTCGTCTTTCCCGATGACTCCGGACCGTAGATTTCGATGATCCGACCGCGCGGTAGTCCACCGACGCCCAGTGCCACGTCAAGGGCGATGGAGCCGGTCGGGATGACCTCGACCGGTGCGCGCTCGTCGCTGCCCAGTCGCATCACCGAGCCCTTTCCGAACTGCCTGTCGATCTGCGCGAGCGCTGAATCGAGCGCCTTCTCGCGGTCTGCGGGTGTGGGCATGGCGTGTGCTCCTTCAGCACTCGGTCCGTCGTCGGTCTGTCCGGCTCCGGAGAATCGGCCGCCTGTAGGCTGTCGCGCTGCGACTCGGATGAGCATCAGCCCGACAAGGCGTGTGGTGTCGTTCGACGCTGCTCACGGTACGTGGGGGCTCCGACATCGCTGCCGGTCCGTCCGCGTGTCGTGAGGGAACGCCTTCTCGACTCCACTTGTGCAGGAGACTACGGGGTCATCGAACAGATCTTCGACGACACGCCGTCACATCAGCGGCGAGGTTCGAGGCGACCGACGCCGTACCGGCGTTGCGCGGGCACGTCCGTCTCTGCGCACAGCGCGAGCCACACCTCCCGCGGCGGAACACCAGCGGTGAGCGCCTCGGTCGCGGTGCGCCCACCGACGCCGGTCAGAACGAGGTCCGCGAGAAGTGCAGCTGACTGCGCACCGAACTCGTCGGTGACGGCGCGATCGAATTCGCTACGACGCATGCAGATCGCGGCGCTGGTCAGCGCAACGAGAGCTCGGCGTCCATCGACGCGACAAGCTCGTCGGGGACGACATCGGGGAAGGTCTGCAGGCCCTCGAGTACGGCGAGGCGGTCACCGACTTCGCGCATGATCGTCGAGATAGGAACATCGAGCGCTTCGGCTACAGAGGCGAGGATCTCGCTCGAGGCTTCCTTCTGGCCGCGCTCCACTTCGCTCAAGTAACCCAGCGCGACGCTTGCGCGGCTGGCGACCTGACGGAGGGTGCGACCCTTCTGCTGACGGAAGTCGCGCAGGACTTCGCCGATCTCTTGACGTACCAGTACCATCTCGGGTCCCCTCCTCACTGACCGCTTCTGTTGGTGGTGATTCCGCTGGTGTCGCGGGTGGACAACAGTACAACACCGATGTAGGTCACACTAACGCCGCCTTCTGGGGAATGGGTGGGAATCACCGAAAGTAACGCATCCGAAACATCGGGTGTTCCCGCTTCCGGCCCGCGCTCGCTCAGAGCGAAACGCGCAGCATCTCGAGGGCGGCCGCGACCGCTTCCGCACGAATCGCCGCCCGGCCACCGGCGAGTTGAAGCTCGGTGACCGCCTCGCGTTCGGGTGTCACGACGGCAACATAAACGCGTCCGACCGGTGCTCCGTCTTGCGGGTCAGGTCCCGCGACCCCGGTTGTGGCGATCCCGACCTCGGCGAGGACACCATCGTGAGCGGTGGCGACCCGGATGCCGCGGGCCATCTGAACCGCAACCTCGGGGTGCACCGCACCCGCGCGGTGCAGGAGCGCGGTATCAACCCCGAGAAGGCTTGCCTTCAGATCGGTGGCGTACGCGACGATGCCGCCGCGCAGGACGTCCGATGCTCCTGGGATCGACACGAACGCCGAAGCGAGCGCGCCGCCGGTGAGGGACTCGGCAACACCCAGCCGCCATCCTCGGGAGCGAAGTGTCGCGAGGACCTCGGACGCATCCGCGGAGACGTCGGGCGTCATGACTCCGCCGAGCGCGCCACCTCACCCCGCCGCGCGCGAGCGGCTCGGACCTCGGTGACGACATAGTCGATCCCGCTCGCGATGGTCAGGATGACGGCGATCGCCATCGCCACGCCGTTGACCCAGAAGATCCAGTCACCGACGAGGTTCCACAGCGGCAGCAGGGCGAGCGAGAGCGCAACAGCCTGCGCGACGGTCTTGAGCTTTCCCATCCAGGCTGCAGCCAGAACATGATCGCTCACCACAATGAAGCGATAGATCGTGATTCCGACCTCGCGAATCAGAACCACGATGGTGATCCACCAGGGCAACTCGCCGAGGATCGACAGTCCGATGAACGCGAACCCCGTGAGCACCTTGTCGGCGATCGGGTCCAGGAGCTTGCCGAGGTCAGTGACGATCTCGTACTTGCGGGCAAGATACCCGTCGATCCCGTCCGTGGCGATGGCGACGATGAAGATCACCGCAGCCCACCACCGGAGCGCACCGTCCGATCCCCCGTCCGCCAGCAACATCCAGAGGAAGACCGGCGCCATGAGGATGCGCACGATCGTGATCGCGTTGGGCAGCTGCCGCGGAATCGCCATGGGCCGAGCCTACTGCGCGAGGCCCGCGCGCTCGCGTGATGAGACCGGTCAGTCGCGGCCGGTCTGCCCCCAGGCATCCTCGCTGCCGTCGTCACCGTCAACGACCTCGTACCCGGCGAACTGCCCATCGACCGCGTCAGGACCGTACGGGTCCTCGGATGCCACACCTGGCGCGTCCTCGCCGCGCAGGCGCGCAAGCACGTCCGGCAGCTGCTCGGCCGTCACGAGCACATCGCGCGCCTTTGAGCCCTCGGAAGGACCGACGATCTCCCGCGATTCGAGCAGATCCATCAGGCGGCCAGCCTTCGCGAAGCCGACCCGGAGCTTGCGCTGGAGCATCGAGGTCGAGCCGAACTGCGTCGAGACGACGAGTTCTGCTGCAGCCAGCAGCAGTTCGAGGTCGTCACCGATGTCGGCATCCACTTCTTTCTTCTCGGCCGCTGCCTGCACGTCCGAGCGATACTCGGGGCGCGCCTGCCCGGTCACATGAGCGACGACCTTCTCGATCTCGGACTCACTGACCCACGCACCCTGCACGCGGAGGGTCTTGGAAGCCCCCATCGGCAGGAAGAGGGCATCGCCCTGGCCGATCAGGCGGTCAGCGCCGGGCTGGTCGAGGATGACGCGAGAGTCGGTGACGCTGGTTACCGCGAAGGCCAGACGCGAGGGCACGTTGGCCTTGATGAGGCCGGTCACGACATCCACAGAGGGTCGCTGGGTCGCCAGTACGAGATGGATGCCGCTCGCTCGCGCCAGCTGGGTGATACGCACGATCGAGTCTTCGACGTCGCGTGGGGCGACCATCATGAGGTCGGCGAGCTCGTCGACCACGACCAAGAGGTACGGGTAGGGCTTGAGAACACGCTCGCTCCCGGGCGGCAGCTTCACTTCACCGGCGACGACAGCGCGGTTGAAGTCGTCGATGTGGCGGAACCCGAACGACGCGAGGTCGTCGTAGCGCATGTCCATCTCTTTCACGACCCACTGGAGGGCTTCGGCAGCCTTCTTGGGGTTCGTGATGATGGGCGTGATCAGGTGCGGCACGCCTGCGTACGAGGTCAGTTCGACGCGCTTGGGGTCGATCAGGACCATCCGTACCTCGGACGGCTTGGCCCGCATCAGCAGGCTCGTGATCATCGAGTTCACGAAGCTCGACTTTCCAGAACCCGTGGAGCCTGCCACCAGAAGGTGGGGCATCTTGGCGAGGTTCGCGATGACGAATCCGCCGCCGACATCCTTGCCCACCCCGATCGTCATCGGATGCGTGGACCCGGTGGCAGCCGCCGAACGCAGGACGTCGCCAAGCGTGACGATCTCACGGTCGGCGTTGGGGATCTCGACCCCGATCGCGCTCTTGCCGGGGATGGGCGCGAGGATACGAACCTCGTTGGATGCGACGGCGTAAGCGATGTTGTTGGTGAGCGCCGTGATGCGCTCGACCTTCACGCCGGGGCCGAGCTCGATCTCGTACTGCGTGACTGTCGGTCCGCGGGAGAAGCCCGTCACCCGCGCGTTGATCGAAAACTCCTCGAAGACACTCGTGATTGCTCGGACCACCGCGTCGTTGGCCTCCGAACGCGACTTCGCGGGAGTTCCTGCCGAGAGGTTGTTCACCGACGGGAGACGGTAGGGCGCGGTCGGAGCCGAGCGGGGAGCGTCGCTTCCGATGCCGATCACGCCGGGAAGCGCGGCATCCTCATCATCGGCGTCGTCATCCTGCAGGCCCGTGTGCGAAGCGCGGACCGCCTTCTTCGCGCCGTCGAGGACGGCAGGATCGATGACCTCGGTGAGGGCATCGGGGGCCGGCGCATCCGACGCCACCGCCGCGAAGGCCTGATCGAAGCCTCCCTCGGGCGGGCCCGGCGGAAGGAGTTCGGTGAGGAAGTCATCCGTCGACATGCCGCCATCGGGATCCTGCTCGCGCCCCGAGCTGTTCCGACGCCACCACGGCAAGGACGTACGCTCGGCAGACTCGGTCTCGTCGGTATCGGTCGACTCGGCGGGGCCCGTGGCACGGTCGGCACCGAACATCCAGGCATAGAGGTCACCCAGACGCCTGCCGATACGGTTGGGTGGCGTCTTGGTGAGGATCAGGATGCTGAGGATGCCGAGCAGGCTCAGCACGATGCCCGCACCGATCGAGGTCAATCCCAGAGCGAGCGGCTCCCCCAGCATCCAGCCGAAGACGCCTCCCGCGGCACTGAGCGCGGGCAAGCCGTCACGCGGCTGCGGACGGCCGCCGTAGACGTGCGCGAACGCCGCGATGACCAGGATGATGAGGCCGAAACCGATTCCGATCCTGCCGTTGTCGTGAACGGATGCCGGATGCCGGAACAACCAGCCCGCGAGGATCACCAGCAGCACCGGCAGCACGAAGGCGACGCGGCCGACGAGCGCGCCGACCGAGTAGGCGGAGATCGTCTCACCGACATCCGAGCCGATGAAGAACCACTCCACGACCGCACCGGCGATTGCCAGGAGCCCGAGGAAGAAGGGGAATCCGTCGCGGCGCTGGTCTTTCTCGAGGGTCTCGGGACCGAACGCGCGGAACATCCCGCCGGTCGCGTGCGCCAGGCCCATCCACATCCGCACGATCAGTGCGGGACGCTCCTCGTCACCGACGTACCGCTTGGGCGCCGGCGCTGACGCGCGCGAACGCGAACCCTTGGCGGGCGCACGACCAGAGGTCGAGGTCTTGGTGCTACTCCTCGGCATGACCTCCACGGTAGGTGCGACCACCGACAATTCCGCGGAACGACGCGGCCTGTCGGCATCCGCCCCTGTTCTGCCCTCTCAGCGCAGGCGCTTGACCATGGTGTCGCGGCCGAAGCCGCTCTGGACGACCGCGAAACCCTCCGTGCGGTAGAAGACCGCCGCGAAGTTGCCGCGCTCCACACTCAGGCTCAGCCGCGCGAAGCCCTCGGCACGGGCTTTGTCTGACAGTGAACGCAGGAGTGCGCGGCCGACCCCGTGCGCGCGCCAGATGGGCCGCACCCCGATGATCAGCTCGGGAACGCCCGTCCCGACGTAGCCGAACCCCGGATCGGATCGGGGAAACATCCGATACCACGCCGCCCCGATCGGCTCGCCCTGCGGATCCGACGCAACGAACCCCGCATCCCCCGGGCGAATCCAGCCCGAGACGTACCTGCCGTGCTCGGGGGCGGTCAGCACCTCGTATCGCGGCCGCGAGCGCCCCGGAGACCAGTTCGCAGCCTCGACGACCATGTCACCCAGGAACGCGCCGTCGGCGGCGGTCGCCGGGCGGATGCTGAAGGTGGCGGGCATGCCGTGATTGTAGCGAGTGGCCGAACCACCGCCGATGGGGTGGCCCCGAAGCTCAGGCCTCGATGACCAGCGGCACGATCATCGGTCGGCGACGCAGGGACTGGTTGACCCACCGGCCAATCGTTCGGCGCACGACCTGTGAGAGCGCATGGTTGTCTCGCACACCGGACTGCGCGGCTTCGGCGAGCGCTGCAGCGATCTTGGGCTTCACACTCTCGAAAACTGCCGCGTCCTCCGCAAAGCCTCGCGCGTGGACCTCGGGGCCGGAAATGATGCGGCCGGTCGCGGCATCCACGACGACGATCACCGAGATGAAGCCCTCTTCGCCCAGAATGCGACGGTCTTTGAGATCGGCGTCGGTGATCTCACCAACGCTTGATCCGTCGACGTAGACGAACCCGAGATCGAGCTGACCGACGTTGCGCGCGACACCGTCGCGCAGGTCGATGACCGACCCGTTCTCGGCGACGATCGTGTTCTCGGCCGGGACGCCGGTCTGCTGTGCAAGCTGAGCATTGGCCATCAGGTGCCGGTACTCGCCGTGGACGGGCAGCACGTTGCGCGGTTTCAGGATGTTGTAGCAGTAGAGCAGCTCCCCCGCTGCAGCGTGACCCGACACGTGGACCTTGGCGTTGGCCTTGTGCACGACGTTGGCGCCGAGCTTGGTGAGCCCATCGATGACCCGGTAGACGGCGTTCTCGTTGCCGGGGATCAGACTCGAAGCGAGAATGACGGTGTCGCCGGGTCCGGGCTCGATCTCGTGGTCGAGGTTGGCCATACGCGAGAGCACCGCCATCGGCTCTCCCTGCGACCCCGTCGACATGTAGACGATCTGGTCGTCGGGCAGATTCCGCGCCTTCTTGTAGTCGATCAGAAGGCCGTCGGGCACGTGCAGGTAGCCGAGGTCTTCGGCGATCGTCATGTTGCGCACCATGCTGCGACCGAGCAGCGCCAAACGGCGTCCGTGGGCAGCTGCGGCATCCATCACCTGCTGAACGCGGTGAACGTGGCTGGAAAAGCTTGCGACGATGACGCGGCGCGGTGCCTTGCCGATCACCTGGTCAAGGACCGGACCGATCTCTTTCTCCAGTGGCGTGAATCCCGGCACGTCGGCGTTGGTGGAGTCGACGAGGAAGAGGTCGACCCCGGCTTCACCGAGGCGCGAGAACGCACGCAGGTCGGTCAGGCGCCCATCCAGCGGGAGCTGGTCCATCTTGAAATCGCCGGTGGCCAGCACCGTACCCGCCTCGGTTCGGATGGCAACCGCGAGCGCGTCGGGAATCGAGTGGTTGACCGCCACGAACTCGAGCTCGAAGGGGCCCAGACGCTCGACCTGTCCCTCCTTCACCGTGAGGGTGTAGGGACGCAGGCGGTGCTCCTTGAGCTTGGCCTCTGTGAGGGCAAGGGTAAGCCCCGAGCCGATCAGCGGCAGATCACCCTTGAGCTTGAGCAGGTACGGAACGGCGCCGATGTGGTCCTCATGGCCGTGCGTGAGCACGATGCCGACGATGTCGTCGAGGCGCGACTTGAGCGGTTCGAAGTCGGGGAGGATCAGATCCACGCCCGGCTGGTGTTCCTCGGGGAAGAGCACGCCGCAGTCCAGGACGAGGATCTTGCCGTCGAACTCGAAGATGGTCATGTTGCGGCCGACCTCGCCGAGACCCCCGAGCGGGATGACGCGCAGCGTCCCCGATTCGAGCGGGGGCGGGGCGAGAACAGCGTTGGACATGCGACTCCTATCGGCGCTGCGAATCAGCGCGTGGTGCCCGAGACCTTGGGCAGGGCGCCGCCGGCGGCAGCGTTGCGGTCAGGGCGGAAGTTCGAGAAATCGACACCGGGAACACCCGAGACAAGAGCGAGTTCGTCCTCGATCTTGGCGGCTTCCCACTCCTCCGGGCCCACCAACGGCAGGCGCACGCGCGGGCTGGTGATCCGGCCGAGCCCGTGGAGGATGTACTTGGCCGAGACGGTGCCGGGAACGTGGGTCATGACGGCCCGCACGAGCGGCTCGAGCTGGCGGTGGGCCGCAGTTGCTACCGCCAGGTCACCGGCGTTGACGGCATCCACGATCACCCGGTAGGGCTGCGCGGCGATGTTGGCGGTCACCCCGATCAGGCCGGTCGCCCCGATCGACAGGTGTGGCAGCACGTTCGCATCGTCGCCCGAGAAGTACATCAGGTCGGTCTGGTTCAGCACGCGGCTGACCTCGCTGAAGTCGCCCTTGGCGTCCTTGATGGCGAGGATGTTCGGGTGCTTGGCGAGCCGCAGGATCGTCTCGTACTGGATCGGAACTCCGGTTCGGCCCGGGATGTCGTAGAGGATGACGGGGAGGTCCGTGGCGTCGGCGACGAGACGGAAGTGGGTCAGGATGCCGGCCTGAGTCGGCTTGTTGTAGTACGGCGTGACGATCATGATGCCGTCGGCGCCGACCTTCTCGCTGGCCTTGTAAAGCTCGATCGCGTGGGCGGTCTCGTTGGAGCCGCCGCCGGTGATGATGGCGGCACGGCCTGCCGCGACATCCTTGCCGACCTCGACGAGGCGAATCTTCTCGGCGTCAGTCAGGGTCGAGGTCTCCCCCGTGGTTCCCGTCACGACGATGCCGTCGGCCCCGGCGCCGATCACATCGTCGATGTGCTTCTCGACCGCCGGCCAGTCGACCTCGCCGTCGGCGGTCATGGGAGTGACCAGCGCGACGAGCACCTGCCCGAACGGGTTTGTCGAGTGCGTCATGGGTTCAGGCTATCGGTTCGGCATCCGGCGGCGCCTCGGCGCTCTAGCCTGGTGCCATGTCGTGGCGCACAGAATCCTCGAGATCGATCTATGAGAACCGATGGATCGCGGTTCGAGAAGACAGCGTCAGCGGCCCTGCCGGCGCAGGGATCTATGGCGTGGTCAGGATGCAGCATCCGGCAGTTTTCGTCGTGGCCGTCGATGCGCACGACCGGGTCTGCCTGGTCACCCTCGAGCGCTATCCAACCGGCAACCGATCCATCGAGGTTCCCGCGGGCGGCACCGACGGCGAGGCTCCGCGGGACGCTGCGGAGCGCGAGCTGCGTGAAGAGACCGGGCTCCAGGCGAGCGAGTTCACCGAGATCGGCTTCATGTATGCCCTCAACGGCATCGCCGACGCCCCCGAGCACGTCTTCCTCGCTACCGGCCTCGAGCCCATCGCCGGAGCCGATGCGACGGAGCGCCACGAGGAGGGGATCGACGAGGTGTCGTGGGTGCCATTCCCCGAGGTGCTGGGGATGATTCGTGATGGCGAGATCAGCGACGGCGAGACGATCGCGGCGCTGATGTTCGCCGCCATCCACCTGGGGCGCGTGAACTGACGAGTCTCAGCGACCGCGGCGGCCCGCGGCTGCAGAGACGGATGCCGGCAGCAGGCGCGCGACGGCGGTGATCGCCTTCCACTTCACCGACGGGATCGAGACGGCCCGGCCGCGGGCCGCATCGCGCAGGGATTGCTCGACAACGACGTCGGCATCGAGCCAGAGCCAATCGGCCACGCCCTCGCGGCCCGGCGCCAGCCCCATCCGCTCGTGGAAGTTCGTGTGGGTGAAGCCGGGACAGACCGCGGTCACCGTCACCCCGGACGGCGCATAGGCAGCGTTAGCCCAGCGTGAGAACTCGACCACCCAGCGCTTGACGGCGCCATAGGTCGATCGCGGTGTATAGGCGGCCACGGATGCGACATTGATGATTCGCCCGTGACCACGGCTGAGCATCGGCCCGAGGGCCGCGTGCATGAGCCGCATCGGCACCTCAACATGCAGCTCCAGATGCCGCGCCTCGTCATCGATGTCGTTGCGTTCGAACGCGAGGGGCAACCCGAACCCGGCGTTGTTCACCAGGACCTCGATGGGGCGCTCGGGGTCGGTCAACCGGGCTTCGACCTTCGCCCGCTGCCGCGGCTTCGTCAGGTCGGCAACGAGGGTCTCGGCCTGAACGCGGTAGCGATCACGGATCTCGGTGGCAACGGCATCCAGGGCTGCCCTGTCCCGACCCACGAGCACGACATCGGCCCCCCGTGCGGCGAGGCGGCGAGAATACTCGGCGCCGAGCCCTGAGCTTGCCCCGGTGACGAGAACGGTCTTCGGCATGCGACTCAGCGGATCCTGGGGCAAGCCATCACGGAGCGACGCGTCCGTTGGCTGCGAACGCGGCGTGGGTCATCGGCATCAGCGTCGCCCACAGGTCTTCCATCTTCTCGGCGCACATCTCGATCTCTCGCTGCGGGAACGAGGGGAAGTGCGAGCCTTCGACCTTGGTTCGCAGCGACAAGAAGTTCATGAGCGACCGGGCGTTCATCGTGACGTACATCGACGAGTAAGTGTTCAGCGGCAGCACGATGCGCGCAACCTCGCGGGCGACGCCGGCATCCAACATCCGTTGATACGCCGCGAACGCGTGCACGGATGCTTCGCGTGTCGCCTCGTCGACGATCTCGGTCTGCTCGGGGGTGCCGTCGATGAAGTCGTACGCGCCGGGCTTTCCGACCTGCACGAGCTTGCGCTCGGGGGCTGGAACGTAGAACACCGGCCGCAGTTCGCGGTAGCGCCCGGATTCCTCGTTGTAGGAGGCGATCCGGTGCCGCATGAACTCGCGGAACACGAAGATCGGCGCCTGCACGTAGAAGGTCATCGAGTTGTGCTCGAACGGTGAACCGTGCCGGTCGCGCATCAGGTAGTTGATCAATCCGCGGTCGCGGTCGGATGCTTCAACCCCCGCTGCCGCATCGCCGAGGGTCTGTTCGCCCAGGGTGGATACCCGCGCCGCGAACAAGACGTCGGAATCTGCGGCACTGGCTCGGACAAGCTCGACGGTCACGTCGCTGCGAAACTCGATGTCGGTCACGGCTCACACCCTACTCGCGCAACCTCGCGCGGCACGGTGCGCGCCGGGCGCGTCCTGCCTCCTGCAACCGGCGTTCTGCCCGCCGTCGTGTCACAGTCCGTCACGTGCGCCCCTCCCCGGCCCAGGTCGCTTAGTGTGGGATGCCGTGGAACCCGTCTCTGCTCTCGTGGGCATCGCCGTTCTGGTCGCGGTCAGCGCCGTGATCGGCATCCTGCTGCGCACCCGTCAGGGGCGCGCACGGCGGGATGTCAACCATGAGATCGTCGAACCCGCACGCCTCGGCGCGGACCGACTCGGGGACGCGGCAACACTGCTGCAGTTCAGCACCGAGATGTGCAGCAGATGCCCCGGGGTCCACCGCACGCTCGCCGAGATCGCCGCGTCGCGTCCCGGAGTTCGCCATCTGGATGTCGACCTCACCCATCGCCCCGATATCGCGCGCCACTTCAACGTGCTGCAGACCCCCACGACCCTCGTGCTCGACCGTGATGGCGCAGTCCAGACTCGATTCGGCGGCGTGCCGAACCGCCACGTGCTCGAGCTCGAGCTTCAGCGACTGACGACAGAGAGCGCCCATGCCTGACAAAGCCCGCGGTATCGACCCTCGGGGTCCGCGGTTCGCCGCCGCGATCACCTCCGTCCTGCTCCTCATCGACGTGTTCCTCGGACTGACCGGCGCCAGTATCGCGGCCTTCGTACTGCTGGTCGCGATCGCCCTGCTGTTCCTGTGGGGTGTCGTCTCGCCGCGCACCGCCCCGTGGGGCGCTCTGTATCGCGCCCTCATCCAGCCCCGCCTGGCGCCGCCCAGCGAGCTCGAAGATCCCCGCCCGCCCCGCTTCGCGCAGGGGGTGGGCCTGTTCGTCACCGCGATCGGCATTCTCCTGTTCCTTGTCGGCGTGCCCTGGGGAGTTCCTGCAGCAGCCGCTGCAGCGTTCGTCGCAGCGTTCCTCAACGCCGTGTTCGGGCTGTGCCTGGGATGCCAGCTCTACCTCGTGCTGCAGCGAGCGGGAGTTCTCGGTCGGCGCCCCGCCGGCGCCGCCTGATCCAGGCATCCGGCCAGCGCGCGGGTTTTGTCACGAGCCTGCCCTCCCCCGCGAAACGCCATTAGGCTGACCGCGGAAGCGCCCACTCCGGGTGCGTGACGACCAGGGAGGTCCCCATGTCCGTGACGAGCGAAGCCACCACCGTCTGGAACGGAAGCCTGACCGACGGGTCGGGAACAGTGACGTTCGACAGTTCCCACCTCGGCACGTTCGATGTCAACTGGAAGGCCCGTAGCGAAGGCTCCTCGACGGTCACCACGCCCGAAGAACTCATCGCGGCAGCTCACGCTTCCTGCTTCAGCATGGCGTTCTCGCACGAGCTCACCCAGAACGGCACCCCGCCCGAGTCGGTGCGCTGCTCGGCCGCTGTCACCTTCATCCCCGGCACCGGAATCACCGGAAGCCACCTCAACGTGCACGCATCCGTGCCGGGCCTGTCGCAGGAGGACTTCGACCGCATCGCGAACGCCGCGAAGGCCGGATGCCCGGTCTCGGCAGCCCTCGCGGGAATCGAGATCACCCTCGAGGCGACGCTTGCCTGAGTCCGCTCTGCGACACGTCGTCATCGGCGGAGCGTCCGGCCTCATCGGCCGGGCGCTCGCCGAGAGTCTGCGGGCCGACGGTGTCCGCGTGACGACCCTCGTCCGCACCCCCGATCCGGGTGCTGACGAGGTACCGTGGCTCGTCGACTCCGACGTGCTCGACCCGGCAGTGCTGGACGGCGCAGACGCGGTTATCGGCTTGAACGGAGCCAGCATCGGCCGATTCCCGTGGAGCTCGTCCTACAAGCACACACTGCTGTGGTCGCGGGTCACGCCGACGCGAGCCCTGGCACGTGCCGTTCGCGAGCTGGGCGAGAACGCCCCGCATTTCGTGTCAGCCTCCGCAGTGGGCTTTTACGGCGCTTACCCTCCCGGCGCCATCGCCGAGGACGCCCCGCGTGGCGACGGATTCCTCGCCGACCTGTGCGGTGAGTGGGAGAGCGCCGCCTACGGTGCCGGTGAACAGGCGCGGGTCACGACGCTACGGACGGCGCCCATCATCCACCGCGATGGTGTACTCAAGCCCCTGATCCTGCTCACAAGGCTCGGACTCGGCGGCCCCTTGGGGCGAGGAACTCAAGTCTGGCCCTGGATCTCGCTAGATGACGAGGTCCGAGCGATCCGGCACATCATCGACAGCGGCACGACAGGGCCCGTGAACATGTGCGGACCGACCCGTGCAACCGCGAATGACATCGGCTTCGCGCTTGCCCGTGAGTTGAACCGTCCGTACCTGCTGCGGGTACCTGAGTGGGGCCTCAAGCTCGTGCTGGGATCAGACCCGACCGAGTCGCTGCTGACCACGGACGCGTACGTCATCCCCGAAGCGCTCGCAGCATCCGGCTTTACGTGGACGCACGAGACGGCCGAGAACGCGGTTCGGGCAGCCGTCGGCAAGAACTGATAAGCCGCAGCCGGGTCAGTTCTGCCGCCCCTGGTCGCGCTCGATCCGAATGGCTGTTCTCACGGCCTCCCGGGCTCGGCGCCGGTCCCCCGCGGCGTCGTAGACGATCCCCAATCGGTACCAGGCTCGCCAGTCCTCCGGAGCGTCTTCGACGTCGGCCTTGAAGCGAGGAAACAGCGCGTCCCCATCCGAGCGCATCACTCGCCCGCTGGGGCGAACCGTGACGAGATCGTCCGGAAGCTCACCCTCGGCCTCGAGACGTCGCCCGAGCTGTTCGGCGCGCACGCCGAACCACAGCTCGCGCCACAGCGCCCAGACCGCGATCACCGGCAAGACGACCAGCACCGCCCCCATCGCCACACCGACCGGGTCGCCGCTGATCAGCAACAGCCACGCCCGCTGAGCGACCAGCACGATGTACAGCAGCAGAAGCGCCGCCATCACTCCGACGGCGATGCGCGAACTCATGCGCCGGTGGCGCGGGCTACCTGCCCCGGCACGCCGCCCTCGTCCACGGGGGCCTGGTCGACAAATGACGGCAGGCGGATGCCGATGTCAAGGAAGGTGTCAAGCCCGATGACGACACTGCCGGGCTCGACGCCGGCAACGCGACCGGCGACAGCTCCGAGCACGAGCCGGATGCCCGGCGCATAGGCGGCTGCAGGGTCGATGGTGTCGTGGGTGAGGGTGAGTGTCTCCCCCGGCCCCGAGAGCACGACGTTCTGACTCGCGACCACTCCCGGCCGCCGGAGGGAGTGAATGGGCACGCTCGCGACCTGCTGACCTCGTGCGCGCTGGTCGACGTGGGGAGCGGCGACCGGGCCTGCATCTGCACGGGCCGCAGCGATCAGTTCAGCGGTACGCACCGCCGTTCCTGACGGCGAGTCGATCTTGGTCTCGCGGTGCGCTTCGATGATCTCGATCGACGGGAAGAAGGGAGCAGCGGCGGCAGAGAGCGCTGAACCGATCACGGATCCGAGCGAGAAGTTCGGAATGAATACCGCCCTGATGCCAGCCTGTTCGATCTCGGGCCGCACCCGCGCGATACGCTCGGCCGACCACCCCGAGGTCCCGACGATGATATCGAGCCCGCGCTGCGCTGCGGCGCGCACCACCTCGATCGACACGGCGGGAATCGTTGCATCCACGACGAGATCGGCGCCGTCAAGGGCTGACATCGCTGAGCGCGAGTTGAGCTCAGCATGGACCTCGAATCCGGGCTCAGCAGCAACAACATCGCGGATGATTCCGCCGAGCTTGCCCGTGGCACCGACGATGGCGACGCGTGTGGTCATGGGTTCCAGCCTATCCGCGGCATCCGGCCGCGCAGCGCACGCTCAGAACGCGTAAGCCTCGGGAAGCCCGGTGCGGTCTTCGACCGGAATATGGGCGAGGTCGTTGTGAGACAGCAGCGTCCACGGTCTCCCCTGCTTCTGGGCCAGCACCGTCAGACCGCAGTTCGCCTGATTCAGCGTCATCCACTTCCACTCGGGCGCCTGCAAGACCTCGCGAACGAACCATCCGATGACGAAGTTGTGGGTCACGAGCAGTTCGTGCACTTCACCGGATTTGCGCACGAGGAAGGCGTTGACGGCGTCGGCCATTTGCGCACGACCCGCTTCGACCTCTTCTTCGGTGACCGCTCCGAAGAACGGCTCAAACACAGCCGGGGTCTCCTCAACCATGCCCGTGGGAACGCAATCGAACAGCAGGGCCGACGGGGTCGGGGTGAGGGCCGGCATTCGCTCGGCGATTGCCCGCGCTGTCTCGGCGGCACGATCGAGCGGGGAATGCCAGAGCGCGTTGAAAGGGATCCCCGACAGGCGGTCGGCCAACAGAGCTGCCTGCCGCTTGCCGCGGGGTGACAGGGGTCCGTCGATCAGGCCATGCTCGGCATCCAGATGCTCACCGTGGCGAACGAGGTAGATGTAGTGGGTCACGGGGCCGCTTCCTCGACGTGCTCGGAACAGTCCTACCCTAACCTCTCGGCCCGGGCGGGTGGTCTCAGTCCGCCGCGCGGGCGATATCTGCCAGCTGGGCTCGCGTGAGCCGCACGCCCACGCCCTGCACGAGCTCGTCGACCTGGTGGGGGGCGAACGCGTTGATGATCGGGGCCGTAATGATGCGCTGAGCGAGAAGCCAGGCAACGGCGACTGAGGCGTTGGTGACGCCCAGCTCCGCGGCAATCGCATCCAGCGCCTTCAGGGTGCGTGTGCCGCGTCGGTTGACGTTCGCTGTGATCTGCTTCGCCCGAACCGACAGCGGTCCGTTGAGACGGTCGCGGTGCAGACCCGACAAGAACCCGTGCTCGAGGGCGTGAGAGGGCGTCACCGCCATCGACTGAGCGCTGGCGACCAGCCGCAGATCGCTGTCGAACTCGTGCCGCCGCAGGACGTTGAAGGGAACATCAAGAACCGAGATCCGGGGGTACCCTGCGGAGCACAGGATTCGAGCCTCCACGAGCTGCGCAGCCTGATACCCGATCGCCCCGATCGCGCGGACCTTGCCCGCGCTGATGAGCCACTCAGCGGTGGCGAGCGTCTCCTCCACCGCGGTGGTCGTGTCTGCCCGAGCGTCGAGGTAGAGGACATCAATGCGGTCGGTACCGAGGCGCGTGAGCGAGGCCTCTGCGGCCCGCACGAGGTCGACAGGGCCGAGCCCCGGGTGATCGGGGTGGGCACCGACCCGCACGGCAAGCACGATGTCATCGCGGATGCCGCGGTCTGCCATCCATCTGCCGATGATGTGTTCGCTGCGACCACCCGAGAAGCTGTCGGCCGTGTGTACGGCGTTGCCGCCCGCACGCACATAGGTGTCGAGGATCTCGTGGCTCGTGGCCGCGTCGACGGTCCAGCCGAACTCACCGCCGCCGAGGATCAGCGGGAAGACCGACATCCCGGTCTCGCCGAGATCGACGCGCACGTTCGAGCCGAGCGGCTGGCCCAGGACGGGAATCGGGGCGGAGGGATGGGCGGGGTTCACTGCCCCGGCTCCTGCCGTTGCCGCGGCACCGACGCCGAAAACAGCCATTCCCTCACCCCCTTCACGGTATCCGCGGTGGTGAGTCACGGATGCCGACGCGCTCCCCGGCGCGTGTTTCGAGGGTACGGCGTACTGGCGGCGGCGCGGCGGCGCCAGGCGACACAGGCGTGAATATTACATAACACTTCGATCACGCCAGAATGCGAGAACGCCCGCCCCCAGCGGGACGGGCGTTCTCGAAACAGGGATCAGCCTTCGGCCGGAGCCTCCGGGCCCTCATTCGCCGCAGCGCGGCCTTCCTGATCGGCGGGCTCGTCGATGACGGGCTCGAGCGAGAGCTTGCCGCGGTCGTCGATCTTGGTGATCTTGACCAGGAGCTTCTGCCCGACCGAGAGGACGTCGTCGACGTTCTCGACACGCTTGCCACCGGCGAGCTTGCGGACCTCGCTGATGTGCAGCAGGCCGTCCTTACCCGGGAGCAGGGAGACGAACGCACCGAACGTTGCGATCTTCACGACCGTGCCCAGGAACTGCTCGCCGACCTCGGGGTTGGTGGGGTTGGCGATCGCGTTGACCTGTGCGCGGGCGGCCTCGGCGGACGGGCCGTCGGTCGCGCCGATGTAGACGGTGCCGTCCTCCTCGATGGAGATATCGGCGCCGGTCGCATCCTGGATCGCGTTGATCGTCTTGCCCTTGGGGCCGATGAGCTCGCCGATCTTGTCGACGGGGATCTGCACGCTGATCACGCGCGGAGCGGTCGGGGCCATCTCGTCGGGGCCGTCGATGGCGGCGTTGATGACGTTCAGGATCGTCAGACGCGCTTCCTTGGCCTGCGTGAGAGCTGCCGACAGCACCGACGACGGGATGCCGTCGAGCTTCGTGTCCAGCTGAATCGCCGTGACGAACTCGCTCGTGCCGGCGACCTTGAAGTCCATGTCACCGAGCGCGTCCTCAGCACCCAGGATGTCGGTCAGCGCCGCGTAGCGAGTCTGACCGTCGACCTCGTCTGAGACCAGGCCCATCGCGATACCGGCGACGGGTGCGCGAAGCGGCACACCCGCGTTCAGCAGCGACAGCGTCGATGCGCACACCGAGCCCATCGAGGTGGACCCGTTGGAGCCGAGCGCCTCGGAAACCTGGCGGATGGCGTAGGGGAACTCCTCGCGCGGAGGCAGCACCGGCACGAGCGCGCGCTCGGCCAGGAACCCGTGGCCGATCTCGCGACGCTTCGGGCTACCCACTCGGCCGGTCTCACCGGTCGAATACGGCGGGAAGTTGTAGTGGTGCATGTAGCGCTTGCTCGTCGTGGGCGAGAGCGAATCGATCTGCTGCTCCATCTTGAGCATGTTCAGCGTCGTGACGCCCAGGATCTGGGTCTCACCGCGCTGGAAGATCGCCGAACCGTGCACGCGCGGGATCACCTGGACCTCGGCATCCAGCGGACGGATGTCGGCAAGTCCACGACCGTCGATGCGCACGCCCTCGGTGAGGATGCGACCGCGGACGATCTTCTTCGTCACCGACTTGTACGCTGCCGAGAACTCACCCAGCGCCGTCTCGGGCAGCTCGCCAGCATCAACGGCTGCGACCAGCTCTGCCTTGACGGCATCCTTCAGCTCGTCGTCGGCGTTCTGACGCTCGACCTTGTCGGCGATCTGGTAGATCGGGACGAGCTTGTCGTAGGCGCGCCCGGCGACGAAGTCGTAGGTCTCGTCGGCGTAGGCGGGGAAGACCGGGTAAGGCTGGATCTCCTTCGCGGCGGTATTCGCGACGACGTTCTGCGCTGCGACGAGCTCCTTGATGAAGGGCTTGGCGGCCTCCAAGCCCTGCGCAACGACCTCTTCGCTGGGCTTGGTGGCGCCACCCTTGATGAGGTTCCAGCTGCCCTCGGTTGCCTCAGCCTCGACCATCATGATCGCGACGTCACCGTCGGGCAGGACGCGCCCGGCGACGATCAGGTCGAAGACGGCATCCTCGAGCTGCTCGGCCTTCGGGAACGCTACCCACTGGTCGGCGTGCTCGCCGTGACCGGGGATGAGCGCGAGACGCACACCCGCGATCGGGCCCGAGAAGGGCAGCCCCGAGATCTGGGTCGACAGCGAGGCGGCGTTGATCGCGAGCGCGTCGTAGAACTCGCCAGGCGCGATCGAGAGCACGGTGACGACGATCTGCACTTCGTTGCGAAGGCCGTCGACGAACGACGGACGCAGGGGCCGGTCGATCAGACGGCACACGAGGATCGCCTCGGTGGAGGGACGTCCTTCACGACGGAAGAACGAGCCGGGAATCTTGCCTGCAGCGTACGAACGCTCTTCGACGTCGACGGTCAGCGGGAAGAAATCGAAGCCCTCACGGGGGTGCTTGCCGGCGCTGGTGGCCGACAGGAGCATCGTCTCTTCATCGAGGTAGGCGGCAACAGCGCCCTGCGCCTGCTGTGCCAGGCGTCCGGTCTCGAACCGGATCGTGCGGGTGCCAAAACGTCCGTTGTCGAGGACGGCTTCGGCGGCGGTGATTTCAGGACCTTCCAAGAGGTCTCTCCTTCTTTGTTTCGACTCGCCCGCCCGAATGGCGCGCGAGAACGTGCGAAGGAGCAGGAACAGGCAGTGTTCGACGCGCGGCATCCCGCGTTCTCGCCGGCGCTGGCCACCAGTAGAAAGCCACCCGGCACAAAAGACGGGGAACCCACCACAGGGGACCAGCTCGCTGCCGGCCTGCTCCATGAAGCTCACTGTGAAGTTGAGCGGATGCCGTAAGGCAACCCGAACGATCCTATCAGGGCCGCGCTGGCCGCACCGGGTCGACCGGCCGCCGCTCCGGCGATTGCTGCACCGGGCGCGGTCCGGAATCCGGTGCGACAAGCGGCGGCGGCGTCGAGATCGGTCGCCGTGAGATCGTGACGTAGTCTGCGTGCTTTGCGCTCAGGCCGTCTCCGGCGGTGCGCCCGCGAAGCCGCCGCCAGAGCCAGGGCGCGGCATCGCGACGCACCCAGCCGCGCGGGTTGGGAGTGTCATCGTCGTGGAAGGCTGAGTCGAGATTCGCGAGCTCGTCAGCGTAGGGCACCCCCAGAGCCTCGGCGGCCCGATAGGCAACGAACCGATGGCCCTTCGATCGGAAGTGGACCTTGTCATCGGCCCACATGTCCAGGTCGCTGATCGCCGGCTGGGCCTCAAGATCGAGCAGCATGCAGCCGGTGTCGGCGGCTATGCGTCGAATCTCGGAGTTATAGATCGCGACGCGTCGGGCGAAGATCATCGCGGCCCGGCGCCGAGGCAGCACGATGCTGACCAGCAGCACGTCGATGCCACGGGAGCGCAACTCCACGACAGCCCGCTCGAGTCCCTTGGCCAGGGTGAGCGGATCGGCGCCGCGGCTGACCAGGTCGTTCGCGCCCATGAAGACCGACACCAGATCCGGCTCCATCTCCAGCGCACGCGGTAGTTGCTCGACGAGGAGGTCCCGGATCTTGCGGCTGCGCACGGCAAGATTCGCATACCGGAACGGCTCCGCGGTCGCCGGAAGTCTCGCCTCTCGGGCGCCGGCCAGCAGATCCGCGAGGCGGTCGGCCCACCCGCGGTACTGACCCCTCGGCATCCGCGAGGTGTCGCACAGTCCCTCGGTCAGAGAATCCCCGAGAGCAACGAAACGGCACCAGCGGGGTGCCCCCTCGGTCGCTGGCGCTGGCGGCGCTGCCGGTCGCGTCGCGGCGCGGGCGAACAAAGAGTCGTCGATCGGGCGCAGCATCCGAGCCTCGGCGTAGTGGCCGACGAGCTGGCGGCCCAGGGCCTCCCAGGTGCGATCGCGCACGGACTCGCGCGCCGCGGTCGCAAACGCGCGCCGCTTGGCGTCGTCGCCGACGAGGTCTGCCACCCGCGCACGGAGGTCGGCGAGGTCTCCCGGCCGATAGAGCCATCCGTCGACGCTGCTGCGAACGAGATCGACCGGTCCGCCTGTTCCCGTCGCGACAACCGGGACTCCCGCCGCGAGCGCCTCCTGGATCGTCTGGCCGAACGTTTCGCTTTCGCCGGGGTGGACGAAAACGTCGAACGAGGCCATGGCCTCGCCCAGCGCATCACCGGAGAGGTGTCCGAGAAAGACAGCACGCGGCAGGGCGCGCTCGAGCGCGGGTCGCGAGGGTCCATCACCGACGATGACCAGCCGGGTTCCCGGAAGATCGTGCAGGGCGGCGAGATCTTCGACCTGCTTCTCGGGGGCGAGCCGCCCGACATAACCGATGATCGCCTCACCCTGGGCGATGCGCTGCCGCCAGCTGGCGCTGCGATGCTCAGGAGCAAAGCGCACGGCATCCACTCCCCGCCCCCACCGGCGCAGGCGATCGATGCCGAGATCTTCAAGCTGGGACATGCTCGCCGACGACGGCACCAGGGTCAACGTCGAGCGGCGGTGCAGTCGCGTCAGGTGCGATTGCACGATCGACGTCGCAGCCGGAAGCCCGTACTTCTGGGCGTACGCGACTACATCCGTCTGGTAGACCGCGACAACGGGAACCTTGAGCGCGTCGGCGGCAGCCGTTCCTTGCCAGCCGAGCACGAACGGCGATGCCAGGTGAATGACATCGGGCCGGAACTCGCGCAGGTGCGCCGCAAGCTTCGCCGCGCGAGCGAACACGACGCGAACTTGTGGGTACGAGGGCAACGGCACTGACCGGAGCATGGTCGTGCGAGCGCCGGACAGATCAGCGCCGTGCAGATCCACCTCGACGTCGCCGGCCTTGGGTGCGATGACGAGGGTCTCGTGCCCTTCGTTCGCCAGATGACGAAGGATCTGGAGCACCGAGCCGGTGACTCCGTTCATGTGGGGGAGGAACGATTCCGCCAATACCGCGACTCTCACGTCTCCAGGGTGACGCGTGTCGGATCGCCGAACACGCTGAGGCAGGCACGGTTGCCGAGAGTTCACCGGATGCACGCCATCGCGTCACCGGACGTGCCCCGTTCCGTCTCCGTTCACCCTCGCGTGTTACCTCAGAGGTGTGATCGATGAGGTGCTGACGCACGTTGCCGGTAGCGCCTGGGCGCTTCCCCTCATGTTCGCTCTCGTCCTCGCCGACAGCCTCCTCGTGGTCGTCCCGGGAGAGGTCGCCGTGACCGCCTTCGGCGCACTCGCGGTGACCGTCGGCTCGCCCCCCCTGCTGGGTGTCGTGCTCCTGGCAGCGCTCGCGGCCTTCCTCGGCGACATGATCGTGTACGCCGTCGGGCGCCGCGTCGGGCTGGACCGGTGGGCGTGGATGCGGGGCCGCAGAGTGAGCGCCGCGATCGGGTGGGCGCACCGCCGCCTGCATCGATCGAGCGCAACCGTGGTCTTCACCGCCCGTTTCATCCCGTTCGCCCGACTGGCGGTGAACCTGACCGCTGGTGCATCGCGGGTTCCGGCTCCTCGCTATCTCGTTCTCGTTGCCGCGGCAGCCACGGGGTGGGCGGTGTACCAGGCCGCCGTCGGCGCGATCGTCGGACAGCTCGTTCCGGGCGGACCCGTCGTTGCCGTCCTCATCTCCATCGGGGTCGCGATCGTGTTGGGCCTGATCGTCGACCTGATCGTCACGCGGCTTTCATCCGCGCGAGACAGCCGCTCTTCCGGCACAGAAGACGCTCCCGCCTAGCTCGCACCCCGGTTCGAGACACCCCACGGTCGCCACCCAGCCCCACTCGGGCGAGTGCAGCACGTCAGCGATCTCAGGACGGCGCGCCCGAAATGCAGATCGACTCTTGTAAACCAACACATTCACAGCTACTCTCACACATACACAGATTTCGACGTCAGGGATGACGCCGGGTGGGAGAACAGTCATGTACGCGACGGAGCGCCAGCAGCGCATCGCTGGAATCGTCACCGACGAGGGTCGCGCCTCGGTAACCGCCCTGTCAGCCCTGTTCGGCGTCGCACAGGAGACGATCCGCCGCGACCTCGACCAGCTCCAGGCCGACGGCGTGCTCCTCCGCGTGCACGGCGGCGCCGTCCCCGCGGGCCGAACGAGCGCCGCAGAGCCGAGCCTGGCTGCCCGCGAAGCCACCGCAACCGAGGCCAAGGAACGCATCGCCGCGGCGGCGCTCGATCTGATCCCCCGCGGTCTCGGCGGGGCCGTTCACATTGATGCCGGTTCAACGGCAGCCCGCGTCGCGCGGCTTCTCGCCGCTCGAGAAGACGGCAACGCCTCGCTCACGCTCATCACCAACTCCGTGATCACCGCGTCGACGCTGAGCCACCTGACGACCCCTGCCGTGCGCGTGATCGGCGGACGACTTCGGGCGCTGACCGGCGCCCTGGTCGGCGCGGGAGCCATCGAGCAGATCGCCGGCTTGCGGCCGGATGTGGCGATCATCGGGACCAATGCCGTGCACGCACAGTTCGGGTTGAGCACACCTGACGAAGCCGAGGCTGAGGTCAAGCGAGCCGCTGTAGCCTCGGCGCGGCGGGTGATCGTCGTTGCCGACGCATCGAAGCTCGGCGAAGAATCTCTCGTGCGCTTCGGAGGCCTCGATGACATCGACGCCCTCGTGACCGACGGCGAACCGGATGCCGACCTGAGCGAAGCGCTGCGGGCCGCCGACGTGGATCTGGTGCGAGCATGATCGTCACCGTCACGATCAACCCGAGCGTTGATCGCACCATCCAACTTCCCTCCCGACTCGAGCGCGACGCTGTCCTTCGCGCGAGCGGTGTCACCTCGCAGGCAGCCGGAAAGGGCGTGAACGTCTCGCGGGCGTTGGCTCACGCATCCATACCGACACGGGCGATCGTGCGGGCCGACTACCACGATCCGTACGTGCGCGAACTCGTCGAGAGCGGACTGGCAGTTGTCACCGTGGATCCGGGCGCCACCGTGCGCACCAATATCTCGCTGGCCGAGCCCGACGGCACGACCACGAAGATCAACGAACCCGGTTCACCGCTGAGCACCGCCGCCGTGGCAGCCCTTCACGATGTCGTGGCCGCCGAGGCAACCCGGGCGAGCTGGCTGGTTCTTGCCGGTTCGCTCCCCCCGGGTGCCGATGTCGAACTGCTCGCCGATCTGGCACGGACGGCGCGGATCGCCGCGCCCGGCATCCGCATCGCGGTCGACACCTCGGGTGCGCCGCTTGCAGCGCTGCGCACCGCGGGCGTGCGGATCGATCTGATCAAACCCAACATCGAGGAACTCGCGGAGTTGACCGGATCGGACCCCGCTGCTCTCGGAACACCGGAAGCCGTGGCGAGCGCGAGCGCAGCACTGCGGACCGACGGAATCGTCGCCGTGCTGGCAACGCTCGGCGCCGCGGGCGCGGTCCTCGCCTTCGCCGATGGCGCCTGGCACGCCACCCACCGACCAGTGATCGCCCGCAGCACGGTCGGCGCCGGCGACTCGTCGCTGGCGGGCTACCTCATCGCCGACACGGAGGGGCTCTCGCCCGCTGCGCGGCTCGCACGCGCCGTGGCGTACGGCTCGGCCGCCGTCTCCCTGCCCGGGACTACCATCCCGCGCCCCACAGACACCCGCCCTGACCAGGTCACGGTCACCGAGATCCACCTGCCCGCCACGGTCACAGCACCGTGACGTTCATCAAAGGAGAGAACATGTCCATCATCACCCCGGAGCTTGTCGCTCTCGATGTCGCGTTGGGCGCGACATCCGGGGACGTCATCGATGCCCTCAGCACCATCGTCGCGGGCGCGGGTCGCACAACGGATGCGCACGCGCTTGCGGCAGACGCCCACGCCCGCGAGGCGCAGACCTCGACCGGTATGCCCGGCGGGATTGCGATCCCCCACTGCCGCACCGCCGCCGTGACGGAGCCCACCCTCGCGTTCGCACGGCTCTCGGACCCGGTGGACTTCGGCGACGATGACCCGAGCGATCTCGTGTTCTTCATCGCCGCACCGGTCGGAGCCGACACCGATCACCTCGCGATCCTCTCCACGATCGCCCGCGCGCTGGTGCGGGAAGAGTTCGTGGAGTCCCTGCGCGCCGCGACCTCGGCGCCCGAGGTCGTCGGCCTTATCGATGAGGCGATCGCCCCGGCGCCTGCTGCGACCACCGCGGCACCGGCGGCGTCGGGTGAGCGCGTGCTCGTCGCAGTCACCGCCTGCCCGACCGGCATCGCCCACACCTACATGGCTGCCGACGCCCTCGTCGCCGAGGCGAAGAAGCGCGGCATCCGCCTCGAGGTCGAGACGCAGGGTTCGAGCGGATCGACCGCGCTCGATCCAGCCGTCATCGCCGCAGCCGACGCCGTGATCTTCGCGGTGGACGTGGATGTTCGCGATCGGGCACGCTTCGCCGGAAAGCCGGTCGTTCAAGGCCCCGTCAAGCGTGGAGTCGAAGCTCCCGGAGCCATGATCGACGAGGCGTTGGCCGCAGCCGCGAACCCGCATGCTGCGCGGGTCGCGGGTACCGAGACCACGACGGCGACAACCGACACCGCCAGCGAACACGCCGGGCGCAAGCTGCAACGCTGGCTTCTCACCGGCGTCAGCTACATGATCCCCTTCGTTGCCGGCGGTGGTCTGCTCATCGCCATCGGCTTTGGCCTGGCGGGATACGACATCAATGCGACGGCCGGCGACATCGTCGCTTCGTCATCCCTGTGGAACCTTCCCGACGGCGGCTTCTGGACCTACATCGGCGCCGTCGCGTTTGTCATCGGTGCAGCTTCCATGGGCTTCCTCGTGCCGGCCCTTGCAGGATTCATCGCCTACGCGATGGCCGACCGGCCCGGCATCGCGCCGGGGTTCGTGGTCGGCACGATCGCCGTCATGATGAACGCCGGATTCCTCGGCGGCATCGTCGGTGGTTTGCTCGCGGGCCTCGTGGCAGCCTCACTCACCCGTATCCCGGCACCCCGCTGGCTTCGTGGGCTGATGCCGGTCGTCATCATTCCGCTGTTGGCATCGATCGCCGCATCCGGAGCCATGATCCTGTTCCTGGGCGGGCCGATCGCCTGGCTCATGACTACACTGACCGACTGGCTGAACAGCCTGACCGGCGTCGGAATCGTGCTGCTCGGCGTCATCCTCGGCCTCATGATGTGCTTCGACCTCGGCGGGCCCGTCAACAAGGTCGCGTACTCGTTCGCGGTCGCGGGCCTCGGGGCCGCGTCACTGGCGAACCAGGTGCCGCTCGAGATCATGGCTGCCGTCATGGCGTCGGGCATGGTTCCGCCACTCGGACTCGCGCTCGCATCGACGGTGCTTGCCCGTAAGCAGTTCACTCCGGTGGAGCGCGAGAACGGTGTCGCGGCGTGGCTGCTGGGTGCATCCTTCATCTCGGAGGGTGCTATCCCCTTCGCAGCAGCCGACCCACTGCGCGTCATCCCCGCGTCCATGCTCGGTGGCGCCGTCACCGGCGCCCTCTCGATGGCCTTCGGGGTCACCTCGCAGGCGCCCCACGGCGGAGTATTCGTACTCTTCGCCATCGGGAACATCCTGTGGTTCTTGCTGTCCATTGCGATCGGCGCCGTGATCACCGCTGTCGCGGTCATCGGCCTTAAGCGCATCGGTCGCCGCCCGAGCGCCGCGACTGTCGAAGCCGCGGGAGCTGCCGACGACACTGAGGCCAGCGGCGTGCTGGCCAGCGGCGCAGTCCGCGCCTGAGAACCCACGATGCCCCGGCCGTCGGGTGCGGCCGGGGCATTCGTGTATCTGCGTCAGTCGGCGGTGAGTCCGCCGAGCAGGCTCTCGAACGAGCGACCCTCGCCGAGGTAGGTAGCCGGGTCGAACGGGTCCTCAGCGACTGTTGCGCCCCGACGAGCGACGGCATCCGCGAGCTCTCCCGCGGCACGCTCGGTGCGCGAACGCAGCGAGGATGCTCCCTCGCCGCCGGCCCAGTCCTCCGATGCCGCGAACACGGATGTCGAGACCGGGTCAGCGTGCAGATAGGTGAACAGGGGGCGCATCGCGTACTCGAGGGCCAGCGAGTGCCGTGGCGACCCGCCGGTTGCTGCCAGCAGCACCGGCATCCCCCGCAACGAGTCCGGGTCCAGGATGTCGAGGAACGACTTGAACAGCCCGGAGTAGCTCGTCGTGAAGATGGGCGTGACGGCGATGAGGGCATCTGCCGAGGTCACGGTCTCGATCGCTTCAGCAAGCTCGGGGCGGGCGAACCCGGTGAGGAGATTGTCGGTGATCGCGTGAGCGTGCTCACGCAGCTCGATCACATCCACCCCGACCTCGATCTCGCGTTCGGCCAGCTGTGCACGAACGGCCTCCGCTAGCCTGTCGGCGAGGAGCCTCGTGGATGACGGGTTCGAGAGCCCCGCGGTGACGACCGCGATGCGGCGCGTGGTCATCTCACGCCCCCTGACGTGTCGCTGCGGCACCGAATGCGGCACCCGCCAGCGGCGCGCTGTCACGGTACGGGGAACCGCCGGTGACGTTGTCGCCGCGGTTGGGCCGCGGCCGAGCCTCGCGCGCGCCCCCGGCCGCTACCACCAGGCTCTCGTGAGTCGGAGCGTCAGCGACGCCTTCCGGACGATCCTTCGCGAGCTCCTTGCGGAGCACCGGTACGACCTCACCGCCGAGGATGTCGAGTTGCTCGAGGACGGCCTTGAGGGGCAGACCCGCGTGGTCGATCAGGAACATCTGGCGCTGGTAGTCACCGAAGTGCTCCCGCATCGCCGCGTACCGATCGATGACCTGCTGCGGCGAACCCACCGTCAGCGGCGTCATCTCGGTGAAGTCCTCCAGGCTCGGTCCATTGCCGTAGACCGGCGCGTTGTCGAAGTACGGACGGAATTCGCGGACCGCCTCCTGAGAGTTGCGGTGCATGTAAACCTGCCCACCGAGCCCGACAATCGCCTGCTCCTGAGTGCCGTGCCCGTAGTGCTCGAACCGCTCACGGTAGAGGGCGACCAGCCGCTGGAAGTGCTCCTTGGGCCAGAAGATGTTGTTCGCGAAGAACCCGTCGCCGTAGTAGGCGGCCTGCTCGGCGATTTCGGGAGTGCGGATCGAGCCGTGCCAGACGAAGGGCGGCACGCCATCGAGCGGGCGCGGCGTCGAGGTGAAACCCTGCAGCGGCGTGCGGAATTGACCCTGCCAGTCGACGACATCCTCACGCCACAGCCGGTGGAGCAGGGCGTAGTTCTCGACGGCGAGGTTCAGGCCCTGACGGATGTCCTTGCCGAACCAGGGGTACACGGGGCCGGTGTTACCGCGTCCGAGGATGAGGTCCGCCCGTCCGCCCGAGACGTGCTGAAGCATCGCATAGTCTTCGGCGATCTTCACGGGGTCGTTGGTGGTGATGAGTGTCGTGGCGGTCGAGAGCAGAATGCGCTCGGTTTGGCCTGCGATGTAGGCGAGCGTCGTCGTCGGCGAGGACGACCAGAACGGCGGGTTGTGATGCTCGCCGAGGGCGAAGACATCCAGCCCCACCTCCTCGGCGTGCTTGGCGATCTGCAGCGTCGCGCGGATCCGCTCGGCCTCGCTGGGGGTGTGACCTGTCGTGGGGTCTTCCGTGATGTCGCTGACGGTGAAGATCCCGAACTGCATCTGGCTCATCGTGCTCTCCGGTCCCGGTCGCGGGGTGTGCGGCCGATCTATGCAAGTGAATGTATCTCGTGTAACGCGACCGCGTCGAATCTATTCCCGCCGGCCTCGAGACCTCACCGATCCATGGGGCCGTCTATCTCGGCGAACATCGCGAGCATGTCGCGCACCAGTTGGTGCGGTGCTGTTTCACAGGGACTGTGTCCCGTCTCGTAGACCGCCACCTGCGCACCGATGCTCTGCGCGTACGACAGATACTGCTCGGTCGGCCACAGGTCGTGGGCGCCCGTCGCGACGAGCGTGGGCACGGATGCTGCGCGCACCGCATCGGCGACGTCCGGCATCCGCATCATGAGCCCGACGATGTGATCGACACTTTCTCGTCGGGTGAGAGCGAACCGCTCACGAACGAAGGCGATGCGTTGCGGGGGGACCCGGTTCAAGTTGTTACGGATGCCCCACAGCATGAGGGATGCGCCGCTTCGCGGGCCCGCGAGACTGCTGAAGCGGCCGATCCGCTTCACCCCCCGGAACACTTGTCCGGTCGCCGGCGGCGTCGACAACAGCGTGAGCGAGGAAAACAGCTCCGGCCGCGCAGCGACGATCAGCTGCGACACGAGTCCCGCGAACGAATACCCGAGGACGTGCGCTCGCGGCCCGCTCTCGAGGACGGCGGTCAGGTCATTGATGAACAGCGGATAGTCGTAGCGGGCGCGGGGCGGATCGAGGTTCTCGGGACCGGCATCCCGTGACTCATACTGCCCAGCGAGATCGTAAGCCTCCACGCGGTAGCCGGCCTCAGCGAGCAGCGGCAACATGAGGGTGAAGTCCTCTTTGGACCCCGTCACACCCGGGAAGAGCACGACACGACCGCGTGCACCGCTTCCGAGACCCACCCGCGCGAGCCTCCCGCTCGGCGCAGAGAAGTGGTCACGCACAGTGCCGGCGGGAAAGACCCGCCAGTCGAGATCGGGAATCGCCGCGTCCCGCTCGCGGGCGTCATCGGTAAGCGTCATCGACGCCCGAGACTACTCCAGCCCTCCCCACACAGGCAGCATTCGCCGCTAGGAGAACAGCCCCGCGCCGACGAAAGATCCCTCACTCGGCGCTGGAGGCACTGCCCAGATGCCCGAGCCCACGGTCGTGACGTACTCCATCATCAGATCCGTCGCCACCGAGCGCTGCACCGTGATGAATCGATCCGGCGAGCGCACGTAACCGAGGAAGAACAGTCCGGCATCGAGGCGTCCCAGCGCCGTATTGCCGTCGACGTAGTTGTATCCGCGCCGCAGCATCCGGATCCCGCCGTTGTTGGCCGGATGGGCCCGGGAGACGTGCGAACGCGGATCGATCGCGAGCCCCGCCGCACCGGATGCCGCAAAGTCGGGCGGCGCGAATTCGTCACCGCCACTGAGGGGAGCCCCGGTTCCCTTCGCGCGCCCGGTGACGCGCTCCTGCTCCGCCAGGCGCACGCGATCCCACGTCTCGATCTTCATGGCGATCTTGCGCGCCACGAGATACGAGCCCCCCGCGAGCCATGTCGGTCCGTCGTTGGCGGACACCCACACGTGCTCGTCGAGGGCTGCCGTGTCATCCGCGAGGATGTTGGCGGTGCCGTCCTTGAAGCCGAAGAGATTCCGGGGAGTCTTGCTTGTCGCCGATGTGCGCGAGGTTCGCCCGTACCCCAGCTGCGACCACCGAAGCCGCGCGCGCCCGAAAGCGATGCGACTGAGGTTGCGCACGGCATGCACCGCCACCTGCGGATCATCGGCGCACGCCTGAACGCACAGGTCTCCCCCGGTGTGACCGGGGTCGAGGTCGTCGCCGAGGAACGGAGGGAGCGCGGCGAGCGAGCCCGGTGCCAGTGACGCCAGACCGAAACGATCGACCCCCTCGGCCGTGCTGAACAACGTTGGGCCGAAGCCGATCGTGATCGTGAGGTTGCTGGCGGGAAGTCCGAGCGCCTCGCCCGTATCGTCGGGCGGGGCTTCGGGCGAACCGCCGACAGCACCGGTCGCGCTGACTTCCAAACCGAGCATCATACGTGCCGCCGCGTAACTCCAGTCCTGCAGGAGTTCGACGAGATCTTGCCGTGAAGCGCCCTCCATCACGTCGAACGCAGCAAAGTGCAGGTGGTCTTGCACGTCGGTGGTGATGCCCGCCGGGTGGGCGCCATAGAACTGGTGGGTGTCGGCGACTGACGCGGCATCCGGCCGCGTCAGCGCGATGGCCGATGCCGCTCCGGCACCAACCGCGACGCCCGCCGCACCAGCGCCGAGCGCGAGCCCCAGCAGACCTCGCCTGCTCAGGCCCGCCCGCGGCGTTTCGGATGCCGGTTCTTCGCTCATTGCAGCACGGTCACCGTGAGCTGCGACAGCGGCTCGGCTAGGGCGTTGATGCGATCCGAGAGAGCACGGGTGTCGGCATCCGTCAGGGTGCTGTAGGAGACGAAGCCGTCCTGTAGCGACCCGAAGGTTGCCAGCTCCGCTTCCAGCTGCGCGTAACCCTCGTCGATCTGGGCGACGAGTTGCTCACCGTCGGGGCCACTTGAGACGGCGAAGTCACGCACGAGCGAAAACGCCATCTTCGACCCCTCGACGTTGGCGGCGAAGTCGTACAGATCGGTTCCCGACCACCAGTCCTCCTCGCCGCTGATCTTGCCGGTCGCCACCTCATCGAGCAGTGCGATGGCGCCGTTGGAGATGCCCGCGATGCCCTGCGACTCAAGCGCGTCGATGAACTCGTTGCCGTGCACATAGTCGTACAGCTCCTGCACATCGGCGATCAGCAGGTCACCGAATTCCGCCCTCTGCTCGGGCGTCGATGGCTCCCAGTCCTGCCATGCCGGGGTCACACCATCGGAGTTGAGAGCATCGGATGCTGGCACCCAGAGATCCTTCTCGATGCGGTGGAACCCCGTCCAGTCGAGCCCCTCCGCGACCGCGTCGACCTCCCGGTAGTCGATACGCGGGTCCAAGTCGCCGAGCGCCTCGGCAACCGGCTCAATGCGCTCGTAATACGCACGGACCTGCGGGAACATCTGCTTCGCTGTCTCGTCGTCGCCCGCCACATAGGCAGCGACGAACTCGTCGACAGCCGGCACGAGCTGACCGACCTGGTCTTTCACGAATGCCGCGTAGAGATCGACCGCCTGCTGCTTGAGCTCAGCATCCTCGCCATCCACCGCCACGGAATCTCCGGTCACCGTGAATGCTGCTCGGCCGACACCGTCGCCGATCATTCCGGGCTTGCACAGCGTGTAGTAATCGCCGGGCTGGGTGAGAACGGTGAGCGTCCGGGACGCACCGGGCGCGATGTTCTCGACCTCCCCGACGATCCGGAGTCCGTCACTGGCGAGCAGGTAGAACTCGGTGGTTTCCGACCCCGCGTTCGTCACCGCGAAGTTCAGCGTGCCGCTGGCCGCACTGGCCGAGGAGATCTCGCAGGAGTCCTCCGTCGAGGTGACGGTGATCGCGTCGCCGCCTGCCTGGTCGGCCCGTACGACGCATCCGGCGAGCACGAGCGAACCGGCTGCGGTCACGGCGACCAGGGCCAGACTACGAGAGAGGGTGTTCATGGGTCTCCTTGCTGTGGGGACTGACTGCGGACGAAAGAAGGCTCGAGTCGGCAGCGTCCGTCGGGGTCGCCGCGGGACGCGGGCGTGCGGGGAACGCGCGGACAAGAAACACCGTGCCGACGACCGCAACGTAGAGCACCCATGCGATCACTTGGAGCCAACTCATGCGGGCGGTGAAGCCGATGGTCGCCTGCAGGATGACGGCGCCCGGGCTCGTGGGGTCGAGGATGCCGGTGAGATCGAACGCCCAGCCGAAGGGGAATCCCGCCCATCCGCGGGCCACCGCCCCTGCCGCATCGATGGGTGCGAGAGCCGTGGTGGGACCCGGGAGCACCCCGGCCTCCTGCAGGTCGCCGATCCCGTAGGCCAGGACGCCAGCGGCGACAAGGATCAAGAAGGCGCCGGTCCAGGTGAAGAACAGCCGGAGGTTCAGGCGTAGCATCCCGCGGGCAACGAGCCAGCCAAGCGCCGCGGCACAGAGGATGCCGAGAACGGCGCCGGCGAGCGACTCGGGCGCGTTTCCGAACGACTGCACCATCGACCAGAGCAGAAGAGTCGTCTCCACGCCCTCGCGAGCGACCGACACAAAGCCCAGAACGACGATTCCCCACAGTCCCCCGGTCGCGATCGCCCGGTCGACGCCGCTGCGTAGTCCCCCGGCGAGTGTCCGCGCGTGGGCCTGCATCCAGAAGATCATCCACGTGACCATCGCCACGGCGACCAGCGACAGCAGGCCCCCGATGATCTCCTGTGCTTCGAACGTCAACGCATAAGCACCGAACGTGAAGAATGCTCCGATAGCAAGGGCCAGCGCGATCGCACCCCCGACTCCCAACCACAAGCGCGGCAGCACGTCGCGACGCTTCAGCTGCGTCAGATAGGCCACCAGGATGCCGATAACGAGGGCGGCTTCGAGGCCTTCGCGAAGGCCGATGAGAAAGCTAGCGAGCACGCGGATCCTCGGAACGATTCGGTAAGGCTTACCTAAGCCATCCGAGAGACTACTCCCCCGCCGTCGGCTGAGCAATTCCCGCCCGCACCCGTCAATGACGAAGGGCCGCCCCACACCGTGGGACGACCCTTCGAGAAAGCGATGGACGCGGTTCGCGCTTAGCGGCGAAGCCCGAGACGCTCGATCAGCTTGCGGTAACGCTCGATGTCGATGTCCTGGAGGTAGCCGAGCAGACGACGGCGCTGACCCACGAGCAGGAACAGGCCACGACGCGAGTGGTGGTCGTGCTTGTGCTCCTTGAGGTGCTCGGTGAGGTCTTTGATGCGCTGCGTCATGAGCGCGACCTGCACCTCGGGGGATCCGGTGTCACCGGGGTGCGTTGCGTACTCTTCGATGATCGCCTTCTTGGTCTCTGCTTCCAGTGCCATAGAACGATCCCCTCTCTCTTCGTTGCGCGGTGCCCGTCACCTGCTGTGCGAGCTCTCTTTCTCCGCGGCCGATCTAACGGCAACCGAACAACTCTACCAGCCCGAGCCAGAGCCTGCGAGCGCGTGCGCAGAGTAGCCTCGTCGGGTGCGCATCACCGTCCGGACAAAGCCCGGGAGCCGGCGCGGTCCCCTGGTCGAGACGGTGGGATCCGATCTCGTCGTGTATCTGCGGGAACCGGCACACGAAGGCGAGGCCAACGCCGCTCTCCCCCGGGTGCTGGCAGAACACTTCGGCACCTCGCCGAGCCGGGTCTCGATCGTTCGGGGACATTCGGCGCGCGTCAAACAGGTCGAGGTCGACCTGTGATGGCGCGGCTCTCGCGCGACCAGTTCCTTGATCTCCGCCCCTTCCGCGCAAGCCCCGCCTTCGCGCGGCTGTGGATCGGGTCGACCCTGGCAGGCCTTGGCGGGCAGCTCACGATCGTCGCGGTCATGCTCCACGTCTACGACCTCACGCAGAGCACCTTCGCCGTCTCCATGATCGCCGTCGTCGGGCTTGTCCCGATGGTCGCGGCAGGACTCTACGGCGGAATGCTCGCCGACGCCTTCGACCGGCGCCTGGTCGCGCTGCTGGCGGCATCCATCACCTTCGCCTCTACCGCTCTGCTCGCGATCCTCGCGTGGACCCAGCTCGAGTCGGTGTGGTCGCTCTACGCGCTCAGCATCGTCAACTCCGCCGCGAACTCGGTGGTACTCGCCACGCGCTCAGCGATCGTTCCCCGATTGCTCCCCCGGCAACTCCTTCCGGCTGCCGCAGCACTGCAGGGGATCACCGTCGGGATCATGGTGATGGCTGGACCCGCTTTGGCCGGCATACTGGTCGCGACGGTCGGCTACGCGTGGACCTACTCGGCCGACGTGGTTTTGATGACCTCCCTCTTCCTCGGGCTGTGGACCCTCCCTCGCATCGTCCCCGAAGGCGAGATCGTCCGACCAGGACTCGAGTCCCTGCGCGACGGCGTCGCATTTCTCCGACGCGCTGCCAACATCCGCCTGCAATACATCCTCGACATCACTGCGATGACCTTCGGGCAGCCGCTCGCCCTCTTCCCGGCGATCGGGGCAGTGCTCCTGGGCGGCGGCGCTATCACGACTGGCGTTCTTACTGCGGCCTTCGCCGCGGGCGCGTTCGTCTCGAGCCTGCTCTCGGGGCGCATTGGGCGCTACCGCAGACACGGCCTGGGGATCGAACGCGCGATCCTCGTCTACGGCGTCGCTATCGGTGCGTTCGGCATCGTGCTGCTGATCGCGGCGCTCACGAGTGGCACGACCGGTGGCGCAGAACTAGCTCCTCGCGTCGGGCTGCTCATCGCGGCGGTCCTCGTTCTAGCCGTGGCGGGCGGGGCCGACAACGTCAGCGCGATCTATCGGTCGACCATGATGCAATCGGCCGTCCCCGACGCTATCCGCGGGCGCCTGCAGGGCATCTTCATCGTCGTCGTCGCCGGCGGACCCCGAGTGGGCGCGCTCTACGCCGGAACCCTTGCGACGTTCACGACTCTCTGGTTCCCACCGCTCCTCGGCGGACTGCTGATTCTGGCGATCGTGACCACCCTCGTGCGCGTGAGTCCCGGGTTCCGCGCGTACGACGCCGACAACCCCGTCCCCTGATCAGGCTCGCCGCAAACGACGGTGGGGCGGATGCCGCAGCATCCGCCCCACTGAAAGGTCGTGCGTTGCCTCAGTCGGCCTGGAGCGCGCCCTGAAGATCGAGCTCGATCGTCACGTCCTTGCCCACGAGCACGCCACCGGTCTCGAGCGCGGCGTTCCACGTGAGGCCGAAGTCCTCGCGGTTGATGACAGCCTTGGCCGTTGCGCCGGCCTTGTAGTTGCCCCACGGGTCATTGCCGAAGCCACCGAACTCGACCTCGAAGGTCACGGGCTTGGTGATGCCGCGGATCGTGAGGTCACCGTCGACGAAGAAGTCGCCGTTCTCGATGCGCACACCGGTCGAGACGAAGTCCATCGTGGGGTACTTCTCGGCGTCGAAGAAGTCCGCCGAGGCGAGGTGCTTGTCGCGGCCCTCATCCTTCGTGTCGACCGAGGTCACATCGACCGACGCGGTCACGGTGGTCTCGAGCGGGTTTGCGGGAGTCACGAACGTCGCGCTCTTGACACCGAAGGTGCCGCGCACCTTCGAGATCATCATGTGCCGGACGGTGAAGTGGACCTCGCTGTGCGACGCATCAAGCTGCCACGTGCCGACGCGGTAGCCGGGGATCTCGACGGTTGTCGTTTCGGTCATGCTCTCTCCTCGGGAGTTCTCTGGGCCGCCACGCGGCGACAAGAGCCCCAACACCGCAGCTCGGGCGCTCTATTCCCGTGAATGGAAAAATTTGCGAGCGCGTCATCTCCCGGTCATCGCAGCGACGAAACGGCGGCGGATGCCGAAGCATCCGCCGCCGTGCGAAAAGTCAGAAATACTCAGCCGACCGAGACGAGGTCGATGATGAAAATGAGGGTCTTGCCGCCCAGGAAGTGGCCACCGGCGGGGCCGTACGCCAGGTGAGGCGGGATCACCAATTCGCGGCGACCGCCCTCACGCATCCCCGGAATCCCGTCCTGCCAGCCCTGGATGAGTCCGCGGAGCGGGAACTGGATGCTCTCACCGCGGTTCCACGACGAGTCGAACTCCTCACCCGAGTCGTACTCGACGCCGACGTAGTGCACGGTGACGCTGTCGCCCGGCTTCGCCTCGGCTCCCTCACCCACGATGAGGTCACGGATGACGAGTTCGGAGGGAGCGGGGCCCTGCGGGGCGTCGATGTCGGGCTTGGTGCGGTCATCAGTCATGCTCACCATCCCACCAGAGCCGGTCGCGGCGCGCAATGCGGCGCCGCCACGACCGGTACGACGCCGAGCATCCGGAGGGACGCACTGTCGATTGCGGTGGTGATTACGAACTCCTGACGACTCCGCCCCCGCGGGTGTCGCGAGACGACCGGATGCCTATAGTGGGGCCGTGGTGCGCCTGATGCTGGTCGAAGATGACCGGACGATGCGCGAAACTGTCGCCGCTTACCTGACCCGCGCCGGGCACGATGTGGTAGCGGTTGCCGACGGCGACGCAGCAGTTGCGCGATTCGCCGAGTCCGGCGTCGACCTCGTGCTGCTCGACCTGATGCTCCCGGGCTCGAGCGGGTTCGAGGTCACGCGAAGACTGCGCGCGATGCGGCGCGACCTTCCCCTCATCATGGTGACGGCGCGCACGCAGGAGCACGAACGGGTTCAGGGGCTGCTCGCGGGAGCCGACGACTACATCACGAAGCCTTTCAGCCTGCGGGAACTCGATCTACGCATCCGTTCCCTGCTGCGCCGGGTCACCACCGCTCCCCCTGAAACACCCGACATCCTCGTCGACGGCGATCTCCGCGTCGAGGTCGCCGCCGGCCGCGCTCTCCGGAACGAGGAAGCCCTGGCTCTCACAGCGCGCGAGTTCGATCTCCTGGTGTGGTTCCTGCAGCACCCGGGAGTCGTTCACAGCCGCGAAGATCTCATCCGCGAGGTCTGGGGCTGGAACGTCGGAGATCCCTCGACCGTAACGGTGCACGTGCGGCGCCTCCGCGAAAAAGTCGAGTCCGAAGCCTCCCGCCCGACCCGGTTGGCGACGGTGTTCGGCAAGGGATATCGCTGGGATGCGGCGGAGTCGGGGGGCGCGACGTGACCCCGGACGAGAACGCGGTGCTCCTGTCGATCCTGACCACGGCAGGCGTCGGGCTGGCGGGTACGGCGATCGTGGCGGCACTCCCCCGCTCCCGGCCGGTCGTGGCTGCCATCGCAGCGCCGTTCGTCGTGGTCGCCTCGCTCGCCGCCGGTGTTGCTGTCGCGACTCGACAGATGCTCATCGACGATCACACGTCCCAGACGCTGCTCATCGTGCTGGCCGCCTGCGCCCCCCTTGCCCTCCTTGTCGGCCTCGTCCTTGCCCGGCGGGCGCGCGCGGTCGAGCGGGACGCAGCCGCCGAGCGCGCCGACAGACAGCGCGCGCGTGAGGTCGAAGACTCCCGACGAGAGACTGTCCGCTGGCTCTCCCACGACCTGCGGACGCCGCTTGCCGGCATCCGGGCATTGGCGGAGTCTGTCGCAGAGGACGGCTCGCCCGACGACCCGCCCGCGCGCATCGTGCGCGAAGTCGACCGACTCGACGCGATGGTCGACGACATCGTGGAACTTTCGCGGCTTCACGGTCAGAGCAGACGTGAAATCACGACGGCAGCGCTCGATGACATCGTGTCGGACGCCGTTGCCTCCGTCTCACCGCTGGCAGCCGCCCAGGGCGTGCACATCGAAGCGGCGGCCCTTGGCGGCGACGTCGTCGAGGTCGAGGTCCGTGAAATCACCCGCGCCGTCACGAACATCATCAGAAACGCCGTGCAGCACACCCCCGCGGGAGGTCGCGTGCTGCTCACGACGACACGGGCAGACGCCTGGGCCGTGGTTTCGGTCACAGACGGCTGCGGCGGCATACCGGCAGGCGATCTGCCACACCTTCTCGAACCCGGATGGCGCGGGGACGCGGCCCGATCCGGCAGCGGAATGGGCCTCGGCCTTGCGATCGCCGACGAGGTAGCCCGAGCTCACGGCGGGGCCGTGACGATCGTCGGGACAGCCCCAGCAGACGGCTGCACCGTGAGCCTGCGGCTGCCGGCAGATAAGGGCGACGCCTCGGGTCAGTCCTAGCTCGGGCCGCCCGGCAGGTTGCGGCAGTTCGTACGGACCCGTGACAAGCGCCGCGCTTTCGTGGCGAGAGGCCTCGCCGTCCCCTTGACTGAGGCTCACCGATGATCTTCCGACCGAGCACAGGAGTCCTCATGCGCCGCTCATCCACCACTGCCGCCGCACTGATCCTCGTCGCTGGCCTCTCGCTGACCGCCTGCGCAACCCCGACGTCAACCGGCGCGCCAGCAACGCCGTCATCGACCCACATGGACGACGAGATGTCGGTCGGCTCCGCGGACGAGATGACCACGAGCGAGCCGATGGACGACATGTCAGCCGATGCGATGACCGCCGGCGCCTACCTCACTCTCGAGGAGTACCAGAACCAGATGGCCGACCGCGCCGACACTGCAGTTGTCTACTTCTTCCACGCCGACTGGTGTCCAAGCTGCCGCGCGACCGAAGAATCTCTCACCACCGCCGGGGTCCCGGACGGGCTCACCGTCGTAAAGATTGACTACGACACCGCCACCGATCTCAAGCGAGAGTACGGAATCACTCAGCAGCACACGTTCGTGCAGGTCAGCGCCGACGGCACACAGCTCGCGAAGTGGACGGGCTCGGTCACCGGCGAAGACATCAAGGCGCAGGCGAACGCCGGATGATCACCGCGATGGCTGGCGCACTGCTGGCCGGAGCTCTGACGACGCTCGCTCCCTGCTCGCTCACGCTCTTGCCGATCATCGTGGGCGGCTCCTTGCAGGGCGCATCGAACCGCGATGCCACCCGCCGCGCCATCATCATCACCCTGTCGCTCGGAGCGAGTGTCACGGTCTTCACGCTGCTGCTGCGAGCGACCACAGCGCTCATCGACATCCCCACCCAGGTGTGGCAGATCGCCAGCGGCATCCTGCTCATCGTCCTCGGCCTCTTCTCGGTGTTCCCCGCAGCGTGGGACCGTATCTCCCAGCGCACCGGACTGACCGGCGCCTCCGCGCGGAACCTGGACGCCGCCCACCGCCGCGGTGGAACCCTCGGCGCGATCCTCACCGGCGCTGCGCTCGGCCCCGTGTTCACCTCGTGCAGCCCTCTCTTCGCGTATGTGATCGTGACGGTGCTCCCCGCGGAGCCGGCACGAGGGCTGGCGTTGCTCGGCGCCTACGTCGTGGGGCTCATGGCAGTACTGCTCGTGATCGCCCTGGCCGGGCAGCGCGCCGTCCGCCGGATGCGCTGGGCAGCTGACCCGCACGGCTGGTTCCGGCGGGGACTGGGCATCCTGTTCATCGTCGTCGGCATCCTCATCGCGACCGGGCTGATGCAAGACATCGAAGCCTGGATCCTCACTTTCTCGCCCATCGCGCCGTGGGAGATCGGATCGGACATCGGTCGCTGAGGACCATCGCACGGGGGCTCTTGACAGCGCGCGGATGCGGCGAGAAGCTGATACTAGTTCAACTCAGCGCCCGGATTTCGACTCGCAGGCATCGCCGCGGCACCGGGCGCTGAGTCTTTGTTCAGCGCTAGCGTGGGTGAATGCGCTTCGCCCATGTTTCCCTCCCCGGGTCGGCCACGCCGCAGCTCGTCACTGTCGATGATGACGGGGCAGCCGTGGTGTCGCTGCTCTTCGACGGGGCGCCGGTCACCCTCAACGAGCTCATCGAGGGCGGCGATGAGCTGCTCGATCGGGTTCGCGAGGCGGCATCGACAGCTCCCCGTCTTGCCCTTGACGGCGCGGTCTACGGGCCCGCTGTACCGCAGCCACCCGTCATCCTCGCCGTCGGCCTGAACTATGCGGCGCACTCCAGCGAACTGGGGCTGAAGACCGATACGGCGCCGACAGTGTTCGTGCTGTGGCCGAACTCCCTGGCAGGGCACGACGGCACGACGAGCTGGCCGCGCACACTCAGCGAGTCGGTGGACTATGAGGCCGAGCTCGGAGTGATCATCGGCCGGCCTGCGAAGGACGTGACACCCGAATCGGCCCTTGATCATGTCTGGGGGTACACCGTCGTCAACGACATCACAGCGCGTGACATCCAGTTCGCTGAGGCGCAGTGGTCGCGCTGTAAGTCGTTCGACGGCTTCACCCCGGTCGGCCCCGTTGCCGTGACAGCCGACGAGATCCCCGACCCGCAGGATCTGCGCATCTGGACGGTCCTGGACGGACACACGCTCCAGGATGCCTCCACGAGCCAGATGGTCAGGCCCGTGTCGACGCTGATCGCGCATTTGTCGGCATCCGTCACCCTGCTGCCGGGAACCCTCATCTCAACCGGCAGCCCGGGCGGTGCTGGCTATTCGCGGGATCCGCAGGTGTTCCTTCGCGACCGCTCGACGGTGACTGTCGGCGTCGAAGGCATCGGGGAACTGAAAACGCACTGCCGGATCATCGACTGATCCGGCAGTGCGTCGTTGTTGATCGGTCAGTTCGAGTAGACGACCACCGACGCCGTCGACACGACGATGATCGCGATGACGATGCCCAGCACCATGAAGATGATGCTCAGCCAGATCGCCCACTTCGCGGGGGCGTTGCTGTAGCCCGATCCCTTGCTCTGATTCAGCGCGACGATCCCGAGGATCAGGCCGAGGAGCTGGAAGAAGAAGGCGAGGATCAGTGCGACGATGCCGAGCGTCTTGCCGGGCACGACTGCCGGCGCGCCGGCGGGTGCCTGCGGAGCAGGCTGGTAGGCGGGTGAATCGGACATGGGCGACTCCTTGCGTCCATTGCGGGTGAGGGGTGGTCGCACGCCATTGAGCGACCTCGCCGCAATCTAGCGGCATATTCCCAGCTTCCGCAATGCGGTGGCTCCGTATTACAGGTCGGTGTCTCCCGTGGGAGCGGTCTCGAACCCGATGATCGGCATCGCGGCGGTCACGGCCTGAAGTCCCGAGAGCCGCTCGGGTGAGAGCTGCTTGGTCACTTCGTCGCGCGACATGAGTCCACCCTCCACCACCAGATCAGCGATGTTACGGCCAGACACCAGAGCAGACTTGGCCAGTGCTGCAGCGGCCGCGTAGCCGATGAACGGTGTCAGCGCGGTCACGACACCGACCGAGGCTCCGACCGACGCCGCGAGACGCTCGCGATTGGCGGCGATGCCATCGACGCAGTTCACGCGCAGCGTCCGCATAGCGCGTCGCATCCAGGTGATCGATTGGAAGATCGAGTGAGCGATGATCGGCTCGAAGGCATTCAGCTGCAGCTGACCGCCCTCGACGGCCATCGTGACGGTCAGGTCCGCGCCGGCTACCGCGAAGGCCACCTGATTGACGACCTCCGGGATGACGGGGTTCACCTTGCCGGGCATGATGCTGGATCCCGCCTGGCGCGCGGGCAGCGAGATCTCACCGAGCCCCGCCTGCGGGCCCGACGAGAGCAGACGCAGGTCGTTTGAGATCTTCGAGAGCTTGATGGCGTTGCGCTTCAGGGATGCCGAGAACGACATGAACGCCCCCGTGTCGCTGGTCGACTCGACGAGGTCGGATGCGGTCTCCAGGTCCAGCCCCGTGATCTCGCGAAGATGACGCAGCACCGCCGCCGCATAGTCGGGGTGGGCGGTGATCCCGGTGCCGATCGCCGTCGCACCGAGGTTGACCTCGAAGAGCAGATGCGCGTTCTCGGTGAGCCGCTGATAGTCCTGGCCCAGGGTGGTCGCAAAGCCGTGGAACTCCTGCCCGAGAGTCATGGGGACGGCATCCTGCAGCTGGGTCCTGCCGACCTTCAGAACGTCATGGAACTCCGTCGCCTTGCGAAGGAACGACTGACGCAGCAGATCGAGCTCTTCCAAGAGTGTCCGCAGATCCAGGCTCAAACCGACCTTGATGGCCGTCGGATAGACGTCATTGGTGGACTGGCTGCGGTTGGTGTCGTCGATCGGCGAGAGGAACGCGTAGTCGCCCTTGGGCCTGCCGGCTAGCTCCAACGCGATGTTGGTGATGACCTCATTCGCGTTCATGTTCGTCGAGGTTCCCGCACCGCCCTGAACCACCCCGACCACGAACTGGTCGTGGAACTGACCGTCGATAACCAGCTGCGAGGCTCGGTCGATGAGCGACGCCTTCTCGCGATCGAGAACGCCGATCTCGGCGTTGGCTCGAGCCGCCGCCTGCTTGACCATCGCGAGGGCGCGGACGAGGTCGGCGTAGACCGAAATCGGGCGTCGTGAGATCGGGAAGTTCTCGAGCGCGCGGGCGGTATGGATGCCCCAATACGCGTCAGCCGGGATCTCCATCGACCCCAGAGAATCAGTTTCAGTGCGCGCCGGAGCGGCCGTGTGGTGCGTCATAGTTCCTGCCGTTCATGAGCGCTTTCGAGAGAAGGCCTCGAGGCGCTCGTGGGGGGTGAGTGCCGCCATCCGTTCGATCCACTCCTCGGAGAAGTAGTCGCCGGTGTCGGCGTCGACGACCGGCACGACGGCGTGCGTGATCGTCGCCTCATACACGTGTACGAGGTGGAAGGACTGCCCGGCATCCATGCCGTTGACTTGATGCGCGGGCCGGGCGAGATCCATGGTGTAACAGGTGGCTGCCGAGACAGACACGGGGATGCCCGCGAAGGTCGCGCTCGTCGAGTAGTGCAGATGACCGGCGAGGATGCCGCGAACATCGGTGCCCGCGATGACCTCGGCGAGCCGCTGCTGGTCACGTAGCTCGAGGATGTCGAAGAAGGGCAAGTGAGACGGAATCGGCGGGTGGTGCATCGCGAGGAGCGTCCCGAGCGGCGCGGGGGTCGCGAGCTGCTCGTGGAGCCACCGAAGCTGGGCCTCGTCGAGGTCGCCGTGATGCCAACCGGGCACCGAGGTGTCGAGGGCGATGAGGCGCAGCCCGCCAAGATCCCAGACGCCGGTCACCGGCTCTTGCGTCGGTTCGGCATCCAACAACTGCTCGCGAAGCGCCGGGCGCTCGTCGTGGTTGCCCGCCACCCAAACCAACGGGGCCTCGAGCTCCTGGGCGAGGGGCTCCAGGAGCGCACGCAGGTCACGGTAGGCGCCGGCCTCACCCTCGTCCGTGAGGTCGCCGGTAACGACGATCGCGTCGGGACGGATGCCGAGGCTCCGCACTTTGTGCAGGGTCTGGCCGAGGTTCGCTTCGGTGTCGAATCGCCCGCCGAGGCGCCGATCACTGTCGAGGAAGTGGGTGTCGCTCAGGTGCACGATCGTCCGCAGTGCGGGCGGATACTGACCGAAACGCACGGGAGCCGAAGCCATGTCGCCAGCATACGTCGCACCGGCGACGCGGCCCTCTCGACTAGCGTGGGTCGGGTGACATCCGTCCCTGAAGCACCCCGCGCCGCCCGCCGCCCCGTCCTGCGTTCGCATCATGGTGACGAGGTCAAGGATCCCTACGAATGGCTCCGCGCGAAGGATGACGCCGACGTTCGCGCCCACCTCGAGGCAGAGAACGCCTTCACCGAGGCACGCACCGCCCACCTTGCACCGCTTCGCGACCAGATCTTCGAGGAGATTCGTTCGCGCACACTCGAGACCGACATGTCGGTGCCGGTGCGTCGCGGACAGTGGTGGTACTACACCCGCTCCGTCGAAGGGCAGCAGTATGGCATCCATTGCCGAGCGCCCTTGGCCTCGCCGGAGGACTGGGATCCGCCGGTCCTCTCCCCCGACGCCGCTGTTCCGGGCGAGCAAGTGCTGCTCGATGCCAACCGCGAAGCCGAGGGGCATGACTTCTTCGCCCTCGGCAGCTTCGAGGTCTCCACCGATGCGACGAGGTTGCTCTATGCCGTCGATACCCTCGGTGACGAGCGGTACACGATCCGTGTGCGCGACCTCGAGACCGGCGAACTGCTGCCGGACGAGATCCCCGACACGTTCGCGGGAGCAAGCTTCTCCCCCGACGGCCACCACATCGTCTACACGACGGTCGACGAGGCCTGGCGACCCGACACCGTGTGGCTCCACGAGGTCGGCACCGCGACATCCGAGGACCGCACGCTCTTCCACGAACCCGATGACCGGTACTGGGTCGGCGCGGGATTCACGCGCAGCGACCGCTACCTGGTCATCGAACTCGGCTCCTCCATCACCTCGGAAGAGTGGCTGATGGATGCCGACGACCTGTCGGGAGAGCCCCGCGTCGTGTGGCCGCGACGGGAGGGCGTGGAGTACTCGAGCTCCCACGCGATCGTGAACGGTGAAGACGTGCTCTACATTCTGCACAATGACGGCGCGCTCGATTTCGAGCTCGTGCGGGTTCGCGCCGACGACCCGCAGGGTGAGCGCGAGGTCGTGATCGCGCATCAGCCCGGTCGGCGCCTGCTCGGCATCTCGACCTTCCGCGACTGGGCAGTGCTGGGCTACCGGCGCGATGGGCTCTCTCGGCTCGCGACGTTCGACTATGCCACGGCGACGCCCACCGAGATCGTCTTCGATGAGGAACTGTACGACGTCGGGACAGCGGGAAACCCCGAGTGGGCACCGCCGATGATCCGAATCGCGTTCGGATCGTTCGTGACGCCCTCGACGGTGGTCGACCTCGTCGTCGCCACCGACGAGCGCCGCATCCGCAAGCAACAGCCGGTGCTCGGCGGCTACGACCCTGCCGACTATGGTCAGCGCCGCGTCTGGGCCCTCGCAAAAGACGGCACGCGGATCCCCGTATCCCTGGTGTGGCGACGCTCGTTCGGCGAGCCCGGCGAGAAACCTCGCCCGCTGCACCTGTACGGCTACGGATCGTATGAGCACTCCATCGATCCAGCGTTCTCGATCGCGCGACTCTCGGAGCTCGACCGCGGCGTCGTGTTCGCTGTCGCCCATGTGCGCGGCGGCGGCGAGATGGGGCGCAGCTGGTACGAGGACGGCAAGCTGCTGAGCAAGCGCAACACCTTCACCGATTTTGTCGCGGCAGCCCGCCACCTGGTCCACAACGGCTACACGGACGCGGATCATCTCGTTGCCGAGGGCGGCAGCGCCGGCGGCTTGCTCATGGGTGCGGTAGCCAACATCGCTCCGGAGCTGTTCGCCGGCATCCTGGCTGTCGTTCCGTTCGTCGATGCGTTGACGACCATCCTCGATCCGTCGCTGCCGCTGACGGTGATCGAGTGGGACGAGTGGGGCAATCCGCTCGACGATGCCGACGTCTACGCGTACATGAAGGGTTACACGCCCTACGAGAACGTCCGCGACGGCGTCGACTACCCGCGGATCCTTGCGGTCACCTCACTCAACGACACCCGCGTTATGTACGTGGAGCCTGCCAAGTGGGTCGCCCGACTCCGCGAGGTAGGCGCCGATGCGCTGCTGAAGTGCGAGATGTCGGCGGGGCACGGTGGCGTCAGTGGACGCTACAACTCGTGGCGCGAGCGAGCCTACGAACTCGCGTGGATCTTCGACGTCCTCGGGGTTGCGCAGGACTGATCCCGCGTCACACCCCGGCCCCTCACGCAGGTAGGCAAAATCACCGGCGTAGGACGGTTCCACGCCAACACCTCCTACCTCGGTGATTTCTCCTACCTGCGCGATACGAGCGGGTGCCGGTGGAGGCCCTGGGCGATGGCATCCGTCACCGTCGCCGTCACGTACTCCGGCTGGAACAGGACCTGGTGGTAGTCGAAGCGCAGGACGGTGAACCCTCGCAGGGCGCGTCGGGCGTCAGCCCGAAGATCCCGGCGGCGATCGGATGCCTGGTGATGGGCGAACCCGTCGAGCTGGACGGCGAGCCGATCACCGATCAGTCCGTCCAACGGATGCCCGTCCACCCAGACCTGCTGCGCGACCGTTACCTCGATGTTGCGCATCAGATGGATGAAGTGGGTTTCGATACCCGAGTCCGACAGCCGTGAAGCGACCGATGCCAGCCGCCGGGCGCGCTCACTCCCCCACTGGACGCGTTCCAGCACGCGCCGATCCGCGCGGCCGCTGCGCAGCGCCGACTCCCACACCGCTGCCGCGTCAGCGAGCGGCACGCAGCGCGCGACGTGGAACAGCACGTTGACCAACGGCTCGTCCGTCTGAATCGTCGAGGTAGGTGCGGGGCCGCTGCCCCAGTGCAGCCGCACCCCGGGCACACGGACGCGGGACGCCGTTCGCGCTACCGCGATATGAACCTCGTCGTGGAGCGGAGTCCACAATCCCAACGCCGAGGCTGCACTCAGGCAGGTGAGACGTCCACCAGCCGTCGCAGCTGCGCGTCGAGCCGAGGCACTGCCCGGGAGCACGAGCCAGCTCCGACGTACTCGCTCAACGGCCCCTGACGCGACAGCAACACGGACGACGTGCACAGTAAAGCCTGCCGCGGCGACCGATCGCGAGTGCGCGACGCCGCCGCGTCGGTCGAGCCATCGCACCACATCATCCACGCTCCGCATCCGTTGACTCTTGCGCGCGCACCCGGCGCGAACGGACCGATGCGCACAACCGTGGATGCCGCGCCCGACACGCCCGCCGGGGAGGAATGCTGCGCGTGAACCTGACGCAGGAGAAATCCCCAGGGTAGGACGAATCGACGTCAACACGTCCTACGCTCCGAAGACGTCCTACGCTCGTGCGCGAGCGGAGTCGTGCGCGCAGGCGGATGCCGCGAGCAGCCAATCAGCCGAAGAGGGCGGCGGCTTCCTCGTAGCGGTAGAGCGGAACGGTGTTCAACTCGCCCAGCGCCTCTTCGAACGAAACGCGGACGATATCGGTTCCGCGCATCGCGACCATCTGACCCCACGCACCGTCGACGAGCGCGTCGGCAGCGTGCAGACCGAGGCGTGTCGCGAGGACGCGGTCGAACGCGGAGGGCGATCCGCCGCGCTGGATGTGGCCAAGCACCGTTGCACGCGTCTCGATTCCCGTGATGCGCTCGATCTCGGGGGCGATGAGTTCACCGATACCGCCCAGTCGGGGACGGTTGAACGCGTCCAGGCCCTTGTGGCTGTGCGCCTCATCCATGCCCGTGATGGTGAATCCCTCCGACACCACGACCAGAGGCGCGCGCCCGCGATCGTGGGCGCTCGTGACCTGCCGGCAGATCTCGTCGATCGACATCGGCACCTCGGGGATGCAGATCACGTGCGCCCCCGCCGCGATGCCTGCGTGCAGGGCGATCCATCCGACGTGGCGCCCCATGACCTCGGCGACCATACACCGCTGGTGCGAATCGCCGGTCGTGCGAAGGCGGTCCATGGCGTCGGTGGCGATGTTCACTGCGGTATCGAACCCGAACGAGTAGTCGGTAGCGCGCAGGTCGTTGTCGATCGTCTTCGGGACACCCAGGACGTTGATGCCGTCCTTCCAGAGGCGGTCGGCTGCCGCGAGCGTGCCCTCACCGCCGATCGCCAGGATGCCGTCGATACCGGCATCCTCGAGCGTCCGAGCGATGTTCTCGGCGCCCCCTCGCGGCCCCTCATACGGGTTGGTGCGGCTGGTGCCGAGGATCGTGCCGCCGACCTTCGACAGGCCCTTCACGTCGTGGCGCGAGAGGGGGAAGAAGTCGCCGTCGACGACGCCGCGCCATCCGTCACGGATGCCGACAAAATCGAGCCCGTACGCCGTCGTGCCCTTGAGGACCACGCCGCGGATGACCGCGTTCAGACCGGGGCAGTCGCCGCCGCTGGTGAGGATGCCGATTCTCATGTGCCGTCCCTGTTGGTGTTTCCGGATGCAAGGTGGCGACGTTGCCTCCACCGACACTAGCGTCCACGCCCCGCGGCATCCATCCCCGGGCCGCCGTGATTACTCGGCGAGCCCCCGTGGGGATGGTGCGCGGCGTTTAGTCGACCTCGCCCAGCGCCTGCCGCAGCAGGTGCATGAGCGCCGCGAGCTGCACGGAGTCGCTCGATGCCGGGTCGACAGCCTCACCGTCGAGGGCACGCAGCGCGAGACCCTGTTTGGTGTCGATCAGTTCGGCGATCTTCGTGTCGATCGTGTGCGCCGCGATGATCCGCCACGCCGTGACCGGCTCGTCCTGTCCGATGCGGTGCACGCGGTCGATCGCCTGCGTCTGCTCGGCAGCCGTCCAGCTGAGCTCCGCGAGAACGACGTTCGACGCCGCCTGCAGGTTCAGTCCGACACCGGCCGCCGTGAGCGAACACACCGCGATCGCGACATGGGCGTCCTCGTTGAAAGCGTCGATCGCCTGTTGCCGTGCTGCCGTGGTCTGCTCGCCGCGGATCGAGACGGTCCGAAGGCCCGCCTGAGCGAAGTGGCGCTCGGCAGCATCCATGACATCGATGTGCTTCGCGAAGAACACGACCTTGCCGACCGACCGCTGCAATTGCGCTGCGTAGTCGGCAGCGACAGTGGCCTTGGCCTGGCCGATACGCCGGACCATCGTGAAGACGTTCTCGCTGCCGGAACCGGCGGCCTTCGACTCTTCGAGTTCGCCCTCAGCCACGAGCCGGACGATGTCGCCGTCGATCTCGCCGGGGGCAAGTCCCCGATCGCCGCGCGCGTCGATGATGCGCCGGTATTTGGCTGCCAGACGCTCACCGAGCTCGCGCTCGGCCTGGCGGATCGAGCGCCCATACTCGTCGTCGAGCTCGACCGGCAGGTCGGCGATGAGCTTGTCGGGAAGGTCTGCGGCGACATCCTTCTTCTTGCGCCGCACGATCCCCATCGAGATGACGGCGGAGCGCGCTTCGGGATAGAAAGCCTTGTCTGCCGGGGTGAGCCCCGTCTCATCGAGCTTGGCCATCAGCTCCGCACCGGGCTTGTCGCCGGTCGTCCAGCCGAGGAAGCGCCAAATGGCATCGAAGTCTTCGACGTCGTTGATCAGCGGCGTTCCGGTCAGCGCGAGCAGCAGCGGATTGTGCACCTGCTCCTTGATGCGACTGGCCAGCGCGAGCACGTTCTGCGAGCGCTGCGACGTGAGGTTCTTGATGAAGTGGGCTTCGTCAACGACCATGCCCTTCAGCCCGATCGAACCGAGCCATGACAGGTGCCGGTCGAGAATCTCGTAGTTGACGATGAAGACGTCGGCGAAGGCATCCAGGTCCTCACCGTCGCCCGAGATGACCGTTGCGCGGCGGTGCGGCGTCCACCGCTCCACCTCGCGAGCCCAGTTCATCTTGACGACGTTGGGCACGACGGCAAGCAGCGGGTAGGCGCCGGCGACGGATGCCGCGAGCACCGACTGCGCAGTCTTGCCGAGGCCCGGCTCGTCGGCTAGGAGGAACGTGCGGTGCCCCTCGCGGACCGATTCCAGGAAGCGTGACTGGTGGGGCATGATCTCGAGTCCGCGCGGCGAGAGCCGATCGAATTCGGGAACCGGCGGGAGCTCCATGGATGCCGCCGCACCTCCGGCACCGGTCTCGAACGCCTTGTACAAGGGGCCCATGAGCTCCCACCCGTCCAAGCGGCGCCGGGGGGTGTCCCGAGGAGCCCGGACTGTCAGATCCGGAGCGAGGAACGGGTTAGCCATCTGTCGCGCCTCGATCGAGGCCGGCACCACCTGGCGCTCGGCGAGCGCAGCGGGCACGACCTGCTGCGCGGGAGCCGGGGTATCGGTGATGATCAGTTCGTCCGGCGGAAGTTCCGCGCCCGATTCGAGCAGCCAGTCACGGCGCATGCGACGGGCCACGGGCGATGTCGCCTGATCGACCTCGAGCAGCTGGATGAGGGACGTGTCCCGCGCAGCGGTCTTGGCGAGGATCGTCGCGACGCCGTCAAGACGCTTGAGCAGCTCGGCGCGCGCGGCATCCGCGATAGACGAGTCGGCCTTCACGCGGGCACGCTCCTCACGAACCAGGAACGCGATCACCTGGAACTTCACACGGTTGGTGGGCCCGAGCTTGCCGCGCTGTGCCTTTGCCTCGACCTCGCGCACCTTGCGCGCGAGGATCGGGATGATCGGGGCCTCGTCGTCGCGGCGCGCGGACGAGGATCTCTTGCGCCGCTGAGCGGCGGTTGCCGTAGCCGGCATGCTCCTCCTGAGCGTTGATACATCTGTGACCGCCGCCGTCATGGCGTCGGATATGCGTCTGGAACAGACGCGATCTCACTTGAACATCGACGCCTGCGGCTCACGAGAACACGGGCACTCGCTTCTGCGAGCTGTGCAATCTGACGCGGCGTCGCCCCTAGTCTAGCGCGAGTGCGAGGCGCATCATCACTGCCACAGGGTGGCGACGATGTCCTCGGTGTAGCCCTCCGGTGCGAAATTCACCCAGTGGGTGGCGACCCAGCCGGTGCCGCGCAGATAGTGCGTCTCGCCGATGGTGACGATGTTGTCGTCGCGGTCGATGGCCTGCTGCTCGATGCGGCACACCGTCCCTGCGCCGAGTTCCTCACACGCCATACCTGAGCCGGCGAAGGCGTTCAGCAGTGCCGCGGACTGGTCAGCTGAGACGAGCGAGACGTTGGTCACCAGGCCCGGCGCCCCGGCGGCACCCCACGAGCACCGCAACGTCGGAATCCCGGAGTTCAGAATCTCCAGGGCTGCGACGTTCTCCGTCGCGTAGATCGTGATGCCGGGGTCGTTCAGTGGCGGGTTGGTGCCGTTCAGCTCGGCGAACATTGCGGGCGAATACAGCGCTTCGCACGAATCCGGCACCCCGAACCCCGCGTCCGCGGTCGGCGAGGGTTCGGGTGTCGAGCTTGCGCTGGGAGCGGGAGGAGTCGTGGACTCGGATGCCGTCGGTTCGGGGGTCTCCGTCGGCAGCGCATCGCAGCCCGCGAGGACAAGGACACCTGCGATCAGCACGACGGCGGCGAGGGATCTCGAACGCATCCTGTTCTCCTTGGGCTCGACAGCAGGAGCGACGATACCCCGCGCTTGCCTGTTCTGCTGTCCCCCGCGCCGACCGGTGCGTAGGCTGAAGGCATGAGCGACACCACCGACCAGATCACCGAGGCACAGCTGGCAGCCACGATCGACCACGCGATCTTGAAGCCCGAGTTCACGCGCGACGACGTCGACGCGCAGCTGACGATCGCCCGGGACTGGAAGGTCTTCAGCGTGTGCGTCCGCCCCTCCGATGTCGCCCATGCTGTGCAGTTCCTCGACGGCTCCGGCGTCGCCGTCGGCACCGTCATCGGCTTCCCCCACGGAACCACCTCGACCGCCGCGAAGGTAGCGGAGACCCGACAGGCCGCCGCGGACGGCGCTACCGAGTTCGACATGGTGGTCAACATCGGCGCGCTGCGTTCGGGATTCGACGATGTGGTCCGTGACGACATCCGTGCCGTCGTCGAGGCCGCGGGCGGCGCTGTCACCAAGGTCATCCTCGAGGTATCCCTCCTCGACGACGAGCAGATCGAGCGGGGGTCCCGCCTTGCAGAAGAGGCGGGAGCCGACTTCGTGAAGACCTCGACGGGCTTCGCCGGCGGTGGCGCGACGGTCGAAACGGTGAGTCTCATGCGGCGCACCGTGGGGCCGGACACGCAGGTGAAGGCATCCGGTGGGGTACGCAGCCTCCAGGACGCGTTGATGATGCTTGAGGCTGGCGCAACCCGACTGGGCACAAGCGGCAGCGCGACGATCCTTGGCGAGCTTCGGAGAATCGCCGCCGGAGGAACGGCCAGCGGCGCGGTGGACGAGTCCTCCTACTAGCTCTCAGCCGTCGGGATCAGTCAGTGGACTGATCCCGCGCGAGAATCTCGCGGGTGCGCTCGACATCGTCGGCGATCTGGGCGACGAGGGCGTCGATGCCCTCGAACGCTCCCATGCCACGGATGCGCTCAACGAACCTCACTTCGACGTGATGGCCGTAGAGGTCGAGGTCGGTCTCGTCGAGGACGTAAGCCTCGACCTGCCGCGATGCGACGTCATCAAACGTCGGGTTTGTGCCGATGCTGATCGCTGCCGGGTAGCGGATGCCGGGGCGCAGACCACTGGCATCCGCTTCGTCGATCAGCCATCCGGCGTAGACCCCGTCAGCCGGGACGAACCCCTCGAGGTCGGGGCTGAGGTTCGCTGTCGGATACCCGATCTCTCGTCCGCGCTTGAGCCCGTGGACGACCTCGCCGACGACGGAATGGTCGCGCCCGAGCAACTTGCGGGCGCCCGCGACGTCCCCGGAGCTCAACAGCTCCCTGATCCAGGTCGACGAGACGCGCCTGCCTCGGTCGGCAGCTCGCACGTCATGGACGACATCCACATCGAAACCGTGAGTGAGACCCAAAGCGGTGAGGGACTCCGCCGTGCCTGCGCCGCCGCGCCCGAAGCGGAAGTCGGCACCTACCAGCACGGCTTGCGCCGCCAAAGTGTCAACGAGCACGAGGCGCGCGAACTCGTCAGCCTCCAGAGACGCGAGATCTTCGTCGAAGCGCAACACCAGTACGGCGTCAACGCCGGTGTCGGCGAGCAGCCGGACCTTCTGGTTCACCCCGATGAGGTTCTCGGGGCACTTGTCGGGGGCCAGCAGCGCAAGCGGATTCCGGTCGAACGTGACGGCGACGACGGTGGCACCCATCGACACTGCCTTCACTCGTGCGCGGGCGATCACTGCGCGGTGACCGGAGTGCACGCCATCGAACTTGCCGATGACAACAACGCTCGGGCCGAAGCCCGGCGGCACCTCGGCCGGATCTCGAAAGACGATCATGACGCGGCGGCGACCTCGTCGAGAGCGGCAACGCGGGAAGGCCGGTGCGACCAGAGCCACCACAGCCCCAGGAACGGCAGGATGAGCGGAACGAAGACGTATCCGATATACCCGCCCGGGCCGATTCCCCCGAAATAGGACCACACCGACGGGTGCCCGAAGATCTCGGGGACGAGGTAGCTGAGCGTCCCCACGATGAGCACGCCGGCGAGTTCGAACGAGATCGCGATCCACGCGACCAGGTACCAGCCACGGCGTCCGGCGAAGATGAGCGCGAGGGTCGCGACGATGTAGACCACAGCGGCCAGCGCCGACAGTGTGTAAGCGACAGGGGCCTCGTCGAACTCGCGCGCAATCTGAACGAACGAGCGACCGGTGGCCGCCAGGGCCATGATCGCGTAGACGATCACGAGTACCCGTCCGATTCCTGTCATGCGGGGTCGGGAAGGCGTAGTCATAGCGGCATTCATCCTACGTCCCACGCAGCCGGTCTCGGGGCGAGCAGCGACCCGCGCGGGGCGTTCAACCGACCTGGATCGTCCAGATGACCTGCATCCGCCACACCATCACGGCAACCGACAGCGCAGCGATCCCCATGATGACCGTGCTCCATCGGCTGCGCTCGAGCAGCGCCCAGATCACAGCTGCCGGCGGAAGGAGCGCCGCCGAGACGAGGTAGACCCAGAACTCGAGCACGCTCCCGGTCGGCAGGTTACCGACGAAGGGCGCCACGATCGCGATGACGACCTGTGCCACCAGCAGCAGCTCCAGCAGTGCGAGAGCCCCGACCGTGTAGTCGCTCGGGCGACGCCCGACAAGACCCAGGATGACGCAGAGCAGACCTCCCAGGACCGCCACTGCCACCTGCACGTAGGTGAACCACAGGATCATGAACCCTCCGCCATGTTCATCGCACTCTTCAGATCGTTGCCGCGCCGCTCCAGGATGCCGACCAGCCGCCCGTCAGGGCCGATGGCCGCTGTCCCTGAGGACAGTCGGTCCGCGGCATCGAGGATCCGCTTGCCGTGGCGGAGGTCGCGCGCTTCCTCCCCGGTGACCGGGACTGCGCCGAGAACCGCCGTCGCGACTGCCGCCGGCGCCAGCAGCCGAGCGGCAGTTATGTCGTCGAGTCCCGCCCCATCGGCGACGAGGAACGGGCCGATGCGGGTGCGTCGCAACGCGATCAGGTGTCCTCCGACCCCGAGCGAGGCGCCGAGATCTCGAGCGAGGGCACGGATATAGGTTCCGCTGGAGCAATCGACCACAACGTCGAGGTCGATCACCGGTATCGGCGCGCTGTCGGCATCCGTCGCGCGCCGGCGCGTGTGCCGAACCTCGAATCGCGATACCGTCACGGTACGCGCCGCGAGCTCGACCTGCTCCCCCGCGCGGACGCGGTCGTACGCGCGGCGCCCGTCGACCTTGATCGCCGAGACGGCACTGGGCACCTGATCGATCGTTCCGGTGAGCGCGTCGATGCCGGCACCGATGTCTGCATCCGTCACCGCCTGGGCAGACGCCACCGCGGTGATCTCGCCCTCGGCGTCGTCGGTGGCGGTCGAGACTCCCAGCCGAATCGTCGCCTCGTAGGTCTTGTCCAGGCCAACGATGAAGGTCAGCAGGCGTGTCGAAGCGCCGACACCGAGCACGAGGAGTCCCGTGGCCATCGGATCCAGTGTTCCGGCGTGGCCGACCTTGCGCGTATCGAGGGCGCGGCGGGCGCGGGCCACCACATCATGACTGGTCATGCCGCCTGGCTTGTCGACGAGCAGGATGCCGCTCGGATCGCTCATCGAATCACCTTCGGGTTCGCCGGATCGGAGTTGTCGATGCGAACGGCGGCGAGAGCCACGGGGTTGACGCGTTCGACATACATCTCCTGGCCCACGCGATAGCGCTCGTTCGACGCAGCAGCCGGGTCGGGGTCTGTGCCGTCGCGTTGCGCCATCCGGGCGAAGCGCACCTCCGCGGGTGCCTCCAGCCAGAACGACCAATCCCAGATGTCGATGAGTTCAGGCCGATGCAGAAAAATGCCGTCGACGACCAGGACGGCATCCTGCGGCACTGTCGTCCACTCTGCTTCAACCGGGATGTCGCGCTCAGGATCGAACGCGGCCACCTGGAAGCCGGTGGTCGCACCGGTCAGCCCGCCCTCGCGAAACGGGTCGACCAGCACCCGGCGGAAGGTCGCGTAGTCATAGGAGTCGAGGTAGAACCCCTCGGGCGAGCGCCTGCCGCGCGCGTAGCGCTCCGCACGAGGGCGGTGGAAGCCGTCGATCGACGCGCGCACTGCCACCATGCCCACGTCGTTCATGACAGCCGCGAGGGTGTCGGCGAACACGGTCTTCCCGGCGCCGTCGGCCCCGTCCACAGCGACGATCGAGCGGCCTGCCAGCTGCCGCCGGGGAAGCCCGCTGACCAGTTCACGCATCAGCGTCACTGGCGGTGTGGCGGGCAGACGCATACTCCCAGCCTATTCTCCGAGCGCAGGCTCCCCCTTCGGCCCGGCCGAAACCGATCTCTCCGACCGTCGCGCGGGACGCATAGGCTGGAGGTCGTGCATCCGCTCGCGTCCGACCTCAACGAGTGGTTTCGACACAACGCGAGAGATCTGCCCTGGCGCAGGCCCGGAGTCGGCGCGTGGGCGATCCTTGTCAGCGAGTTCATGCTGCAGCAGACGCCGGTCGCCCGCGTGATTCCGCACCTGGAAGCGTGGCTAGAGCGCTGGCCGACACCGGCCGACCTTGCCGAGGCGTCTCCCGCCGAGGCCGTCACACAGTGGGCGAACCTGGGATACCCCCGGCGCGCACTGTGGCTTCACCGCGCAGCGGAAGAGATCACCACACGACACGGAGGCGTGGTTCCCCGAGACGTGGACGACCTCTTGGCTCTGACCGGCATCGGCGACTACACGGCTCGCGCGGTGGCGGTCTTCGCGTACGGCGATCGGCATCCGGTCGTCGACACCAACACACGCAGGGTCCTCGCGCGCGTGATCGACGCCCGATCCCAGCCGGGGCCCCCGTCCCGGCGAGACCTCGACGCCATGGCGGCCCTCCTGCCCGACGAGCGCGCGGATGCTGCACTCTTCAACGCCGCGACGATGGAGCTCGGCGCGACAGTCTGCACGGCGCGAGGTCCGCGGTGCGACGCGTGTCCGATCGCGCAGAGATGCGCATGGCGGGCTACCGGCTACCCCGACACCGGAGACCGACGCCCGCGACAGGCCACCTACGAGGGAAGCGACCGCCAGGTTCGCGGGCTCGTCCTGCGAGCGCTCCGGCAGGTCGCGCCCTCCCCCCTCGCAGCCGAGAATCTCGCGCCGGACTGGCCGGATCGGATGCAGCGCGACCGGGCGATCGATTCCCTCATCACCGATGGACTCATCGAACTCGAGGACGGTGCCGCCTGTCTCCCACGGGGGCGAAGGTCCCTATCCGAGGTCCCCGCGACACCGTAGCCTCACGTCTCGTGAAGACAGTGGTGATCTACGAGTCGATGTTCGGCAACACCCGCGATATCGCCCGCGCGACGGCCGAAGGCCTGGCGGAGTGGTCGGATGTGTCGATCACGGATGTCGACAGCGCGCTGCTGACGGTGCCGACGGATGTCGCGCTCGTCGTCGCCGGTGGCCCGACTCACGCGTTCTCGATGTCGCGCCAAGCAACGCGGTACGACGCCGTCTCACGCGGGGCCGTGCGAGCCAGCTCCCGCGGTCTTCGCGAATGGCTGGGCGCTGTCAGCGTGACCACACCGGTCTCGCTTGCAACGTTTGACACGCACACCAAGCAGCGGTGGGTGCCGGGCTCTGCCAGTCGGGCTGCGGCCAAGGAGGGCCGAACGCGCGGCTTCGTCCCTGTCGCGTCACGGAGCTTCTATGTCTCCGACATCCAGGGGCCGCTCATAGCCGGTGAATTAGAGCGAGCTCGCCACTGGGGTCGCTCACTCCAATCAGCCGTGCGCACCCCGGTGCACGGCTGAACTGATCGGAGCCGAGAACTCAGTCCTCGTCGTCGGCGAGAGCGCGCGGCGCCACGTACGGGTCGGCGTCGCCCGCGTAGGTTGCAGATGCAGCAAGGCCCGCAACGGCGTCGTCCCGTTCGCGCGCCTCACGAAGCAGGTCCTCGATGTGTCCGGCATCCTCGGCCAGACCGTCGTGGATGAACTCCAGCGTCGGGGTCAGCCGCACGCCGAGCTTTCGCCCGACCTCGCTCCGGAGCATCCCGGTCGCGGCTCGCAGCGCGTCAGCTGTCGAGGTCCGCTCCTCCTCGCTGCCCAAGACTGTGTAGAAGACTGACGCGTGCTGCAGGTCACCCGTGACGCGAACGTCAGTGATCGTGACGAACCCCATGCGAGGATCGCGCAGCCCCTTCTCCAGACGCTCGGCAACGAGCACCTTGATCCGGTCGGCCATGCGTGCCTGACGTTCCCCAGTCATGTCATCTCTCCTTGCGCTTGCATAACCACCGAGATTCAGGATGCCCCGACCTGAGCGGGCGGGACATCCTGAATCACAGCGTGTAGCGGTTCTTAGCCGCGCGGCTTCTCCACGAGCTCGGTCGTCTCGATCTCGTCGCCGACCTGGATGTCGTTGAACTTGCCGAGGCCGATACCGCACTCGTAGTCGGTGCGAACCTCGGTGACGTCATCCTTGAACCGGCGAAGCGACTCGATTGCCAGGCCATCGGCGATGACGACACCCTCGCGGATGACGCGCGCCTTGGCATTGCGGGTGATCGTGCCGCTGCGGACGATACATCCGGCGATGTTGCCGAACTTCGAGGAGCGGAACACCTCGCGGATCTCGGCGACACCCGACTGCACCTCTTCGAACTCCGGCTTGAGAAGGCCCTTGAGGGACTGCTCGACGTCGTCGATCGCGTTGTAGATGACCGAGTAGAACCGGATGTCGACGCCCTCGCGGGCAGCCCGCTCGCGCGCCTTCGAGTCCGGTCGGACGTTGAAGCCCAGGATGATCGCGTTGTCGATCGTCGCCAGGTTCACGTCGGACTCGGTGATCGCACCGACACCGCGGTGGATGATGCGCAGCTGCACTGAATCGTCGACCTCGATCTTGAGCAGCGACTCTTCCAGCGCCTCGACGGCACCGGACACGTCGCCCTTGATGATGAGGTTGAGCGATTCGACCTTGCCCTCTTCGAGCGCCCGGGTGAAGTCCTCGAGCGAGATGCGCTTGCGCGCCTTGGCCAGCTGAGCGTTGCGCTCGGCCGCCTCACGCTTCTCGGCGATCTGGCGGGCCATGCGGTCTTCGTCGGTCACGATGAACACGTCACCAGCACGGGGCACGGAGTTCAGACCCTGAACCTGCACCGGACGCGAGGGCGCTGCCTCCTCGACCGGGTCACCGTTCTCGTCGACCATCGCGCGAACACGGCCATATGCGGTGCCAGCGACGATCGCGTCGCCGACCCGCAGCGTTCCGGACTGGATGAGCACTGTCGCCACCGAACCACGGCCCTTGTCGAGCTTGGCTTCGATCGCGACACCGCGTGCGTCCTTGTTCGGGTTCGCACGCAGGTCGAGGCCGGCATCCGCGGTGAGCAGAACAGCGTCGAGCAGATCCCGGATGCCGGTCCCCTGGCGCGCCGACACGTCGACGAACATGACGTCGCCGCCGTACTCCTCGGCGACCAGACCGTACTCGGTCAGCTGCTGGCGGACCTTCTGCGGGTTGGCATCCGGCTTGTCGACCTTGTTGACTGCCACAACGATCGGCACCCCGGCGGCCTGTGCGTGGTTGAGCGCCTCGACCGTCTGGGGCATGATGCCGTCGTCGGCGGCGACCACGAGGATCGCGAGGTCGGTCACCTGCGCACCACGGGCACGCATGGCGGTGAACGCCTCGTGACCCGGGGTGTCGATGAAGGTGATGGCCCGTTCGATGTCTTCGTGCTCAGTCCACACCTGGTAGGCACCGATGTGCTGGGTGATGCCACCGGCCTCACCCGCGACGACATTGGTCTGACGGATGGCGTCGAGCAGACGGGTCTTACCGTGATCGACGTGACCCATGACGGTCACGACGGGGGGACGGATCTCGAGGTCTTCGTCGTCCTCTTCGGCCAGCTCCTGCTCGAGGTTCAGACCGAAGCCTTCGAGCAGTTCCTTGTCCTCGTCCTCGGGCGAGACCATCTGGATCTTGTAGCCGAGCTCGGCGCCGAGCACCTCGAACGTCGCCTCATCCAGCGACTCGGTTGCTGTGGCCATCTCACCGAGGTTGAACAGGATCGTCACGAGCGTGCCGGGCTGCACCGTGTAGCCGCGGATCGCTTCGAGCTTGTCGGCGAAGTCCGAGATCGACGCGCCACGACGCAGGCGAATGATCTCGCCGTTGCCCTTCTGGACGTTGACGCCACCGACCTGTGGGGCATCCCTCATCTCGAATTCTTGACGCTTTGCCCGACGCGACTTGCGCTGCTTGGACTTGCCGCCGCCCTTACCGAACGCACCAGCGGTACCACCGCCGGGGCCACGGCCGCGGCCGCCACCACCGGGACGGGCGGGGAAACCGCCACCGCCTGCGGGCGCGCCAGGACGGGCGAAGCCACCGCCAGCGCCGCCGGGACGACCGGGACCGCCGGGACGCTGCTGGAACGGCGCGCCGGGACGACCGGCGCCGCCGGGACGACCCGCGCCGCCCGGACGGCCGGGGCCACCGGGGCGTCCGGGCGAACCGGGACGCGGGGCCTGGGGCCGCGGAATGTTGGCGGGAGTCGGGCGCTGACCCATGCCCTGCTGCGACGCGAACGGGTTGTTACCGGGACGCGGTCCCGCCGGGCGCTGACCCATGCCCTGCTGCGACGCGAACGGGTTGTTACCGGGGCGCGGTGCGCCGCCGGGACGCGGAGCTTGCGGCGGCGGCGCGGCGGAAGATCCCGCCTCGGCCGGGGCGCTTTCGGATGCCGGTGCGCTCGGCTTGGTGGGCGCGGCGGGGGCGGCAGATGCAGCCGGTGCCGGAGCCACGGTTTCTTCTGCCGGCTTCGGCCCGGGGCGTGGTCCCGGAGTTGCTGCCCCGGGGGTAGCTGCAGGGCGCGATCCCGAGCGGCCCGATGCCGCACTGGGACGCGGCGCGGGGCGCGCTCCTGCTGTGCCCGTAGGCGCAGCGGCACCGCTGGACGCGGACGCGCCAGCAGCCTGGCCCTCAAACGCCGCGCGGAGCTTACGCGCGACCGGCGGCTCAATCGTCGAGGAAGGGCTCTTGACGAACTCGCCGAGCTCCTTCAGCTTTGCGAGAGCGACCTTGCTGTCAATGCCGAGTTCGGATGCGATCTCGTGCACGCGTGGTTTTGCCACAGTTCTCCTGTCTGGGGCCCGCCCAGACAGGGGCGGACCACTAGTTGCGGACGGGTCTCATTTCGAGCCGTTCACTTTGTGTCCATTGCCATTCAGCCGTTTCTCGTTCAGCCGTTTCGTGAGCGCTTGCGAATCCAGGGGAGCCTGGGCGCGTAGCGCGCGTACGAAAGCTCGACGCTTCAGTGCCGCGTCAATGCACTCTCCGGTCGGGTGAACCCACGCCCCCCGCCCCGGCATCGACGCCCGCTCGTCCCAGACGAGTGCGGATTCGATGGCCACGACGCGAAGAAGCGCCGATCGGGCAGAACGCGTGCGACATCCGACGCACGTTCGTACGGGTTCCATCCTACACCTGCCCTCCCGGGCCGGCCCACGCAGGGCGATGGCTGATCAGGACTCGTCGAGGATGCTGTCGGGCTGGATGTCGATCTTGGCGCCCGTGAGTTTGGCGGCCAGACGCGCGTTCTGCCCTTCCTTGCCGATGGCAAGAGACAGCTGGTAATCCGGCACCAAAGCCCGTACAGCCTTGGTCTTGGCATCCAGTACGAAGCTCGACGTGACCTTCGCGGGCGAGAGGGCGTTGCCGACGAACGTCGCGAGGTCGGAGCTGTAGTCGACGATGTCGATCTTCTCGCCGCCGAGTTCCTCGGTCACCGCGCGTACGCGCCGGCCCAACTCCCCGATGCACGCACCCTTGGCGTTGATCGACGGATCGTTGGCCTTCACCGCGATCTTGCTGCGGTGCCCGGCCTCGCGCGCGAGGGAGACGATCTCGACGAGGCCCGCGGGAATCTCGGGAACCTCCAGGGCGAAGAGCTTGCGCACCAGACCCGGGTGTGTGCGCGAAACCGTGATCGACGGACCCTTCGTCCCCTTGGAGACGGATGTGACGTAGACCCGCAGGCGGGAGCCGTGCGCGTAGTCCTCACCAGGCACCTGCTCTTCGGGCGGCAGAATCGCCTCGACGGTGCCGAGGTCCACGTGCACCATCCGGGGGTTCGGCCCCTGCTGGACGACACCCGCGACGATGTCGCCCTCTTTGCCACGGAACTCGCCCAGGACGGCGTCGTCCGCGATGTCACGCAGGCGCTGACTGATGACCTGCTTGGCGGCGAAGGCGGCGATCCGGCCGAAGTCTTCGGGAGTGGTCTCCTCCTCGCCGATGACTGCGCCCTCGTCATCCAGCAGTGGGACGAAGACCGCGACATGACCCGTCTTGCGGTCCAGCTGAGCGCGCGCACCCTCCGGGGCCTCACCGGTGGGCGAGGTGTGCTTGGCATAGGCGGTCAGAATCGCCTGCTCGATGATGCGAACGAGTTCGTCGAACGGAATGTCCTTCTCGCGCTCGACCGTTCTGAGCAGTGTCAGATCGATGTCCATCGTGACCTCCCTATTCAGCTCTACCCGTCGCGAATCACACGCCGCGCGGAATCATCCCACGTTACCCGATCACTCCTTCGCTCGTCCCGTGTGCTCGCTCATTCCATCGCCGAACCGACATACTGATGCCGTGGATGCCGCCAATTCCCTCATCGTCGAGTGGGGCGACCTGATCTGGACCTGGATCGTCCTTCCGATCGTCGTCGGGCTGGGCCTGTACTTCACCGTTCGTTCGGGCGTCGTGCAGATCCGACTGTTCCCGGAGATGTTCCGAACCCTCACCGACAAGACGCCGCGAACAACCGACGGCGCGCCGCAGTCCGTGTCGTCGTTCCAGGCCTTCACGATCTCCGCAGCGTCGAGAGTAGGTGTCGGCAACATCGCGGGGGTCGGAACGGCGATTGCGCTGGGCGGGCCGGGTGCCGTCTTCTGGATGTGGCTCATGGCGCTGATCGGGGCATCCTCGAGCTTCATCGAGTCCTCGCTCGCTCAACTGTTCAAGGTGCGGGATGCCGAGGGCGGCTTCCGTGGCGGTCCCGCGTATTACATGCAGCGAGGCCTCCGCGCACGGTGGATGGGCGTGCTCTTTGCCGTCATCCTGCTGATCTGCTTCCCCTTCGCGTTCTCCTCGCTGCAGGCCAACACGATCGCCGACACTGTCTCGTCGAGCTTCGGGACGGATGCCGGATGGGTGGGGCCGGTCACCGGGGTGGTGGTGGCGCTGTTGACGGCGCTCGTCGTCTTCGGAGGCATCCGTCGCATCGCTTCGGTCACCCAGACCCTGGTGCCCCTCATGGCACTTGCCTACCTGCTGCTGGGCCTTGCCGTGGTCGCCATCCACATCGATCAGCTTCCCGTCGTGTTCGCAGAGATCTTCACCCAGGCCTGGGGTTTCAACGAGGTCGTGGGTGCGACGTTTGGCTACATCGTGCTCACGGGCGTGCGTCGCGGCATGTTCTCGAACGAGGCGGGCCTGGGTTCGGCTCCAAACGCGGGCGCGAGCGCCGCCGTGACCCACCCGGTCAAGCAGGGCCTGGTGCAGTCGCTGGGCGTCTACTTCGACACGTTCCTCGTCTGCTCGATCACGGCCTTCATCATCCTGGTGTCGGTCCCAGACCTTGCGGGCGCATCGCGAGGAATCGCACTCACGCAGGGGGCGCTCGTCTCCACGCTCGGCGAGTGGTCGAACATTGCGCTCAGCATCATCATCTTCCTGCTCGCGTTCTCGTCGATCCTCGGCAACTACTACTACGGCCAGTCCAACATCGAGTTCATCACCACCCGACGTGGCGTCCTCCCCGCCTACCGCGTTGCCGTCGTCCTCGCGGTTCTCGTCGGCTCGCTCGCCTCCGCCGACCTGGTGTGGAGCTTCGCGGACGGGGTCATGGGGGTCATGGCGTTGATCAACCTCGTCGCGATCGCTCTGCTGTCGGGCATCGCCTTCCGACTGCTGCGCGACTACACACGCCAGCGCCGAGAGGGTCGGGATCCGGTCTTCACCCGTGACCTGCTCCCCGGCGTCTCGGGGATCGAGTGCTGGGAAGACGAGCTCACGGTGACCGGTCCAATCGATCTCATCACCAAGAAGCGGCAGTCCCAGAAACACCGCGACCACCTCCACGGAGCACAGCAGTGAAACGCCGCCTGAGCGCACCCGCCCTCTCAGCCGCCCTCGTCGCGCTCGTCGTGGCACTGTCGGGATGCTCGCTGACCGCGTTCACCGACATCGGCACCGTCGACCAGAGCGACGGATTCGGTCAGTACGACGACGGCGAGGTCTACACCGAGGATGACGAGGATCTCGGCGTCGTCGAGGTGTACACCGTCGAGCCGGATGCCTCGCTCTCCCCCACCGGCAACGAAACCACTGAGTCGGTCTGGGACATGTTCATGCGGATCGTGACCCCCGAGGTTGCAGGCAGCGTCATCCGCGACTTCCGCGTCGGGGATTCAGAGTCCAGCGACACGCTCGCCTACGTGCTCCAAACCGACGACCCCGAGCAATGGACACTCGTGGTCAACCTCGCCTACGCGTCAGACGAGGACCTGCTGCTGTCCACCCTGATCCATGAGTACGCCCACATCCTGAGCCTGTCTCCGGGCCAAACCGACCCCGAGGCATGGAGCTGCGACACCCTTCAGCTGGACGAAGGATGCGCAGAGCCAGACTCGGCGCTGTGGGCCTTCGACCAGGAGTTCTGGGCCCAGTACGGGTCGGATGCACCCGATCCTGCCAACGCAGACGCCGATCTCGCATACGAGTTCTACCTCGATCACGAGGACGATTTCGTGAGCGACTACGCCGCCACCAATGTGGTCGAAGACTTCGCCGAGAGCTTCATGACCTTCGTCCTGGAGCCTGAGCCCGATAACGACACGACGATCGCTCAGAAGCTGCTCTTCTTCTGGAATCGGCCGGAGTACGTTGAGATGCGGGACCACGTACGCGCGGAGTTCGGCCTCTGAGCGCACGGTGACGCGAGTGGAAGCGACACGGGTCCGCCCCAGTCGGCTTCCGCGTCGTTACGCGGAGCCGTGACCGCTGTCAATCCCCTCGCGAGTGCCCGCGGCCACGACGCAATCTGCTGGCATGACCGAACTGACAGGAACCGAAGCCCGCGCCCGCGCCAAGGAACTCGTCGAAGACATCGACATCACGATGCTCACGACACGCGATGACAGCGGCAACCTCGTGAGCCGGCCGATGAGCACCCGCCGCATGGACGAGAACGGCGACATCTGGTTCTTCACGGCCGAGCACACCAAGAAGGTCGACGAGGCCGAAGCAGATGACGAGGTCGGACTGTCGTACTGCGACCCGAAAGCCATGCGCTATGTGTCGGTCGCAGGTCGCGCCGGTGTCGTCCACGACGATGCACTCATGCGTGAGCTGTATTCGCCGTCGCTGGAGGTGTGGTTCGAAGACGGGCTCGACACGCCCGGCATCACCCTCTTGCGAGTCACACCGGTCGAGGTGGAGTTCTGGGAACCCGGACAAAACCGTCTGGCACAGGCCGCCGGGATGCTGAAGGCGCTCGTGACCCGCGACACACCGGACGACGACATCGTCCGGCACGCGAAGATCAGCTACTAGGGCCTCTCACGCGGCGAGGCGAGCGATGGCCTCGTCAAGCAGCATCGTCTCGCGATCGCCGGTGCGGCGGTCCCAGAGTTCGACCTCGCCGGTCGCCGCTCCCCGGCCGACCACGAGGATGCGTGGCACGCCGATAAGTTCCGCATCGCCGAACTTCACTCCCGGAGACACCTTCGGTCGATCGTCGTAGACGACCTCGAGACCGGCATCCTCGAGACGGGCGCTGGCCTGCTCCGCAAGATCGAAAGCAACGGCATCCCTGCCCGTAGCGACGACGTGCACGTCGAAGGGCGCCACGGCGGTCGGCCAGATGAGACCCTTCTCGTCGTTGCTGAGTTCGGCGATGATCGCGAGGATTCGCGTAACACCGATGCCGTACGAACCCATCGTCACGGTGACGAGCTTGCCGTTCTCGTCGAGAACCTTCAGACCCAGCGTCTCGGCGAAGAAGCGGCCGAGCTGGAAGACGTGACCGATCTCCATTCCGCGCGCGAGCTCAACAGGACCAGAGCCATCCGGCGCCGGGTCGCCCGGCAGAACGTTCGCCACCTCGACGAAGCCGTCGCCGCTGAAGTCCCGGCCCGCCACGAGTGAGTGGACGTGCTTCTGGTCGATGTTCGCGCCCGTCACCCAGGACGTTCCCTCCACGACGCGCGGGTCGAGGAGATACCGGATACCGGTCGCCGACTCTTCGCCGAGGATCGCGCCCGTCGGCGACCACGGACCGATGTAGCCCTTCACGAGGAGCGGGTTGTTCTCGAAATCGTCGGCTGTCGCCGCCTCCACGGCGGCGGGGGCAAACGCCACCTCGGCGCGCTTGTCGTCGATGTCGCGGTCTCCGGGGATGCCGACCACGACGATCTCTCGCGTGCCGTCGAGGTGAGTCAGGGCCAGCACGACGTTCTTGAGCGTGTGTGCTGCCGTCCACGTCGTGTCGTCATCCGTGGCGGGACCGGCAATGCCGGGAGCCGGGGCAGCCTCGGTCGCGTTGAGGTGATCGACCAGCGTCGCGATCGTCGGGGTGCCTGGCGAATCGAAGATCACCGGATCGGGAAGGCCGGCGAGCGGGAGGGGCGCGGGGACGACCGTCGTGAACGCCTCGACGTTGGCGGCGTATCCCCCGGCGCTGCGCACGAAGGTGTCTTCACCGACGGGTGTGGGGTGGAGGAACTCCTCGCTCCGGGCCCCGCCCATGAGTCCGTTGTCGGCGTTGACGATGACGTACTCCAGCCCGAGCCGCTGGAAGATTCGCTCGTACGCGTCACGCTGGGCCTGGTAGGACGACTCGAGCCCGGCATCCGTGTAGTCGAACGAGTAGGCATCCTTCATCGTGAACTCGCGCCCACGCAGGAGCCCCGCGCGCGGCCGAGCCTCGTCACGGTACTTGTCCTGGATCTGGTAGATCGCCAGCGGCAGATCCTTGTACGAGGAATAGAGGTCCTTCACCAGGAGCGTGAACATCTCCTCATGGGTCGGCGCGAGAAGGTAGTCGGCGCCCTTGCGGTCCTGGAGGCGAAAGATACCGTCGCCGTAAGACTCCCAGCGCCCTGACAACTCGTAGGGCTCACGGGGCAGCAGCGCCGGGAAATGCACTTCGTAGGCTCCCGCAGCCGCCATCTCGTCGCGGATGATCTGCTCGAGCTTTGCCTTCACGCGCAGGCCGAGCGGCAGCCAGGCGAAGATGCCGGGAGCCTGGCGCCGGATGTAGCCGGCGCGCACCAGGAGCTTGTGGCTGGTGACCTCGGCATCGGCGGGGTCTTCGCGAAGCGTGCGGAGGAAGTAGTGCGACAGACGAGTTACCACGAGCGTCAAGTCTAGGCCGCGGCGCCGCACCAGCGCGGCGAGCCGTGCGCTGGACCCGTCCGAGCCTCACGCATCGGTGGGAGGGATCTCGAGCAGGTCCGCGGTGGCATGCTCGAGCCCGTCAGCACGCGCCCAGCGCAGTTCGGCTTGGCCCTGGTCCAGCCGCGCCCGCAGCTCGGACCACCCGGATGCCGACTCCCACCGCATCTGCAGCCATCCGTCGTCGTCGAGCCGGGACTGGAACACCCCGTCGAAACCGGGGGCGTCGGAGCGGAATCGGCACAGATCCAACAGAGCTGCAACGACAGGCCGCTCGAGGTCGCGCTCCAGGTCGGCGTCGCTGTAGTGGTGACGGTTGATGTCGCGACCGACCCCCGTGCGTTCGAGTAGATCCATGTCGTTGGTTCCGGCGAGGGCACCTACGTAATAGATCTGATGGATGCCGGGCACGAACAACTGCACCGCACGAGCTGCCAGGTACGCCCGATCGTCGCGCCGCATCGCGTCGTAGAAAGTGCTGTTGACCTGATAGATGTCGAGGTTCGAGGCCGCAGCGCCCGTTGCCGCCCGGCTTTGTCCGCCCGTGGCGTCGTGGATCGCTTCGACCAATGCGCCGAGCTGGCCGGCATCCAAGAGCCCGGGCTCCCCCGTCGCGGGGTCGGGACCGACGTCGACGATGCCGATGCCGTCGTGGGTGTCGAGAACGGTCACGGCGTTCTCGGGTCGTTCAGCGATCCAGCGCGCCAGCGGCGCGTGATCTCCTGTCGCGGCAGCGAACAGCACCAGGGGCGGAAGTGCGAAGTCGTACACACGGTCGACGCGCTGGGCGATCTCGATCTGGCGTCGGTAGAACGAGTGGACCTCGACGAGGACCTCAAGCCCACGCTCGTGCGCCAGCGCGGTCAGCTCATCGATGAAAGCAAAGGTCTCGGGCGTCATGAACGACGAGGTGCCCGGCGTCTTCACCGCATAGCCGACGGCGTCCAGGCGAATCATCCGTGTGCCGGCATCCCGCAGGGCATCCAGGATTGAGATGAGGTACGCGGAACCGGCAGCACTGCGCACATCGATATCGACCTGCGCAGCGGTGAAGGTGGTCCACACCAGCCGCGTCGACTCGCCCCACGGGTACGGGGTGAACGGGAGCCCGGGTCGGGGGCGATAGATCCGCAGCAGATCGGCTTCTGTCGCGCCCTCCGGAAACACGGTGCCCATCGTCAGGAACATCTGGGCGTACGGCGACTGGTCACCGTTCTGGATGACGTCGCGGAACTGCGGCGAGCGGGCAGACACGTGATTGACGATGACATCCACCATGACATCGAGGTCGTCAGAGAGGGCGCGGACGTCGTCCCACGTGCCCAGCCGAGGGTCGACTGTCGTGTGATCATCGGGGTCGAATCCGGCGTCGGCGCCGTCGAAGGGCGTGAAGAAAGGAAGGATGTGGACGCCGCCGAAGGCTCCCGCGAATCGATCGCGTAGGACCTCACCGAGCGCGGGAATCGTCCCTCCCAGGCGGTCGGCATATGCGATGAGCTGGATCGGATGGGTCATGAGCAGCACTCCGGGGGCGTCTGCGGCTCGGTCTTGACGACCTCTTCCGCGTTGCTAAATCGTGTCAGCATATTCTACCGACCTGCCCCACGTACCGTGAAGGCATGTCGACCGTGCTAATGACCGGCTTCGAACCGTTCGCTGGCGACCAGTCGAACCCGTCAGGCGACGCGGTAGTTCGATTGGCCGCAGCGTGGACCGGGCCGGCGCGACTGGTCACGGCGATACTTCCTGTCGACTTCACCCGGGCGAGCGCGCTGCTGATCGAGCTGGTCGCCGCCAACCGCCCCGACGTCGTCATTGCCACGGGCCTGGCCGGCGGTCGCGATGCCATCACTCCGGAGCGCATCGCCGTGAATCTGCGCGATGCCCGCATTCCCGATAACGCGGGACACCAACCCGTCGACACCCCCAGCATCCCCGGGGCGCCCCTTGCGTACACATCCTCGCTCCCTGTCAAGGCGATCGCCCACGACATCGCGGCAGGCGGCATCCCTGCGTCCGTGTCCTTGTCGGCTGGCTCGTTCGTCTGCAACGACGTCTTCTTCACGCTTGCTCATTTGAGCGCGAACACACCGGGACTGCGGGCTGGCTTCATCCATGTGCCGTGGGACGCCGAGAGCGCACCACCAGGCGCCGCCTCGCTCCCCCGGGCCGACATCACGCGCGCGCTCGAGATCGCCATGAGGACGACGCTCACGCACACCAGCGATCTCGACATCCCCGGCGGACACCTGGCCTGAGCCGGGCCGGGTCGAACTTGACAAGTCCTGCTCGAGTCACCTGCAATATATTGCATGCCGGTCCCCTCGACAGCGGGCACCCACCGCCCCCTCCTGCGTGACGAGGTACAGGCACGGCTGCGCGCGGCCATCGTGGACGGCACCCTCGCGCCGGGCGAACAGGTCCGCGACGGCGATATCGCTCACTGGCTGGGGGTCAGCCGCACCCCCGTGCGCGAAGCGCTGCTCGAACTGGCCAACGCCGGATTGGTGCACACGACCCCGGGGCGAGCGACGATCATCTCGCCGATCGAGCCGCGAGCGATTCGCGACGCCCGCGACGTTGTAGCAGCCATGCACCGATTGGCCGCTCTGGGCGCGGTACCTCGCCTGGACCGGGAAGCGATTGAACGGATGCGAGCGGCCAACCGCCTGTTCAGAGCCGCGGTCGGCCGGGGGGACATCGACGGCGCAATCGCAGCGGATGAGCTGTTTCACGGCGTCCTCGTCGAGGTAGCCGACAGCGACGCGGTGCGAACAGTCCTGCGCCTCTACGAACCGGTCCTGCTCCGTGCCGAGCGGGCACAGTTCTCGTCGGAGCGCGCCGAGCTCTCGACGCTGCGTCACGAGCAGCTCATCGCACGATGTGCGCGCGGCGATGCTGCCGGAGCCGCCGAGATCGCCGAATCGATCTGGACCCATCTCGTCACCGAGTCCGACTCCACTGCCCCACCCCGCACACCCCCGCCACCGCAGAAAACGAGACAGCCCCCGCATGAAGCTTCATGAGTTCCCCCGCCACCCGCTCACTTTCGGGCCGAGCCCGGTCCACCACCTCGCACGCCTGAGCGGGCACCTGGGCGGCGCACAGATCTGGGCGAAGCGCGAAGATGTCTCGAGCGGTCTTGCGTACGGCGGCAACAAGGTCCGAAAGCTCGAGTACATCGTCCCGGACGTCCTCGCATCTGGAGCAGACACCCTCGTATCCATCGGCGGCTACCAGTCCAACCACACGCGACAGGTCGCCGCCGTTGCTGCCCATCTCGGGCTGAAGGCCCGGCTCGTGCAAGAGAAGTGGGTGCCGTGGGAGGACCCGACCAACGATAAGGTCGGCAACATCCTGCTCTCCCGCATGATGGGAGCAGACTCCCGCCTCGACGACGCGGGGTTCGACATCGGTATCCGCGACTCGTGGAAGAGCGCGCTACAGGAAGTCGAGGACGCCGGAGGCGTTCCGTATCCGATTCCCGCGGGAGCCTCGGAGCACCCCCTGGGGGGCCTCGGGTTCGCCAACTGGGCTTTCGAGGTCGCTGAGCAGGAGAAGCATCTCGGAGTCTTCTTCGACACGATCATCGTGTGCACCGTGACCGGGTCGACCCACGCCGGCATGATCGCTGGCTTCGCGGCGCTCGAGGAGCTGACCGGAGTGAGCCGCCGGGTCATCGGGATCGACGCGTCAGCGACGCTCGAGAAGACGCGCGACCAGGTAGCCCGCATCGCGCGCAACACCGCGAGCCTCATCGAACTGGGTCGCGACCTCCGAGACGACGAGATCCAAGTGCTCGAAGGATGGGCTGGCGATCTGTACGGCATCCCGGTCGAATCGACGATGGCGGCCATGGCGCTCGGCGCCCAGCTCGAGGCCATGATCACCGACCCCGTCTACGAAGGAAAGTCGCTGGCGGGGCTCATCGACCTGGTACGCAGCCGCGACATTCCACAAGACTCGACTGTGCTGTACGCCCATCTCGGCGGGCAGCCCGCCATCAACGCCTACTGGCGCCTATGGGACTGAGCTGCCCGAGCGCAAGGGGATAGCGTCGTGCAGACACGTGTGGCAGGTTAGGCAGACGACCAGGCCACACCCGCCGACATCCGGAACCACGGGAGGAACAGATGACCGCCGCGGAACCGACGACCAATACCGTTTCCATCCCGATCCTGACGCAGGAGCCGTTCCCCGATACTCCCGGAAGCGCGGAGCCCGAATGGTTCAAGACGGCCGTCTTCTACGAGGTCCTGGTTCGATCTTTCAAGGACAGTGACGGCGACGGAACCGGAGACTTTCGGGGCCTCATCGACAAGCTGGACTACCTGGAGTGGCTCGGGGTCGACTGCCTGTGGCTTCCGCCTTTCTTCCCCTCCCCGCTGCGCGACGGCGGCTACGACGTTGCCGACTACACCGGCATCCAGCCGGGCCTGGGAACGACCGAAGACTTCCAGGCGTTCCTCAATGCCGCGCACGAGCGGGGCATGCGGGTCATCATCGACTTCGTGATGAACCACACCAGCGACGAGCATCCGTGGTTCCAAGAGAGCCGCCGCGACCCGAACGGACCCTACGGCGACTTCTACGTGTGGAGCGACACCGACGAGCTCTACGAGGATGCCCGCATCATCTTCGTCGACACCGAGCCGAGCAACTGGACGTGGGATCCGGTGCGGCAGCAGTACTTCTGGCACCGGTTCTTCTCGCACCAGCCCGATCTGAACTTCGACAACCCGCGCGTCCACGACGCGGTGCTGGACGCAATGCGGTTCTGGCTCGATATGGGACTCGATGGGTTCCGTTTGGATGCCGTCCCGTATCTCTATGAGCGGCCCGGCACCAACGGCGAGAACCTCCCCGAGACACACGAGTTCCTGAAGAAGGTGCGCCGCATCGTCGATCGCGAGTACCCGGGGCGCGTGCTCCTGGCAGAGGCGAACCAGTGGCCTGCCGATGTCGTCGACTACTTCGGAAACCCGGATGTCGGCGGCGACGAGTGCCACATGTGCTTCCACTTCCCGGTCATGCCGCGCATCTTCATGGCAGTGCGTCGCGAGTCCCGCTACCCCATCAGTGACATCCTCGCCGAGACTCCTCCGATCCCAGCCGGATGTCAGTGGGGCATCTTCCTGCGCAACCACGACGAGCTGACCCTCGAGATGGTCACCGACGAAGACCGCGACTACATGTGGAATGAGTACGCGCAAGATCCGCGCATGAAGGCGAACATCGGCATCCGTCGTCGCCTGGCGCCTCTGCTGGACAACGACATCGATCGCATCGAGCTGTTCACGGCGCTGCTTCTCTCCCTGCCCGGCGCACCGGTGCTGTATTACGGCGACGAGATCGGGATGGGCGACAACATCTGGCTCGGCGACCGCGACGGCGTGCGCACACCCATGCAGTGGACCTCGGACCGCAACGCCGGGTTCTCCACGGCCAACCCGGGCAAGCTCGCGCTGCCGATCGTGCAGGACCCGGTGCACGGATACCTCGCGGTGAACGTGGAAGCGCAGCAGGAGAATCGATCGTCACTGCTGCAGTGGACCCGGCAGATGATCCAGGCCCGCAAGCGCCACCCCGCGTTCGGACTCGGCAGCTTCAACGACCTCGGCGGGTCGAACCCCTCTGTGCTGTCCTACACCCGGGAGCACACCAACGACGACGGCACCGTGGATGTCATCATCTGCGTCAACAATCTGTCGCAGTTCCCGCAGCCGGTCGAACTCGACCTCCGTCGCTTCGAAGGCCTCGTGCCGGTCGAGCTCGTCGGCGGCGTTCCGTTCCCCCGGATCGGTGAGCTGCCCTACCTGCTTACCCTCGGCGGTCACGGGTTCTTCTGGTTCCAGCTGCACGCACCGGCCGACGATGCCGAGGAGGTGGGGCTGCTGTGACCGCTCCCGACGCCGCTCTCCTGGAGAGCTATCTGGTACGGACCCGCTGGTTCGGGGGCAAGGGGCGCCCGTTCGAGGTCAACGATGTGCGCACGATCGCCGAGGTTCCCGCCCAGCATGGCAGACCGTCCCTCACCGTCTACCTCATCACAGTCACCTACGGCGACGAGGATGCCGGCAGTGAGCTGTATCAGGTGCCCCTCAGCGGGTACCCCGATATCGAGGAGCGGATCAGCCACGCCTATGTCGGCGCGATCGAGGCCGACGGCGACCCCGTGCACCTCTACGACGCCATCCACGACCGCGAGGCGATGCGCATCTGGTTGGACGGCTTCATCTCCGCAGAATCGGCGGGAACCGCTCAGATCGACCGGCTCCGCTTCCACCGGATGCCCGGCGGCGACCCTCTCGATGACACGCTTGTGTCCTCTCCGATGACCGGTGAGCAGTCGAACTCATCGGCGCGGTTCGATGACACCGCAATCATGAAGCTTTTCCGCAAGGTGAGCCCCGGCATCAATCCCGACATCGAAATCCACGAGGAACTCACCCGCGGCGGTTCCGAGTACATCGCGCAGCTGTACGGCTGGGTGGAGATCGAGGTCGACGGGCAGTTACTGCAGACGGCGATGCTGCAGGAGTTCCTGGCCACAGCGACCGACGGATTCGAACTGGCCATCGCGAGTGTTCGAACGCTGCTCGCCGATCCGGAGCAGCGCGTGGAGGACTCTGGCGGTGACTTTGCCGGCGAGGCCGCGCGTCTGGGCGAAGCCCTCGCGCAGGTTCACGCCCTGATGCGGGATCGCTTTCCCGCCGGGATGCGCGGTGGCGACACTGCCGCCGACCTCGCCCGAGCGATGCGCGGGCGACTCGACGAAGCTCGCAGGTCGGTTCCCGGGCTCGAGGCTCACGTCCCGCAACTGCATCGCCTCTACGACGCGGTCGCGGCGCTCGACGGTCTCGAGGTCCAGCGTGTGCACGGCGATCTTCATCTCGGTCAGACGCTGCGCACCTCGCACGGGTGGCGCATCGTTGATTTCGAGGGCGAACCGGGCAGGCCCTTTGCCCTACGCTCTCTTCCGGACTCGCCCTGGCGGGATGTTGCCGGAATGCTCCGCTCGTTCGACTACGCGGCCGCCATGATCGAGATGTCCTGGGCGACGGATGCCGACACCGACGACGGACAGGCCCTGCGGGCAGAGCGCGCACGAGAGTGGTCGGCCCGAGCTCGCGAACACTTCGTCGCGGCATACGTCGCTGCTGCGGCATCCGATGATGTTCCGGTCGACGACGCGGGCGCCGAGCTCACCGGCGCTCACGGCGTGCTGCTTGACGCCTATGTCGCCGACAAAGCGGTCTACGAAGTCATGTACGAGATCCGCAACCGGCCCACCTGGGTCTCGATCCCGCTTGAGGCACTGGAACGGGTCGCGGGTTCGTAGCGCGTGGACTAGCTCGTAACGACCTGCGCAGTGCCGAGCGGCGCGTCCGGCCCCATCTCGTCGGCGAGCCGGTTGGCTTCCTCGATGAGGGTGGCAACGATCTCTGATTCCGGCACGGTCTTGATGACCTCACCCTTGACGAAGATCTGACCCTTGCCGTTACCCGAGGCAACGCCGAGGTCGGCGTCCCGGGCCTCGCCGGGCCCGTTCACGACACAGCCCATGACCGCGACGCGCAGCGGCACCGTCATGTCTTTGAGTCCCTCGGTGACGTTGTCTGCGAGGGAGTACACGTCGACCTGCGCGCGCCCGCACGACGGGCACGACACGATCTCGAGCTTTCGCTCACGCAGGTTCAGCGACTGCAGGATCTGGTGCCCGACCTTCACCTCTTCGGCGGGCGGAGCGGACAGCGAGACGCGGATGGTGTCGCCGATCCCCTCGCCGAGGAGGATGCCGAAGGCTGTGGCCGACTTGATCGTGCCCTGGAAGGCGGGTCCCGCCTCGGTAACACCGAGGTGGAGCGGCCAGTCACCGCGCTCGGCCAGCAGCCGGTAAGCCTTCACCATCACGACGGGGTCGTTGTGCTTGACCGAGATCTTGAAGTCGTGGAAGTCGTGTTCCTCGAACAGCGAAGCCTCCCAGACAGCGCTCTCCATGAGCGCCTCGGGGGTCGCCTTGCCGTACTTCTCGAGCAGGCGCCGGTCCAGAGAACCCGCGTTGACGCCGATCCGCAGCGACACCCCAGCCGCCTGCGCAGCCTTCGCGATCGCTCCGACCTGGTCGTCGAACTTTCGGATGTTGCCGGGATTCACGCGAACCGCCGCGCAACCGGCGTCGATCGCCTGAAAGACGTACTTGGGCTGGAAATGGATGTCTGCGATCACCGGGATCTGACTCTTGGCCGCGATGATGTGCAGCACGTCGGCGTCATCCTGGGACGGCACTGCCACCCGCACGATCTCACACCCGGATGCCGTGAGTTCGGCGATCTGCTGCAGAGTCGCGTTGATGTTGGTCGTCGGCGTCGTCGTCATCGATTGGACACTGACGGGGGCATCTCCGCCCACCAGAACCTTGCCCACCTTGATCTGACGGCTCTTGCGGCGCGGAGCGAGGGTTTCGGGGACCTTCGGCATTCCGATGTTCACAGCTGGCACGGGACCAGCCTACGCATTCTGGCTGGGTGGCAGGCCGACCTCGCCCTGGTAGGTCGGCGTTACTGCAGTCGACGCATCTCGTCTTGAATCTTGCTCTCGGTGAGGGCACCACGCGAGGGCCCGTAGGCGCGGATACCAGCAAAGGCCACACCGATGGCGATGCCGGCGATGGGCCATACGGGCCAGAAGCCACCCATTCCGGTGAGCGCCCAGATCAGCACGAAGAACGCAGAGAGCACAACCCAGGTGGCCAGGCTGTACCAGAAACCTTGCTTAGCACGCAGGCTCGCGACAGCGCGCTGGCGCAGGTCGTCAGAGCGGGTGGGATCTTGAGAGTCCGTCATGCCCAGAATCTAGTGCCCGCGACATCACCGCACTAGAGCGCGCGGCTGTCTTTGGCGCCATTGTGGTAGTTTCGGCGCATGTTCGCGAGCACCGCATGGTGGCCCACCGTCTGAGGCGGTGTGCTCGTTGATCCTGAGACCGCCCCCGGGGCGGTCTTCTTTGTGAGGGTGGCCGCCCCACGACGAAAGACCGATCCATGACCGGGACTCCCCTTCCCCCGCTTGCCGGGCTCGCCACCAGCGACCTGCCGTTCGCCATCCTCGCCCGCGACGCCGTCACCGTCGAAGTGCTCACCGGCGACGTCGTCGATGTCGAGCTGTTGCGCGACATCCCCCTGCTGGCAACCGATGGGACGCCCCGCGAGGTTCTCGCACTCGTGCCGTTCCGACAGGTCCGCGAACGCGGGTTCGCCTGCCACGATGACGATGCCCCGCTGCGGTGTCTGGTGATCACCGAGCGTGCCACCTATCCGCGCGATGAGGCGCTGGCCACCCTCCCTCACGACGACATTCCGCTCCGAAACGCCGGGTTCGACATCGACGACGAGGCGTATGCCGATATCGTGCGTCGGGTCATCGCCGATGAGATCGGTCGCGGCGAGGGCGCCAACTTCGTCATCCGTCGCGATTTCACGGCCGATGTCGACGCTGACCCACGGGTCGCGGCACTCGCCTGGTTCCGGGCTCTGCTGGAGCATGAGCGCGGCGCCTATTGGACCTTCGCGGTGGTGACCGACGGCCACGTCGCGGTCGGAGCGAGTCCCGAGGCGCACGTCAGCGCCGAGGCCGGCATCGTCACGATGAATCCGATCTCGGGAACGTTCCGCCATCCCGAGGGAGGGGCGACCGTCGACAACCTCAGCGAATTCTTGCGCTCCACCAAGGAGACCGAAGAGCTGTTCATGGTCGTCGACGAAGAGCTCAAGATGATGAGCGCCGTGTGCACCGACGGTGGGCGCATCACCGGCCCTCACCTGAAAGAGATGTCGCGCCTCACGCACACCGAGTACATGCTGCGCGGGTCGAGCAGGCTGGACCCGCGCGACATCCTGCGCGAGACGATGTTCGCACCGACGGTCACCGGCTCCCCCATGCAGAACGCGTGCACCGTCATCACCCGGCATGAGACGACTCCGCGGGGCTACTACTCCGGAGTCGCCGCGCTGTTCACGCCGCGCACGGATGCCACCTCCGGTCAGGGAGCCGATGTCGTCACCCACGACCTCGACGCCCCGATCCTCATCCGCACTGCGTACATCGAAGACGGCCGCCTGCGAGTGCCCGTCGGCGCCACGCTCGTGCGTCACTCGGACCCGTACGGCGAGGTCAGCGAGACGCACGGCAAGGCAGCCGGTGTGCTGGGCGCGATCGGAGCGATCCCGCGCGAAGCCCAGCCCGCTGTCGTGACTCTCGACGAGGATGCCCCCACTGCTGAACCCAGGCGGCTGGCCGATAATCCGACGATCGCCGCGCTCCTGGAATCCCGGAATTCGAGGCTCGCGCCGTTCTGGCTGAACCCTCAGGAGCCGGTGGGCTCGGGGCCGTTTGCGGGGCGCCGGGCGCTTGTCGTCGATGCCGAAGACCGCTTCACGACGATGCTCGCGCACCAGCTCAGCCACCTCGGACTGGGCGTCGCGATCGTCCCCTGGGATGCCGTGACCGATGACGCGGTTGACGCTGCGGAGCTGCTCGTCTCGGGCCCGGGTCCCGGTGATCCGCTGGATCCCTCGTCGCCACGGATGGCGCGGCTGCGCGAGATCATCGCGCGACGCCGCGCGGCATCCGCACCGCTGCTCGCGGTGTGCCTGAGCCATCAGATCCTTGCGAGCGAACTCGGCATCGAACTCGCTCCGCTGGCGCAGCCCCACCAGGGCCTGCAGCTGACCGTCGATGTCTTTGGCCAGCCCGCCTCGATCGGTTTCTACAACACGTTCACGGCGCGCTGCGCTCCAGCGACCACGATTGCCGGTGTGGAGATCGCAGCGGACCCCGCGACAGGCGACGTCTATGCCCTGCGCGGCACGGGGTTCGCTTCGGTGCAGGGACACCTGGAGTCGATTCTCTCGCGCGACGGCATGTCGACGCTGCACCAGCTGATCGGATGGGCACTCGACCCTCAGTGATGTCCGCGGCAAGATTGCGGCGGGACCACCTCAGCCGAAGAGCGAGATGGGGTTCACGAGGTCAGCGATGATCAGGATGCCGCCCATCACGATCAGGGCTATCACCACGACGAAGGTGAGAGGCACGAGTTTGGTCGCGTCAATCGGAGCGGGTTCGGCGCGACCGCGAATGCGTGCCCACCAGCTGCGGATGCCGCCCCACAGCGCGACGGCGATGTGACCCCCATCCAGCGGGAGTAGCGGGATGAGGTTGAACACGAACAGCGCGATGTTCAGTGACGCCAAGAGCGAGAGGATGACCGCGACGCGATTGACGACCGGGGCATCGGTTGCTGCCACTTCACCCGCGATCGCGCCGGCACCGACGATACTGAGCGGCCCATTCGGATCGCGCTCGGCGCCGGTCACCAGGGACGCTGCCGTTTCGTAGACCTTCACGGGAAGCTGCACGATAATTCCGGCGACTGCGCCGACGTTGTCGACTGCGGCGATGGGGCCCGACCAGATCGGCTGACGCACGTAATCGACAGTCCCCGTGACGCCGATCACGCCGACCTGGGTGTCAACGGTCTGACCATCCTCATCAACGACCTCGCGCGTCACGGCGGCAGGTGTCACCGACAGCGAGAGGGTCTGACCGCCGCGATCGACCACGATCGGTACGCTCTCACCCGGAGCGGCCTGGATGAGGGCGGCTGCCGCGGCAAAATCCGAGACCTCTTGACCGTCGACCGACACGATGACATCGGCGGGTTGGATGCCTGCTGCCGCCGCAGGTGAGGGCGGATTGCCGGCCTGGCACTCTTGGCCAGCCTCGGCGGGAACACACGTGCTCACCGTTGCGACGGTGTTCGTCACCGTCTGCACACCGATGCCGCTGAGCACGATGGTCATGAGGAAGATCGCGAACACGAGGTTCATGAGCGGCCCACCGAGCATGATGATGACGCGCTTGTACACCGGCAGTCGATAGAAGACGCGGTCATCGTCGGCGCCGTCGAGCGTCTCGTCGTTCGCGGCGCGAGCATCCTGCACCATCGTCGCGAAGAAGCCGCCGCCGGCACGACCCGAAACTGCGCCACCCTCGGCTGCCGCGGCACGGGCTGCCGGCGAGGGCGGGTACATTCCGGCCATGGAGATGTAACCGCCGACCGGAATCGCCTTCACGCCGTACTCGGTCTCGCCTCGGCGACGGGACCACAGCGTGGGTCCGAAACCGACCATGTACTGACCGACCCGCACCCCGAATCGCTTCGCAGGAACGAGGTGGCCGATCTCGTGCAGCGCAATCGAGATCGCCAGGCCCACCACGAGCACGACGACACCGACGATGAAGGCGACCACATCCACGCCGCCACGCTATCGGCTCTGCCTTTGAGTCAGCCCAGTGCGCGGGTGAGAAGATGGAGGCGCCATGACGACAGATCCCGCGAACCTGCCGCCCGTGCTCCGGCCGCAGAACCCCCCCGTGCACCGCCTCGCGGACCTCGCGGCACACCTCGGAGCCTCGATCGAGCGACGCGGAGGAGACGGCGGAGTTCAGGATGCGGCGGCCGACGCCTTGGCATCCGTCACCGGTCTTACCCTCGCGACCGCCGACCTCCGCCCCGGCGACCTCTTCGTCGCCGTCCAAGGCGGGACGCGCCACGGCGCGGAGTTCGCTGGCGACGCCGCGGCGCGAGGAGCCGTCGCTGTCGTCACGGATGCCGCCGGTCGCGAACGCGCCCTGGGAAGCGGTCTGCCGACGATTGTCGTGCCCGACCCGCGCGGGATCCTCGGAGTCCTGTCGGCCTGGGTCTATGCGACCGGGGCTGGCGACGCACTTCCGATCCTGTTCGGCACGACCGGCACGAATGGCAAGACGAGCGTGTCGCATCTGCTGGAAGGCATCCTCACCCAGCTCGGCGTCACCTCGGGGCTCTCATCGACAGCCGAGCGCCACATCGCCGGCGATGTCATCGTCTCCCGCCTCACGACTCCTGAGGCCTACGAGATGCATGCCCTCCTCGCCCTCATGCGCGAACGCGGCGTCGAGGCCGTCGCCATCGAAGTCAGTGCTCAGGCCCTCAGCCGGCAGCGGGTCGACGGCATCGTGTTCGACGTGGCCGGGTTCACCAACCTCTCGCATGACCACCTCGACGACTATGCCGACATGGCTGAGTACTTCCAGGCGAAGGTGCCGCTGTTTCGCCCCGACCGCTCGCGCCGCGCCGTGATCTGCCTGGACTCCGCGTTCGGTGCGGACGTCGTCGCGGCCTGCGAGGTACCGTACGTCACGATCGTCACCCCGGCGATCGCCGCCGATCCGGATGCCGCGACAGCCGCCGACTGGACGGTCGAGATCCTCGACGAGCTGCCCGACGGCACCCGATTCCGCCTCTCGGGGCCCGAGGGTCGTTCGCTCTCGACCACGGTCCCGGTGATCGGCCGCCACATGGCAGCCAACGCAGCCCAGGCGATCGTCATGATCTTGGAGGCAGGTTACGACTGGGCCCGCATAACCCAGACCCTCGACGACGGGGTCATCCGCGCCCACCTCCCCGGGCGAACTGAGCTCGTGTCGGGGCCGTCGGGGCCCGCCATCTACGTCGATTTCGGCCACTCTCCCGACGCCTTCGAGAAGACCCTCGCTGCCGTCCGCCGCGTCACGCCGGGGCGGGTCCTCATGCTCTTCGGCGCCGACGGCGATCGCGACAAGAGCAAACGCCACGACATGGGCCGCACCGCGGTCGAGGGCAGCGACATCCTGGTCATCACGGACCACCACCCGCGGTTCGAGGACCCCGATTCGATTCGGGCGACCCTGCTGGAGGGGGCTCGGAACGCGCGACCGGATGCCGAGATCTATGAATACTCGCCCCCCGAGCGAGCGATCGTCGAGGCCGTGGCACTGGTCGGCGACGGCGACGCGATCCTGTGGGCAGGACCCGGCCACCAGGACTACCGCGACATCCGCGGCGTGCGAACCCCCTATTCTGCCCGGGAGCTGTCACGTCGGGCTCTGCGGGACGCCGGTTGGCCGGTTCCCGAGCCGCGCTGGCCTGTCCCCTACCCCGACTGACCACAGCGTCGCCCGACTCGAAAGGACCTTCCCGTGGGTTTCTTTGCCTTCGCCATTCTCGGCATCCTGACGGGCATCATCGCCCGCATCATCCTTCCCGGTAAGCAGGTCGGCGGCTGGTTCGTCGCCATCCTGCTGGGCCTGCTCGGCGCCATGGTCGGCGGGTGGATCGCGGGGCTGTTCGGGCTGGACGTGTACACGACGTTCTGGAACTTTTCGGGCTGGGTCTTCGCCCTGATCGGCTCGATCGTGGTGCTGCTGCTGTTCGGGCTGATCTTCGGTCGCAAGCGCAGCTGACCCCTTGTGGTCTGACCACAAACATCTGTGTGGTCAGACCACACGGATGTAGCGATTCGTGCATCTTTCGGACGGGTCTGCGACACAGGTCTAGCGTCGGTGTCAGAAGCACTCCCGCGGCGGCGTAACCCGTCGCCGAGACGAGTGACCCACACTTCGACACCCACGAAGGAGATGCGTCACCATGAGCACCGTCACCCCCACCCCCGTCGACCAGGCAGACGCGATCCCCGCGGCCTGGGACGGATTCGTCGCAGGCCCCTGGCAAGACGCCATTGACGTCCGCGACTTCATTCAGCGCAACTACACGCCCTACAGCGGTGATGCCTCGTTCCTGGCGGGCGCAACCGAGCGGACGCAGCGGGTCTGGCAGACGCTGACCGCGATGTTCCCCACCGAGCGCGAGCGCGGCGTGTACGACGTCGACGCCACCACGCCCTCGACGATCACCTCGCACGCACCGGGCTACATCGCTCGTGAAGACGAACTGATCGTCGGCCTGCAAACAGACGCCCCCCTCAAGCGCGCCATCATGCCCAATGGTGGATGGCGCATGGTCAAGGGAGCGTTGGAGACGTACGGCTACGACGTGCCAGCCGACCTGGAGAAGATCTTCACGACCTATCGCAAGACCCACAACGACGGTGTCTTCGACGTCTACCCGCCTGCTGTCCGCCGGGCACGCAGCAGTCACCTCATCACCGGACTCCCGGATGCCTATGGCCGCGGCCGCATCATCGGTGACTACCGCAGGGTCGCGCTCTACGGAACCGACGCCCTGATCGATGCCAAGAAGGCCGAGCACGCCGAGCTCGACATGCACTTCTCGACCGAGAGCATCATCCGTGATCGGGAAGAGAACGCCGAGCAGATCCGTGCCCTCCAGGAACTGACCCGGATGGCAGCAACGTACGGCTACGACATCGCGCGTCCCGCAGCGAACGCTCGCGAGGCCCTGCAGTGGCTCTACTTCGCCTACCTCGGTGCGGTGAAGGAGCAAAACGGCGCGGCGATGAGCTTCGGCCGTAACACCGGGTTCCTGGATGTCTACATTCAGCGCGACCTCGAGGCCGGCGTCCTCGACGAAACGGGAGCGCAAGAACTCATCGACGACCTCGTCATCAAGCTTCGGATCGTGCGGTTCCTGCGCACGCCCGAGTACGACGCCCTGTTCTCCGGCGACCCGACATGGGTGACCGAGTCGCTGGGGGGCACGGGCGTTGACGGGCGGACGCTCGTCACCAAGACGGCGTTCCGGTTCCTGCAAACTCTCTACAACCTGGGCCCAGCGCCCGAGCCGAACCTGACGGTGCTGTGGTCGAACGACCTCCCCCGCGGGTTCAAGGAGTTCTGCGCGAAGGTGTCGATCGACACGTCCTCCATCCAGTACGAATCGGATGCCCTCATCCGGGGCCTGTGCGGAGACGATGCGGCGATCGCTTGCTGCGTCTCGCCCATGAGCGTCGGCAAGCAGATGCAGTTCTTCGGCGCGCGGGTGAACCTCGCCAAGACCCTCCTCTACGCCATCAACGGCGGCCGCGACGAGGTCAGCGGCAAGCAGGTCGCTCCCGTGATGCCGGCCGTGGTCGGCGACGTGCTCGACTACGACGACGTGCGCGGCAAGTTCCGCACGCTCATGGAGTGGCTTGCCGCAACCTACGTCGACGCGCTGAACTGCATCCACTACATGCACGACAAGTACGCATACGAGCGGCTCGAGATGGCGCTGCATGACCGGGAGGTCCTGCGCACGATGGCCTGCGGTATCGCGGGACTCTCGGTGGCGGCAGACTCCCTGTCGGCCATCAAGTTCGCTCGGGTGTCCCCCGTCCGCAACGAGACTGGCCTCGTGGTCGACTACGTCGTGGAGGGCGAGTTCCCCACCTACGGCAACGACGACGACCGTGTCGATGACATCGCACGGGAGCTCGTGACCGAGTTCATGGAGATGCTGCGCTCGCACCCGACCTACCGGGACGCCGTCCACACCCAGTCCGTGCTGACGATCACCTCGAACGTCGTCTATGGCAAGGCCACCGGCAACACCCCCGACGGGCGCCGCGCCGGAGCCCCGTTTGCACCGGGTGCGAACCCGATGAACGGTCGCGACACGCACGGAATGCTGGCAGCCACCCTCTCGGTCGCCAAGATCCCCTTCGACCAGGCGCAGGACGGCATCTCGCTGACCACGACTGTCGTCCCCGCGGGCCTCGGCCGCACCGAGGATGAGCGGGTCGCGAACCTCGTCGGACTCCTGGATGCCCAGATGGCTGCAGGTGGTTACCACTTGAACGTCAACGTCCTCACGCGGGAAACGCTCGAAGACGCGATGGAGAACCCGGAGAACTACCCCCAGTTGACCATCCGGGTCTCGGGTTACGCCGTCAACTTCGTCCGGCTCACCCGCGAGCAGCAGCTCGACGTGATCAGCCGCACCTTCCACGCGGGGGTGTGACATGACCGCCGTCGCGCTTCCGCAGCCGACGGTCCACGCGGGCCGCCTTGAGACGCACCACGCGCGTCTTGAGGCGGCCCGCGCCGGCGAGGTGGGAAGCGTCCACTCCTGGGAGCTCGTCACCGCCGTCGACGGGCCGGGTACCCGAATGACGCTGTTCCTCTCCGGCTGCCCGCTGCGGTGCCAGTACTGTCAGAACCCCGACACGTGGCTCCAGAAGGATGGAACGCCCACGACGCTCGCCGAGATCGTCACCCGCATCCGCCGCTACGCCGGCGTCTTCCGGGCCACCGGCGGCGGATTGACGATCTCGGGCGGCGAACCGCTGCAGCAGTCCGCGTTCGTTGCCCGCATCCTTCACGAAGCGGCTGCAGAAGGCATCCACACCGCCATCGACACCTCGGGCTACCTGGGTCGCAACGCGTCCGACGCGATGCTCGACGATGTCAGCCTCGTGCTGCTGGACGTGAAATCCGGCATCCCCGAGACCTACCGCACGGTCACCGGACGGGAGCTGCAACCGACCATCGACTTCGGTGATCGCCTCGCCGCCCGGGGAATTCCCACGTGGATCCGCTTCGTTCTCGTGCCGGGACTCACGGATGCCGAAGACAACGTCGACGCCGTTGCTGGTATCGTCGCGCGGTGGTCGAACGTGGAGCGGGTCGAGGTTCTCCCGTTCCACCAGATGGGCGCCTCGAAGTGGGACCGCCTGGGGCGTGCGTACAGCCTGGCTGAGACCCGCGCCCCGGAACCGGAGCTGATCGAACGCGTTCGCCGGCAATTCCGCGCGCGCGGCCTGACGACCTACTGACCTGACCGCACGAGCTCGGCCGCCCTGCGCCGGGCCCACTGTTCGGCCTCCGCGAGGCTCTCGCGGGTGAGCGATGACGGCGCATCATGGGCATCGACGACCCGCTCGACGGTCACGAGGATGTCGAGGAATCCGATGTCCCCGTCGTGGAAGGCATCCACAACTACCTCGTTTGCAGCATTGAAAACCGCCGGATACGTTCCGCCTGCGCGCCCCACGCGCTTTGCCAACGCGACGGCAGGAAAGGCTTTCTCATCCAGTGGCTCGAAGCTCCAGGTGGTGGCGACGCTCCAGTCGATAGGTGCACCGACTCCGGCGATGCGATGCGGCCAGTCCAGGCCGAGCGAGATCGGGAGGCGCATATCGGGCGGGGATGCCTGGGCGATCGTGGAGCCATCACTGAACTCCACCATCGAGTGGACAACCGACTGCGGGTGCACCACCACGTCGATCTGTGCGTAGGGCACGTCGAACAGCAGGTGCGCCTCGATCACCTCGAGGCCCTTGTTGACCAGGGTCGCCGAGTTCGTGGTGACCACCCGGCCCATGTTCCAGGTCGGATGCGCCAGCGCCTCGGCGGGCGTCACCGACTCCAGCGCTTCGCGGGAACGGCCACGGAACGGGCCGCCTGACGCGGTCAGCACCAAGCGGCGGACCTCTGCCCGCTCGCCGGAGCGCAGGGCCTGGGCGATCGCAGAGTGCTCGGAATCCACCGGAACGATCTGCCCCGGCTGCGCGAGCGCTGTCACCAGTTCGCCGCCGACGATGAGCGACTCTTTGTTCGCCAGCGCCAGCGTCCGCCCCTCCTCCAGCGCGGCGATGGTCGGCCCGAGGCCGACCGATCCCGTGATGCCATTGAGGACGACATCAGCCTCGACATCCCGAACCAACTGCTCTGCCTCACGGATGCCGACAGCCGTGCTCTCAACACCGAACTCGCGGGCCTGCGCCTCGAGGACCTTGCGCTGACTCCCGGTCGCCAGACCGACGACCTCGAACCGGTCCCGGTTACCCCGAATGACGTCGAGTGCCTGCGTGCCGATCGACCCGCTGGAGCCGAGAATGATGACGCGGCGCATGCCCTCAGCCTATCGAGGGCCTCGCGCTGCGCCGCGTCGGGACGTGCTCAGCCCGCCGCGGGCTCGGTCGAGATGATCTGCACGACGAAGACGAGAGTCTCGCCGGCCAGCGCGTTGGTGTTGGTCACTGATGCTTCGCCGTATCCACACAGGGGCGACATCGAAACGAGGACGGTCGAGCCGACCTTCTGCCCCTCAAGTGCTCGCTGGAAACCGGACACGACCTGCGTGGTCTGGAAGGTCGCGGGCGAGCCCTTCTCCCAACTGGAGTCGAAGACGGTGCCATCGCTCCACTTCACGCCGGTGTAGTTGACCGTAACGCTGTCACCGGGCTCGACGACGGCTCCGTCGCCCTCCGTGAGAACGTCGACGACAACACCGCTCGGCGGGTCGGATGCGGGGATCGCGATGGCGGGTGCACCGCTCTCGTCGAACGTGACGGTCGGCATCGCGGCGTCTGCGTCCACGACCTGGCACCACTGATCGGCCGGCGTGACATCGAGCACATCGAGGACGTAGACCTGCGCTGCAGTCTCGCCCTGGCCAGGAACTGCCAGAACGATCCGCGATCCCGCCGTTGCGCATCCGAAGAACTCATCGATACCCGTGCCGACCTCCACCGGAATCGGCGCGAGCGGCGCGGCCTCGTCATACCCCGCAGAATCCACCTGAGCTCCCGTGTCACCGTCGAAGACGGTAAGGGCGTACGAGACATACGCCCCGTCGGTCAGGGCGGTTCCGTCGCCGGTGATGGCGACCGTCCGCTGCAGTGCCTCAACAGCGATCGGGGTCGAGAACGAGGCGGAGGGGACCTGTCCGAACTCGCCCTCGACTGTCACGGACTCGGAAACGGGGCCCGACTCTGCAGCTGCCGCGCAGAGTCCACCGTTATCGACGGTTGTCGCCGTCGGGTCGCTTTCGGCAGCCGATGTACAACCAGCGAGAAGTAGTGCCGCGGTCGCGGCGACGGTCAGGGCGAGAAGGGAGCGTGAGCGCACAATGATCCTCTGCTGTGGGCGGATCCCCCATCCTTTCGCACAATTCCTCTGTCTCCGCTGGGAATCGCACTCTCCGCGCCATTCCGATCGGGGAATGAAAGCGGCGGTAGCCTCGACGGGTGACCGTCGACCCCACCGCCCCCGCAGCCGAGGAGCCCGTGTCTGACGGCACTCGGACCCGTCGACGCATGGGTGTCGCTTACGTACTCGGACGTACGGTGATCACGCCGCTTGCACGTCTGATCTATCGACCGCGCGTCGAAGGCAAGCATCTGGTACCCCGGAGCGGACCCGTCATCTTCGCGAGCAACCATCTCTCCTTCATCGACTCGATCGCCATCCCGGTCGCGGCACCGCGTCGGGTTCACTTCCTCGCGAAGTCCAGCTACTTCGAAGGCTCAGGTCTTTCGGGGTGGGCATCGCGCCAGTTCTTCACGTCGATCGGAGCGATTCCGGTTCGTCGTGGCGCAGGTCAAGCCGCCCTCGATGCCCTGGATCAACAGCGCGCCCTCCTCGAGGCGGGGAGCGCCGTCGCGCTGTATCCGGAGGGCACACGCTCGGTCGACGGTCGCCTCTACAAGGGGCGCACGGGAGTCGCCTTCCTGGCGCTCCAGACCGGCGCACCCGTCGTTCCCGTGGGCCTCATCGGCACGGACAAGGTCATGCCGAAGGGTGCGACCGTGCCCTCCCCGAAGCACCGCATCACTGTCAAGTTCGGTGAGCCGCTGGATCTGTCCCACCATGGCCACGCTTCCTCCGGTCGCGCCCGCCGAGGCGCAACCGACGAGATCATGGCCGCGATCCATGCCCTGTCGGGGCAGGAACTCGCCGGCGCCTACAACGAGGTCCAGCCGCAGTCGCCGATCGAACGCATCAAGCAGGCACTCCCCCACGAGCGCCGCTGACCGGCGGGCTCAGGTATCGAGCCCTACCACGAGTGTCGTGGGGCGATGGTGGACCGGAAAGTTCACCGAGTTCGCAATGAAGCACCACTGGTTGGCCTGATGGTGGGCAGCCTCGGCGGCGGATCGCATCGACTCGTCAGCCACCGTAACGACGGGGTGCAGCGTCACCTCACGGAAACTGCCGCCACCGCGACCGTCCTCCACCATGACTCCGGTCGCGGTATCCCGATACGCGACCACCACGACCCCGGCCTGAACGGCCGCGTGCAAGTAAGACAGCAGGTGGCACTCGCTCAGGGCCGCAACGAGGAGATCCTCCGGGTTCCACCTCGACGCATCCCCACGAAACGGCTTGTCGCTGGAGACCAGAAGCTCCGGCTTCCCCTCGATCTGCAGCGTGACGTCTCGGGCGTAGTCGCGGTAACCAGCGGTGCCGACACCGCGGTTGCCGGTCCATTCGGCGCGAACGGTGTACTCGTGTTCACCCAGCATGGGCCCAGTCTGGCATCGCTGTTCACGCTGGCGGCCCCGGATAGGCTGTGGGAGTGCCTAAGACGTTCCCTGTTGCCGCTGCCGTCGAGCTCGCACGGGTGGAGCGAGGCGGATTCGTGGAGTCACGCCATGCCGGGGCCGCGATCGTCCTGAATCCCGATGGGCAGGTCATCGAGAGGCTCGGTGACACCGATGCACCCATCCTTCCGCGGTCGTCCCTGAAGCCGATCCAGGCGCTGGCATGTCTCGCGGCGGGGGCACAGCTCGAAGGTGAGACGCTGGCGCTCGCGACCGCCAGCCACGCGGGAACCGACCGGCACGTCGCCGTCGTCCGCGACATCCTCGACGCCGCCGGGCTGGACGAGCGGAGCCTCCAGTGCCCGCCTGCCTGGCCGTCCGATACGACCACACGCGATGCCCTGGTCCGCGCCGAAGGAGAGCCCGAGAGGCTCCGCATGAATTGCTCGGGAAAGCACGCGGCAATGCTCGCGGCGTGCGTCGCACAGGGGTGGGACCTTGCCACCTACCTCGACCCGGAGCATCCGCTGCAGGTTCAGATTCGCGAGCTCGTCGAGCGGCTGACCGGAGAGCGCGTGCAGGCATCCGTCGTCGATGGATGCGGCGCTCCCGTTTTCGCCCTCACGCTGTCGGGCCTTGCCAAGGCAGCGCACCGGATCGGCGGTTCCTCGGAGCGGTCGCCGTTCGCGCTCCATCGCAATGCGGCGGCGCTGGTCGCGGCAGTGCGCCGGCATCCCTGGACGATCGACGGTCCCGGCCGGGCCGACACGATCACGATCGAACAGACCGGGGTCTTCGCGAAGGGCGGTGCCGAGGGCGTGATGATCATGGTCGCGCCGGATGGGACGACGGCAGCGCTCAAGATGCTTGATGGCTCGGCGCGGGCCACATCCATCGTCGCGCTGCGTCTTCTCGAGCGAGCTGGTGCGCTGAGGGCCGCCGACGTCTCGCGTGCTCGGGACGAGCTGCCGCTGCGGGTGCGCGGCGGCGAGCGCGACGTCGGCGTGATCTCCCCTGCCTTCTGACCTCGATCATCCGAGGCGTACCCGCCTGACGTCGCGTCCGGGCTCGAGGAGCCATCCGCGCGGAGCCCCCGGAAGGCACAGCGGAGGAAGGTCTCGTCGTCCGGTGAGGATGCGGTACTCCCCCGAGCATGACGGATCGATCAAAAGCGGGCCTTGTGCGCGCAGGGTCGTGAGCGCGGCCCAGAATCGCTGCCACTGCTCGGGTTCAGCACGCACGACAAGCGAGCGTCCCGGTTCAATCGTCGGCGGGAAGACACCGCCGAGTGCGTCATCGGGGCTCCTGATCTCCACGCCGTGAGCCATCCACTGCTCGTGAATGCGCTCGGCGCCAAGGGTAGCGCGCGTAACCCAACACGTCAGTCCAGCGGGCGGCTGCCAGAGGGAGGGATGCGGCGCTTCTCCGCTCCGCGCAGAAGTTTCAGCCCGGAACACCTGTACGAGCGTCCCGCCGAGCCGGCCTCGACCCGGCGGAGCTGTGGGGTCGTGGTGGCTCGGCGCGCCGCCGGCGGCGAGGTAGTCGGTGCGTTGGGCGTGGCGAAGCAGGAGCCGGCGCGGCATCAGGTCGGCGATGCGAGCGAGCGGCGCCGTGAGGCGTTCCAGACCGAGCAGGAAGGGACGTCCGTCCCCAGAAGAGCGGACTATCGTTTCGAGGAGGCCGGCGGCTGCGTGGGCATAGTCCGGTGGAAGCGCCGCCAACAGGGCGTCGGCCTCATCCACCACGACGGCGCCGTGCCGTGAAACCGCAACGCGGTTCAGGTCGTCCCAGGCTGCTTCGAGATCACCCGCATCTATCCATGCATCCGCCCGATCCAGCTGCGCCGCGAGGGTATGCAACGCCGTGGTCACTCCCGAGCCCGCGGTGCCGATGACGCACAGTCCCCTTTCGGACCGCGCCAGCCCGATAGGCTCCTGGCGCTGCAGGTGAGGCTCGTCAGCGATGCCGATGAGCAGCACCTCGTCGTCTCCATCGCGACGGGGAAGCGGGACATCGGCCGGGAGGGGTTCGAGCCACGGCGCCTGCACCGGTGAACCGTGGGCGCGGGCAGCGAGCTCAGACACGAACTCGTCGTCTGCCACCGCGACGCGAATCGGCACCGGACGCTCGTCTCCCGCCCGTCTCACCTGAGCTGTGCCTGCGCGCGCTCCGGCCGGCATCCGGTGGGCGGCGTCATCTCCGAGCATCAGACGGCAATCGGCGGCATCGGCGGCTCGCAGAACGACGCGCAGCAGACAGTTCGCCAGGAGCGCCTCTCGAAACACCCCGGTGGCGCGCTGCGTGCCGAGGATGACGTGGATGCCCAGCGCCCGCCCCCGCGCCGTGAGGTCGATGAAGAGGTTGGCAAGCTCGCCGTGAGAGCTCAGCAGCGTGGCGAATTCGTCGACGACCACGACCAGTCGCGGGAGGTCGGTCGTCCCCTCGGCGATGTCCCGGATGCCTGCTGCCGCGAGCACACCCTCCCGGCGACGCACCTCCGCCCGCAGGCTCTCAAGACCGCGCGTTGCCTCAGCCGCACCGAGGTCGGTCAGTACACCGGTGACGTGCGGGAGACTCCGAAGGGACGAGAAGGCGGTGCCGCCCTTGAAATCGGCGAGGACGAACACGACATCCTCGGGCGTGTAATGCGCCGCGAGGGAGGCGACCCAGGTTCGTAGCAGTTCGCTCTTGCCGCTGCCGGTCGTACCGACCACCAGCGCATGCGGTCCGTCGCTGACCAGATCGAGGCAGAACGGTCTCGCACCAGACCTGCCGATGACACCCGCGAGCGTCCGCGAACCCGCGACGGGCGGTACCGCGGGGCGGGTGTCGAGCAGACTACCGAGCGCCAGCTGGCCGTCATCCGGCGCCGTCGGCGCACTCTTCGCGCGCAGGGAGCGGGCCAGAAGGCTCGCCTGGAACTCCGAGAGGACCTGCGGATAGACCTCGAGCGTGGCCTCACCGGTGTCCAGTGTCGCGTGCGCTGCTCCGGTGTCCGTCTGCCCGACGAGCATCCGAACCGCAGCGCCACCCCCGTTACCGACGAGGATCGCGGCGTCGGCCGCTCCCTCGGCGCGGTCCCATCCACTCGACAGGCCCAGCGCGACGCGGCGCTGACCTGGGGTGACGCGGTGCGGAAGCTCCTCGACCCAGGCGAACCCCTCCGGAACATCGCCGACGATCTCGAGCCGACCCGGCGGATGGACCAGACAGAGTTGCACGATCATCGCGCGCACGACACCGGCAACGAGCGGCTCCGGCCCGTCCACTCCGAGGCTGCCACGCAGCGGCACCACGATCGGAGCATCCCGCACCGTCGGCCTGGACGCGCCGAGCGCCGTCGTGGCGCTCTCGGGCGCGGACCCCTCGGCGCGGAGGCTGGTCACCTGCGCGGCAGTCAGTTCCATCGGCACGTCGCCGCTTCCCACCACCAGGTGCCCCTGGCGACCGAGGACTTCTCGCCAGACTTCTGCCGGTTCGTCAAGAAGGCGGCGGATGTCGGGCGAGCTCCGCCACGCACGGTCGCGTTCATGAGACACCGCCTGCTCGATCGCCGCACGCAGCGAGGCCGAATCCGCCTCGGCTATGGCATCGTCCCGGCGCCCCGCACGCCGTGCCGCCCACATGCGGTCGCCGAAGCCTGCTACTGCCATGAGTGGCGCAAGGGCGGCGAACCACAGACTCAGGACAGACCCGGTCACCACCCACAGGGCCACTGCCCCAAGCACCGGCACCGCCGTCGCGAGAATCGGAAGACCTGTCGCGCCGCGAGCAGGGCCGCGCGAGCGCTTCACGGATGACCGGCGAGGTGCGGTGCCAGACGATGAACGCATGACCCCAGCCCATCATTGGCTCCAGCGCGGTCACGGTACCGGGCCTGCCATCCGGCGCGACCGGAGAGAACGCGGTGTTGGGGAGGAGCGGAGCCTCAGGCGCCGGGGACGCGAGCGACGTTCACGACGACGATCGATATGTTGTCTCGTCCGCCGTTCTCGAGTGCGGCATCAAGCATCGCTTCGACCGCCGCCGCCGGCTCGGGGTGCTCGACGAGGAAGTGCTGAATGCCGAAGTCGGTGAGCTCCTTGGTCAGTCCGTCGGAGCAGATGACGAATCTGTCGCCGTCGACGACGTCGAGACGAACGTAATCGGGTGTGACGCTCTCGCTCGGCCCGAGAGCCCGAGTGATGACGTTGCCGTACGGGTGGTTCTCGGCCTCTTCCGGGCTCAACCGCCCCGAAGCGATGAGCTCCTGCACGACCGAGTGGTCTGTCGTGACCTGAACGATCGCGCCATCGCGCAGCAGGTAGACCCGCGAGTCCCCGATGTTGAGGGCGACCCAGGATGCCTCAGCCCCCGACACATCCAGAAACAGCCCGGTCACGGTCGTGCCGGTAGCCTCGTCGGTTGCTTCCGGGCGAGCGGCAATGTCTTTCACCGCTCGCGCGAGGGCCTTCTCGATCGCTTTCGTGGAGACCGAGCCTGTGTCGGCAACCGCGTGAAGACGTTCGACAGCGCTCGCGCTGGCGATCTCACCACCGATGTGGCCGCCCATTCCATCGGCGACGACGAACAGCGGGTACTCCGCGAGGACGGCATCCTGGTTGACCTCACGCCGACGGCCGGTATCTGTCACCGCGGCCCACGCGAGCTCGAGGCGATCGCGTGCCAGGTCAACGGTGCGGGAATGGGCGGAAACCTCGGCCACGCGACCCTTTCCTCGTCGTTGTCGGTATCGGCGCCAGGCACCGACCGTCACATCCTAATCGAACGTCAGGGCCCGAGCGGGGACATACCGCGCCGGCGATGCGCCGTCATCCGTTCACGCTGGGCTCGGCGCCCTCATCGGCGGGAGCCTCGAACTGTGCGTTATAGAGCGCCCAGTAGGCCCCCCGCGCACGCAGCAACTCGTCGTGCGTCCCTTGTTCGACGATCGCACCGCTCTCCATCACCAGGATGAGGTCGGCATCCCGAATCGTCGAAAGACGGTGCGCGATGACGAACGAGGTGCGGTCACGGCGCAGTCGAGACATCGCGCGCTGGATCAGCAGCTCCGTGCGGGTGTCGACCGACGAGGTTGCCTCATCGAGAATCAGGATGCGCGGATCCGCGAGGAACGCCCGCGCGATTGTGACGAGCTGGCGCTCACCGACCGAGAGATTCGTCGCCTCATCATCGAGCACCGTGTCGTACCCGTCCGGCAGAGCATGAACGAACCGGTCGACATATGCCGCGGACGCCGCCGCCACGAGCTCTTCCTCGGTCGCGTCCGGCCTCCCGTACGCGATGTTCTCTCGGATCGTGCCCGCGAACAGCCACGTGTCCTGCAGCACCATGCCGGTGCGCGCCCGGAGGTCATCGCGCGTCATCCGTCGAGTATCGAGACCGCCGCCTGGAAGCCCCGCCGCGGTGTCGAGCAGGATGCCACCCTCATCCACGTCGTAGAAGCGCATGACGAGGTTGACGAGCGTCGTCTTTCCCGCGCCCGTGGGTCCCACGATCGCGACCGTGCTTCCGGATGCCGCGCGCAGGCTCAGATCATCGATCAGCGGCGTGTCGGCGGCATAGCGGAATGACACGTCGCGGAATTCGAGGGTGCTCGCGTCAGCCGGAACGGTCTCGGCGGGCTGCGGATCGTCGGTCTGCTCGGGCTCGTCGAGCAGTTCGAACACCCGCTCGGCGCTGGCCACCCCCGACTGCAGCAGGTTCGCCATGGATCCGAGTTGACTGAGGGGCTGCGTGAACTGTCGCGAGTACTGGATGAATGCCTGCACGTCTCCGATCGAGAGCATCCCGCCGGCAACCTGCAGCCCGCCGACGACCGCAATGGCGACGTAGACGAGGTTCCCGATGAACATCATCGCCGGCATGATGATGCCGGACAGGAACTGTGCCCCGAAACTCGCGCGGTACACCTCCTCGTTCTCGGCAGCGAAGTCGGTCTCGGCCTCACGCTGGTGGCCGAAGACCTTGACCACCGAATGCCCCGAGAAGGTCTCCTCGATGCGGGCGTTGAGAACCCCCGTCGCCCGCCACTGGGTGACGAACAGCGCTTGGGAGCGGCGTGCGACGAGGACCGTGACCACGATCGTGAGGGGAATCGTCACCAGTGCGATCACCGCCAGCAGCGGCGAGATCACGAACATCATGACAAGGACGCCGATCACCGTCAGGAGCGAAATGACGACCTGCGACAGTGTCTGCTGGAGGCTTTGACCGATGTTGTCGACGTCATTGGTGACGCGGCTGAGCAACTCGCCGCGCTGCACCCGGTCGAAGTACGACAGCGGCAGGCGGTGGATCTTCTGCTCGACCTCGATGCGCAGTCGGTGCATCGCGCGCTGGACGACACCGTTCAGGATGCGGGCCTGCAGCCAGCCGAACAGGCTCGCGCCCACATACACGGCGAGCACGAGCAGCAAGAGTTGGCCGAGTGCAGTGAAGTCGATACCGGCGCCCGGGGTGAAGGTCATCGTCGAGAGGAGGTCAGCCTGCTCCTGCTGACCGTTCGCGATCAGCTGGTCCATGATCTGCTGCTGTGTGGTTCCCGGGGGAACATCCGAGAACTGCAGCGAGACGAACCCGGCGAAGACGAGGTTGGTGCCCTCCCCCAGGAGCTTCGGTCCGATCACCGACAGCGCAACCGAGAACACGCCCAACACGATGACCAGGATGAGCAGCGCGTTCTCCCGGCGCAGATGCGCGAGCAGGCGCTTCGCGCTCGCGCCGAAGTTCTGAGCCTTCTGGACGGGCATTCCCATCCCGCGTCCCGTGGGGCCACCGCCCATCGGGCCACGCGCGGGAGCCGCACCTGCAGCGGGGCGTGGCGCGCTCATGCTGCAGCCTCCGCCGAGAGCTGGGAATCGACGATCTCGCGATAGGTCTCGCAGGTCTCCACGAGGTCCTCATGTCTCCCGATGCCGACGATCCGACCGTGGTCGAGCACCACGACCTGATCGGCGTGCTGAATCGTCGAGACGCGCTGGGCGACGACCAACCGGGTAGCGTCGGGAAGCTCCGTGTCGAGAGCACGGCGAAGCGCGGCGTCCGTTCGCAGATCGAGGGCCGAGAACGAGTCGTCGAAAATGAAGATCGGCGGGTTCTTGACGAGCGCTCGTGCTATCGCGAGGCGCTGTCGCTGCCCACCCGAGACGTTCGTGCCTCCCTGCGCGATCGGAGCCTCGAGCCCGAGGGGGAAGGCCTCGACGAAGGAACGGGCCTGGGCGAGCTCGAGAGCACGCCACAGGCTCGGGTCGTCGGCGGCGGCATTCCCGTAGCGCAGATTCGACGCGACCGTTCCGGAGAACAGGAATGCCCGCTGCGGAACCAGCCCGATCCGCGCCCAGAGGTCATCGGGATCGTAAGAGCGCACGTCGACGCCGTCGACGCGCACCTCCCCCGCCGTCACATCGAACAAGCGCGGCACGAGCCCGATGAGCGTCGACTTACCCGACCCGGTCGATCCGATGATCGCTGTCGTCGTGCCCGGCTCGACGGTGAACGTGATGTCGTGAAGCACCGCATCCTGCGCACCCGGGTACGCGAAGTCGACGTGGGAGAACTCGACCCTGCCGCGAGGCGTCGGCGCGGTGACAGCCTCTGCGGGCGGCTCGACCGAGGGGTCCGTATCGAGGACTTCACCGATCCGCTGTGCACAGACCGCGGCGCGCGGAATCATGACGAACATGAAGGTCGCCATCATGACTCCCATGAGGATCTGCATGATGTAGGTGAGGAAAGCGAACAACGTTCCGATCTCGACGCCGTCGTTTTGCACCTGGAAGGCGCCGAACCAGATCACCGCAACGCTCGAGATGTTCAGCACGAGCATGACGACGGGAAACATCAGCGCCATGAGGTTGCCCGCGCGAAGTCCGGTCGCCATGACATCCCGGCTCGCGACATCGAAGCGCTGACGTTCGTGGTCTTCGCGGACGAAGGCGCGAACGACACGGATGCCGGTGAGCTGCTCGCGCATGATCTGGTTGACGCGGTCGATCCGCTGCTGCATGACCGTGAACGCGGGAACCATCCGCACCACGATGAGTGAGACCAGGATCAACAGCACCGGCACGGCCACCGCCATGAGCCACGACAGGCCTGGGTCTTGGCGAATCGCCATGATGACTCCACCGATCGCGAGCATGGGAGCCGAGACCATCAGCGTCGCGGAGACCTGCACCAGCATCTGAACCTGCTGGACGTCGTTGGTGTTGCGGGTGATGAGCGAAGGCGCGCCGAAGTTCCCCACCTCGCGCTGCGAGAACGCGACGACGCGGTGGAAGACGTCGGCGCGCAGGTTCTTACCCATTCCCATGGCGAGCCGAGACCCGAAGTACACGGCGATGACCGCGCAGACGACCTGTACGAGTGAGATGACGAGCATGAGACCGCCGGTCGACCAGATGTAACCGATGTCGCCGGTCACCACGCCGTTGTCGATGATGTCAGCGTTCAAGGTCGGCAGCAGCAGTGACGCGATCGACTGGGCGAGCTGAAAGACGATGACGGCGATGATCAGCGGCCACGCGGGTCGGAGATACCGCACCAGGAGGGTCCAAAGCACGAGGAGTTCCTTCCACCGGAAACGGACGGTCGGCTCCCCGCTGACACGTCCTCGCTGACGCTACGCCCGGCATCCGGCGGCAGGCAAATCACTCGGGTGCGCCGTCAGCGAACGCGCCAGAACACCACAACAGGACGAGTGAGGGGCCCCCACCATACGGTGGGAGCCCCTCACGTCGAGATGGATCAGGCCTTGGGCTCTTCCGGAGCCGCGGGCGGCTCAGGGCTTGCCGGCGGCTGCGCGGCGGGAGGAGCGTAACCCGTCGGAGGCGCCGGAGGCGCTGCATAGCCGGGGGCCGGGCTGGTGGCGGGGTTGGCAGGGTAGCCACCGGCAGGAACCTGCGAAGGGATGCCCTCCCAGTTCGTGCGATCCCCCAGGAATCCGTTGCCTGCCCACGGGGCCGCAGGGATCGCCGTGTTCCAGCGCGACTTGTCAAAGGCTGCGATACCGAGCCACACGATCGAGAGGAAGAAGTAGAGGATGAGCCATACGGCTTCCTTCTGCAGTTTCAGCCCCACACGCCAAGCGGCCATCAGCGTCAGGATGAAGGTCGCGAGCAGGATGAGCTGGCCGATGACCGGGATCCAGCCCAACAGAATCGACGCGCCGATGGCGTAGAGAAGCAGCCAGGGGCTGAGGTCCCCGAGCTTCAGGAAGATCATGCCGTTGTAGATCGGCACCCACGCGCGCCACTTGCCCTGCACGCCGGCCTTGTCAAAGACCCGCATCAGGAAGAAGGACGTGAGGACGTAGCCGGCAGCAGCGAAGATGATCCAGAAGAAGACGAGGAAGATCAGCAAGCCGATCGACCCGCCATCGTTGTAATAGACGACTGACGCGCCTACTTGTTCGAACATGAACGTTCCTCCCGAACGGTCAGGACCCGCACCTCGAGCTGGTGCGTGACGGGGCACTCGCCCGTTGCGTTCATGCTAGCGATCCTTGGGCGCCGCTGTCAGCAGATTCTCAGCATGAGGCACGATCAGCGCTATGGCGTCGCCGTCGCGGTCCGTCTCGAATCCGGCGCCGCTGGCCCATTCCATGAACTGTGCCGCGTCCGACAGGTCGGCGCCGGATTCCGCGAGAGCGCGGGTGAGTCGCCCCTTCGCGTTCTTGTTGAAGTGATTGAGAGCTCGTGTCTGCCCGTGCACTGCCCGCGTCAGAACTCGCACGTATGCGCTCCGCTTGGCGGGCCCAGCCCCGAGTGCGACGTAGGCTTCGGACCTCAGGTCAAGCACGAACCCGCGGGCGTAACGGTCGAGCGCTGCCGCGACGGGACCGGCCCAGAGCTGACGCTGCGAAGCGAGACCGGGAAGACGGATGCCAGCACCCAGCCGGTACGACGGAATGGGGTCCAGAGCACCGACCGGCCCGAAGGGCGCGGAATGGATCAGGACATGCTCGCCGAGCCACTGCCGCGCAGAGGCGTCCAGACTCGCGGCATCCAGAGCGTCGAAAAGCACCCCCGTGTACCGGTCGATCGCTGGCATTGTCGGCGACGTGCGCAGCGCACGATTCACCTCGATCTCACCGCGCTGCTTCGGGCCGAGCTTCAGCGCCCGTGCCGCAGCATCGGGGTCATCGCTGAGCGCGACCAGCGCCTCGATGACCGATTCGCGAATCGGCGTCAGCTCGGGAAGGGCCAGACGGGATGCATCCCACGGAACCCCCGCGCCACCAGCCCGCTTCGTCTCCGACGGCGGCAACAAAATCAGCACGGATGCACCTCACCGAGAACAGCGAGATCGCCGAGGGAGGACGGATGACGATGCACTCGTCCTACCTCGGCGATTCTTCCTACGCCCATGCGATGCGGCCGAGGCCGAGCGCTGGGGCGGATGCTGGTTTCAGGCGACGAGAGCGGCGTTGCCGGCCACGATCGTGACGACATCGCCCTCGATCGAGAGGAAGCCGTCTTGCGCGTTCGCGACGACTTTGCTGCCGTCATCCTTGGTGATGCGGACCTGACCCTCGGCGAGAATCGCGAGAACCGGTTCGTGTCCGGTCATGAAGCCGATCTCACCTTCGACAGTCTTCGCGACCACGAGGGATGCCTCCCCCGACCACACTTCGGCGTCGGCGGAGACGAGGCTGACGTGCAGCGGCATGATCAGCCGTTCTCCTTCTGGATCTGCGCCCAGCGCTCCTCGACGTCCGAGATGCCACCGACGTTGAAGAACGCCTGCTCGGCGACGTGGTCGAAGTCACCCTTGACGATCGCGTCGAAGGACTCGATCGTCTCCTTGATCGGGACCGTGGAGCCCTCGACACCGGTGAACTTCTTGGCCATGTAGGTGTTCTGCGAGAGGAACTGCTGGATCCGGCGCGCACGCGACACGACGACCTTGTCCTCTTCGGAGAGCTCGTCGACACCGAGGATCGCGATGATCTCCTGCAGTTCCTGGTTCTTCTGCAGGATCTGCTTGACGGCGGTCGCCACACGGTAGTGGTCTTCACCGACGTAGCGCGGGTCGAGGATGCGGCTGGTCGAGGTCAGCGGATCAACCGCGGGGTACAGACCGCGCGAGGCGATCGCACGCGAGAGCTCGGTGGTCGCATCCAGGTGGGCGAAGGTGGTCGCCGGCGCCGGGTCGGTGTAGTCGTCAGCGGGCACGTAGATTGCCTGGAGCGACGTGATCGAGTGACCACGCGTCGAGGTGATGCGCTCCTGGAGCACACCCATCTCGTCGGCGAGGTTCGGCTGGTAACCCACGGCGGAGGGCATGCGACCCAGCAGGGTCGAGACCTCGGAGCCTGCCTGCGTGAAGCGGAAGATGTTGTCGATGAACAGCAGCACGTCCTGCTTCTGGACGTCGCGGAAGTACTCCGCCATCGTCAGCGCCGACAGCGCGACGCGAAGACGGGTCCCCGGCGGCTCGTCCATCTGGCCGAACACGAGGGCGGTCTTGTCGAAGACGCCGGCCTCTTCCATCTCGTGGATGAGGTCGTTGCCCTCACGAGTACGCTCGCCGACACCGGCGAAGACCGAGACACCACCGTGGTCCTGCGCAACGCGCTGGATCATCTCCTGGATGAGGACGGTCTTGCCGACACCGGCACCACCGAAGAGGCCGATCTTTCCGCCCTGCACGTAGGGGGTCAGCAGGTCGATGACCTTGATGCCGGTCTCGAACATCGTCGTCTTGGACTCGAGCTGGTCGAAGGCCGGAGCCTTGCGGTGGATGCCCCACCGCTCGGTGATCTCGATCTTCTCGCCCGGCTCGGCGTTGAGGACCTCGCCGGTGACGTTGAAGACGTGACCCTTGGTCACATCGCCGACGGGCACCGAGATCGGGCCGCCCGTGTCACGCACTTCCTGCCCACGCACGACACCGTCGGTGGGCTTGAGCGCGATGGCGCGGATGAGGTCATCGCCCAGGTGCTGCGCGACCTCAAGCGTCAGTTCGCTGGACTCACCGTCGATCGTGATCGTGGTGCTCAGCGCGTTGTAGATGTCGGGGATCGAGTCATGCGGGAACTCGATGTCGACGACGGGGCCGGTGACGCGCGCGACGCGGCCGACGACCGCGGTCTTCTCGGCGGTTGCGGTGGGAGTCATGGTCATTCTCTTTCGTGTCAGGTCTACTTGCCCGACGCCAGAGCGTCGGCGCCGCCGACGATCTCGGCGATCTGCTGCGTGATCTCGGCCTGTCGCGCGTTGTTGCGCAGGCGGGTGTAGTCGGTGATGAGCTTGTCGGCGTTGTCACTCGCGGACTTCATCGCCTTCTGCGTCGCGGCGTGCTTTGCGGCAGACGACTGCAGGAGGGCGTTGAAGACGCGGCTCTGGATGTAGACCGGCAGCAGCTGGTTGAGCACGGTTTCGGCGTCGGGCTCGAACTCGTACAGCGGATACACCTGAGCGGATGCCGACTCCTCGGCCTCGACGACCTCGAGCGGCAGCAGGCGGACCTGCTCGGGGCTCTGGGTCATCATGCTCACGAAGCGGTTGTAGACGAGGTGGATCTCATCGACGCCACCCTCGTTGCCGCCACGGTCGTACGCATCCAGCAGAGCTGCCGCGATCTCTTCCGCGGTGTGGAAGTGCGGCGTGTCGGTGTCGCCCGTCCACTGTCCGGCGCTTGCCATCTTGCGGAACTGGAAGTACCCGACGGCCTTGCGTCCGACGAGATAGAACACCGGCTCCTTGCCCTGCTGGCGAAGCAGCTGCGCGAGCTCGAGACCCTCGCGGAGGATCTGCGAGTTGAACGCGCCGGCAAGTCCGCGGTCGGAGGCGAAGATCACCACGGCCGACCGCCGGATGACCTCACGCTCGGTGGTGAGCGGGTGATCGACGTTCGAGTGCGTGGCAACAGCCGACACCGCGCGGGTTACCGCGCGAGCGAACGGAGCTGACGCGCGCACGCGACCCATCGCCTTCTGAATGCGCGAAGCCGCGATGAGTTCCATCGCCTTCGTGATCTTCTTGGTCGTCTGGGCAGAAGAGATCTTCTGCTTGTAGACCCGGAGTTGTGCGCCCATGGTTTATCGCCCTCGCGCGGCCTTAGTGGCGGCCCTTGACGATCTTCTCCTGGTTGACGTCTTCAGCCTGTGCGGCGCCGACCTCTTCGTGGCCGGGCTTGGAGATCGCCTGACCCTTGCCGGAGCGGAACTCCAGCACGAAGTCGTCGACGACCTTCTCGAGCTCGGCGGCGGTGTCGTCATCCAGCACGTTGGTCTCGCGAAGACGATCGAGGATCGTCGTGTTCCGGCGCAGGAAGTCCAGCAGCTCACGCTCGAACGGCAGCACGTCCTCGACCTCGATCGTGTCGAGCTTGCCGTTGGTGCCGGCCCAGATCGAGACGACCTGCTCCTCCACGGGGTACGGCGAGTACTGCGGCTGCTTGAGCAGCTCGGTCAGACGCGCACCGCGGGCGAGCTGGCGACGGGATGCCGCATCCAGGTCGCTCGCGAACATCGCGAAGGCCTCGAGCGAGCGGTACTGCGCGAGCTCGAGCTTGAGCGTTCCCGAGACCTTCTTGATCGACTTCACCTGAGCGTCACCACCGACACGGGAGACCGAGATACCCACGTCAACAGCGGGGCGCTGGTTCGCGTTGAACAGGTCGGACTGCAGGAAGATCTGGCCGTCGGTGATCGAGATCACGTTGGTCGGGATGTACGCCGAGACGTCGTTGGCCTTCGTCTCGATGATGGGAAGACCCGTCATCGAGCCTGCGCCCAGCTCATCGGAGAGCTTCGCGCAACGCTCGAGCAGACGCGAGTGCAGGTAGAAGACGTCGCCGGGGTATGCCTCACGGCCCGGCGGGCGGCGCAGCAGCAGCGACACGGCACGGTAAGCCTCGGCCTGCTTCGAGAGGTCATCGAAGATGATCAGGACGTGCTTGCCGCCGTACATCCAGTGCTGACCGATGGCAGAACCGGTGTAGGGCGCCAGGTACTTGAAGCCGGCGGGGTCGGATGCGGGAGCGGCGACGATCGTCGTGTACTCCATGGCACCGGCATCCTCGAGCGCACCCTTGACGGACGCGATCGTGGAACCCTTCTGACCGATGGCGACGTAGATGCAGCGGACCTGCTTCTCGGGGTCACCCGAAGCCCAGTTGTCCTTCTGGTTGATGATGGTGTCGATCGCGATCGCCGTCTTGCCGGTCTGGCGGTCGCCGATGATGAGCTGGCGCTGACCGCGGCCGACGGGGATCATCGCGTCGATCGCCTTGATGCCGGTCTGCATGGGCTCGTGCACGCTCTTACGCTGCATGACGCCCGGCGCCTGCAGCTCCAGAGCGCGGCGGCCTTCGGTGGCAACCTCGCCGAGACCGTCGATCGGGTTGCCGAGCGGGTCGACGACCCGGCCGAGGTAGCCGTCGCCGACGGGAACCGAGAGCACTTCGCCGGTACGCGTGACCTGTTGACCCGCCTCGATGCCGGCGAAATCGCCGAGGACGACGACACCGATCTCGTGCTCGTCGAGGTTCAGGGCCAGGCCCGCGGTGCCGTCAGCGAAGGTCACCAGCTCGTTGGCCATCACGCCGGGGAGACCCTCGACATGGGCGATGCCGTCGGCGGCGTCGATGACGGTGCCGACCTCGTTGGCCGCTGCCCCGGAGGGCTCGTAGGCCGCGACGAAGTCTTTCAGCGCGTCACGGATGACGTCGGGGCTGATGGAGAGTTCTGCCATGGTCTTCCTTCGTTAAGGTCTTTCTCGGGTTCCGTGCGTCGGACCCGAAGTCTGCGCCTGTCGGCGTTGTCGTTAGCCGGCCAGTCGCTGACGGAGGTCTGCGAGCCGGGAGGAAACGCTCATGTCGATGACGTCATCGGCGATCTGCACACGCAGGCCACCGACCACCGTCGGGTCGATCACGGTGTTCAGGGAGATCTTGGTGCCGTAGCGACGGCTGAGCAGCTCGGTGAGGCGGCTCGCCTGTTCCGTGCTCAGCGCTGCCGCTGCGGTGACGGTGGCGACAGCGCGGCCGCGTTCGTCGGCGACGATGCGGATCGCACGCGACAACAGCTGACGTACGCGGCGTTCGCGCGGCTGCTGCACGAGCGAGGATGCGACCAGGACCGTCGCTTCGCTCGCCCGCCCGGTCAGGAGTTTCGCAACCAGGTCGCCCTTCGCAGAGGCATCACCGAGGCGGCTCCCGAGCGCGAGTTCGAGCTCGGGGTTCGCCGCGACCGTGCGGGAGAACTCGAACAGCTCGGACTCGACGTCAGCGTCCGACGCGATCGTGGCGGCGCGCACAGCGAGCTCTTCGATGCCATCGATGAGATCGGATGCCGATGACCACCGCTGCTGGACGGCGTTGGTGAGCAGGCCGACGGTCGCCGACGCCATCGAGGGCCCGAAGACATCGGTGATCACCTTCGCGCGAGCCGACGGAGCAGCTGCCGAGTCGGCCAGCGCGCCGCTGAGCTGCGAAGTCTGGCCGAGCTCGCGCGCGGCAACGAACAGCTCGCGGGCGACGGTCAGGTCGACGCCACGAGCCGCAGCCAGCGCCGCGGTCGTTTCCGCGAGCGCCTGATTCGTCGCGCTGCCCATTACTTGGCCGCCGTCTCGGATGCCTCAAGGTCGGCAAGGAACCGGTCGACCACGGCCTTCGCCTTGGCGTCGTCCGAGAGGGTCTCACCGATCACACCGCCGGCGAGGTCAAGGGCCAGTGTCCCCACTTCGCTGCGCAGCGACACGAACGTCGTCTGGCGCTCGGCGTCGATCTGCGCGTGCGCGGCAGCCGTGAGGCGCGTGGCCTCGGCAGACGCGGTCTCCTTGGCTTCGGCGACGATCTTCTTGCCGTCCTCGCGGGCGGCGTCGCGGATCTCGCCGGCCTCGCGGCGGGCGTCAGCCAGCTGCGCGGTGTACTCCTCGAGGGCAGCCTCCGCCTTGCGCTGTGCCTCGTCGGCCTTCGCAATGTTGCCTTCGATCGCCGCTGATCGCTCGTCGAGCAGCTTCTTCATCCGCGGGAGGGCGTACAGCCAGAACAGCACGAGGATGACGATGAAGCACACCGACGACCAGATGATGTCGTACCACGCCGGGATGAGGGGGTTGTGCGCAGCCCCCTCTTCGGCGGCATACGTGACAAGAGCCGTGAGCATCCTGTCTCCTTAAGGCTGGTGAGTCGGATCAGACGAAGATGAAGTAAGTGGCGATACCGATGAACGCCAGCGCCTCGGTGAAGGCGATACCGATCCACATCAGCACCTGCAGGCGACCGGCCAGCTCGGGCTGGCGGGCAACGCCCTCGATCGTCTTGCCGACGACGATGCCCACGCCGATGGCCGGGCCGATGGCGGCAAGGCCGTAGCCCATCGTCGCGACGTTGCCGGATACCTGGGCGAGAACCGTAGTTGCGTCCACGGATTTTTCCTTTCGGTTGAGGGCGGCTTTCGGGCCGACCCGCTTAGTGCTCTTCCGCCACCGCGAGCTGGATGTAAACCGCGGTGAGGAGGGCGAAGACATAGGCCTGGAGGACGGCCACCAGGATTTCGAACAGAGTGAAGACGAACCCGAACGCGAGGCTGCCAGCTGCCAGAGCCGACCACCAGCCGCCGAGGTCGAAGAGGAAGAACTGCGTCGCCGCGAAGAAGAGGACGAGCAGCAGGTGACCGACCATCATGTTCATGAGGAGTCGGAGAGTCAGCGTCACCGGACGGATGATGAAGGTCGAGATCAGCTCGATCGGGGTGACGATGATGTAGATCGGCCACGGCACGCCCGAGGGGAACAGCGAGTTCTTGAAGAAGTTCTTCGGGCTCTTGCGAATGCCGGCGTAGATGAACGTCACGTAGCTGATGATCGCGAGGACCAAGGGCACGGCGATCACGCTCGTCCCCGCGATGTTCATGAACGGAATGATTCCCGTGATGTTCATGAACAGGATCATGAAGAACATCGTCGTGAGGATCGGCAGGAACCGCTGGCCGTCCTTCTTGCCCAGCAGATCCTCGGCGATGTTCACCCGTACGAAGTCCAGGCCCATCTCGACCAGGCTCTGGAAGCGACCCGGCACGACCCGCATGCGGCGCGTGCCCAGCCAGAAGATCAGGACGATCGCGATCGTCGCAGCGAACTGGATCAGGGTGATTCGCGTAACCGCGAGCGCCTCGATCCCGAACAGGTGGAAGATCGGCTCCGGGAAGAACTCATCGACGGATGGTCCGTGGAATCCCCCGCCATCTTCGGCAGTGGACACGATAAGGCTCGCAGCTTGAGTAAACAGCGCTGGCTCCAGCTTCGGGGCACCGGGGATAAGCCGTTGCGACGATGGGCGATGAGTTTGGCGATCCCGGCAGCGCTCGTCAGGCGAACGGGCGGGCGCAAGACCACATTAGCAAACCCGGAGGGGTGCCGGCGCCGCGTCACTCCCTTACGGAGGTGTCGTCGGGATCCGCGGTGGGCAGTTTCGTGTCGCTCGCGTAGGGCAACCGCATCCGGGTCAGCACGATGACATCAACGGCGAGCGAGGCGAGGATGCCCGCAACCATGGCGAGGAAGAACACCATCTCGTTGACCCAGGGCTGGTCACGCACGACGAACAGTACGACCAGAAACACGATGAACTTCAGCAGCCAGCCGCCCAGCACGATGCCGAAGAAGATCGGCACATACAGGTCGGTTCCGAACCACCGGTTGGCGATCAGGATGCTGATACTCGTGATCCCGAGGAAAACCGCGGCAAGCAGCACACCGAGCAGGGCGCTCCAGAGCCCCGACTCGCCGGCGGCGAGGTAGCCGACGAGGGCACCGACGACGGCGAGCGCTCCGGTCACGATCGCCGACCAGATCACCGTCGTACGCAGGATCGGGGTGCTTGACACGGTGCTCACGAGGCCTCCTGGGCGATGACGGGGTCGGGGCGACGCCCCGGGGGCATGAGGGTGACGACGAGGCAGGCGATAGCGCCGATGACGCCGAACCCGACGCCGAGGAGGTACTCCCCCGGCCAGTCGGATGCGGTTCCGATGTACATCAGCAGCATGGCCAGGCCGATGATCGCGGTCCACGCATAGAAAATCAGGACGGCAGTGCGATCGCTGTGGCCCATGTCGAGCATCCGGTGGTGCAGGTGCTTGCGGTCCGGCGAGAACGGCGACTTCCCGGCCCCGACACGACGGATGATCGCGAGACCGAAATCGAGCAGCGGCAGCAGCACGATCGTGATCGGCAGCAGGATCGGGATGAATGCACCGAGCAGCTGCGACCGGCCGAAGTTGTCGGGATCGAGTTGCGACGGGGTGATCTGACCGGTGATCGCGATCGCCGACACGGCCATCAGCAGGCCCAGCATGAGTGCTCCGCTGTCTCCCATGAAGAGCTTCGCGGGCGTCCAGTTCAGTGGAAGAAATCCGATACACGCCCCGATGAGCGCTGCCGCGATGAAGGATGCCAGGTTGAAGTAGGTGGTTGCTCCGGCGTCACGGACGAGCAGGTACGAGTACGCGAAGAAGACGCCATTGGCGATGAGGGCGACACCGGCGACAAGGCCATCGAGTCCGTCGATGAAGTTGACCGCGTTCATGACGATCACGATCGACAAGACCGTAAGCACGAAGCTCATCCAACTCGAGCCGACGGTCAGCCCGCCGATCGGAAGCGAGAGGATCTGCAGCTTGCCGAACCACGCGATGATTCCCGCGGCCGCGAACTGCGCGCCGAGTTTGATCATCCAGTCGAGGTCCCAGATGTCGTCGGCGACACCGACGAGCACGATGAGTGTCGTGGCGCCGAGGATCGCCCACACGGCCGCGGGGTCCGCCCAGAAGATCGAGAAGAAGGGATGCTGCGACGATGCGAGGAATGCAGCGACGATACCGAGATACATGGCGACCCCGCCTAGGCGCGGCGTCGGTGTCTTGTGGACGTCGCGCTCCCGGATGCCGGGGTAGAGCTTGTAGCGCATGCTCAACTGCCACACCGCCCACGCCAGCACGAGGGTGATGGTCGCGGTCAGGATGACGACGAACAGGTACTGCTTCACGCGGATCCGGTGTCGTCGGCATCCGTGTCCACAGGCGGTGCAGCGGGGTCATCGAGCAGATCGCCGATCACCTCACGGATCTCATCAGCCGTCACCGCGCCGACACGAAGGATGCGCGCCGTTCCCCGCTCGCGTCGAGCGAGTCCCGTGGCGTCGAGGATCGTCGAGGGAACTCCCGTGGCGACGGGACCCGAATCCAGGTAGACATCGATCCGGTCACCGAGCATCTGGTGTGCGCTGAGCACGTCGACGGCGGCGGCCTCACCGGTCAGGTTCGCGCTCGAGACCGCGAGCGGACCGGTCTCTTCGATGAGTTCGAGGGCGATGCGGTGATCGGGCATGCGAACCGCGACCGTGCCGCGGGTCTCCCCCAGGTCCCACGTCAACGAGGGCTGAGCGGGCAGCACGATCGTCAATCCGCCGGGCCAGAACCTTTCGATGAGTCGCTCGACCGGCTCGGGCAGGTCGGCAACGAGTGCGCGCACCATGGTTGTTCCCGCCACGAGCACGGGCGGCGGCGATTCACGGGTGCGGCCCTTGGCATCCAGCAACCGCTGCACTGCGGCAGCGCTGAACGCGTCGGCGGCTATCCCGTACACGGTGTCGGTGGGGATGACGACAAGGGCACCCCGGCCGATCGCTTGGCGCGCCTGTCGCATGCCGGGCAAGAGCTGGGCATCGTCACGGCAGTCGAAGATGTCGGACATGGCCTGCTCAGTCTACGGAAGCCACGGGCCGTTCCGGGAAGCGGCGGCCGTTGCAGGAAGCGCGAGCGGTTACGGATGCAGCGCGGTAGTGACCCGATCGCGGCGCGTGAGATCCATGTGGGTCGCGGGCGCTCGCCATCCGTCAGCAACCAGGAGCTCCCGGATCGCCGCGCCCTGACTCTCGCCGTGCTCGATGGCCACGAGCGCGCCGGGGTGAGCCAATCGCAGCGCTGTCGCACTGACCTGCCTGACGACATCCAGCCCGTCTTCCCCGCCGTAGAGGGCGGTCGGCGGATCGAACCACCGCACTTCGGGGTCACGCGGCACCGCGGCATCCGGCACGTACGGCGGATTACTCACGACGACCGAGACCTTCCCGTCGAGGTCGGGAAACGCGCGGGCGAGATCGATGAAGGCGAGCGTGGCGTTGTGGGCACCGACGCGGGCGAAGTTCTCCTTGGCCCACACGAAGGCATCGACGGCGTTCTCTGCGGCGAAGACACGGGCGTGCGGAGCCTCGGTCGCCAGCGCGAGGGCAATCGCTCCCGACCCGGTGCCGAGGTCGATCGCGATCGGCGACGGTGAGGCTGCCGCCAGCAGCGCATCCAGCGCGATCTGCACGAGCGTCTCTGTCTCGGGTCGCGGCACGAAAACGCCCGGGCCGACACGCAGCTCGAGGTGGCGAAACGGTGCGCTTCCCGTGATGTGCTGCAGCGGCTCCCGGGAGGCGCGTCGAGCGACCAGCTCCTGGTAGTGCGCGTCGGATGCCTCCTCCAGCGTGTCGCCTCGCACGGCCGCTGCCTGGACTGCGCCAGGTGATACCGCGAGAACGTGCGCAAGGAGAAGCTCGGCATCCCGACGAGAATCGAGAACTCCTGCACGAGCGAGATGTTCAGCAGCATCGGAGATGGCGCCTGCGACTGTCTTGTGCTGGCTGGTGTGTGTCAGATCTGCATCCATGGGCGCCCCTCAGCCTAGAGGGAGCGCTGACACCCCAGCTCAGCGCGAAGGCAGCCACTCCGTGACAAAGGGACCACCCGCCGGCTGAGTCAGCAGACTCCCCCCGCCGCAGGTGATCTCGACCGGGCCGGGTCCGGGAGCGGCATCGACGACCGCGTCGAACACCGATGGATCGTCCATCCGCACGCCGTTGACCGTGACCGTCGGCGTGACGGTGTGAAGGGACGTGTCGATCCCGCCGATCACAATGCGACTCATCTCAGGGTTGTCGTACACCCAGGTGCCTGTGACCGTTCCGCCATATTCGAGCGACACCGTCATCTCCATTCCTGCGGTGTCGGCGACATACGTGGTGAAGGTCGCGGGCCCACCCCACTGGAAGGTGTGGTCGGCCTCGAAGATCCACTGGATCTCACCATCGATCGTCACATCAGCGGCGAGCACATCGAGCTGGTCGTCCGCATAGAGGTCCGATTCCATCTGAGCTGCAAGACCCGGGAGATCTGCGCTCCACGCATCCAGGATGCACACATCGCCCGTCCCTGGCTCAGGCAGCTCAACGGACGGATCGATCGTTGCCTCCTCGACCTTGTCGGTCTTCGGCTGGTCGTCGAGGGGCGCACTGCTGCAGGCGGTCAGCCCGAGACCAGCGAGAGAAGCCAAAGCAACGAGGACAACAAGTCGAGACGATCTCATGGCTCGATGGTTACCGACCTGGGTGCGCGCCGGGCTCGGCGTCACGTGGTTCCCCCCGCGTTCGGCGGCAGCGAGGGTAGTTCCCCCACCCTGTCGAGCGGCACGTGGCATGATCAGGCGCATGAGCCGAAGGGTGGAGGATGCTGCTTCCCTCGCCGTTTTGCAAACGATGGAGACGGGGCAAACCGACTGCCTCCCTGCGCGCGGATGGGCCGCGGCGTACGGCGCGCTGTTCGAAGGGCGATTCGGCGACGCTCATGCGCTGCTCGCCTCCGACGACGAAGACGACTCCGACGCCGCAGCAGCTGGCCGGGCGCAGGTCGAGGCCCTGCTCACGGGCGCGGTGCGGGGTGGGATACAGCCTCGGATGCCGGACGCTGGCTCCATAACCGGCGCGATGGCATTGTTCCGCTGGAGCGAGGCGGCACACATCGTCGGCGACATGGCTGGATGCCAGCGGATGCTGAGCGATGCCGTCCAGCTGGCTGTTCCACGCCGAGCTCGCGTGTGGCTTCACCTCGCGTTCACGCGCGCGCTGTTGTTCCGGGGCGACATCGACGCGGCCCGAGGCGCGCTCAATGCGGCAACCGCCGACGCGGAGGCACCCCTCGCTCAGAGATCTGTCTGGTGTGTGCGGGTTCTCCTCGCGGGCCTGAGCGGCAACCCCCGCCTCGCGCTGGCCGAAACCGAGAAGGTTCGCGCAGTGATCCTTCCCGCACGAGGGTATGCCGACTCGGGCATGGCGCTCACAACATCGCTCGGTCTCGCCGCCGTCGGTGCGCTCGACAGCGCTTCAGAGATTCTGCGTCTCGGCAGCGGCGGCGCCGGAATGCCGTTGCTGCCCCCTGCCCTCCGCGCATACGCATACGACGTGCTGATCGAGGCTGCTGTCAGCGCCGGACAGATCGATCTCGCCGAGTGGATGATCCTGGACTTCGATCGGGTTGATCTTGGCGTCAACGAGCAATTCCACGCAGCACGAGAGGCCGCCCGAGCTCGGATCGATATCGCCCGCGGCGATCGGCCGGGCGGCATGGCACGCGCCGATCGCGCACGACGACAGGCCGATCGCACGGGCAGCGGGCTGGTCGGAGCCCGCGCGACCATGATCATCGCCAATGTCATGGCTACTTCCGGTTCTGCAGGCCCCAACCGCAGGGACGAACCAGATGCGGTGGCCGCCCGCAGCCTTGAGCGACTCCTCCGATCGGTGAGCACCGCGGAACTGCGAGCCTGGGCCGAACAGCGTCTCGCCTCGACATCCCCACCCGGGGCGGCCCTCGACAGTATCCAGTGGTCGAGCCTCACTCTCGCCCAGGAGGCTGTCGCCCGTCTGGCTGCTCAAGGCCTGCGCAATCAGGAGATCGCGAGAATCCTCTACCTCTCCCCTCGTACCGTCGAAGGTCACATCGCCGCGATCATCAACAAGCTGGGCGTTTCCAATCGAGTCGGAATTGCACGTGCCCGGGAGGGCGCCACCACGATCGACGCACTTCTGCTTGCGCGCATGACAGCGCGTCAGACCGACGTCGCACGCCTGATGGTCGCCGGTGAGGGTAACCGGGCCATCGCCGAGCGCCTCGCGATCAGTGAGAAGACCGTTGAGAAACACCTTCGCGGTATCTACCGTGCCCTCGGCGTCGCCGGTCGTGTGGGAGCCGTCGCCGTCCTCGTTGGCACAGTACCCCCTGTCATATCCGGGCAGCTACAGACTCAGCCAACGCTTGTGTCGCGCTGACGAGCGCCTGATCCGTGGCGTGATCGCCAGACACACGCAGCCAGAAGACCTTGTCTGCGGAGGCGAAGTAGGCGCCCGTGCTGGTTGCGACGATGCCTTCGGAGCCCGCACGGGGCGCGTCCGGCGGCGGCGGATTGGTGCCCGCGGGATCCCAGACAATGAGTTCGAGGAAGGTCGCCCCACCCGCGGTGTCGCCGGTCGTATTGTCAGCCCACGCGCATTGGCCCCCGAACGAATCGGTGAGACTGCCGAACGAATTCTGGCTTACGAACGTCGCGGCGCCCAGAAGAGCCACCACCTCGTCATGACTGACCAGCGAGCACAGGTCGGAAGACTCCGGGTCGCTCGCCGCCTCGATCATCGGCTCCGGGGACGCGGTGGGCTCTGACCCACCCTCTGCCGTTGCCACGTCGGTCGTCGCGACGAGCGATGCTTCCGGGGCAGTGGGCCCGGCACCGGAACACGCTGTCAGTCCCGTCGCACTGAAGCACAGGATCGCGACGCTGAGCACACAAATGGGAGACCGGAACCGAACCGACATGACTACCCCTTCCGATGAACAGCGCCACGCTACGGTGCGTCACGTCAGGGATGGGGCGTCCCGAACCTGAACACCGCGTAGCCCCCCGCTCAGGCACGTGCATTCCCTACGTAACGGTGCATCGACCGAAGGTCGGAACGATGAGGCTCGGTTGACGGAGCAATTCGTCACATTTCGCCCACACCGGAGACGCTCGCCTACGCTTGGTCGTTGTACCGACCACCTCCGCGAAAGGCCTGGCATGACCGGCATCCACAACGACATCACGAGCGCGTTCGGCAACACTCCCCTCGTCAGGCTCAACCGCGTCGCGGAGGGCGTCGATGGCACAGTGCTGGCAAAGCTCGAGTTCTACAACCCCGCGTCCAGCGTGAAGGACCGCCTCGGCATCGCGATCGTGGATGCCGCGGAAGCCTCAGGCGAACTCCCCCCGGGCGGCACGATCGTCGAGGCCACCAGCGGCAACACCGGCATCGCGCTGGCTATGGTCGGCGCCGCTCGCGGCTACAAGGTCATCCTGGCCATGCCCTCGTCGATGTCGACCGAGCGCAAGCTGCTCCTGAAGGGCTACGGCGCGGAGCTCGTACTGACCGACCCGGCCCTCGGTATGAAGGGCGCGGTCGCGAAGGCAGAGGAGATCGCCGCATCCACACCCGGAGCGGTCCTTGCCAAGCAGTTCGCCAACGAGGCGAACCCTGCGATCCATCGCAAGACCACGGCTGAAGAGATCCTGCGCGACACCGACGGCAAGGTCGACTACTTCGTGGCCGGGATCGGCACGGGCGGCACGATCACCGGCGTCGGCCAGGTGCTCAAGGAGCGCGTCCCCGGCGTCAAGGTCGTCGCCGTCGAGCCTAAGGATTCCCCGCTGCTGACCGAGGGTCGCCCCGGTCCCCACAAGATCCAGGGCATCGGCCCGAACTTCATCCCCGAGATCCTCGACCAGGGCGTTATCGACGAAGTCATCGACGTCGAGTTCGACGACGCGATCACCACCGCCCGCGCCGTGGGCACAAAGGACGGCATCCTCGTGGGTATCTCCAGCGGTGCTGCAGTGTGGGCTGCTCTTCAGGTCGCGGCGCGACCCGAGGCCGCGGGCAAGAACATCGTTGTGGTCATCCCCTCCAACGGGGAGCGCTACCTCTCAACGGCACTGTTCGAGCACCTGCGCGAGGACTGAGCGTGGGGGTGCGCCACGTCATCGGCCGTGTCCGTGAGGACATTGCCGCAGCGAAGCTCCGAGACCCTGCTGCCCGCAGCGGTCTGGAGATCGCGGTCCTCTATTCGGGACTGCATGCGATCTGGGCGCACCGCGTCAACCACTGGCTCTGGACCCACAACGCGCGCTTCCTCGCGCGGGCGGGATCTCAGCTCACCCGCTGGCTCACCGGCATCGAGATCCATCCCGGCGCGCAGATCGGACGGCGCTTCTTCATCGACCACGGCATGGGCGTCGTCATCGGCGAGACTGTCGAGATCGGCGATGACGTCCTGCTCTACCACCAGGTCACGCTGGGCGGCCGGCAGCGCGAGGGTGGCAAGCGCCACCCCACGATCGGCAACGAAGTCGCGGTCGGCGCCGGCGCGAAAATCCTCGGCCCGATCACGATCGGCGACCGCTCGGTCGTGGGGGCGAACGCCGTGGTCACGCGGGATGCGCCAGCCGACAGCGTGCTCACCGGCATCCCGGCAAAGGCCCGCAAGCGCAAGGACGGGATGGACACCCGCGCCATCCTGACGATGCCCGACTACCAGATCTGAGCAGACCTCAACGAGGTTCGCGGAATCGCATGGAGTTCGCAGGATGCCGCGACAATCGTGCGAACTTCGCGTCATTCTGCGAACGTCGCGCGACTTCCAGAGCCCGTCATGCAGACGAGCCGGGTGTCACGCGTTAGCCCCGGGAAGGTGACAGCACGCCGGCACGCCGTAGGTGCGCAGCTGCGCGAAGGCAGCGTCGTCGACCTGGTGGGATGCCGCGGCGAACTCCCCGAGGTCGACGCGAGCGCCGCCGAGCCACGTGCCAAGCACGCCGATGGCGCTGATCTTGTCGGGAGCCACCGAGTACGGATCCGCGTCGAGTTCGACGAAGTCCGCGAATTTGCCCACCTCGATGGAGCCGATCTCGTGCTCGCGCGCCAGCGCGAACGCTGCATTGATCGTGTGTGCCCGCAGCGCCTCATCCAGCGTCGCCGCCTGTTCGGGAGCGTGCAGAGCGCCGGACACGCACCGGCGCGTGACTGCTGCCTGCATGTTCAGCAGCGGCGTGGGAGGCGTGACGGAGCCGTCGTTGTGGAACGAAACCGGAAGACCCGCGTCGAAAGCGTCGCGGAAGCGCTGCCAGGAACCACCCACCGCCGGCTCGAACATGCCCCCGTCGAGCAGATCGCCCCAGTAGTAGAACTGGAACGGCCCCATGGAGGGCACGGCACCGATTGAGGCCATCCGAGCGAATTGATCAGCACGAGCACCGCCGATGTGCTCGATCCGCCAGCGGTGATCACTCTCGATCAGGTTGTGCCGGCCGAGCACCGTTGTGAAAGCATCCAGCACGATGTCGATCGCGATATCGCCGTTGGCGTGGAAGGCCATCTGCCAGCCCTCACCGACGTGAGCCTCCAACAGGGCGTCAAGCTGGTCGCGGGTGTAGTTCATCATCTTCTCGCCGGGGATTCCCGGATCGATTCCTGCAGCGCGCGTCACCTCGGTGTCGAGGTAGGGCGAGCTCATCGCCACGTTGCCGACCCACGGCGACCCGTCGGCCCAGAGCTTGATCCCCTGCTTGCGCAGCATCTCGTCAGGCGCCGCTGAGGTGAATGGATCACCGCAGTCAGCCTCCGTCGACATGTGGTACAGCGAGATCCGCAGGGGGCTGTTCGGAAGCGATGCGAGCGCCTCGTACGCCGACTTCAGCTCGGTCTTGTACGTATGCTCCGACGTGGCGGTGATCCCCGCCGAGGACAGCAGCACGTAGTACTCCACGGCCCCCTGCAGGGGCTTCGGGCTCTTCGCAAGGGCCTCCAGCACGGGAGCCGCCTGCGCCATGGCCGCAGGAATCTCGGTGGCCACACCGTTGAGGGAGCCGTCGGCGTTGCGGCCGAAGAATCCGCCAACGGGGTCCGCCGGTGGGTTCTTCACCCAGCCGAGGTGCTCGAGCACCGCGGTCGTGACGTAGGACGTGTGCCCCGAGTTGCCGAAGACCATCACCATGCGGTCGCCGAAGATGGCATCGAGTTCTGGTGCCGTCGGGTCGGCGTGCTTGTGCAGGAGACCATCGAAGCCGAAGAACGCGAGCGGCTGGTCGGCCGGCGTCTCCGCGATCGCCTTGTGGAAGGCAGCGACCACGTCATCCCATGTCGGGGCGAACCACGGCGCGATCCAATACGCCGGCGGCATCGTGGCCATACCGCTGAGAACGGGATGCGAATGCGGCTCGACGAATCCGGGTAGCAGCGCGGCGGCGCCCGTATCGTGCAGGCTTGCGCCAGGTAGCGCGCTCTGACACTCAGCCACGCTCCCCACGGCGACGATCCGCCCGTCTGAGACAGCGACAGCCTGCGCTCTGGTTCGCGCCGCGTCCATCGTGACGATGGTCCCCGCGGTGATGATGACGTCCATGTCTTTACCCCCCTTTGCTGACGGCCGTGGTCGGCGCCCCGTCTATTTCTCGGAGCGACGCTCCTCGACCTTCTTCTTGATGAAGACCATCGGCAGCAGCCACGTCGCGAGGGCCGTGACCAGCCACACAATGACGGGTGCGAGAATCCAGGTGAGCACGAAAGGCTCGCCGATGCTGATGCCGCCACGGGGAATGAGCACAACGATCACGAGCGCGACAAGGGTCGAGATGATGCCGATGCCCCCGAGCAGGGCGGGCGCGTTACGCTTCGCGACTGTCGCGATCCACGGCGACAGGACGCTCTGGAGTACGGCGAAGATCAAAACGGCAAGGACGAAGCCCCACCAGTCGGCCCAGTCGATACGGAAGCCGGGAAGCAGCAGGTCGGCGGCGATGAGGCCGACGGCGGCGGAGAGGACGAAGATCAACGCGCGGATGAGGAACATGACCACGCCCTGACAGTAGCGCCTCGATGACCACCGCGACAGGATCTCTCGCTGCGGCGCGCGGGATCAGTTCCCGTCTGAACCGAGAGCGGCGAGCCGCTCCTCCTCGTCGGCTGCGATGCACGACGCGATGATCGGTTCGAGGGCGCCATCCATGACCTGATCCAGGTTGTAGGCCTTGTAGCCGGTCCGGTGATCGGCGATGCGATTCTCGGGGAAGTTGTAGGTCCGAATGCGCTCCGAGCGATCCATCCCACGGATCTGGGAGCGACGGGCATCGGATGCCGCGGCATCCCGCTCCTCCTGCTGTTTGGCCAGCAGCCGGGCTCGCAGGACACGCATCCCGGCCTCGCGGTTCTGCAGCTGAGACTTCTCGTTCTGCATCGACACCACGATGCCTGTCGGCAGGTGCGTGATCCGCACCGCCGAGTCCGTGGTGTTCACCGACTGGCCGCCGGGGCCGGAGGAACGGAACACGTCGATCTTGAGATCGTTCTGATCGATGTGGATCTCTTCGGGCTCATCGACCTCGGGAAAGACCAGTACGCCTGTCGTCGAGGTGTGAATGCGCCCCTGGGACTCGGTCGCGGGAACCCGCTGTACGCGGTGCACGCCGCCCTCGTACTTCAGATGAGCCCACACACCCTGCGACGGGTCGGTGGACGACCCTTTTATCGCGACCTGGACATCCTTGAACCCACCGAGGTCTGACTCATTGCGCTCGAGAAGTTCGGTCTTCCACCCTTTCGAGGCGGCGTACTGCAGGTACATCCGCAGCAGGTCAGCGGCGAACAGGGCGCTCTCTGCACCGCCCTCGCCCTGCTTGATCTCCATGATCACGTCGCGCGCATCATCCGGGTCTCGCGGAATCAGCAGCCGCCGAAGCCGCTCCTGCGTTTCGGCGAGGCGCTCCTCGAGTGCCGGCACCTCCTCTGCGAAGGCGTCGTCCTCCCTCGCGAGGTCGCGGGCAGCTGCCAGGTCATCGGATGCCGCCACCCACGCGTCGTGGGCAGCGACAATCCGACTCAGTTCGGCGTAGCGTCTGTTCACCCGCTTTGCGCGGGCAGGATCTGCGTGCACCGCCGGGTCAGACAGTTCGATCTGCACCTCGCGGTGCTCGTCGATCAGCGCGCGGACGGAGTCGAACATCGCCGGCTCGGCCATCTCGATGCCGCCGGGTCAGCGGATGCTGTTCTCGTGTCCGTGGCCGTGTCCGCCGGCACCGTGACCGTTGGAGGTCGGCGCCGGAATCGACTTCTGCATCTGCACGAGGAACTCGACGTTGGACTGGGTTTCCTTGAGCTTTCCGAGCACGACCTCGAGTGCCTGCTGGGGGTCGAGGCCCGCGAGGGCGCGACGCAGCTTCCAGGTGATCTTGACCTCGTCGGGCGAGAGCAGAATCTCTTCGCGACGCGTGCTCGACGCGTTGACATCCACTGCGGGGAAGATGCGCTTGTCAGCAAGCTGGCGGTTCAGACGCAGTTCGCTGTTGCCGGTGCCCTTGAACTCCTCGAAGATGACGTCGTCCATCTTGGAGCCGGTCTCGACCAGTGCCGTGGCGAGAATCGTGAGCGATCCGCCGTTCTCGATGTTGCGAGCAGCGCCGAAGAAGCGCTTGGGCGGATAGAGCGCTGAGGCGTCGACACCGCCGGTGAGGACGCGGCCAGAAGTCGGCGCGGAGATGTTGTAGGCGCGGCCGAGTCGGGTGATCGAATCCAGCAGCACGACGACGTCACGGCCGAGTTCGACGAGGCGCTTGGCCCGCTCGATGGCGAGCTCGGCGACCGTGGTGTGGTCTTCGGCTGGACGGTCGAAGGTCGAGGCGATGACCTCGCCCTTCACGGTGCGCTGCATGTCGGTGACTTCTTCGGGCCGCTCATCGACGAGCACGACCATGAGGTGGACCTCGGGGTTGTTGGTCGCGATCGCGTTCGCGATCTGCTGCAGCACGATCGTCTTCCCGGCCTTCGGTGGCGCGACGATGAGGCCGCGCTGGCCCTTGCCGATGGGAGCTACCAGGTCGATGATCCGCTGCGTGAGCTTTTCGGGGGCAGTCTCCAGGCGCAGGCGCTCCTGCGGGTAGAGCGGCGTGAGCTTGCCGAACTCGACGCGGTTCGCGGCGTCCTCGACCGACAGGCCGTTGACGGCATCCACCTTGACGAGTGCGTTGTACTTCTGGCGGCCAGTCTGCTCGCCTTCGCGGGGTTGCTTGATGGCACCGACGACGGCATCACCCTTGCGCAGGTTGTACTTCTTGACCTGACCGAGCGAGACGTATACATCGCTCTGGCCGGGCAGGTAGCCGGTCGTGCGAACGAAGGCGTAGTTGTCGAGTACGTCCAGGATGCCGGCGATCGGGATCAGGACATCGTCCTCGCCGACCTCGGGCTCGAACTCGTCGTTCTGGTTCGGGCCACGGCGCTTGTTGCGCTGGCGACCGCGAGCGCTGGACGCACCGCCGTCCTCGTCCGAGTTCGTCGAGGCCGACTGCTCAGGCCCGCCGGTCGAACCCGCGTTGCCGTTGCCGGCGTTACCCGATCCGTTGCCGTTGCCGCCGGATGCCCGGTTGCGGCTGCGGCTACGGCTGCGGCTGCGGCTGCGGCTCGGCGTGGACTCTTCGCCGGCGTCGTCGGAGGACTCGGCGCTGGTCGACGACTCGTCGGCTGCTACTGCCTCGGCGGGAGCAGCCTCGGGTGCATCCCCTGCATCGAGGGGCTTGTCGCCCTCGGCCGACGTGTCGACCGGCTTGTCGTCTGCAGCCGCGCTCGACTGCTCGGCGCCGGTGGACGCGGGCAGCTCTGCGGCAGCCTCGTCTGCGGGAGCCTCGTCTGCGGGAGCCTGCGCGGCAACGTCGGTGCTCTTGGCTCGACGGGGTGCCCGCTTGCGTACCGGCTTGGCTGGCGCTTCAGCGGCGGGAGCCTCCTCGGCGGGGGCCTCTGATGGCGCTGCGGATGCCTGCTCCTCAGCAGTCGCTGCTTCCTGGGCGTCCGGGGACGAGGCAGGGGCCGCGTCAGCAGTCTCGTCGCTCGCCTCGGCGGCATTACCTGCATCCTCGGCCGGCTCCGTGCTCGCCTCGGCAGTAGGTTCTGCGACCTCGGTCTCGACAGCGGCCTCCGACTCGGGAGCCGAAGCTTCCGCGGCGTCGGCGTCGGCGTCGGCGCTCTCGGTCTCGGTCTCGGTCGATGCTTGCGACGGGGTGGTTTCGGTCTGGGGTGCGGCCTCGTCGGCCGCTGGGGTGGTCTGGTCGACAGCGTCGCTCTCGGACGCGTCGGTCTGGACCTCGGAGATGGACTCCACGAGTACTCCCTTGTGTACCTAATGTGCGGTGAATCGAATGATGTGCGGACCCGCACGGATGAAGAAGCCGCCGCGATGGGCTCGAGGTGCTGAGCGGGACTCAGCGTCTCGTGCTCATCTGCCTCTCCTCGATTCCTTCCGGACAGAGATGTCCGGATTCGGAAGATCGAGGGAATTGCGGAGGCTTCGCAGATATGCGGCGGGGGCCAGATTCACGAGTTACGTGGAACCCCCCGCGTGCTCCTTCACTGTACCACCCTTGACGTCGACGGCCAGCATGTGAGCCTCCCACGGGGTGTCCGTGACCTGCTCGGCAACCGCTGCCGCCTCCAGGCGACGGCCCGGTCCGTCCGCCAGCACCAGCACACTGGGGCCCGCTCCCGACACGACTGCCGCGAAGCCCTGCTCGCGCAGCGCCCGGACCAGTCGGTCGGTCTCAGGCATCGCCTGCGCACGGTAGTTCTGATGCAGCTTGTCTTCCGTGGCGGCAAGCAGCAGCTCGGGGCTCTGCGTGAGAGCCGCGATCAGCAGCGCTGACCGCGAGAGATTGAAGACCGCATCCTCTCGAGGCACCTGCAGGGGCTGAAGGCTACGGGCGACGCTCGTTGACATCGTGAAGCCCGGGACGAACACGACGGGCGAGACACCGCGGTGCACCAGCAGCTTCTTGTGCTGCGGGATCGCCTCGTCCATCCACGCGATCGTCAGACCGCCGAACAGCGCCGGTGCCACATTGTCGGGATGCCCCTCCAGCTCGGTCGCCAGGCGCAGCATGGTGTCGGGCCCGATCTCGACATCACCCTCGAGCAGTCCCTTGACGGCCAGGATGCCGGCAACGACCGCTGCGCCAGAAGACCCGAGGCCGCGGCCGTGCGGGATCGTGTTGCGGGCGCGCAGACGCAATCCGGGCATGGGGCGGTCGACCGCCTCGAAGGCATAGGCCATGGCCCGCACCAGAAGGTTCGTTTCATCCCGCGGGATTTCGTCAGCGCCTTCACCCTCGGCCTGGATGTCGAGCCCGGGCTCCGCAAGCGAGGTCACGACCAGGTCGTCGTAGATGCTGAGGGCGAGCCCCAGCGTGTCGAATCCCGGACCCAGGTTCGCGCTGGTCGCGGGCACACGCACCGCGACCGAACGTTCGGCGACCCGGGCTGCGTTCACGCGGGCGCCCCTGCGCGCGCGAGTCCCAGCACAGAAGCCACCTCGGAGGTGGTCGCGTCCACGACAGTCGGCCGGGCCTCCGAGCCGTCGGCGTTACGCAGCGCCCACTGCGGGTCCTTGAGCCCGTGGCCGGTCACGGTCAGCACGACCGTGGATCCCGCCGGGATCACTCCCGCCTCCGCCCGGTCGAGCAGGCCCGCAACGCTGATCGCCGATGCCGGCTCCACGAAAACCCCGACCTCACCGGCGAGGATCTTCTGCGCGGCGAGAATCCGCTCGTCGTCGATCGCGCCGAACCAGCCATCGGTCGCCGCCCGGGCTTCGAGTGCGAGCTCCCACGATGCCGGGTTTCCGATCCGGATGGCGGTGGCGATCGTCTCGGGGTTCTTCACGACTTCGCCGCGCACGAGCGGAGCGCTTCCCTCTGCCTGGAACCCGAACATCCGCGGAACGCGGGTAGCGACGCCACGCTCTGCCTCCTCGCGGTAGCCGCGGGAGTACGCCGTGTAGTTACCGGCGTTGCCGACGGGGATGAAATGGAAGTCGGGCGCGTCGCCGAGGACCTCGACGATCTCGTACGCCGCAGTCTTCTGCCCCTCGATGCGGTCAGGGTTGACCGAGTTCACGAGGTGGACGGGGTAGTTGTCGGCGAGCTCCCGGGCGATCTCGAGGCAGTCGTCGAAGTTGCCGCGGATCTGGATGAGCTGACCGTTGTGCGCCACCGCCTGACTGAGCTTGCCCATGGCGATCTTGCCCTCGGGTACCAGCACTGCCGCAGTGATCCCCGCGTGGGCGGCGTACGCGGCAGCGGATGCCGAGGTGTTGCCCGTCGAGGCGCAGATGACGGCCTTGGCGCCGTGCTCGACAGCCCGTGAGAGGGCTACGGTCATGCCGCGGTCCTTGAAAGAACCGGTCGGGTTCATACCCTCGAACTTCACCCAGACCTGGGCTCCGGTGCGCTGCGACAGCGCCGGCGCCGGCACCAGGGGCGTGCCGCCCTCTCCGAGGGAGACGACCGTCGATTCCGCGGTCACCCCCAGGCGGTCGGCATACTCGTTCATGACTCCGCGCCACACGTGTGCCACGTCAATCTCCTTCTACTCGCAGGACCGAAACGACCCGGTCCACGACGTCACTGTCAGCGAGGCGGGCAACCGTCTCGCTGAGATCCTGTTCCAATGCCTTGTGGGTGCCGATCACGAGGCGGGCAACACCCGTCGGGTCGGCGGCGACGCGCGCGAGCGGGTCGGTGGATGCGTCAGCCACCGTCTGTTCGACCGTCGCAATCGAGACGCGACCCTCGCTGAGGATGCCGGCCACGGTCGCGAGGACCCCGGGCTCGTCGGTGACCTCGAGCGTGATCTGGTACTGCGTCGTCACGTGCCCGATCGGCAGGATCGGGAGGTTCGCGCGGGTCGACTCGCCGACCCCCACGCCACCGGCAATATGGCGTCGTGCGGCAGAGACGACATCGCCCAGAACCGCGGATGCCGTCTGCACGCCGCCCGCTCCGGCGCCGTAGAACATGAGGTTTCCGGCAGCCTCGGCCTGCACGAACACGGCGTTGTTCGCGCCGTGGACGCTCGCGAGTGGATGTTCGCGAGGCACGAGGGCCGGGTACACCCGCACGGAGATCGCCTCGCCGGAGCCGTTCGACACACGCTCGCAGACGGCGAGGAGCTTGATGACATAACCCGCCTTGCGCGCGGCATCCATCATCGGCTTGTCGATCGCGGTGATGCCGTCGCGGTGAACCGCCTCCAACGGCACCGACGTGTGGAAGGCGAGGCTCGCGAGGATCGCTGCTTTCTGCGCCGCGTCGTATCCCTCGATGTCGGCCGTCGGGTCAGCCTCGGCATACCCGAGGGCCTGCGCCTGCGCGAGGACCTCGCCGAAGTCGGCACCCTCGGTGTCCATCCGGTCGAGGATGTAGTTGGTGGTGCCGTTGACGATGCCCATGATGCGCTGCACCCGGTCGCCGGCGAGCGAATCACGCAGGGGACGGATGATGGGAATCGCGCCCGCCGCCGCCGCCTCGTAGTACACCTGCGCGCCGACCTGGTCGGCTGCTTCGAAGATTTCCGGTCCGTGCGTGGCAAGAAGCGCCTTGTTGGCCGTCACGACGTCAGCACCCGAACCGATCGCCTGGAGCAGGCTCGTGCGCGCAGGCTCGATCCCGCCCATCAGCTCGATGACGATGTCGGCGCCGAGAATGAGGGTTTCGGCATCCGTCGTGAACAACTCGCGCGGCAGGTCAGCATCGCGGGGCGCATCAGGGTTGCGTACGGCGATTCCTACGAGTTCGAGGCGGGCTCCGGCGCGGTCTGCCAGTTCGTCGGCGTGCTGACGCAGCAGCGCGGCGACCTGGGAGCCGACGGCTCCAGCGCCCAGCAGCGCCACGCGGAGGCGGCGATAGTCGGTCATGCCGTCCTTTCGGTCGGGAGGATGCCGGCGTCACGCGCCAGCAGGTCATCGATGGTCTCACCGCGCACGATCACGCGCGAGCGGCCGTCCCGGACGGCCACGACGGCCGGACGCGGGAGGAAGTTGTAGTTGCTGGCAAGCGAGAAACAGTACGCGCCGGTCGCCGGCACGGCCAGGAGGTCGCCCGGCGCCACATCGGCGGGAAGGTACTCGGCATCCACGACGATGTCACCGGACTCGCAGTGTTTGCCGACGACGCGAACCAGGTGCGGGGCGGCGTCGCTGACCCGGGATGCCAGGCGTGCACTGTACTGGGCGCCGTACAGCGCGGGTCTTGCGTTGTCGCTCATGCCGCCGTCCACGCTCACGTACAGGCGCTCGAGGCCGTGTTCGAGAGCGACGGTCTTCGTGGTGCCCACCGTGTAGAGGGTGACGCCAGCCTGCCCGACGATCGAGCGGCCCGGTTCGAAGGCGAGATTCGGCATCCGGATGCCGCGCGCGGCGCACTCGGCAGCTACCGCGTCGACGATCCCATCAGCGAGAACCTCGATCGCGGTCGGTGTGTCGGCACGCGTGTAGGCGATACCGAATCCGCCGCCGAGGTTCAGGACCTGGAGGTCTTCAGCAGCATCCGTGCCGCCCCGCAGGTCTGCGTAGAGCCCCACGATGCGGGCTGCCGACTCGGCGAACCCGGCGGTGCCGAAGATCTGCGAACCGATGTGACAGTGGAGTCCGACCAGCCGAAGGCCCACGGCTTCGCGCACTCGGGTGGCAGCCAGGACGGCATCCGCGAGCGTGAAGCCGAACTTCTGATCCTCGTGTGCTGTCGCGAGGAAGTCGTGGGTTTCCGCGTGCACACCGCTATTGACGCGAATGAGCACGGGTTGCACGACGCCGGCAGCTTCCGCGACGGCAGCGAGACGCTCGATCTCCTGGAAGCTGTCGACGACGATGGAGCCGACACCGACGGCGACGGCTCGCTCGAGCTCGGCGACGCTCTTGTTGTTTCCGTGTACCCCGATCCGGGCCGGATCGACACCCGCTGCCAGGGCGACGGCGAGTTCACCGCCGCTGGCGACGTCGACGGCGAGCCCGGCATCCGTCACCCAACGCACCACCTCTGTGCTGAGAAAAGCCTTGCCCGCGTAGTACACCCGCGCCGCAACGCCGTGCCGCGCCGCCGCGGATGCGAAAGCCTCGCGGGCGCGGGCAGCGTGGAAGCGCACGTCGTCTTCGTCGAGGACGTACAGCGGCGTGCCGTAGTCCCGAGCGAGCGCGGATGCCGCGACTCCCCCGATGACCAGTTCGCCGTCAGCATCGCGCGCGGTATCCGTCGGCCACACACCATCGACCAGGTCGTTGGGATCCGACGGCACGTCCAGCCACGCCGGAACGGGCGGGGTGGAAGTCGGGTGGGCGGACACGCGGAGCCAATCGGTGAAGTCTTCGGCGCCGAACAAGCGGCGCGAGCAGATCCCGGGCGGTCAGCGCACGCGCCGAGACACTCCGGTCAGTCTAGGGCACCGGGTATCCTCGCCCGGGAATCCGCCAGCCTGCGCTCCCCCGCGCCCGCGCGGGGTTACGACCCGCTCACAAGTCGGCTCCGCCAGCCCTGTCGCACACCGTCTGCGACGAACGCCGCATCCACGCTGTGCCGTGCCAGCGCCGCCATCATCGCGTCATCGAACTCGAGGTCGTTACGCAGCACAGCCACCTCGTTCGAGAGCAGCGATCCGGTCTGACGTGGGTTGTCATCGCCGAGGACGACCCGGGCACCGGCGCGGGCGAACCGCGCCGCCGGGTGGGCATCCATCGACGTCACAGCACCCGTGTAGACGTTCGAGGTCGGACACACTTCGATCGCGATGTCACGCTCGACGAACCAGCGGACAAGGTCCGGCTCCTCCGCGATGCGTGCACCATGGCCGATGCGGGTCGCGCCGAGAAGCTCCACGGCCTGCTGAGCCGCGCGCCCGGATGCCGCCTCGGCGGCATGGCACGTGATACCCAGGCTCGCACTGCGCGCGATGGCGAAGGCGTCGCGGTAGCGCTCGAGGTGGGGGAAGAGCAGTTCGTCACCTGCGAGATCGAATCCGACAACGCCGGTCCCGGCCGCACGCGCCGCAGCACGGGCCACCGCCTCGTTCACCTCGGTCGGGTCGCTGCGCAGAGCCGCGACGACCACGCCAGCAGATATCCCGGTGCCCGCGATGCCTGCCGCAATGCCCGAACACATCGCGGCGATCACGGCATCCAGTTCGGCGAGGGTTGCCGCATGCGAGGCGGGACCGAACCGCAGTTCGAGGTGATCCTCACCGTCGGCTGCAGCATCCTCGACGGCTTCGCGCGTGATCCGCTCGAGCAGATCGAGCCGCGAGAAGAACGGAAACGTTGCAACGACTTTCACGAGGTACGTGGTGAGATCCGCCGGCCCATCCAACTGCAGCGCCGCCGCCCAGTCGCGGCCTGCATCCGGCATCCCGAGCTCTCGCGCGATCTCTGCCGCCGTGCCCGGCCGCACCCGCCCTTCGAGGTGCGAGTGCAGATTGATCAGCAGGGGCGCACTCGCCGAGGTGGCGCTCACGCGCAGGTGCCGTTCTGCTGAAGGGTTGCGTCGTCCAGCATCCGGCCATCGATGTCGAACGTGGCGACAAGTTCCGCGCCCGTGACGGATGCTGCCGTCAGCGTCGCTCCGGCAGGCAGGTACTGCGCAACGCAGATCTGCCAGTCCTGCAGGATGGGGTCGGCAAGGGATCCGAACTGGTCTCGCACGCCGTCCGCCGTCACCGCGAGTCCACTGACCTGCAGGCTTTCGGGCCGAAGCACGAGCTCGCCGGCCTCCGCACTCGGCACGAGCGACAGTGACACCGGGATGCCGAACCCGAACAATGAGAGCTCAGTTCCGACGACGATCGCAGGGTCCTCGAGCGTGAGATCGACGATGTCGATCTGGGCGACGCTGTCGGTGAGGGCTGCCACCTGAGTCTGGTCGAGAGTCACCGTGGCAACTCCCGCACCCACGGTGTAGGGCGCTGTCGTGCTCACCCCCTGCAGGGTGACGTCGATATCCGCCGTCGTCGGACCGAGCGGCACGTCGTCGGATGAGAGCCGCAGGTCGTCGAGGCTGCCGGTGAGTAGCTGGAGAGTGAGCGGGCCCTGGATCGACACGTCGACGGACTGATCGGCGGGCAGGTCGAGTCCCGTCCGCACCTGGCTGGCGATACCCGCCTCGATCGTTGATCGCACGACGGTCTCGACGATGACGACGACCACGACGAGGATGACGATCACCACGGCCGCAGCCGCAACAAGCCACGGCCACACCCGGCGACGCTTCTTCGGCTCCTCCGGAACCGCGAGCACCCAGCCCGCGCGCAGGTCCGGCAGCGGGTCAGTCGGGTGGTCGGCATCCGTCATGGGTTACATCCGTTCGGGAGCTCCGACGCCCAGCAGCGTCAGTCCATTGCGCAGCACCTGACCGGTGGCGTCGTTGAGCCACAGCCGTGTCTGGTGCACCGGCTCGATGGGGTCATCACCCAGCGGGATCACGCGGCAGTTGTCGTACCACCGGTGGTACAGACCAGCGAGCTCTTCGAGGTAGCGGGCGATGCGGTGCGGCTCGCGCACCTCCGCGGCGAACGCGACAGTCCGAGGGAACTCCTGCAGCGCGCCCAGGAGGGCAGACTCGGTCTCGTGCGTGAGCGTCTCGGGTGCGAACACGCTGCGGTCGACACCTGCCGCTGCGGCATTGCGCCCGACGTTATGGGTTCGGGCGTGCGCGTATTGCACGTAGAAGACCGGGTTGTCGTTCGTGCGCTTTTGCAGGATGTCGAGATCGATGTCGAGGTTCGAATCCGTGGAACTGCGCGTGAGGGCGTAGCGGGCGGCATCCACCCCGACCGTCTCGACGAGGTCTTCGAGGGTCACAACGGTGCCGGCACGCTTGGACATCCGCACCGGCTGTCCCTCGCGCAGCAGATTCACCATCTGGCCGATGAGGATCTGCAGGTTCACATACGGCTCGTCGCCGAAAGCCGCACACATCGCCATGAGTCGCTTGACGTAACCGTGGTGGTCGGCCCCGAGCATGATGATGCAACGGTTGAACCCGCGCTCGCGCTTGTCGAGGTAGTAGGCGAGGTCACCCGAGATGTACGCGGGCTGGCCATCGCTCTTGACCACAACGCGGTCTTTGTCGTCGCCGAAGTCGGTCGAGCGCAGCCAGATTGCGCCGTCGGCTTCGTAGATGTGGCCGAGATCGCGCAACCGATCCACGGCCCGGGTCACGGCCCCGGATGCGTGCAGATCGTTCTCGTGGAAGTACACGTCGAAGTCGACGCCGAACTCGTGCAGGCTCTGCTTGATCTCGTCGAACATGAATCCGACACCGAGTTCGCGGAACGCTTCCTGCTTGGCTTCGGCATCCAGGGCGGCGAGGTCGCCGTCGTAGGCATCCGTCACCCTCGCCGCAATATCGGCGATGTAGGCCCCGCCGTATCCGTCCTCGGGCGCCGGCCGACCCTCGGCCGCAGCGACGAGGCTGCGCGCGAAGCGATCGATCTGGGCACCGTGGTCGTTGAAGTAGTACTCCCGCGTGACGCTCGCACCTTGCGAGGCGAGGATGCGGGCGAGGGCATCGCCCACCGCAGCCCACCGGGTGCCGCCGATGTGGATCGGACCCGTGGGGTTGGCCGAGACGAACTCGAGGTTGATGACCTGGTCAGCGAGCACCGTCGACGTACCGAACGCCGCCCCGGCGTCGACGATCGTCTTGGCGAGGGAGCCGGCGGCAGCGGCATCCAGCCGAATGTTGATGAACCCGGGACCCGCTACCTCGACACTCGCGATGCCGTCAACCTGCTCGAGGCCCGCCGCGATCTCCGCGGCGAACTCGCGCGGGTTCACGCCGAGGTTCTTCGCGAGCTTGAGCGCCGCGTTGGAGGCCCAGTCGCCGTGGTCGCGGTTCTTGGGTCGCTCGAGCGGCAGGTCTGTGGCGGTCAGATCGGATGCCGCACCTTCGCGTCGAGCCTCGGCAAGAGGCGTGATCACGGCGAGGAGTGCGGCGGAGAGTGCTTCGGGGTTCATGGCCGATCCAGTCTAGGCGCGCGGCGCACCCTCCCCTCCCGCGTCGATGCGCACAGGTGAGAATCCGATCCGGCGCCGAGAATCCGCTCGGGGACTTGTGTCAGCGGCGCCCTATCGGATTCTCGGCGCGTTCGTGGCTACTTCGCTGCTAGGCCAGCTGCACGAGCGAGGCGAAGTCGTCGGAGGCGTCGGAGGCGGATGCCTCGGGTGCGGCATCCGTGTCGGGCGACGCGATTCGCGCATCCACACGCATCCGATCGAGGGTGAGGTTTCCGCCGTGGTAGCTGAGGAAGGCGCAATCCGCGGCATCCCGGCCGGTCGCGATCCGCACGAGGGATCGCCGGTCGGCCAGCCGCGTGGCGTCGATGACGTACCAGGCACCCTCGAAATAGGCCTCGGCGACGGCGTGGAAGTCCATCGGTTCAAGACCCGGCGCGTAGCACGCGGTGTAACGGGCTGGCACGTCCATCGCACGAAGAAGCGCGATGACGAGGTGTGCGTAGTCGCGGCACACACCCTGCCCGGTCATCAGCGTCGTGACCGCTGAGTCGGTGCCGAGGCTCAGTCCCGGGGTGTAGGTCACCGTCTCGGATACGAATTCCGACACGGCTAGCAGAAGCTCCTCGCCGACGAGGCCTTTGAACTGTCGCCGCGCCTGTGAGAACACCTCGTCGGACTGGGCGTATCGGCTCGGACGCAGGTAGGTGATCGCCTCGAGGTCACTCGTCGGCCGCGATGTCACCTGCTCGTCGACGACGGCGTCGTAGCGGACTTCGAGAACCCCCGGCTCACCACAGAACCGGTGCAAGCGACTGCCGGTCTGGTCGATGATCTCGATCGGTGTGTAGATCCGATCGCCCTGCGAGAAGGTGAGATTCTCGCTCAGAACAGGTGCATGCTGGGCGACGGCGATCTGGAAGATGAGGTCGATGGATGCCCGGAGTTCCAGGTCCAGTTCAGCGGTCACGATGCGATGCACCGGAGTATCCTCGCACGCCGTGATGACCTGCGGATGACGCGTCTCGGTGACCCGGGTTCCGGGCGGTCAGGGCCGGGCCGGTGGGCGATGGTAATCTCGATCGGTACGCCTCCGTAGCTCAGGGGATAGAGCGTTGGTTTCCGGTACCAAAGGTCGCAGGTTCGATTCCTGTCGGGGGCACGTTATCGAGAAAGGGACCGTCCGAAGGGCGGTCCCTTTCTCGATCTCTACACCACCCGTCAGGCGGGCCCCTGCCGCCGGAGGCTCCGCGCGACGCGTAGCGGCGCGTGGAGTGGCGGTAGGGCGCGGGGGCACACCACTTCCGCTGGCGCAACTGCCCCGATAGCCTGCCCCCGACGACACTCGGGGAGAGATGATGGCGAATCTATTCAGCAGGCACGCACACGACGTGTTCGAAACGGGTTTCTACAGCGAGGACTTCGACTTCGAAGTGCGCATCCAGCTCGGACAAGCCCCCTACGGTGGCTCGGATGTCGGCGAAGTGCTGCGAACCATCGCCGAGGTGAAAGACGGTGACCACGAGGGCTGGTATCAGGCGTGGAGCTCGCTCGGCGAGCGCCTTGCGACACAGGCGGCGGCCTCAGCGGATGCCGGGCATCGCGCCAGCGCAGCGGCGGCGTACTTGCGCGCGGCGAACGCCTACTCCCCCGCCGTGAACGCAGCAGCAGCGTTGGGCGATGAGGAGCTGCTGCAGCACGCCTTCCGCGCCCACCGGGCAGCATGGGACGCATTCGTCGATCGCGCGCCGTACTCCGCCGAGCGCCTCGCGATCCCGTACGAGAACACGACGATGCCGGGCTACTTCTTCAGCGCGAGCACGGACGGCGCAAAGGCACCGACCCTCATCCTGGTCAACGGCAGCGATGGATCGATCAGCAGCATGTGGGCGACCGGCGGCCTTGGCGGACTCCAGCGCGGGTACAACGTGCTGATGTTCGACGGACCCGGTCAGCAATCGATGCTCTTCGACAAGAACATCCCCTTCCGCTACGACTGGGAGGCTGTCATGACGCCGGTCGTCGACGCACTCGTCGCTCGCGACGACGTGGATGCCGACCGTATCGCCGCGTACGGCATCAGCCAGGCAGGGTACTGGCTCCCCCGGGCCCTCACGTTCGAGCACCGGATCGCCGCGGCAGTAGCAGACCCCGGAGTCGTCGACGTATCGCAGTCCTGGCGCGCCGGCATCCCGAAATCCGAGATGGAGCTCGTCGAGAAGGGCGAGAAAGAGAAGTTCGACCGCGGGATGGAAATGGCCCTGCGCTACTCGAAGTCCGTCTCGCGTCTGTGGAACTTCCGCGCCAAGCCGTTCGGCAAAGACAGCCCGTACGACACGATGGTCGAGATGCTGCGCTACCGCCTCGAACCAGAGGATGCCGCAAAGATCTCCACGCCGCTCCTGATCACCTCACCCGAGAAAGAGCAAATCTGGCCGGGCCAGTCCGAACAGCTTGCTGCGATGGTGCCGGATGCCACGCTTCAGCCCTTTACGGCGGACGAAGGCGCCGACTATCACTGCCAGCCGCTGGCGCGCCTGCTCACCGACGAGCGGATGTTCGACTGGCTCGACACGCGTCTCGGACGCTGAAGCCCCTCCAAGCCGCATCTGCGGCGTAGGAGAAATCTCCGCAGCAGGATGAATGTCGGCTGAATCGTCCTACGTCGGCAACTTCTCCTTCCTCCGAAACTCGGACTCGGCTGCCGCCGTGACCCACTCAGACGAGAAAGAAACCGTCGAACAGGCCCGGGTTGTGCGCGTGCACGAGCACGGCGAACACCACCGCGTCGAAGAGCAGGTGCACGGTGACGACGTACGCGAGCGAGCGGGTGACGAGGAAGATGTAGCCCTGCAGGAGCGCGAACGGGATCGTCAGGAACGGACCCCACGCCTGGTAGCCGAGTTCCCACAGGAACGAGACGAACACGACGGCCTGCAGCAGGTTCGCGGTGAGCGGATGCATGTGCCGCAGCAGCAGGACGAAGACGGTACAGATGAAGAACAGCTCGTCCCAGATGCCCACGGCACCCACCCCGACGAATAGGCGGGCGATGAGATCGGGAGTGTCAACGACCGGCCAGTTCAGGTACACGCCTGAGGTGATGAAGTAGAAGGGCAGGATGAGCCACCCGAGCACGAGCACACCCACAAGCCAGGCCCACTGAAACCAGCTCCAGCGCCCGCCGCCCCGCCAGGGGAACCCGATCGCCCGATCCCGGTAGACGAACCGCGAGATCAGGTACGGAACTGCCACCGCTCCCCCGAGGGCTAGACCGAAACGGAGGATCGCGAGGTTGTCGAGCTCGGCCTTGAGCGGGATGGCGCTGACGATCAACATCCCGATCGCGATGAGGGACAGGTCTCGCAAGATCGACGGTTCCCGCGACACGGTCCGGGCCGTATCGAACCGCGTCCCCACCCGCACGGCCGGACGCGCCCCAGCAGGCGCGAACCGCTCCACCAGGGCTGCGGCGATCAGTCCCGCCGCCAGGAGCGCCCACCCGAGCCAGGGGATCAGGGCGACGAAGAATGCTGGTGCTGCCAGCACGACCAGCACAGCAGGCAGGACGCGCCACGACATCGCAGGAAGCCGGCGAGGAGCGCCGTGCGCGGCATCCGCGTGGCTGCTCACGCAGACCGCCGGTAGGTGAGGTCGCGAATCTCTCGCCCGGCGCGCGTGCCTTTACGTTCGAACGCCGTGAGCACGCGACCGTCGAAGCGAGGCGCCCAATCGCCGTCGAAGGCGCGAGTGAACTCGGGCGCAGCATCCAGCACCGACACCATCTGGTCGGCGTAGTCCTGCCAGTCCGTGGCGAGTCGAAGCACGCCGTTCGGTCGCAAAACGGATGCCGCAAGCGCCGCGAACTCGGCAGTCACCAGCCGCCTCTTGGTGTGTTTTTTCTTGTGCCACGGGTCGGGGAAGAAGACCCACAGTTCGTCGACGGATGCCGAGGGCAGGAGATGCTCGAGGACCTCGGGAGCGTTGCCCTCGACGAGTCGGAGGTTGTCGAGGTTCGCCTGGTCGGCATCCAGCATCGTGCGCGCAAGCCCCGCCCGAAAGACTTCGACAGCAAGGAAGTTCGCGCCCGGCTGGGCGGTTGCCGCGTGGACGATCGCGTGGCCCTGGCCCGATCCGATCTCGACGATCAGGGGCGCGGTGCGTCCCCACACCGCCGCCGGGTCGATGGTCGAACCCTTTCGGATACTCGTGGAGGCAGCGTCCCGCTCGACGGGGATCAGCATCCGGGGACTGACGTCGTTCCACGCGCGCTGTTGCGCCTCCGACATCCGCCCGCTACGTCGGACAAACGAGACCGGTCTCAGACGAAAACCCGTCGGGGCCTCGCCGGAAGATGTCACACCGGGGGCACGACCGCTCACGGATACCCGATGGTCCACAGCAGGAACACTGCCACCACCTGCAGTCCGAGGCAGCCCAGCAGGAGCCACTGCCTGCGATGCTGCGTCGACGAGAACCGTTCGTCACCGAGAAGCGGTGAGAGCGGCATCATGAGGCGGAAGGTCGACTGCTGGGGCAGGAACACACCGAAGAGGTAGAGGCCGTAGCTTGCCGCGTACGCCACGATCACCAGACCGAGCTTGCGCGTGGGCTTGGAGAACATCCACCACGCGAAAGCCGCCATGATCGCCAGCACCAGCAGGATGCCGAACACGTTCAGGTATGTGCCGAAGAACCGGAACCACGGCGTCATGGGCACGAAGTCACCGGTGCCGACGAGCGGAATCCACCACGCGGTCTCGGTACGAACGTAAGCGTGCGGGATGCCGGTGACGGCATCGGCGATGTACGTCCACGACAGGCCGGCCGCCGCGATCGCGATCCCGCTCGCGGCAAGGCTGAGGCGCTGGGTCCAGGGGAACGGGTCGGTGCGGTGCTGCATCCATCGCACGAGGAAGACGATTCCAAGGCCCAGCGCGAGCGCGAGGACCCCGGGCCGGGTATAGGCCGCGAGCACACCCACCGGCAGGATGAGGAGGTACTGGCGCTTTATCGCGAGGAGCAGTGCTGTGAAAACGAGCAGGAGGAACAGCGACTCGGCGTACGCGAGCACGTAGACGAACGACAGGGGTGCGAAGGTGAACAGGACGATGCCCCACCAGGATGCCTGCGGCGTCGTGACGCGCCGAAGCAAGAGGAAAAGAACGAGGGTAGCGCCGAGGCTCGCCGCGATGCTGACGATGATCCCGATGATTCCCTCGTTCACACCGGTCAGGTCATGGCCCACCCGTTCGAGGAATGGCAGAACCGGCAGGAACGCCCAGTCGTTGGGCTGAACGATGCCCTCCTCCATCGGGAGCCGGACCGGATAGCCGGTGCGGGCGATGTTGAGGTAATGGTCGGCATCCCACCCCGTGAGGAAGGTGAGGAAGGTGCGCACGTGGATGCCGAACGGGCCGAAGCCGAGGTCAGCGAGCCGCGAGATCTCGAAGAACATCCACAGCAGCCCAAGGTTGACTGCGCGACCGATCGCCCAGATCCCGACGACCTTGGTCAGCGTCCCAGACGCGATCGGTTCGACGCCGACGCGCGCCGAGGTGAGGTCTGAGAGCCATTCGCTCAGAGCGCGAGGAAGACCTCGCCATCCCCGGGAGGAGGGGGCTCTCCGAGGGGAGAGCGCGACATCCTGTCGAGAGGTGGGAACCACTGCTGACCTTCCGCGCACACAAAAGGAGGCGAGAACGCCTCCCCCTAGTATGCCAGTCTCTGCGGCAGGACCAATTCGGCGCTCGGTGCGGCTCCGTCAGTCCGCAGCTGTCACGTAGTCGATCAGCTCCTCGACACGACCGAGCAGCGACGGTTCCAGGTCACGATAGCTGCGCACCGAGCCCAGTATTCGGCGCCAGGCGCGCGCGAGATCCGCGGGAGTCTCGCTCGGCCAGCCCAGGGCGCGGCACGTCCCGACCTTGATGTCAACCCCGCGCGGCACGGTCGGCCACGCGCGAAGCCCGAGGGCCGCGGGGCGTACGCACTGCCACACATCGATCTCGGGATGACCGACGATCAGAAGGTTCTGCCCATGCCTGCCGCGCATGATCTCCGCGGCGACGCGGGCCTCTTTCGATCCGGTGACCAGATGGTCGACGAGGATGCCGTACCGGCGGCTCGCTGACGGGGGCTCCTCATCGAGCATGGCGGCGAGGCGGTCGACTCCTTCGAGATACTCGACGACAACCCCCTCGGCACGCAGATCATCGCCCCAGACCTTCTCTACGAGCTCGGCATCGTGGCGCCCCTCGACGAGGATGCGGCTGGCTCGCGCGACACGCGCCCGCTGTTCGGGAGCCGCGAACGAGCCGGACGCCGTGCGCTGCGGTTGCCGGGAGGCAGCTGGCCGGTGCGCCACGAGCACAACGTGCGATCCATCGAGGAGAAAGCCGGGACCCAGCGGAAAGCGGCGCCGCGAACCAAAGCGGTCTTCGAGTTCGACGGTCGCTGCATCCGCCTGGGTCACAGCACCGCAGAATCCGTCGGCCTGCACCTCGATGACCAGGCCCCGCTCTGCCGGCACGCGAGCACTGTCAGTCTTCCCGTGGCCGCGCCAGCCGCTTGCGAGTACGTCAGTTCCGTACCGATCATCCACCACCGCACCTGCCTTTCGGGCACTCACCCTACGACGCACGCTGTGAGGATCCGGTGTGCCTCGCGGAGTGCTTCCCCGGGGCCGTGCGCCATCAATAGGATCGAAGGACGCGGGCTTTCGCACGCCGGGAGGGGAATCGATGCCGACTCGATGGTCGTTCGGGGCGGTCCTGAGCGCGGTGGCGATGGCGGTATTGCTCTCGATCACTGCGGCGCCGGCGAGCGCCACCGATCCGGTCACGCTCGACGCTGCCTACGTCCTCGACGAGGTCGACGCGCTCAGCGCTGCGGACGAGGCAGCCGCTGACGCCAGGCTCGCCGAGCTGTACGAGTCGACTGGCGTCGACCTCTATGTGGTGTTCGTCGACGAGTTCACCAATCCGTCGAACAGCCAGGAGTGGGCGGATGCAGTAGCGGAAGACAACGGGCTCGGACCGAGCCAGTACCTGCTTGCGGTGGCCACCGAGTCGCGCCAGTTCTACACCTCGGCCGACTCCTCCGGCCCCCTGAGCGAAGACCAACTGCTGGCCATCGAGGACGAGATCAAGCCGTATTTGAGCGCCGGCGACTACCTCGGTGCGATCACAACCGCAGCCGATGGGTTTGAGGCAGCGCTCGCCGGCGGATCCGGGGGCGGCGGGTTCTTCACGGTCGTACTTCTCGTCGTCGTGGTCGGTGCCCTTGCTGGCCTGGTCATCTGGATCGTCATCCGTTCGCGCCGAAAGCGGGAAGCTGATCCGCAGTTGGTGAGTCTCGATGAGCTGGCTCGGCGCGCCGCATCGGCACTGGTCGCAACCGACGACGCCATCACGACCAGCACGCAGGAACTCGGGTTCGCTCGCGCGCAGTTCGGCGACGCTGCGGCCACCGAGTTCGAGACGACCCTCGCCGCGGCACGAGCGAGCCTCATGGAGGCGTTTTCGCTGCAGCAGCGCCTCGACGATGCCGAACCCGACACTGAAACTCAGATCCGCGAGTGGAACCTCGCGATTCTCGACCTGTGCGAGAAGGCGAACACGGCGCTCGACGAGAAAGCGGCGGAGTTCGAGTCCCTGCGCGAGCTGGAGCGCACCGCACCCCAAGCCCTCGAGCGCGTCGCAAAGGACCGTGAAGAGGCCTCAGCTGGCCTCGCCGGTGCTGAACGCGCACTCTCCGACCTCAAGGCGACGTTCCACCCGGATGCCCTTGCGACGGTCGCCGACAACCTCGAGCAGGTGCGGGAACGCATCGCCTTCGCTGATGCTGCACTATCCCAGGCCCGGCAGGACCTCGCTGCCGGCAAGACATCCGATGCCGCGGTAGCTCTTCACGGCGCCGAGGAAGCCGTGGCCCAAGCGCTGCAGCTGGAGCGCGCGATCGACACACTGGCACGGGACCTTCAGCAGGCGGCAACGAACGCGCAGAGCGTCATCGCCGGGATCGAAGCCGACATCGCTACCGCGCGCGCACTTCCTGATCCCGACGGGCGCCTGGCGGGTGTCGCGGCGAGCACGACGCAACAGGTCGCAACGGCTCGAGCTCTCCTGGATGCCCCACTGCAGCGTCCGCTTGCCGCGCTGCACGCGCTCCAGGAGGCAGACCGGCAGATCGACGAGGTCCTGCAAGCAGCGCGGGACGCGCAGGCTCGAGCGCAGCGAGCCCAGCAGGCGCTCTCGCAGATCACGATGCAGGCGAGCGCTCAGATCTCCGCGGCCGACGATTTCATCGCGTCCCGGCGCGGAGCCGTCGGCGCCGAAGCCCGGACGCGACTGGCCGAGGCCCGCGCAAGCCTCGCCACCGCACAGCAGATTCAGGTCTCCGATCCCGCGCAAGCCCTCCCTCACGCACAGCGCGCGGAACAGCTCGCGTCTCAGGCGATTCAGGCCGCCCAGCGCGACGTGGGCGCTTTCGACGTCAGCGGCTACGGCGGATCCCGCGGCGGCGGATCGAACGGCATGATGGGCGCAGTCCTCGGCGGCATCGTGCTTAATTCGATCCTCTCCGGTGGCGGAGGCGGTATGCGCGGCGGATTCGGCGGCGGCGGTTCCCGGCGAGGAGGATTCGGTGGCGGATCCCGCGGTGGCGGGTTCGGCGGCGGAGGCTCTCGCGGCCGGCGCGGCGGGGGCCGCTTCTAGGCACGATCGATCACCACTCACACACCCAGACGGAAGGACACACCATGGCAAAGCAGTCCATCTTCGGACGCATCTCAACCCTCATGAAGGCGAACATCAACGCGATGCTCGACCAGGCCGAGGACCCGCAGAAGATGCTCGACCAGCTCGTGCGCGACTACACGAACAACATCGCGGATGCCGAGGCTGCCATTGCCGAGACGATCGGCAATCTGCGCCTTCTCGAGCGCGACCACCAGGAGGACCTCCAGTCGGCATCCGACTGGGGAAACAAGGCGCTTGCCGCCAGCCGCAAGGCCGACGAGTTCCGTGCGGCGGGCGACCCGGTGGATGCCGACAAGTTCGACAACCTGGCCAAGGTCGCCCTACAGCGCCAGATCGCGGCCGAGAACTCCGCGAAGGCTGCGGCCCCGCAGATCGCCTCGCAGACCGAGGTCGTGAACAAACTCAAGGACGGCCTCAACGGCATGAAGCAGAAGCTCGAGCAGCTCAAGGCCAAGTCGGCCGAGCTGGTCGCGCGTCAGAAGACCGCCGAGGCCCAGACGAAGGTCGTGGATGCCGTCAAGTCGATCGATGTTCTCGACCCGACCAGCGAACTCGGCCGCTTCGAAGAGAAGGTTCGCCGCCAGGAGGCCATCGCGCAGGGCAAGACGGAGCTCGCCGCCTCGAGCCTGGACGCCCAGTTCGAGAGCCTCGACGATCTCGGTGAGCTCACGGAGGTCGAAGCTCGCCTCGCCGCACTCAAGTCCGGCGGTGCCCCCAAGCCCGCCATCGAGGGCTGATCGAACCGGCCGATGGCTCACTTCGTCATCGCCCCGCAGTGGCAGGGCTCCGGATCGGCTCGCGCGATGCAGCTGATCGACGGCGCCGAAGCCATCGCGGGCGACCTTCCGGCTTCGGCCTGCACCCGGTTGGAGGTGCCGGTCGAAGCCGGTGAGAGCCAGGACACCGGCATCCGTCGAGCCAGCTCACTCGTGCGCATCCGAGACTTGGTCCGGGATGCTGTCGCGAGCCTGCCCGAGCCGGTGGTCGTGATCGGCGGGGATTGCGGGGTGACCCTCGGCGCATTGGAGGCAGTCGCGGCTCCCGACGTCGCGGTTGTCTGGTTCGATGCGCACGCCGACCTGAACACCCCGGAGTCCTCGCCCAGCGGAGCGTTTTGCGGCATGGTGCTGCGCGCCGCTCTCGGAGACGGAGCCGATCGGCTCCGTCTTGCCCACGGCATCCTGACCCCTGATCGGGTCGTGCTGGCCGGTACCCGAGAACTGGACGACGCCGAACAGCAGTACGTCGATGAGCACCGCATCCGCCGGGTGTTGCCCGGGGACCTGGCCGATCCCGAGGCACTTGTCGCCGCAGTAGCAGCGACCGGCGCTCCACGGGCATACATCCACATCGACATCGACGTCTTCGATCCCTCCGTCGTTACCGGAGTGTCCTCACCCGTGCCGTTCGGTCCGGATGCCGGCGAGGTCATCGCCGCAGTCCGAGCGGTACGTGATCGCTTCCCGCTCGTCGGGGCGACGATCGCCGGCTTCTCTCCCGCGTCTGCGGACACCGCGATTGAAGACATGCCGACGATCCTGCGCCTTCTCGGGGCGCTGGCGTGACCCCGATTCCGACGCCCCCACCGGGGTGGGAGGCTGCCGCGGAGCGGGCCGTCGCGCGAGGTCAGCTGCTGGATCGCTGGCTCCCGCTGCTGGACTCCCCGGTTTCGCGGGCAGGCTCCGTCATCGGAACCGCCATCGGCTTTGTCTGGGGCTTCCTCTGGAGCACAGGCAGGGTGCGAGTCCACCGGGGCGCCGACAGCACGGTGTTGTATGTCTTTTCCGGCATGCCCTCGTGGACGTTCCCCCGCGGCGGCGTGTGCGTCGGCGCCTGCTACCTCACGGCAACCAATGACGGCCCGCGCGTGCTGCGGCACGAGCTCGTCCACGCGCGGCAGTGGCGCCGCTACGGGATGCTGATGCCGCTGCTCTACCAGCTCTCGGGCCGCAACCCGCTAGGCAACCGCTTCGAGATCGAGGCGGGCCTCGCGGACGGGAACTACATCCCGCGCCAGCGACCGAAGAGAGCAGTCAGTCGATGAGCACCTCGTCCAGAGCGACGAGTTCGTCATCGCTCATGCCGTGGGCGCGCAGGTAGTCACGCGGCGAGCCGTAGGCCTCATCCAGGCTGTTCAGGAGCCCGGCGATCGCCTCTGCGGGCGACTTCGTGGCCAGTTCCTCGAGGTTGACCGAGTCCGGGTGGAACTGGCGGATGCGTGCCACGACGTCGCGGTTGCGCGATTGCGGCAGGAGCGCCTCCGTGCGCGCATAGTCGGCGATGACGGCATCCCTGTCGACTCCCGCGGCGGCCAGCGTGATAGCGACGGTGACACCTGTGCGATCTTTGCCGACCGTGCAGTGCACCAGGACCGGCTGATCGGCCAGCACTCCTCGCACAACCTCGACCACACGCCCCGCTGAGTCATCGACGAGCCGGCGATACATCTCCGTGAGCGGAACGTCCTCGACGAAGAACGAGCTCACCGAGCCCAGAAACAGGGGAACCCGCTGCACAACGAGCTCACGGTCATCGAATCGGCTCGGGGCACCGGCCACCTCGGCGTCGTCGCGAAGGTCGATGACCCGACGGATGCCGAGTCCCGAGAAAGCACGGATGCCGTCCTCGTCCAGCCGCGCGAGGTTTCCCGACCGGTACAACACGCCCTCCCGGGTCCGACCGGCGCCAGCACGCAGACCACCGGTGTCCCGGAAGTTAATCGCGCCGGAGATGTCGAGTGTGCTCACGTTCCTCGACCCTATCCCGGGCACGCTGGGCACGCGCGTGCCCAGCGTCTCCGGGTGCTCCGCGCGAGGGCCAGAATGGGGACAGCCGAATCAACCGAGGACGGACAACGATGACGACACCTGACGATGAATTCCGGTTCCTGCCAACAGACGCCGCCAGCGTCGGCGTGGCCGGAAACCTCCCACCGGTCGAGCGCGTGTCGCTCCTCCTCGACGACGGACGCACCCTGAGCGCTCTTCGCTTCGGTGACGAGCCCCCCGTTGTCACCTTCATCCACGGCGCGGGGCTCAATGCACACACCTGGGATTCCACGATCCTGGCGCTCGGCCTGCCTGCCCTCGCGATCGACCTTCCCGGGCACGGCGAGTCCTCCTGGCGGCCTGATGCTGCCTACACCGCGGCGAACCTCGCCCCCGATGTGGCAACGGGTATCCGCGCGTGGACGTCGGCGCCGCAGCTCATCGTCGGACACTCCCTGGGCGGACTGACGGGCGCGGCAGTTGCGGCATCCGTTCCCGAGCTCGTGACGCAACTGATCGTGATCGACATCACCCCCGGTATCGATCCGAACGCCGGGGCGGCACAGATCCGGGCGTTCTTCGCCGGCCCGACCGACTGGGCAAGCCGTGACGAGCTCGTCGATCGTGCAATGACCTTCGGCCTGGGTGGGGGGACCCGCGAAAAGGCCGAACGCGGCGTGTATTTGAACTCGCGAGTCCGCGAAGACGGACGCGTCGAGTGGAAGCACCACTTTGCTCACCTGGCCTCGGCCCTCGCGGCAGCGCCCGAGCTGGCCGCACAGGTCGATGCGCAGCAGGATGCGCTCTCCGAGATCCTCTCGGCGAGCGGATGGAACGACATCGCCGCCGTTTCGGCCCCGCTGTCGCTGATCCGCGGGGAGCGAGGTTTCGTGACGACCGACGATGCGGCAGAGTTCAGCAGGGGCCGACCCGACGCCGTTGTCGTCGCCCTTCCGACCGGCCACAACGTCCACGAGGAAGCACCGACAGCACTGGCACAGACCATCACCGAACTGTCGAGCACCGGGCAACGATGACGTCACGTTCTCCTCTCGATGAGGGGAACACAGCAACCGGACCCTAGAGTTATCTACCGCAGATCCCCTTTGTGCTCCGCGCGCCCACCAGCTTCGCCGCGGATGCCCCCCGGAAAGGACTCCCATGTTCCGCCGCACCGCTCTGGCCGCGTCGGCCTTACTCGCCGCGAGCGCGCTCGTTCTGACAGCCTGCACCGGAAGCACTGACCCCGCGTCGACGGCGACGGGGGCTCCCGACGCTGACGCATCGGTCGCGATCCGTCTCGTTCTGGAGCCGGGGAACCTCGACATCCGACAGACAGCTGGTGCCGCACTCGACCAGATCCTGATCGACAACGTCTACCAGGGGCTCGTCGGTCGCACCCCGGAGCAAGACATCGTCCCCGTTCTCGCGGAGGACTATGAGGTCTCGGCTGACGGCCTGACCTACACGTTCACCCTGCGTGAGGGAGTGACCTTCGGTGATGGCCAGGCGCTGACGCCGCAGGATGTCGTGTGGTCGCTGACGACCAGGCGCGATACCCCGGAGTGGGCCGACTCCGCTCGATTGGCGAACATCGCATCCATCACCGCCGAGGGGCAGGACATTACGCTCACCCTCTCCGAGCCCGACTCGAGCCTGCTGTGGAACCTGACCGGCCGTGCCGGACTGATTCTCAAAGAGGGCGACACAGTCGACTACGCCACGGCCGCCAACGGTACCGGCCCGTTCTTGCTCGACTCGTGGCGTCAGGGGGACTCGATCACTTTCGTCCGTAACGACGCCTACTGGGGTGAGAAAGCCAAGGTCGCCGAGGTGGTCTTCGACTACATCACCGAGACACAGGCAGCCCTCAACGCCGCTTCAGCTGGCGAGGTGGATGTCGTGACCGGGTTCGACGCGAACCTCACCGACCAGATTGAGGCAGATGGCGCGTTCACCGTTGTGACGGGGCCATCTACCGACAAGGGCACCCTCGCAATGAACCAGACCGCGGGCCCTCTTGCTGACCCGCGCGTGCGCCAGGCGATCCGCCAGGCCATCGACCACGACGCCTTCGTCGCTGCGCTGGGAGCCGGCCAGACGATGTATGGACCGATTCCGGAGCTTGACCCTGGCTACGAGGACCTCTCCGACGTGGCCCCCTACGACCCGGATGCCGCACGCGAGCTTCTCGCGGATGCGGGGTACAGCGATCTGGAACTCGAACTCACGATCTACAACGGCTACCCGACGCTGATTCCCCAGCTTCTCGTTTCCGACTTGCGTGAAGTCGGCATCACCCTCACGGTCAACAGCGTCGACTTCCCCACGTGGATCAACGACGTCTACGTCAACCAGGACTACGACCTGAGCTTCGTGCTGCACACCGAAGCCCGCGACTTCGAGAACTGGGCGAACCCCGACTACTACTTCACGTACGACAACCCCGAGGTGCAGAAGCTCTATCAGGAGTCGCTTGCCGCAACGGACGAGACCGAGGCTGCCGCGCTGCTGGCCCAGGCTGCCCGGATCGTGTCCGAAGACGCCGCTGCCGATTGGCTCTACAACGGAGCCTCCGTCGTCGCCGTCGGAACGAACGTCACCGGCATGCCGTCCATCAACGTCAACGAACGACTCAACCTCGCCGACCTCGCCAAGGTCGCGGGCTGAGGCGAGACTGACGGGGTCATCGTGATGCGTCGACCCGCGGCCGCCCCGGCGACGCGGGCGATGGGCCTGGTCGGGAGAGACAGGTGACCAGGTACGTCGTGACCCGGCTGGGGCTGCTCGTGTTGGGGCTCGCGGTGGCAAGCGCGATCATCTTCTTGACCCTTCGCGTTCTTCCCGGCGATGTGGCTCAGCTGATCGCGGGAACCAACGGTACGGCCGAGCAGATCGAGGCCATCCGCGAGCAACTGGGGTTGAACCAGCCGCTGATCGCGCAATACTTCGACTGGTTGGGCGGGGTTCTTGGAGGCGACCTCGGCACGTCTCTTCTCACCGGCACCCCGGTGGCGGAGGAACTCGCTGAGAAGGCGCAGGTCACGGTGCCGCTCGGCATCCTGTCGTTGACCATCGCTGTGCTCTTCAGCATCCCGCTCGGCGTGGCTTCGGCGATCTGGCGAGGCCGGCGCCGCGGCACGTTCATGAGCGTGAGCGCTCAGACGGTTGCAGCGGTGCCCGTTGTCTGGGCCGGCATGATGCTTGTCGTCGTGTTCGCCGTGTGGCTGGGATGGCTCCCCGCGCAGGGGTTCCCGCGCAACGGATGGGACGACCCAGCCGCGGCGATCCGCTCGCTCATCCTTCCCGCCGTCACGATCGGGATCGTGGAAGGCGCAATGCTCCTCCGCTTCGTGCGCAGCGCGACACTCCAGGCCATCGGACAGGATTACGTCCGCACCGCAGCCGCCAAAGGCCTGACCCGCACGACGGCGCTCATCCGGCATGGGTTGCCGAACGTCGGGCTGTCGGTCATCACGGTCCTCGGCCTCCAGGTCGCGGGCATCATCGTTGGCGCCGTGATCATCGAGCAGCTCTTCTCGCTCCCGGGCATCGGTCGGATGCTCGTGGACGACGTGGGAGCACGGGATCTTCCCAAGGTCCAGGGCGAGCTGCTGGCACTCACGGGCTTCGTCCTGATCGTGGGGTTCTTCGTCGACCTGCTCCACAGGATCCTCGATCCCAGGCAACGGGAGGCGTCGTGACTCTCCCTCCACGTGACGCACGCGGCAGGCGCCCGACGCGGACGCGGGCACGGTGGCTACGGCGCGTGTGGGCAGTGCCGACGGGACGCTTCGGGATCTGCGTCGCCGCCGCGATCATCCTGATCGCAGTGATCGCCCGGATCTGGACGCCATTCGATCCGCAACAGGTGAACGTGCAAGACCGGTGGCTCCCCCCGAGCTGGCCGCATCTGCTCGGCACGGATGGCGCGGGGCGCGACATCCTGAGCCTCGTGATGGCAGGGGCTGGCACAACCCTGTGGGTGGCAGTGGGGTCGGCGGTCGTCGCCACGGTGCTCGGCGTCGCGTTGGCAAGCCTCGGCGCCCTCACAACGCGCTGGGTTCGCGAATCGGTGGCGGTCCTGATCGACATCCTCGTGGCGTTCCCGGTGCTGCTGGTGGCGATGATGATCTCGGCGGTGTGGGGCGGATCGCTCTGGGTCGTGATCTGGTCGGTGGGCATCGGCTTCGGTGTCAACATCGCCCGCGTCACGCGACCCGAGCTGCGACGCGTCCTCCACAGCGATTTCGTGCTCGCAGGAACCGCGGCAGGCCTCACCCCGATGCAGAACCTCTGGCGCCACCTCCTCCCCAACGTCGCACCGGTGTTCATCGTGCAGCTGTCGTGGGCGATGGCCGTCGCGGTTCTTGCGGAAGCCGGCCTCTCATACCTCGGTTTCGGTGCGCCAGTGACCGAGCCCTCCTGGGGAGTCCTGCTTCGGGATCTGCAGCAGTATCTGACCGTCTATCCGCTTGCCGTGCTCTGGCCGGGCCTGGCGATCACGGTGACAGTTCTCGGGCTGAACCTGCTTGGCGACGGCATCCGTGAGGCATCCGACCCGACTCTGGCCTCGACGACCGGCGCCGCGCGAGTGTCGCGCACGCACATGCCCGAGGTGGTCTCATGAGCCTCGAGGTGCATGGGCTGACGATCGAGATCGGCGGCGAGCGCGTCGTCGACGGTGTCTCGTTCGAGGTCCCGGACGGCGGGACGGTGGGGCTCATCGGAGAATCCGGATCCGGCAAGTCCCTGACGGCGCTGGCGATCGTGGGGCTTCTACCCCAGGGTGCGCAGGCCTCGGGCAGCATCCGTTGGCGCGGACAGGAGGTTCTGGGCCTTCACGAGCGTGCTTTCGCCGCGCTCCGCGGTGACGAGATCGGCATCGTGTTCCAAGATCCGCTCACCGCGCTGAACCCGATCCGTACCGTCGGACGTCAGATCGGGGAGTCGGTGCAGATTCACGAGCGCCTGCGGGGTCGCGAGCTGCGGGCTCGTGTCGTTGCCGAAGCCGCCCGCGTCGCCTTGCCCGATCCGGAGGGTATCGTCCGCCGCTATCCGCACCAGCTCTCTGGGGGTCAGCGCCAACGCGTGGCAATCGCCATGGCGCTCGCGTGCCGGCCTCGTCTACTCATCGCCGACGAACCGACGACAGCGCTCGATGCGACGGTGCAGGCGGGGATCCTCGACCTGTTGCGCGGCCTCACTGCCGACGAAGACATGTCCCTGCTGTTCATCACCCACGACCTGGCGGTGCTCGCCCAGGTCGCGACTCACGCCGTGGTCCTCGAACGCGGTCGCGTCGTCGAGGCCGGTCAGGTTCCCCGCCTGCTGAGCGAGCCTCGCGCAGCTGTCACACAGGGACTCCTGCGTGATGCGACGGCGACGCTGTGGCGCGGCCAGACCCCGAGTGAGGACGCATGAGCACGGAGTTCGTCCGCGCCGAGGCCCTCACCCGACGCCACCGCACCCCTCCCACACGCCTATTCGCGAAGCCCGCTGTCACAACGGCACTGGACGCGGTAGATCTCACGCTCGAGGAGGGACACGCCCTCGGGGTGATCGGCGAGTCCGGGTCAGGCAAATCCACCCTCGTCCGCCTCCTCCTGGGCCTAGACAAACCGACCTCCGGTTCGGTGCACATCGATGGTCGCGAGGTCGACGCATCGGCATCTGCCAGGTCGCTCCGGTGGCTGCGGCGCGAGACCGGCATCGTGTTCCAGGATCCCTACGCTTCGCTCGACCCCCGCATGAGCGTGGGGCGTATCGTCGGCGAGCCGCTGTGGGCGCTGGGCATCGCCGGGGACCGGCGAGCGCGGGTGCGGGAGGTCCTCACCCAGGTGGGCCTGGACGCTGCGGCAGCCGACAGGTTCCCGCACGAATTCTCCGGCGGTCAGCGGCAGCGGATCGCACTCGCACGGGCGATCGCGCACCGACCGCGCATCCTCGTCGGGGACGAGCCGCTGTCGGCGCTCGACGTCACGGTGAGGGCGCAGATCCTTGGTCTGTTCGACCAGCTCCGGCAGGACGAGGGGATGACGATCATCATGGTCTCCCACGACATCGGCGTGGTTCAGAACCTCTGCGACCGGGTGGTCGTCATGAAGGACGGACGGATCGTCGAACGGGGCGAGACCGCCAGTGTCCTGCGTTCGCCAGAGGACGACTACACCCGAGCGCTCCTGGCCGCGATCCCGTCGATCACTCCCCCGCGCGAGGCTCCCGCGGACTCCCGCCGCGACGGAACAACCCCTTCTTCACCGGCTTGAGCGACTTCTGCAGGTAGATCGTTCCGAGCCACCGCCCGAACTTGAAGCCGACGCGTCCCATTCGACCGACCTCGGTGAAGCCCAGCCGCTCGTGAAGAGCAATCGAGGCCTCGGCGCCTTTGTCGCTGATCACGGCGACGATCTCGCGAATGCCCCTCTGCTGACAAGCCTCGATGAGTGCCTCGAGCAGGGCGCGACCGAGGCCCTTGCCTGCCGCAGCCTGACCCAGGTAGATCGAATTCTCGACGGTGTAGCGGTATGCGGACTTTCCTGCCCACGGCTGCACGAGCGCGTAGCCCAGGATCTGACCGGTCGGTGACTGAGCGACGAGAAAGGGCAGGTCGAGCTTCGCCAAGAACGCGAACTTCTCGCGCCATTGCGCGATCGACCAGACCTTCTCATCGAAGGTCACGACGGAGTTGCGCACGTAGTAGTTGTAGATCTCCCGAATGTCGGGGATGTCGCGCTCCTCGGCGGCCCGGATGACGTAACTGAACGGCCCTTCAGGCTCGGACCGCCGTCGCAGATGGAAGGGAAGCCGCCGCTTCTTGTCGTATTCCTCTTCCAGCATGAGATCAGCCTACGCCGACCGCTCGACGCGCCAGTCGATCGGTTCTGCCCCCTGCTGCTCCAGCAGCTCGTTGGCCCGGGAGAACGGGCGGGAGCCGAAAAACCCACGGCTCGCCGACAGGGGTGAGGGATGCGGCGACTCGATGATCGGAACCGGCCCCAGCAGGGGCCGCAGACTGGCGGCATCCCGCCCCCACAGGACGGCGACAAGCGGCTGGTCGCGTGCTGCCAGCGTTCGAATCGCGTGCTCTGTGACAGCCTCCCAACCCCAGCCGCGGTGCGAGCCGGGAGCGCCCGGGGACACGGTGAGGACACGGTTCAGCAGCATGACACCCTGCTCGCTCCAGGCCGACAGGTCGCCGTGAGAAGCTGCCGGAATGCCGAGGTCATCGTGGAGCTCTCGATAGATGTTCCCGAGGCTCCGCGGCAAGGGCCGGACGTGAGCGTCGACAGCGAATGAGAGACCGATGGGGTGTCCGGGCGTCGGATAGGGATCCTGACCGACGATGAGAACCCGCACGTCTGCCAGCGGACGCGCGAAGGCGCGGAGGACTCGATCTCCCGCCGGTAGATAGCGCCGCCCGGCGGCGACCTCAGCCCGCAGGCGCTCCCCGATGCCCGCGATCCGATCGGCGACAGGCGAGAGAGCCTCAGCCCAGCCGCTGTCGATCAGACCGGCGTCGGCGAGCTCGGGCAGGGACATCGCCATGGGTCAGGCCGACTCCGTGACCGCGGCATCCTGCTCGATGACCGACCCCTGCCACGACCACGGGAAATCGATCCACAGGTCGGTGTCTTTCCACGACCAGTCCGGACGGATGATCGTCGTCGGCTTCGTGTAGATGACGACGCTGCGCACGATCGCGCCACGATCGGTCAGCAGACGCACCGCCAGATCGAGCGTGCGCCCGCTGTCGGCGACATCGTCTACGAGCAGGACACGACGACCGTCGAGGTAGGCCATATCCATCTCTGGGGGCAGGAGCTCGGGATCGGGAAGCACCGTGCCGATGCCGGTGTAGAACTCGACGTTGATCGCCCCGCAGTTCTTGACGCCGAGCCCGTACGCGATGGCGCCGGCAGGCAGGAGCCCGCCGCGGGCGATCGCGACGACCACATCGGGCATGAAGCCATCAGCCACGATGGTGCGGGATAGCTCACGCGTGGCATCTCCGAACCCTTGCCAGGTCAACGTTTCCCGCTCGGTCGTCACCGGTTCTCCTCTCGGTTACCCCCGCACCAGACTAGGCGGCGCCGCGGTGCTATTCTCGCGGGCATGCCCGCCGCATCCGCCCTCGACCGGTTGCGCGGAACGGGCCTGGGAATCACTGCAGGGCTGATCGGCTGGTTCATCCTCGTCGAATTCGTCAGCGGCATCATCCAGGGCTACTACGTTCCGCTCTTCAGTGACATCGTCATCGACCTCGGCATCCACGATTCGGATGTGAACTGGTTCGAAGCTGCCCAGCTGCTGCTGTCTGCGCTCGTCGTTCCGATTCTCGCGAAGCTCGGCGACATGTACGGGCACAAGCGGATTCTGCTGATCTCGTCCATCCTGACCGCTGCAGCCAGCTGGTGGCTCGTGTTCGCGGGAGACTTCTGGACCTTCCTGATCGCGTGGGCATTGCAGGGGTTCTACGTCGTCTGGCTGCCGCTGGAGGTCGCGCTCATCTTCGAGCGCGGTCGCCGCCAGAACCGCGGCGTTTCCTCCACCCGGCGCGCAGCTGGGCTCCTCGTCGTCGGACTGCAAGCCGGTGCGATCGCGGGGGCGCTTGCCGCAGGCGCGATCTTCGAAGCGACCGGCGACCTCACCGTCACGATGATGATTCCCGCGATCGCGGTCACCCTCATCGCCGGGGTCATCTGGCTCGGTGTTCCCGAGTCTGAGCCCACGACGGGTCGGCGCCTGGACACCTGGGGCTTCGTGCTGCTGACGTGGGGTCTGTTGCTGGTGACGGGCGCCCTGGTCTACATGCGCATGATCCCGCAACTCGACCTCGGCGAGAACGCGTGGTGGTGGGTGGTCGCGCTCTTTGCCGCCGGGCTTGGCGTCTTCGTCTGGTTCGTCCGGTTCGAACTGCGCCAGGACGACCCCGCGATCGACATCCGGGTCCTGCGGCGACCCGAGATGTGGCCCGTGCAGACGACTGCGTTCCTCGTGGGAATCAGCCTGCTCGGCGCCCAAGGGCCGCTGTCGACGTACGCGGGAACCGACTCATCTCTCGGCTACGGACTGGGGCTGTCGGCGTCGCAGCGCTCGTACGTGATCGGCGTGTATCTGCTCTCCCTCATCATCGGCGCCATCATCTTCGCCGTGCTGTCGCGTCGGGCCAATCCCCGACTCATCCTGATCGGCGCATCGCTTCTGGTCGGCATCGGCTACACGCTGTTCTTGCCGTTCCACCTCGAGCTCTGGCAGGTGCTGCTGAACCTCATGATCGCGGGCCTCGGCTCCGGCGCTCTCGTCGGGGCGCTGCCTGCGGCGGCTGCGGCGGCAGCCCCACGTGGACAGACCGGCATCGCCTCCGCGCTGACCAACACCACCAAGACCGTCGGCGGCGCCTTCGCGTCAGCCGTGTTCGGCGTGCTGCTTGCAGCCGGCGCCGGGGCTGTCGCCAGCGAAACCGCGGCATCCCTCGGCGGCTACCTCGCCGTCTGGGCGATCTGCGCCGGCGGCGGTTTCCTCGCAGCCCTGCTGCTGCTGTTCGTCCCGAAGGTCGCCTTCGCCGACACCGACACGAGCCAGCTCGAGGCCACCCAGGGCAGCGGGCAGCTGACCTGAGCGTGGTCGCGCCCGCCCCTGCGCTACGGGAGGCGCGGAGTGAGCGGGCCTCGGGCAAGCAGGTACTGGGCAGACTGCGCGACGGGGCGCATGGTCACAAGGTCGAGGTTGACGTGGCCGGGCGCCTCCAGGGCGTAGCCGATCACATCGGCGACGTCCTCGGCAGTGAGCGGGTTCTGCACGTCCTCGTAGACAGCCGCCGCACGGTCACGATCACCACCGACACGGTTCAGGGTGAACTCCTCGGTATAGACCATCCCGGGGGCGATCTCGATGACGCGCAGTGGCTCCCCATTGAGCTCGAGACGCAGGGCATTCACCAGCATCGACTCGGCGGCTTTCGCGGCGTTGTATCCACCACCTCCGGGGTACGCAACCTGCGCGGCAGTCGAGGTCACGAACAGCAGGTCGGCATGACCGCCGGATGCCGCACTTCGCCGCAGCTGCGGGAGCAGCGCCTGCGTCAGCCGCTGCACGGCGAGGACATTGACGTCGTACATCCACTGCCAGTCCGACACGCGGCCCTCCTCGACACGGTCAGTGCCGCGAGCACCGCCGGCGATGTGTGCAACGGAGTGCACGGCTCCGGACCCGGCGAGAAACTCCGTCAGCGCGTCGATGTCGGCATCCGTCGTGAGATCCGCAGCGAACGCAACGGCTCCGGTCTCATCCTCCAGCGCCGCGAGGCGATCGGCGCGCCGGGCGACGGCCACGACCTCCCACCCGCTCGCGCGCAGACGGCGCACCGTTGCCGCACCGATTCCCGAACTGGCTCCCGTCACCACTGCGCGTCTGGTCATGCGTCAACGCTAGCTGGCACGGGCACGCGAAGTGTTACGTCACATTTCCATGCGGTTGTTGACAACGGCACGTCTTCGTACTCTCGGTGGTGGCCGGTCGACCCGCCGACCGACCCCGAAGACGCAAGGAGCACCTCATGTCCGCACCCGAGAACTGGAAGTTCGAGACCAAGCAGATCCACTCCGGCGCCGCCCCCGACCCGACCACGAAGTCGCGCGCGACCCCGATCTACCAGACCACCTCATACGTGTTCGACAACGCCGACCACGCCCAGAACCTGTTCGCTCTGGCCGAGTTCGGCAACATCTACACCCGCATCATGAACCCGACGCAGGATGTCGTGGAGCAGCGTGTCGCGGCGCTCGAGGGTGGCAGTGGCGCCCTCCTCGTCTCGTCCGGTCAGGCTGCCGAGACCTTCGCCGTGCTGAACATCGCGCAGGCCGGCGACCACATCGTCTCGTCGAGCTCGATCTACGGCGGCACCTACAACCTCTTCAAGTACACGCTCGCCAAGCTCGGCATCGAGACGACGTTCGTCGAGAACCAGGACGACCCCGAGGAATGGCGTCGCGCCGTCCGCCCGAACACGAAGCTCTTCTTCGCCGAGACCATCGGCAACCCGAAGATCAACGTGCTCGACATCCGTTCGGTCTCGGCCGTCGCACACGAGAACGGCGTGCCGCTGATCGTCGACAACACGATCGCCACCCCGTTCCTCATCCGTCCCCTTGAGCATGGCGCCGACATCGTCATCCACTCGGCGACGAAGTTCCTCGGCGGTCACGGCACCACCATCGGCGGCATCATCGTCGACGGCGGAAAGTTCGCCTGGTCGCAGAACGTCGAGAAGTTCCCCGGTCTGACCGAGCCGGACCCCTCCTACCACGGCGCGTCCTACACGACCGCGGTCGGCGACGGCATCGCCTACATCATCAAGGCGCGCGTGCAACTGCTGCGCGACCTGGGTTCGTCCATCTCCCCGATCAGCGCCTGGCTGCTGCTGCAGGGCATCGAGACGCTCTCGCTGCGTATTGAGCGTCACGTGCAGAACGCGCAGGAGATCGCGGAGTGGCTCGAGAACCAGGATGACGTGGCGAGCGTGAACTACTCGGGTCTTCCCACCTCGCCCTGGTACGCGGCGGCCAACACCTACGCACCCAAGGGCGTCGGCGCGGTCCTGTCGTTCGAGCTCAAGGGCGGTGTCGACGCCGGTCGCGCGTTCGTCGACTCGCTCGAGCTGTTCAGCCACCTGGCCAACATCGGTGACGTGCGCTCGCTCGTGATCCACCCGGCATCCACGACCCACTCGCAGCTCACGCCCGAGCAGCAGCTCACGGCGGGCGTTACGCCGGGCCTCGTTCGCCTCTCGGTCGGTCTCGAGAACATCGAGGACCTGAAGGCTGACCTCGCCCAGGCCCTCGCAGCGGCCCGCAGCGTCGGAGCCGCAGCTAACGCCTGACCTGCATCTCGCACCCGAAGGGTCGCAACACGCCGCACGGATCCCCGATCCAGCGGCAAGTTGCGACCCTTCGGCGTTCGAGTCTGGACGCGGGAAACGTCACATTGCGACGGATGCCGGGGCGGACCCGCGAGAATAGGCGAATGGACTGGCAGACCTCGGAAGACACGGTGCCCTCATCGCCCGTGACCGAGGCCGACGCGCGCCTACTGCTGGGCAGGCCCCCGGCGACAGGCGCCTGGCGTGATGGCGACCCCGCCGGCGACCGCCGCTTCGCCGCGTTCGGCGCGTTCCGGACGGAGGGCGGCGCCGAGCTTCCCGCCTACCGCCTCGCATTCGAGACGTGGGGCGAACTCTCCCCCACGCGGGACAACGCGATCCTTATTCTCCACGCGCTGACCGGCGACTCGCACGTGCGCGGACCAGCAGGCCCGGGGCATCCCACCGACGGCTGGTGGGACGGGATCGTCGGGCCCGGAAGCGCCATCGACACGAACCGGTGGTTCGTCGTGGCTCCGAACATGCTGGGCGGATGCCAGGGCTCGACCGGACCTGCGACGATCGCCCCCGACGGGTATGAGTGGGCGGCTCGCTTCCCGTACCTCACGATCCGCGACCAGGTCCACGCGCAACGGCAGCTCGCCGACGCTCTCGGCATCGACGTGTGGGCAGCTGTCATCGGCGGATCGATGGGTGGGATGCATGCGCTCGAGTGGGCGATCGAGTACCCCGACCGGCTCGAGCGGGTCGCTGTACTGTCTGCTCCCCCGGCGAACACCGCCGACCAGATAGCCCTCAATTCGGTGCAGCTCGATGCAATCCGGGTCGACCCACGCTTCCAGGGCGGCGAGTACTACGATGCGGCCGACGGCGACGGACCGCATCGCGGGCTCGCTCTTGCACGGCGCATGGCCCTGCTCAACTACCGTTCCCCCACCGAGCTCAACCAGCGTTTCCAGCGCTCCTGGCAGTCAGAGGTCAGCCCTCTGGGCGACGGTGGCCGGTTCGCGGTCGAGTCGTACCTCGATTTCCACGGCAACCGCTTTACGCGCCGCTTCGATGCGAACACCTACATCACGCTCGTGGAGGCGATGAACTCGCACGACGTCGGCCGCGATCGCGGGGGCATCGAAGATGCCCTGTCTCGCGTGAGCGCCACCGCGCTCGTCGTCGGCATCGACAGTGACAGGCTCTTCCCCATCGAGGGACAACATCGCATCGCCCGCGGCATCCGCACCACTCTCGACGGCGATCAGGCAGCGGTCATCTCGAGCGACTTCGGCCACGACGGCTTCCTCATCGAGACGCCGACAGTGAGCACCCATCTTCGCCGGCTCCTGGAGAGCTGATCGCGGAGTCCGGCGGTGTCAGTCCTCGTTACTGAGGGCCTGCTCGAAGCGCTCAAGCTTTCCGTCGAGTTCGCCGGTATAGCCCGGGCGGATGTCGGCCTTGAGCACGAGCGAGACCCGTGAACCGTACGCGCCGACGGCCTCGGTGGCAGCCTTCACGACCGCGAACACTTCGTCCCACTCCCCCTCGATCTCGGTGAACATCGACGACGTACGATTCGGCAGTCCCGACTCCCGAACGATCCGCACGGCCGCTGCGACGGCGTCGTGGACGGATCCGTCGGCGTTACCGGTACCGCTAGGGGCGACGGAGAAGGCAACGATCATGAGGCAGACCTTTCGCTGACGGATACCGGGCGTCTGCGCGGCGCCCGGGTCGAGGCAGACCCGCCCTCGCGGGCAACGCGCACCAGATGGATGACCGACCACGCGAACATCACCACGAGAGCGAGATTTCGCGCGGTGAGCAGGGCGACAACCCCCGGGGCGGGGTGGTCTGTCATGAGGAAGTTGTAGTAGATCGGGTAGACGATCTGCGTCAGAAGCCCAGCTGCCACCGCGACGGCGGCGGGCCGCATCCAGGTCGCACGGTCGACCACAAGCCCGTAGACCAGAGGCGCCACGATCCAGGTCATGTACTGGGGCGAGCCAACCTTGTTGACGACGATGAAGGCGAGGACCAGGGCGAACGCCAGCGCCGGATACAGCCGCACGATGTGCGCTCCACGGCGCACTCCCCACAGCCCGAGCAGCAGCAACGCCAGCACGGATGCCGCCAGCAGCGGCGTCATGAGGGCGATCACGGCGTCGACACCGGGGCCGGTGACCTGGAACGTGAGCAGGTCGCTGGAGTAGTACACCCGGGACCCGAAGACGTCGAACGCCGAGAACCACATGTACACGGCGGACACGGGAGCTTCGATCTGCAGGCCCCTGCCGGTCTGGTCGCTGATGAAGCCGAACAGATACCGTCCACCGCCGAGCGCGACCACCACCGCGATGGTGGCTGCCGATACGACGACGGCACCGCCGACGATGGCAAGGCGACGTCGCACCGCGACAACGGCTGCCGCCAGAAGTGCGGCTGGCCACACCTTGATCCAGGTGCCGACGGCAAGCAATGCTGATCCGAGCCACGGCCGGCGTACGAGCCACAGGCATCCCATGATCGCGAGCGGAACCGCGATCCCTTCGAGGCGATACATTCCGACGGGCCCGAGCGCAACCAGGAAGGTGAGCCAGAACGCGGCGGCGATCGTCCGCCCGCGAGATCGCGCGTCACCGAGCAGCACGGCAAATGCGACGGCGTCCACGAGTGTCACGAGAATCGCCCAGGCCGGCGTGTACGACACCGCGGCTTCGAACAACCAGGCCGCGAGCATGGGAACGAGCGCCAGAGCCGGATAGACCCACGGCTCGGTGATCCCGACGATCTGCCGTCCCGACGTCCCGCAGTAATCCATGATGCCGAGTGCGCAGCCCGACCAGGGCTCGTAGACCAGGTACACATCGCCCATCGGTGCGTTCGGGAGCTGGTAGCCCGCTACTGCAACGAATCCGTGTACGAGGGCGAACGCCACCCACATCCAACCCCGCCGTCCCACGCAACCATCCTACGGAAGCGGTGAGGTCCACCCCGCCAGCCCGCCGGTCGCGCAGATCACGATTCGATGAGCATTGGCGTCGTCTCGGGGCCCCCGAGAAGGCGGCCCACGACGAGCGGGAGATGCTCGGCGACATCCAGCGCCGTGATCGGTCCGCCGGCTACGGCCTCCGACGCGGTCTGGGCGGCCTGGCCATGGAGCCATGCAGCAGTCGCAGCACACGCGGCAAGCGAAACTGTCGCGCGTCGCGCAGCCGCCCCGGCTGTGACAGCCCCGAGGATCCCTGCCAGGACGTCCCCGGTCCCGGCAGTTGCGAGCCACGACGTCGGAGCTTCGATCTCGCACTCCCAGCCCTCCGGGGACGCGACCACGGTGGTGGCGCCTTTCAGGAGGACCACGGCGTCCAGCGCCGCCGCGGTCTCGGCTGCACCCGCCGCGCTGCGGGCACCGTCCGGGTCGAGTCCGAGCGCAGCGCGGAGCTTGGCATGCTCGCCGGCGTGCGGTGTGATGACTAACGGAGCTGTAGCAGATGCCGCCAGATCGATTGCGCCGGCATCGACGACGACAGGATCGGGCCCGTCGAGAACGTGGCGCAACATGCGCGTCTCGGCATCCGTCCGATCTTCGGAGCTCGTACCCGAACCGATGACCCACGCCTGGACGCGGCCGCCAGCTGTGACGGTCTCGGGACGCCGCGCCAGTACGAGCCGTGTGGGTCGAGCCGGGCCAAGGTAGCGCACCATGCCGATGCCCGTGCGCCAGGCACCTTCGACACCGAGCACAGCGGCACCGGGGAACTGCCGCGACCCGGTCCGCAAGCCGACGACGCCGCGGGAATACTTGTCGTCGTGAGCGGTTGGTCTTCCCAGGACGCGGCGCGCGTCATCCGCCGCCCATGACCGCAACATGCGAGCAACCCTACCTCTGGAGAATCGATGAGTCTGCTGTTCACCCCCGTCGAGCTCGGTTCGCTGCGGGCCCGCAACCGCCTGTGGGTCGCCCCCATGTGTCAGTACAGCTCGGTAAACGGGATGCCGAACACGTGGCATCTCACCCACCTCAGCTCGTTCGCGACCGGCGGCGCGGGTCTGGTCATGACCGAGGCGACCGCGGTCAGCCCCGAGGGCCGGATCAGCCCTGAGGACACGGGAATCTGGAACGACCGCCAGCGCGATGCCTGGGCACCGATCGCTGCTGAGATCCGTGCTCGCGGCGCTCTTGCCGCAATCCAGCTCGCGCACGCGGGTCGGAAGGCGTCGACGTGGTCCCCGCTGAAAGCAGGTCGCGGGACTGTGCCGGCAGCCGACGGCGGGTGGCAGCCGCTCGCGCCTTCACCGATCGCCTACGAGGGCTACGCTGTCCCCGAGGAGATGGACGACGCCGCAATCGCGAAGGTCGTCGAGGACTTCGCGGCAGCCGCCCGCCGCAGCGTCGAAGCCGGCTTCGATGTGCTGGAGGTTCATGCCGCGCACGGCTACCTGCTCCACGAGTTCCTCTCGCCGCTGTCGAATCAGCGAACAGACTCCTACGGCGGTTCGCTCGAAAACCGAGCCCGACTGCTCCTCGAGGTGATCGGCGCCGTCCGGGCTGCCGCGCCGACCACCCCCGTGATGGTGCGATTCTCGGCTACAGACTGGGCTGAGGGCGGCTGGGATGTCGCGGAGACCGCGACGGTAGCCGCCTGGACGGCTGAGCACGGCGCCGTGTTCATCGATATCTCCAGCGGCGGTCTCGTCGCGCACCAGCGGGTCATCGCGGGTCCGGGCTACCAAGTGCCGTTCGCCCGTGAAGTGCGAGAGCGAGCGGGAGTTCCCGTGAGCGCGGTGGGGATGATCACCGCGGGCACACAGGCCGAGGAGGTTCTCGCGTCAGGCGCCGCGGATGCCGTCATGGCAGCGCGCGAGTGGCTGCGCGATCCTCACTTCGCCCTGCGCGCTGCGGCAGAGCTCGGCGTCGATATCGACTACTGGCCCGCGCAGTACGAGCGTGCCCGCCCCACGCGGATCGTGTGAGCGCGGACCCTACCGTTCGATTCGCCAGCCTCGACGGGTGGCATCCTGTACCTCACCGACGAGTTCTTCGATGACATCCTCGAGAAAAAGAACACCGGTGATGGTGCCGCTCGCGTCGCGTACCTGAGCCAGGTGTCGTCCCTGCTCCCGCATGAGAGCAAGAGCATCCTCGAGGTCGGTGTTCTCCGTCACGGGCACCATGTGGTGGATGCGAGCGGGGTCGATCGGCCGCACGACGTCAGTCGCGGCGTCCTCTCCCTCGGCAGCTCGCAGGATGTCTTTGAGGTGGACGTAGCCGAGCGGAATACCCGCAGGGTCCACGATGACGTATCGCGAGAATCCGTTCTTGGCGACGGCACGCTCGATCTGCTTGGGCGTCGAGTTCTGCGGCAGTGTCAGCAGATCAGCGAGCGGAACAGCGATATCGCGGGCCTTCTTCTCCGTGAACTCGACGACTGCCGCTACCGTGCCCGCGGTGTCCTCGAGCACGCCCTCCATTCGCGACTGCGCCACGATCGTCGCGACCTCTTCGAGCGTGTAGGTCGAGGTCGCTTCATTCTTGGGCTCGACCCGGAACAACCGCACGACGTGATTGGCGATCCAGTTGAGCGTCACGATGACCGGGTGGAAGACCTTCGAGACCCACACGAGCGGCGGCGCGAGCATCAGCACGGCACGATCGGGAACCGAGAACGCGAGGTTCTTGGGAACCATCTCGCCGAACACGACATGCAGGTACGAGACAACCACGAGGGCGATGACGAACGCGATGACATCGACTGCCGCATCGCTCAGCCCCGTGAGTTCGAGCGGCACCGCCAAGAGGTGGTGGATCGCGGGCTCTGAGACGTTCAGGATCAGCAAAGAACAGATGGTGATACCCAGCTGCGAAGTCGCCAGCATGAGCGTCGCGTGCTCCATGGCGTACAGCGACGTCTTGGCGGCCCGCGAGCCGCGCTCAGCCAACGGCTCGATCTGCGACCTGCGCGCGGAGATGACAGCGAACTCAGCACCGACGAAGAAGGCGTTGGCCACCAGCAGGACGACCAACCAAGCCAGGCCTGCCCAGTCACTCACGAGGACACCTCCTCGTCGGCATCCTCACCGGGAAGGGCGACGGGGACGAACCTCACCCGATCCACCCGCCTGCCGGCCATCCTCTCCACAGACAGGGTTCCCTCCTCGAGCTCGACGGTGTCTCCCACGACGGGGATCCGTTCGAGTTCGCTCATGAGGTAACCACCGACGGTGTCGTACACGTCGCCCACGGGAATGCGGATGCCGATTCGGTCGAGCACCTCGTCGGGCCGAAGCTCCCCGGGGAAGACGACATCCCGCTCGATGCGGACGATGTCGGTGCGACGCCGGTCGTGCTCGTCGAGGACTTCACCGACGATCTCTTCGACCAGGTCCTCGAGGGTGACGACTCCGGCGGTGCCGCCATATTCATCGACGACGATCGCCATCTGGTACCCGCGGGAACGGAGCTCAGCCAGCAGCGCGTCCAGGTGCACGGCTTCGGGCACGCGGAGCGGCTCGGTCGCGATTGCGCCCACCGGAACCGTTCCGCGTCTGCCACGGGGAACACCCACTGCAGCCTTGAGGTGAGCGATCCCGACGATGTCATCCATCGACTCCTCGTACACCGGAAAGCGGCTGTGACCCGTGGATCGCGCGAGCTGGATGACGTCTTCGACGGAGTCGTCAGCGGCGAGCGCGTGGACACTCGGGCGCGGCGTCATGACATCCGCGGCGGTCAGGCGCGCGAAGGTGAGGGAGCGATCGAGCAGTGACGCGGTGTCCTGTTCCAGGACACCGGCGCTCGCCGATCGGCGCACGAGGCTCGAGAGCTCCTCTGCCGAGCGCGCACCCGAGAGCTCTTCCTTGGGCTCGATTCCCACCGCGCGAAGGAACGCGTTGGCACTTCCGTTGAGAACGACGATCGCAGGGCGAAACACGGTCGTGAAGGCAGTCTGAAACGGCACGACAAGTTTCGCCGTCTGTCTCGGGACCGCGAGTGCGAAGTTCTTCGGCACGAGCTCGCCGATCACCATCGAGAAGATGGTGGCGATGGCCACACCGATGATCGCAGCGAGCGGGCTGACGACGGCATCGGGCCAACCCCACCCCGTGAAGACCGGACGCAACAGGCTCGAAATCGCCGGCTCCATCGTGTAACCGGTGAGCAGTGTCGTCAGCGTGATCCCCAGTTGAGCACTGGACAGGTGCGTCGAGGTGATCTTGAGCGCGCTGATCGTCAGCGAGAGGCGTGTCTCTCCCGCGGCCTGGCGCGCTTCGAGGTCGGCGCGATCGAGGTTGACCAGCGCGAACTCGCTGGCGACGAACAGTCCCGTCCCGATCGTGAGCAGGAGCCCCACCCCCAGCATGATGAACTCCATCACGCATCACCCCCGGTCTGGGGTGCGGGTCGGTGGGGCGATCGTCGGCAACTCGGAGGGTCGTCCATCGTGAGACGAGTCTACCCGGCGAGATGCCGACCCCGGACGGCGAACCCGTACGCACAGGCGCACCGCCCCACGTGCGCGGCATTTCGGCGCATCTGCGGCTCATCAATGCGCAGCATCTGCACAGAACTGCAGCGCACGGACGTGACAGGGCGCCGGAACCGGGCCTGACCCGCGCGCTGCTACTGGCCGCCAGGTCTCCTCCCCCGTGCGTCTGCTCCGGCACACATCCACCGCGGCACTCCGCACGGAGATGCCGCACGGAGCGATGAACCGAGGATGCTTCCGTGCGCCCATTGCCCGAGATCGACACAATTCGCCGTTCCGAGCGGATGGAACCGTTGGACAATCGGCGCCTGCGGCGCGCCCTCAAGGCGGGCACCTGGGTAAAGGTCGCACCCGGGGCGTTTGTCCGCTCCGATCACTGGCTCATGCTCACACCGATCGAGCGCCACCGCGTGCGTGTTCACGAAGTCGCGCGTCGTCTTGCGCCCGGCGCGGTCATCTCACACTCCGCTGCGGCAGCGGAGCACGGCATCGACATGCTGGATCCCTGGCCAGAGGCCATCGATGTGACCTGCGGGCCTGCAACGGGCGGACGCTCCAGTGGCGTCGTTCGCCGTCATACCCGCGACCGGCGGATGCTCGAGGTGATGCCGTTCGGTCACCACATGATCACGACGCCGGCACAGACCGCGCTTGACCTCGCCCGCTCCCTTCGGTTCCTTCCCGCCGTCGCCAGTATCGATCAAGCGATCTGGGCCGGTCGGCCGGGCGGAGAACTCACCGACATCGACAGCATTCACGCACTGTGGACTCGCGACCCGCACCATCGCGGACAGGTCCGGGCGCTGCGGGCGCTGTCGTTCGCGGAACCCGGAGCTGCCAACGTTCGCGAATCCCACTGCCGTGTGGAGATCGCACGACTGGGATTTCCGCGGCCTCGGCTGCAAGAGCGGCGCGTCCTGCGCACCGGAAGACTTGTCTTCGCCGACTTCTACTTTCCCGAGGCTGACCATTGGGGCGAATTCGACGGTGAAGGGAAGTACCGGGATGCCGCGCTCCGTCGCCCAGGTCACGACGCAGCCGACGCGGTGATAGACGAGAAGAATCGTGAGAACGAGATTCGACGTGAAGTGCGCGGGTTCTCGCGGTGGGACCGCGCGGATGTTGAGCATCCGCGTCGCCTCTACGACATCCTCACGGGCGACGGACTGGCCAGCGCCCTGCCCCGACCCTGACCGCTGCTCGCCGAGCGGAGCACGCACGCGCGTTCGCCAGCTGCCAGCACCCGTGTGCTGCTGTTGTGTGCAGCCGCGGCGCTTCTATTCGCAGCACCTGCACACAACAGCAGCACTCAGGAGATTTACGCTCCGCGGACAGGCGAGCCCCACCCGGACGGCGAACATCACCAGCTGACGGGGAGCGCCTTGCCTTCCTCGTAGCCGGCGGCCGATTGCAGACCGACGAGCGCGCGCTCGTGGAACTCGGGGACCGAGGCGGCACCGGCGTAGGTGAACGACGAGCGAACGCCGGAGGTGATCATGTCGATGAGGTCTTCGAGGCCGGGTCGCTGCGGGTCGAGGTAGATCTTCGACGACGAAATCCCCTCGGCGAACAGCTCCTTGCGTGCTCGTTCGTAGGCATCCAGGCGACCGAATCGCGCCTGCACTGCCTTGGTCGAGGCCATCCCCCACGACTCCTTGTAGAGGTTGCCGGCAGCGTCGCGTTGCAGCGATCCGGGAGCCTCGATCGTTCCGGCGAACCACGAACCGATCATGACGGATGCTGCGCCGGCTGCCAGTGCCAGGGCAACGTCGCGCGGGTAACGCACACCGCCGTCGGCCCACACATGAGCACCGGCGGCGCGGGCCGCAAGCGCGGTCTCATGGACAGCCGAGAACTGCGGTCGCCCCACGGCGGTCATCATGCGGGTCGTGCACATCGCACCCGGCCCGACGCCGACCTTGATGATGTTCGCGCCGGCCGAAACAAGGTCGCCGACGCCGGCGCTGGTGACCACGTTTCCAGCCACAAGCGGCACACCGAGGTCCAGGGCCGACACGGTTCGCAGCGCGCCCAGCATCCCCTCTTGATGACCATGCGCGGTGTCGAGCACCAGGACATCCACACCGGCGGCCACGAGCGCGCGTGCCTTACCGGCGACATCGCCATTGATACCCACGGCTGCTGCGACGATGAGGCGACCGTCTCGGTCAACGGCGGGTTGGTACAGCGTCGCGCGCAGGGCACTTCGACGAGATAGGGTCCCGACGACCCGTCCGTGGTGGACGACGCAGACGATCTCAGCATCAGCCGCGACGATGACATCGAACGCGTGCCGAGCCGACTCGATATCGTCGGCATCAACAGACGCGGGTCGCCCGCGGGTGAGATCGCCCAGACGCGCGTCCGGGAGCGCAGACCCCAGGCGGACCGCGGTCACGATGCCCTGAACATCCTCGATCATGAGACGGTCGGTGGGCCGCGCGACGATCACGCCGTAGCCCTCCGTCGGAGGCAGCAGGGTCGTTGCGTCGGCAACTGTCGCGTCGGGGGGAAGAACGAGCGGCGTGTCCCAGGCGGCAGGCTGGTCCTTGACCCAGCGGATCGCGGCATCCAGCTCCTGCAGAGGAAGGTCTTGCGGAAGAACTCCGAGCCCGCCCCGGCGCGCGAGCGTGGCGGCAAGGCGCGCTCCCGTGACCGAATTCATGTTTGCCGAAACGAGCGGGATGGTGGCTGCAGTCCCATCGCGCGGGGAGAGGTCGACCTCGAGTCTGCTCCCCACGCCCGATCGGCGGGGAACGAGGAAGACGTCCGAGTAGGTCAGGTCGAAGGCCGGCGCATCACCGTAGAACTCCATGTGGGCCAAGCGTACCCGTCCATGGTCTCAGCGGAATCGTGACCAATTCGCGGCGCAGCTCAGGGTTCGGATGGCCTGCCGGGGTGTTTGGACGGACTACGCTGGTCTGTTGAACGACGCGGGCGCGACGACGATAGTCCGCGACGACAATCGTGACGAAAGCGGGCGATCTAACGTGTCGAGTCAGGTGACCGGCGTCGGAGTGTCGAACGAAAGTGAGTTCGGCGCCAACGAGTGGCTCGTTGAAGAGCTGTACGAGCAGTTCCGACAAGACCGCAACTCGGTAGACAAGGCCTGGTGGCCGGTGCTCGAGGCCTACCACTCTGCCACCGAGAACGGCGCGAAGCCGTCCGGCGAGAACGGCGCGAAGCCCGCGGGAGAGAACGCGGCCGCGAAGCCTGCGTCGAACGACGCGCATCCGGTCACCGCACCCACCCCGGTGATCGGCTCGCAGCCCGTTGCGCGAACGACAGCTCGTCCCGCCTCCGCCCAGCCGATTCCGGCGCAAGCCCCCGACACCGCACGCGCGGCATCCGATGCCCCGCCGTCCGAGGACACGGTGACCGTCCTCAAGGGGATGCCGAAGACGCTCGCTGCGAACATGGATGAGTCGCTCACCGTTCCTACCGCGACGAGTGTGCGCACCGTTCCCGCCAAGCTCATGATCGACAACCGGATCGTGATCAACAACCACATGGCGCGCACCCGAGGCGGGAAGGTGAGCTTCACGCACCTCATCGGGTGGGCCATCATTCGTGCCCTCACCGAGTTCCCGAGCCAGAACGTGTTCTACGCCGAGATCGACGGGAAGCCGTCGGTTGTCGCGCCGGCACACGTGAACCTCGGGATCGCAATCGATCTCCCGAAGCCCGACGGCACGCGTGCGCTCTTGGTGCCCAGCATCAAGCACGCCGACACCCTGACCTTCGCCGAGTACCTGTCGGCCTACGAAGACCTGGTCTCCCGCGCCCGCAAAAACAAGCTCACAGCTGCAGACTTCCAGAACACGACGATCTCGCTCACCAACCCCGGTGGAATCGGCACCGTGCACTCCGTCCCCCGTCTCATGAAGGGGCAGGGATGCATCGTCGGCGCCGGCGCGCTCGAATACCCGGCCGAGTTCCAAGGTGCGAGCGAGAAGACCCTCAATGAGTTGGCGATCGGCAAGACGATCACCCTCACGAGCACGTACGACCACCGCGTCATCCAGGGCGCCGGCTCGGGAGAGTTCCTCAAGAAGATCCACGAGCTGCTCATCGGCGAGCGCCGCTTCTACGAAGACATCTTCGCGGAGCTGCGCATCCCCTACGCGCCGATTCACTGGAAC
>NZ_JBNVBV010000005.1:0-122992 GCF_052274505.1 Microbacterium sp. F2
ATGACCGCAAGCCTCGCGCTCACAATTCGTGAGGCACCAGCTCACCCCTCGCGCTCACTTTTCAGTGAGGCACCTCGATCGCGGGCATCGCGCCCTGTTCCCCCGGTATTCCGCGAGCAATCTGCTCACGGGGAGGGGGTCGATGGTGACACTTCGTCAGCCGAGCGGTATAGGTCGCGACCAGGTCCACCGGAACGCCGGTCATGCGGCCCATGGCGCTGGCCTTCCCCGGCGATCCCGCCGTCGAGTACCTCGACCGCCAGTACATGCTGGGCCCAGACATCCTGGTTGCTCCGGTGTTCACGGCTTCCGGCGAGGTGACCTTCTATCTCCCGCCCGGCGCCTGGACCCACCTGTTGACGGGTGAGCGCGTCGAGGGCGGCGGATGGCGCACCGAGGTCCACGGGTTCGACAGCGTGCCGCTGTACGTGCGCCCCGGCGCAGTCGTGCCCTGGGGTGCGCGCGATGACAGGCCCGACTACGACTATCTCGACGGACTCGCGCTGCGTGTCTTCCCGGGGGGGAGAGGGGATTGCTAGCGTCACGGTGACCACCCCCGACGGGCGGGTCGAGACGTTCGAGGTCGACCGCGCTGCGGTCACCGAAGGAGAATGATCGAGAGTGAGCGAGCAATGACCGGATCTCCTGACTACCGCGATTCCGGCCTGGTCTTTCCCGAGGGCTTCACCTTCGGCTCGGCCACCGCGTCCTACCAGGTGGAGGGTGCGTTCGACGAGGACGGACGTGGCCCATCCATCTGGGACACGTTCAGCAAGACGCCGGGCAAGGTGTGGAACGGTGACACCGGGGATGTGGCGTGTGACCACTACCACCGGTGGGAGAGTGACCTCGACCTGATGGCTGAGCTGGGGCTGGATGCGTACCGGTTCTCGATCGCGTGGCCCCGCATCGTGCCGGCGGGCCGGGGCGCGGTGAACCAGGCAGGCCTCGACTTCTATTCGCGACTGATCGACGGTCTGCTCGCCCGAGGGATCAAGCCGGTGGCGACGCTCTATCACTGGGATCTGCCGCAGCCGCTCGAGGATGCCGGGGGCTGGACGAACCGCGCAACAGTCGATGCGTTCGAGGACTACGCGCGGATCGTGGGCGCGGCATTCGGTGATCGAGTCCACACCTGGACGACGCTGAACGAGCCGTGGTGCTCGGCCTACCTCGGTTACGGCCAGGGCGGCCACGCCCCGGGTCGCCATGAGCCGGCAGCTGCGCTCGCGGCAGTGCATCACCTCAACCTCGCGCATGGGCGAGCCGTGCAGGCGCTGCGGGCGACCTCGACCGGCAACCCGCAGTACTCGGTCACGCTGAACTTCCACGTGCTGCGCGGTCAGGGCGACGGGGCCGCCGAAGCCATGCGCCGCATCGATGCCCTCGCGAACCGCGCCTTCACGGGGCCCATGCTGCGCGGGGAGTACCCGGCCGACCTGCTGGAAGACACGGCGTCCGTGACCGACTGGTCGTTCGTGCGCGAGGGGGATCTTGCCGACATCCATCAGCCGATCGATGTGTTGGGTGTCAACTACTACTCGACCGCGACAGTGCGCATGTGGGACGGCGTCTCACCGAAACAGCAGAACGACGGACACAAGGGCGCGGAGGGTGGGACGGCGTGGCCCGGCAGCGACCAGCTCGTCGAGTTCGTGGAGCAGCCCGGCCCGTACACGGCCATGGGCTGGAACATCGCTCCGGAGGGGCTCGAGGAACTTCTCGTTTCGTTGCGCGAGCAGTTCCCGCGACAAGCGCTCATGGTCACCGAGAACGGCGCGGCGTTCGACGACGTCGTGGCGGCCGACGGATCGGTGCCTGACCCGGAGCGGCTCGACTACCTGCGGCGCCACTTCACCGCGGCTCACCGCGCGATGGCCCGTGGCGTGGATCTGCGCGGCTACTTCGTGTGGTCGCTGCTCGACAACTTCGAGTGGGGCTACGGGTACGCCAAGCGGTTCGGCATCGTGCGCGTCGACTTCGACACCCTCGAGCGCACCGTGAAAGACAGCGGCAGGTGGTACCAGCAACTGGTCGCGACCCACGAGATTCCCGCATAGATCATCGGAGCGTCATCCCGAGTCACACCGGCGCCGGCCCGGCGGCGCGAGCGTACCCTGGAGGAATGAGCGAGACGCGGTTCACCGACCAGAAGGATGCCTCCCGGTACACCCTGCACGTGGGTGACGATCTGGTCAGCGCGCTCGATTACAACGACGACGGTCGCTCCGTCGCCCTCACCCGGGCATTCACGCCGCCACCCTTCCGGGGCAAGGGCTACGCGGCCGAGATCGTTGCGCGCGCCGTCGCCGAGCTGGAGGAGCGCGGCGACCGCGAGGTCATCCCGGTGTGCTGGTACGTCGCCGAATGGTTCGAGCGCCACCCCGAGCACGCCGGCATCCTCAAAGCTCGCGCCTGAGCATTCTCGTCAGCGGGACGCTGGCGCGGATTATCGGCGCATATGGTCGTCTTGCCGGGAAGAGGCGACCGTACGCGCCAACTTTTCGCGACGAGTGGGGCAATATCGGCCAGTTTGTTGGCTTACGCCGCGGCGAAGCGCTCACTCCCGGGTCGCTCTAGGATGCTGCGAACGAAGGAGGAACACCGTGAAGTCCAAGCGCGTGACCCTCGCCGATGTCGCTGCTGCTGCCGGTGTCTCGCGGACGACCGCTTCGCTTGTGCTCTCGGATCGCGGAGATGAGCTGCGGATCTCCGAGGCGGCGCAGCAGCGAGTGCGCCGCGTGGCATCAGAGCTCGCGTATCGCCCGAACATCCTCTCGTCAGCGCTTCGCCAAGGATCGAGCCGCACGATCGGTTTCGTCTCCGATACTGTCGCTACCTCACAGCTGGCCGGCGACCTCATCAAGGGCGCTCTGGAATACGCCCACCGAAGCGGTTACATGCTCTTCATCGGTGAGACCGAAGGCGCCCCCGACGAAGAGCGGCGCCTCGTGCAGGGCATGATCGACCGCCAGGTCGACGGCCTCATCATCGCGTCGATGTTCACGCGAGTGCGTGCGGTGCCCGCGGGAATCGATCCTCGAAGCGTCGTGCTGCTGAACGCTCTTCCCGAAGACAGCGCCGTCGGAACCGTCCCCTCGATCGTCCCCGACGAGTACGCCGCCGGACGCGCGGCAGTCGAGGTTCTCCGGGCGGCAGGGCACTCCCGCATCCACCTCCTGGGCGCGGGCCCGGGACCCGATGACGTTCCGGTGCAGACCGTCGCGGGGTCCGAGCGGTTGCGCGGCATTCTCGATGCCCTCGCCGAAGACGGGCTGCAGCCCGCCAGTGCGCGGCTGTGCTCCGTGTGGCTGCCTGAGGACGGATGGGCTGCCACGCGTTCACTGTTGGACACCGGCGTGCGCGGTGAGGCCATCATCACCTTCAACGACCGCCTGGCCTTCGGCGCCTACCAGGCGATTCAAGAGGCGGGACTGTCGATTCCCGGCGACTTCTCGATCGTTTCGTTCGACGACCATCAGCTCGCGAGTTGGTTACGTCCGCGACTGACGACCTTCGCGCTGCCCCACTACGAACTGGGGGCGCTGGCGCTTCAGGTGCTGCTGGAAGATGATGCCTCCGACGGGGGCAGAATCCGGCGGGTTCCGATGCCATTGCGGATGCGCGAGTCGGTGGCGCCTCCAGGCTCGGGGCGGGCAGGTGCTGGAGCTCCCGCGGCGGCATCCGCTCCACGCGAGGCCGCCGTATCCCCGTGAGCCTCGGGGCGGATGTCGGGAGCCCGCCGTAGCGTGAGGGCATGCGCATCCTCCACACCTCCGACTGGCACATCGGGAGGTCCTTCCACGGGCACTCGACGCTGCCTGCGCTCCGGGAGGTGCTCGACGCGCTGATCGAGCAGGTTCGGGAGAACTCCGTCGATGTGGTGATCGTCGCGGGAGACGTCTTCGACTCATCGACGCCGCCGGCGGAGTGCTACACGCTGCTCACCGACATGCTCTCGGGGCTCGCTGATGCCGGTGCCGCCGTGGTCGTGACCAGCGGCAACCACGATTCGGCTGCCCGCCTGGGATTCCAGTCCGGCCTTCTGCGGGCGGGAATCCACGTCCTGACCGATCCGGCGACGCTGGACGCGCCGATCACGCTGACCGACGAACACGGGCCCGTGCACGTCTACGGCATCCCCTACCTCGAGCCCGCGCTGCTGCGACGGACCTGGCCCGGCGAGAAGCTGCGCACCCAGCACGACGCGATCGCGCACGCCATGGGACTCATCCGCGCAGACCATGCCGCGCGCGGTGGTCGCTCGATCGTCGTCTCCCACTGTTTCACCGCGGGCGTCGATCCCACTCCCGGCCTCGAGAGAGACATCCAACAGGGCGGACTCGACGTCGTCCCGCTCGCCGAGTTCGCGGGCATCGATTATGTCGCTCTCGGGCACATCCACGGTCGTCAGCAGCTCGCGCCCACCGTGCGGTACGCGGGCGCGCCGCTGCACTACAGCTTCGGCGAGGCCGACAAGCCGCGCGGCTCATGGCTTGTCGATCTCTCGGCTACCGGCGAAGCCTCTGTCACCTGGCTCGACCTGCCGATCCCGCGCCGCCTCGTCACGATTCGCGGGACGCTCGATGACCTGTGCTCCGCTGCTGACCACGAGCACGCCGCGGCAGCGTGGGTGCGAGCCGAATACACGGATGCCACACCGCAGCGCGATCCGCTGCGCCGACTGCAAGAGCGCTTCCCCTTCTGCGCGGCAGTGGTCCACGCCCCTGAGCGTCAGCACGAGCGCGACGATCAGACCTACGCCGGCCGCGTGCGGACGGCTCGGACCGACGTCGAACTCATCGGCGCCTTCCTTGCTCACGTCCGCGAGGGTGAGGGTGCCAGCCCGGCGGAGGCGGAGCTGATCTCCGAGGTGATCGAGGGTCGTACGGTAGCGGAGGCCGTCGCGTGAGGATCCACCGGGTGCAGATCGAAGGGTTCGGCCCCTTCCGAGAACGGCAGGATGTCGACCTCGACGCTCTCGCCCCCTCGGGGGTGTTCGTGATCGCCGGCCGCACCGGAGCGGGCAAGTCCAGCATCCTCGATGCCATCTGCTTCGCCCTCTACGGCACGGTCCCCCGCTATGACGGAGTCGATCGGCGCCTGCGCAGCGATCATTGCGGCCCCGACGATCCGACGCAGGTCACCCTGGAGTTCAGCACCGGAAGCGATCGGTGGCGCATCTCGCGCTCGCCGGACTACGAACGCCCCAAGCGTCGCGGCACCGGCATGACAATCGTCGCGGCCGACGCTCTGCTCGAGCGGCTGGAACCGGCTGCGGACGGCAGCGAGCACTGGGTGGGGTACGCCGCCGGGCCGCGGGACGTGGGCCACGCGATCCACCAGGTCGTCGGGCTCTCCCACCAGCAGTTCCTGCAGGTGATCCTGCTCGCCCAGAACCGGTTCTCGCAGTTCCTGCTGGCAGGAAACACCGATCGGCAGCGGGTGCTGCGAACGCTGTTCGGCACCCAGATCTACGAGGACTACGAGAAGCGCCTCGACGAACGCCGACGCGAGTCCGAGCGTGAACAGGAGCGCGATGCGGGGCACCTGCAGCGCCTGCAGAGTGACGTCGAAGCGCTCGCACGAGAGGCCGGATGGCACGTCTCGGACGAGACAATCGACCTGGAACGCGTGGCTGCCCGCGCGGGATACGATCTGCAGACCCGCGCTGACGCCGTCGAGCGGGCCGACGCGGCCCTGGCTGCCGCAGAAGCCGCGCACACCCGCGTGCGCCAGCTGCGCGAGCAGCAACAGCAGCGCAACGCCGCGCGCGAGCGTATGGCGGCGATCGAGATCGAGTCTGCGTCGCTCGCGCTGGATCGAGCGCTCCTCGAGGGCGCTCGCTCTGCCGAGCCGCTGCGCGCCGCGATCGACGAGGCGGCCCGCGCCCGTGCCGATGTCGAGGCGGCGGGCGCAGTCGAGGCGGCGGTGCTCGCTGACGCTGCGGCGGGGGTAGACGCCGCCCTCGATGTCGACGATCTGCTTGCCGTGGCCCAGGCGCTCACGGGGGACATCGCGCGATGGCAGGATGCCGAGAAAGCTGAGCAGCAACTCGCCGCAGACCGCGCCGACCTGACCCGAGTGGCAACGCAAGTGGATGCGGTTCGGGCGGTTCTCGCCGTGACCCGCGCCGCGCTCACCCTGGCCGAACAGGAGCGCGGGCGGCTCGGGGATGAGATCGAGAAACTGTCCATCGCTGCGGCGGGACTCGATGCAGCCCGCGCCGAGAGCGAGGACCTTGTCGCACGCCTGATCGCCGCGCGAGAGGCCGAAGCGGCGGCTGTCGAGCTTGCCCAGGCGAGCGCCGACCGGCTCGAGGCGTCGCGCGCCGTCGAAGAGGCTGTGGCCGGGTGGGGACAGCTTGTGCGTCGGCGCCTGGCCGGGTTTGCCGCTGAGCTTGCCGACGGGCTGACCGATGATGACCCTTGCCCCGTGTGCGGTTCGCTCGATCACCCCCAGCCCGCTCCGAGCAACCATGATCCCGTCACTGATGCTGTCCTCGCGGCCGCCGAAGAAGATCGCGACCGTGCCCTGGCGGTGGATCGCGAGAGCGCCGCGCGCCTAACCGCGATCACCGCGCGCGTCGATGCCGCCCGCGCTCGGGCGCAAGGCTCGGTCGAAGAACTTCAGGCGCGTCAGGGTGAAAGTCAGTCCCGGCTGGACGTCGCTGAGCGCGCAACCGAGGCACTCGATCACGCCCGCCGTCTGCGCGGTGATCTCGAGGCCCGTGAGCACGAACTGCGGGGAGAGCTGGACGTTGCTGCCGCTCGCCTGGCAGAACTCGACACCGCCAGCACTGTCCTGAGCGGTCGGATTGCCGAGGCTGAGGAAGCTGTCGCAACCGCGTGCGGTGCTTTCCCGAGCGTCCACGCGCGGATCGTCGACGCCGAGGCTCGGCGGCGAACCGCGCAGCGGCTCGCCGAGGCTCGCCGCGCTCATGAGGTCGCGCTCGAACGGCGGCAGGATGCCGATCGCAAGCTCGACGCGGAAGTCGCGGCATCCTCGTTCCCCGATGCCCCGTCAGCGCGCGCCGCGCTGCTCACACCCACCCAGCTCGAAGACCTGTCGTCGCGGCTGAGCGATCACGACGCCGCGAGACGCATCGCGAAGGAGCGGCTGCTCGAACTCGAGCTGCAGCTCGCCGACGCGCCCGATGACCTCGTCGACACAGACGCCTCGCTTGGCGAGGCGACGCTCGCTCGCGACACCTGGCAGCATGCCGTCGCCGAACTGGCAGCGGTGCGTGAGCGCGTCGCGCGTTTCGGTGACCTGCGACAGGCAATCGAGAAGCTCGATCGCGACGGACATGAGCGGCGCGAGCAACACCAGACCATCGTGCGTCTGGCCGACACACTCGCCGGGCGCGCCCCGAACACCATGCGCATGACGCTCGAGACCTTCGTCTTGGCCGCCGAACTCGAAGAGATCGTCGCTGCCGCGAACCTGCGTCTCGCCGACATGTCCGACGGGCGCTACCGTCTGGAACACACCGACACTCTGGCGCGGCGAGGCGCCGCGTCGGGCCTCGGGCTCCATGTCCACGATGCGTATACGGGCCGTACCCGTCCTCCCCAGTCGCTGTCCGGCGGCGAGACCTTCCTTGCCTCCCTCGCTCTCGCCCTGGGCCTCGCAGAGGTCGTCACGAGCCGTGCCGGCGGCATCCGGCTCGACACGCTCTTCATCGACGAAGGGTTCGGGTCGCTGGATGCTGAGACTCTCGAGCTGGCGCTTCGCACCCTCGATGACCTGCGCTCGGGCGGCCGCACGATCGGCGTGATCAGTCACGTCGAGGCGATGAAGGAGCAGCTTCCGATCGGCATCCTTGTCGAAGCGACGCCCTACGGGTCGAGCGTCATCACCGAGGCCGCGCCCAGCCGGCTCTGATCGCGAGTGACACCGTCACGGGCCTTGCCCGATCGGCAGGGGCATACGCTGGCAGGGTGAGTTCGGATTCGGGAGCGTCGTCGCAGCCACGAACCACCACGATCCCGCTCACCAACGCCGCGCGGTGGCGAGCGTTTGCCGTCGCGGCATCCGTCGCGGCGATCACGATCCTCGACCTGTCGAAGGTCAATGTTGCGCTGCCCTCGATCGAGCATGCGCTGGGCGCTGGTTCCACAGAACTCCAGCTGATCGTCTCGGGCTACGTCCTGACCTTCGGTCTGTTCCTGGTTCCCATGGGGCGCCTGGGCGACCAGCGTTCCCGCCGCGCGCTGTTTCTGGTGGGCCTGATCCTGTTCACTCTCGCAAGCCTTGGGTGCGCGCTGGCTCCGAACATCGTGGTTCTCATGGTCTTCCGGTTGCTACAGGGTGTTGCTGCCGGCATCCAGATGCCGCAGGTCCTCGGCTTGATTCAGCAGATCTTTCGGGGGGCGGAGCGGGGGCGCGCGTTCGGTCTGTTCGGAGCAACGATCGGGCTCGCCACGGCATTCGGACCGACGCTCGGTGGGCTCATGATCGCCCTCGGCGGTCCGGATGACGGCTGGCGCTGGATCTTCTGGATGAACGTTCCGCTGGGAATCGCCGCGATCGCCGCGGCGGTCTGGGTGCTTCCGACCACTCGGATCCACACCGGCCGCCGCATCGCTCTCGACCCGATCGGTGTGGTTCTGTTCGGCGTGACGGTGCTCGCCCTGATGTGGCCGTTCCTGTTCACCACGGGCTCACCCGACGACGACCCACGGCGGTGGTGGTTGCTGACCGTCTTCGTCCTGTTCGCGGTCCTCTTCGTCGCCTGGGAACGGCGCTACGCTGCCCGCGGGCACGCGCCACTGATCCCGTTCTCGCTCTTTCGCATCGCGTCCTATCGCAACGGCACCCTGCTCGCTACCTCGTACTTCGCGGCCCTCCCGGCCCTGTTCCTGCTGACCACCCTGTACCTGCAGACGGGGCTCGAGCTCGAGCCAGTTTTCGCCGGAATGGTCACCATCGGCTTCGCGCTACCGAGCGCCGTGGCCTCCTGGGTGGGCGGCAACCTCGTGACCCGCATCGGTCGCCCCTTGGTCGTTGGCGGACTCATCCTGGTCTTGGTTTCGGCGGTCGGTCTCGTGCTCGTCGCCGTCTTCGCGACGCCCGCGCTGACTCCGTGGCTGATGGGCGCCGTGATGATCGTCGGAGGCCTCGGGGGTGGGCTCGTCATCTCACCGAACCAGACCCTCGCACTCGCGGACGTGCCGGTATCTGAGGGAGGCCTTGCCGGCTCAGTGGGCCAACTCGGTCAGCGCATCGGTACTGCCGTCGGCACTGCCGTCGCTCTCGCCCTGTTCTACGCCACGATCTATCGCGAGACCGGCAACCGGGACTCGCTGGCGGTCTACCACGACGCCTACCTCATCGGGATGTCGTCAGTCGCCCTCTTCATCGCGCTGGCGTTCGTCGTCTCGATCGTCGACCTGTCCCGGCGCCGAGCTGCGGCACGGGACGCCGAAGCCGACGAAGCGGAAGAGCGTCGCGCGGGCCCGACCTGAGCCGGGAGGCTGCGGGCTCAGAGATCGTAGTCTCGGCGCATCCGCTCCAGGAGCAGCACGCTGCAGGCATCCGTCGCTTCGCCCCAGTCCCACCGGGCGCCGTCCTGGGCACGATCCGACACGGCCTTCAGTACCCGGATCGGCACGTCGTACTGCTGAGCGACCCACACGTACGCGTAGACCTCCATATCGACGAGGGTCGCTCCCAGATCGCGGATGCCTGCAGCGGCATCGGCGTCATCCACGAAGTGGTCGCCGGTCGCGATCGTATGGCCAGTCCCGCCGAACGAGAGCATCGCCGGGAGTGACACGTGCTGCCCAACGACATTGTCGAGGTCGGTCACATCGTGCTGGATCGCGGCAGTGACCTCGTGCACAGTGGCCTCGACATCATCGTGGATGGCGCCGGCGGTGCCGACGACGACGATCTCGTCGTAGTCGCCGCGTTCCAGGGCGCGTGTCAGCGCGTGCGTTGCCTGGAGCTTTCCTGGGCCCGTGACAAGGCGGTCGAAGCCGGGAAGCTCGTCGGGAAACGCAACCAGCTCGCGGTCGAGAGCCGCAACGAGAAGTCTCATGCCTTCATTTTGCCTGGCGTTTCGAGGTGTACGGGTTCACGCTCAGCGGCCAAGATGGGAGGCGACGACAGGAGGACGCAAGTGAAGTCTGTGGTGTTGGAAACTCCCGACGGGATCGATGTGCGGCTCGGGTGGGACCCGTCGATGAGCGAACACGATCGCAAGCGCGTCCTGGCCAAGGAACTCGTCGCCGCCAAGCTTAAGCTCGACCCGAAAGACGTCAGGGTCGAGCGGGAAGCCCCGGCTCAGTTCGGGTTCCACACGCAGTTGTTCGCGAGCGTTGAGGGCAAGGAACTGCCCCTGCAGATCCGCAATGCAAGCTTCCGCGCAGCAACCGTGGTCGCTCTCACCGATCAGCCGTACACGATCGGCCTCGACATCCGCGACCTGCATCCCGACGAGGCGACGATCCACGAGATGCAGCGGCATTCACGTCTGTTCGACGAGTCCAACATCTTGAACCTCATCGACCACTGGACGCGCGTGCAGGCCGTGCGCGAAGCCGACGGCCGCGGTGCGCGCGTTGTGCCTGATGTCGTCAAGCTCGACGCGACCCGGCAGCGGGGGTGGGTCCCCGACCGCAGGGCGCAGTACACGATCCTCGATCTCTCCCGCGATGGCTTCGTCGTGACGCTCGCTTTCGCCGACGCGGAGGACGCCCGCACCCCCGTGTGAGGTCGAGCCGAAAGGGATCAGGCGTCGGATGCCGGCTCTAGCGCGGCATCCAGTTCGGCAAGCCACACCCGGGCGTTGCCGTCAGAGGGGGCGCGCCAGTCGCCGCGCGGCGACAGGGACCCGGCCGGTGACACCTTGGGGCCATTGGGGATTGCTGAGCGCTTGAACTGCGCGAACCCGAAGAAGCGCTGCAGGAACACCCGCAGCCAGCGCACCACGGTGTCCCGGTCGTACGCATATCGCTCGTCGAGCGGGAATCCGGGGGGCCAGGCGCCCGCATCCGCATCCCGCCACGCCCGTTCAGCGAGGAAGGCGATCTTCGAGGGGCGGATGCCGTACCGGAGGACGTGGAAGAGGGTGAAGTCGTGCAGGGCGTAGGGGCCGATACGATCCTGCGTCGACTGGATCTTGCCATCCTCGTCCGCGGGCACGAGTTCCGGGCTGATTTCGGTGTCGAGCACCGACTGCAGCACGGTGGTCGCCTCGCGGGTGAGGGCGGCGGCTCCCTGGTCTTCACCGTGCGCGATGACCCACCGGATGAGGTGTTGGATGAGGGTCTTCGGGACCCCCGTGTTCACCGCGTAATGGCTCATGTGGTCGCCGACGCCATAGGTAGCCCAGCCGAGCGCCAGCTCCGACATGTCGGAGGTGCCGATGACGATGCCGCCGTTCTGGTTTGCCAGGCGGAACAGCAGATCAGTGCGGACGCCGGCCTGCACGTTCTCGAATGTGACGTCGTAGACCGGCTCTCCCTGGCTGAACGCGTGTCCGATGCTGTGGAGGATCTCGGATGCCGTGGGACGGATGTCGATCGTCTCGATCGACGCGCCGATGGCTGTCGCCAGGGCCACCGCATTGGACTTCGTGTGGTCGCTGGTCGCGAAACCGGGGAGCGTGTAGGCGAGGATATCGGAGCGTGGCCGCCCCATCCGGTCCATCGCCCGGGCGATGACGAGCAGCGCGTGGGTTGAGTCCAGCCCACCGCTGACGCCGATCACCGGCTTCGGGTCGCCGATCGCCCGCATCCGCTGCACGAGGCCCTCGACCTGGATGTTGAAGGCCTCGTAGCAGTCCTGCGCGAGGCGGGCGGGGTCGTCGGGGACGAACGGGAACCGGTCGAGGTGACGGCGCAGCCCGACATCCGTGGCAGGCGGGTCGAGGACGAACTCGACCCTGACGAAGTCGTCGGCGCCGAGCGCACTGCGGTTGTCATCGAACGTGCCCTGGCGGATGCGATCTTGACGGAGCTTGTCGAGATCGATGTCGGCGACGCTGCGGCGCGGGCCGTCGGGGAAGCGCTCGGTTTCGGCGAGCAGCGCGCCGGCCTCGTAGACCATCGTCTGGCCGTCCCACGACAGGTCGTTCGTCGATTCGCCCAGGCCCGCTGCGGCGTAGACGTAGGCGCTCAGGCACCGTAGCGACTGCGACTGCACGAGGATGCGGCGATCCTCGGCCCTGGCGATCGTGATCGGGCTTCCCGAGAGGTTGGCGATCACGCTCGCTCCCGCCAGTGCTGCCCGGGATGACGGCGGAACGGGCACCCACATGTCTTCGCACACCTCGACATGAAGGACGAGGCCCTCGATGTCGCGGGCCTCGAAGAGCAGGTTCGTGCCGAAGACGGTCTCGAGATCGCCGATCCGGATCGCCTCGCCCGACCACGCCTCGCCCGGTGCGTACCAGCGCCGCTCGTAGAACTCGCGGTACGTGGGCAGGTACGTCTTCGGCACGACGCCGAGCACCTCGCCGCGATGGATGACGACCGCACAGTTGTAGAGGCGGTTGCGGTGGTGCAGGGGGGCGCCGACCACCAGCACCGGGAAGAGATCGACGGATGCAGCCACGATCCGCTCGATGGCGCGGGTGACGCCGTCCAGAAGTGCGTCCTGCATGACGAGGTCATCGATGGCGTAGCCCGACAGGCAGAGCTCGGGGAACACGGCGACGGCAACGGCATCCGCGTCGCACTCGCGTGCTGCCGCGAGAACCGCTTCGGCGTTGGTTACGGGGTCGGCTACCGCGACCGGAATCGTGCACGCCGCGACGCGCGCGAAGCCGTGGCGGTACGCGCTTTCGAACGGCAGGCTCGTGCTCACGCCTCCAGTCTCGCACTTCGCGTCCTGCCGCGCCGAGAAGCCCGCGACTGCACCGTGCCCGGCATCCTGGCTGGGTCGTGTCGGAGGGCCCGGCTATCGTCGGGAGCGGAAAGGCATCATGCGATACATCGAGAGCGAGCGTCGGTTCGTCTGGAGTGCGAGCGACCTCAAGGCCGCCGCCGAGTGCGAGTTCGCCTGGGTGCGGGCCATCGACGCGAAGCTCGGTCGGGTCGATCCGGTGGAGGATCCGGTTGATCTCACCCTCGAACGCGCTGGACGACTGGGCGGCGTCCACGAACGACGAACGCTCGAGGCGTACCGCGAACGCTTCGACGGCGCCGTCGTGGAGATTCCCGAGACCGCCTCCTCGGATGCCGAAGCCCTGGCTCACGCCGTCGCGCTCACCAACGACGCGCTGCGGTCCGACGACGCGGCCGTGATCTATCAGGCGAGCTTCGCCGACGACGAGTTCGTGGGTTTCGCGGATTTCCTCCTGCGGGATTCGGACGGGCGCTGGATCGTACAGGACACCAAGCTGGCCCGCCATGCGCGCGTCACCGCGCTCATGCAGCTCGCGGCATACGTCGACCGACTCGACCAGCTGGGGGTGCCCCGGTCCAGCGAGGTCCAGTTGTTGCTCGGCGACGGATCGACCAGCACCCACCGCGTCGACGACCTCCTTCCGGTCTATGCCCTGCGCCGCCAGCGTCTCCGTGCGCTCCTGGCAGACCGGCTCTCGGCATCCGCCCCGGTCGCGTGGGATGACCCGCGCGGCGACTTGGGGATCGTCGCGTGCGGCAGGTGCCCGACGTGCGAGCTCGAGGTCGTCGCGAGCCGGGATCTGCTGCTGGTGGCAGGCATCCGTCCCGTCCAGCGCGAACGGATGCAGGCAGCGGGCATCCGCACGATCGATGATCTGGTCGATGCGAACGCGACGCCGGCGGGGATGAACCCCGACACCTTCGCGATGCTGCAGACCCAGGCGAGACTGCAGTTGCGAACGGCAGCCGGTGTGGGCGCGTTCGACTCGGTAGCAGCCGTGGACGCGGCATCCGGTGCGCCCGCGGCACCCGCGCCACCGCCGTTCGAGGTCGTCGTACCGGCTGCCCTCGCGGCGCTGCCGCGGCCCGACCACGGCGACCTGTTCTTCGACTTCGAGGGTGACCCGCTCTACACCGAAGCGTCCGACGATGATGCGCCCGGGCGTGAGCAGACGATCTCGTGGGGTCTGGACTACCTGTTCGGCTGGGTTGACGATCGCGAACAGTACAGCGCGCTGTGGGCCCACTCCTTTGCCGACGAGCGCGCTGCCCTCGAGACGTTTCTCGACATGGTCGCGGTGCGCAGGCACGCCCATCCCGCCATGCACATCTACCACTACGCGCCTTACGAGCCCACGCACCTCTTGCAGATGGCGGCGCGCTACGGGGTGCGCGAGGCGGAGGTCGACCGTCTTTTGCGCGACGGTGTCTTCGTCGACCTCTATCCCGTGGTCAGGCGCGCGCTGCGAGTGGGGTCGCGTTCCTACTCGATCAAGAAGCTCGAGCCCCTGTACATGGGCGACGAGGTCCGCACGAGCGATGTGCAGCGCGGCGATGACTCGATCGTGAGATACGTCGAGGCACGGTCGCTCGCCGAAGACGGGGACGCGGATGCCGCGCAGCTCATCCTCGATGACATCGCCGACTACAACCGCTACGACTGTGTCTCGACCCGGCGCCTGCGCGATTGGCTCGTCGACCGCGCTCGGGAGACGGGTCGGCGCCCGGCAGCGAATCCGGAACCGAGCGAGACCGGCTACGAACCTTCGCCGCAGGCGACGACGCTGCTGCGCCTGGCGGGTGAGACCTCCGATGAAGCCGACGCGCAGGCACTGCGCCTCGCCGCCGCAGCGATCGACTACTACCCGCGTGAGGCGAAGTCGTTCTGGGCCACCCACTACCTGCGGCTTCGCGAACCGATGTCGCTGTGGGAAGACACGCGAGACGTCGTTGCCGTGGACCCGGCGCGTTCCCGCATCCGTGAGGACTGGCACAGGCCCGAGGGCTCACGAGCAGACCGGCGCGTGATCGAGGTGCGCGGCGAGCTCGCGCCTGGCACACGTCTCCGCCCCGGAGCCGACCCCTTCGCGATCTACGAGCTGCCCGCGCCCTTCCCGTTCGACGCCTCAGCGCGGTGGATTCACGCCGACCATCGGGTCAGCGTCATCGAGGAGCTCGAGGACGGTGTGGTCATCGAAGAGCGCGCCGTCGAGGGTTTCACCTGGCAGGACCTGCCGATCGCGCTGACGCCCGCTGCCCCACCTCGCGCGGCAAGTCAGCAGACCGCCATCGACGCGTGGGCGGCTGCCGTCATCGACGCCCACCCGAGATTCCCGAAAGACCCGGCATCCGACATCCTGCGGCGACTGCCTGCCCGGTTGCTCGCGGGTGATCCGGCGACGGTCGCTGCGGACGCGGATGACGTCGACGCGCTCGTCGAAGCAGTGCTTCGCCTCGACCACAGCGCCCTGTCGGTGCAGGGGCCGCCCGGTACCGGCAAGACCTACGTCGGTTCGCACGTGATCGAGCGGCTCGTCGCCGAGCACGGGTTCCGCGTGGGAGTCGTCGCCCAATCACATGCGGTGGTCGAGCACATGCTCGGCCGCGTCATCGCGGCGGGGGTGCCCGCTTCTCAAGTCGGCAAGGCGCCAAAGGATGCTGACGCCGATGTGCCCTTCACCGTGATCCCGAAGAACGGCGTGCCGGCGTTCGCGGCCGAGAACGCGGCAACCGGCTTCGTCGTCGGTGGGACGGCATGGGATTTCAGCCACGAAGGTCGTGTGCCGCGCGGAAGCCTCGACCTGCTCGTGATCGACGAGGCCGGCCAATTCTCACTCGCATCCACGATCGCCGTCTCGCTCGCAGCCCCGCGGCTGCTGCTCATCGGAGATCCTCAGCAGCTTCCGCAGGTGAGCCAGGGGACCCATCCGGAGCCGGTCGATACGTCGGCGCTCGGGTGGATCATGGACGGCGAGGACGTCATCCCGCCGAGCTTTGGGCGCTTCCTCGCTGCCTCGCGGCGGATGCATCCCGCCGTCACCGCCCCGGTCTCCGACCTGTCGTACCGCGGTGCGCTGCGCGCTCACCCCAGCACAGCGCTGCGGCGCCTCGAGGGTGTGAGGGCCGGCGTCGTTCCGGTGCCGGTTCGTCATCGCGGCCGGGCTACCCAGTCGCCGGAGGAGTCCGAGACGGTCGTCGAGATCGTGCGCGATCTCGTCGGGCGCTCGTGGACGGATGTCGTCGTGGACGACGGTGACAGCTCGGCGACCAGCGCGCCATCCCGGCCTCTGCGGGCTTCCGACATCATCGTCGTGACGCCGTACAACGCGCAGCAGGTGCTCGTGGAGTCAGCGCTCTCGGCCGCCGGGTTTCCGGACGTGCCGGTCGGGACGGTCGACCGCTTTCAGGGGCAGGAGGCTGCCGTCGCGATCGTGTCGCTCGCGGCATCCTCGGGTCGAGACGCACCCCGAGGACTCGAATTCCTGCTGCTGCGCAACCGCCTGAACGTCGCCATCTCGCGGGCGATGCACACCGCCTACATCGTCTACTCGCCGGGGCTGCTGGACGATCTTCCACGCACGCCCGAGGGAGTGGCTCGCCTCAGCGGATTTGCGCGGTTGGTCGGCGCCGTACCCACCGAGACGGGCAGGGCGATGGATGCTGCTTCGGCGGTTCCAGCGATGAGTGCGGTGGTTCCCGGAGGCGATACCCCCGTCGGCTAGGATCCGGCCGAGGCTCGCTCGCGCCTCGGATCTCGGGAGTACATCATGCCGGTCATCGATAGTGCCATCTATGTCGACGGGGTGCGGGTCGAGAGCCCGACGTCGCTCGAGGAGGCGTACCGGCTTCGACAAGAGCTCCATGGGTTCGCGTGGATCGGGCTGTACCGTCCCACGGCAGAGGAATGGGACTCGGTCTCGCGGGAGTTCGACCTCCATCCGCTCGCGGTCGAGGATGGTTCGACGGGTCACCAACGCGCGAAGGTGGAGCGGTACGACCGCACGCTGTTCGTCGTGTTGCGCCCGGCCCGCTACGACGACGCTCGAGAGCGCGTGGAGTTCGGTGAGGTACACCTCTTCGTGGGACACGGCTTCGTGATCAGCATCCGTCTCGCGGAGTCTCCCGATCTCGCGGCGGTGCGACAGCGGCTCGAGAGCACACCCGAGCTGTTGCGGCTCGGTTCCGAGGCGGTTCTCTATGCGGTACTCGACCGGGTGGTAGACGACTATGAGCCGGTCATCGGGGGCATCGAGAATGACATCGACGAGATCGAAGATCAGCTCTTCGGCGACGCCAACGACGAGTTCCTCTCGCGGCGGATTTACGAGCTGTATGGTGAGGCCGCTGCGTTTGGCCGGGCGGTCCACCCGCTGATCGGAATGATCGAGCGCCTTCGACGCGGGTACGAGAAGTTCGACGTCGATCTGGAACTGCGCCGCCATATGCGGGACGTCCTCGATAACGTCACCCGCGTGAGCGAGCGGGTCCAGTCATCGCAAGCTCTGCTCGACAAGGCGCTGACCGTTCACTCGGCCCTTGTCGCTCGTCACCACACCGAAGTGTCGATGCGTCAAGACGAGCAGGTCAAGAAGATCTCGGGATGGGCGGCGATCATCTTCGCGCCGAGCCTTATCGCCGGGGTCTACGGGATGAACTTCGACTACATGCCCGAGCTTCATTGGCCGTGGGGCTACCCCATGGCGATCGGAATGATGCTGGCGTTCGCAGGCGGGCTCTACGCGATCTTCCGCTCGCGCAAATGGCTCTAGCGGCGACCCGGCGCGCAGCCGGGCACCGTCAGTGCGCGAGCCGTCAGACCGTGCCGTACAGGCGATCGCCGGCGTCGCCGAGGCCCGGCACGATGTAGCCGCGCTCGTTGAGGCGCTCGTCGATGGCGCCGAGCACCAGCGTCACATCGCGACCGTCGACCTGCTTCTCGATCGCGGCCACTCCCTCCGGGGCGCCGAGCAGGCAGATCGCTGTCACGTCCTGGGCGCCGCGGTCGAAGAGGAAGTCGATTGCCATTCCGAGTGAGCCGCCGGTTGCAAGCATCGGATCGAGCACGAAGCACTGCCGGTCGCTCAGGTCGGCCGGCAGTCGCTCGGCGTAGGTCGTGGGCTCGAGGGTCTCTTCGTTGCGCACCATGCCGAGGAACCCGACCTCGGCGGTGGGGAGGAGCTTCACCATCCCGTCGAGCATCCCGAGGCCCGCGCGCAGGATCGGAACGACGATCGGGCGAGGCTCGCTGATCTTCACACCGGTCGTCTCGGTCACGGGCGTGCGGATCGTGATCTCCGACACCCGAACGTTGCGGGTCGCCTCGTAGGCCAGAAGGGTCACGAGCTCCTCGGTCAGTTGTCGGAAGACCGGCGAGGGTGTGCGCTCGTCCCGAAGGACGGTGAGCTTGTGCGTGATGAGCGGGTGATCGGCGACGTGCAAGCGCATACGCCTCAGAGTAGTCCTAGGCTCGTGGCGTGACTCGCGCCGACACCGACAGCACGGCGATGAGCCGCGCGCTCGAGCTGGCACGTGATGCGGCGGCGACCGGCGAGGTTCCGGTCGGCGCTGTCGTTCTCGATGAGACCGGGGCGATCATCGGCGAGGGCCGCAACAGACGCGAGGCGACGACCGATCCGACAGCGCATGCCGAGGTCGTCGCGATGCGGGCGGCAGCCCAGACCCGGGGCTCCTGGAACCTGGAGGGATGCACCCTGGTCGTCACGCTCGAGCCATGTCTCATGTGTGCCGGCGCCCTGCTCCAGGCGCACGTTTCTCGGCTGGTCTACGGTGCGTGGGACGACAAGGCGGGAGCTGCCGGATCGCTCTACGACGTCGTGCGGGATCGTCGGCTCCCGGTTCGCGCGGAAGTGATCGCGGGCGTGGAGGCGGATGCCGCGGCATCCGTGCTGCGCGACTTCTTCGCCGCCCGACGCGATGCCTGATCGCGGAAGCCGCTAGCGGGGCAGGCGGGGGAGGATGTCGGACCCGAGCTCCTCGAGCTGGTCGAGATCGGTCAGATCAACCTGCTGGAAGTAGATCCGGGTCGCTCCCAGCGCAGCCAGGCGCTCGACCTTCGGGATGATCTCGTCGGCACCGCCGAAGAACATCGCCTCACCCTCGTCGCCGGTGCGCTCCCGGCCGATTGCGGCCAGACGCCGGTCGAGAGTGGCGTCGTCGCGGCCGGCCACGGTGGGTAGCGCGACCGAGAGCTTGAGTGAACCCGGGTCCCGCCCGGCGTCGACGCATGCCTGCCGCACGCGTTCGAAAGCGTCGGCGACCTTGTCCTCGGGTTGGAAGCCGATGTTGAACTCTGTGGCGAACCGTGCCGCCAGCGCGGGGGTGCGTGTGAGCCCGCCGCCGCCGATGATGACGGGAACCTGCGGTTGCACGGGTTTGGGCAGCGCCGGTGACTGGGTCAGTCGGTAGACACTGCCTTCGTGGTCGAAGGTCTGACCTTCGGGTGTTGCCCAGAGGCCGGTGATCACCTCGAGCTGCTCTTCGAACAGGTCGAATCGCCTCGCGGGGAACGGGATGCCGTAGGCCTCGTGCTCTTGCTCGAACCACCCCGTCCCGAGGCCGAGTTCAGCGCGGCCGCCTGACATCTCGTCGACCTGCGCCACCTGAATGGCGAGGACGCCGGGGTGACGGAAGGTCACCGGCGAGACGAGTGTGCCCAGGCGAACCCGCTCGGTTTCCCGGGCGAGGCCGGCAAGGGTCGTCCATGCATCCGTCGGGCCGGGGAGCGGGTCACCGGTGCCCATGGCGAGGTAGTGGTCCGAGCGGAACCAGCCATCGAACCCGAGGCGCTCCGTTGCCTGGGCGCTCACCAGCTGCTGCGCGTACGAGAACCCCTGCTGTGGCTCGGTGAAGACGCAATACTCCATGGCTGCCTTTCTAGGGCCGAGTGTCGGTGCCGTCGGCTGCCGAAGCGCCGGCCGTTCCGGTATCGGCAACCGGTTCGGTCGGGGCATGGTAGATGTCTGGCTCGAGATAGATCACCCGGGCGATCGGGACGACCTCGCGGATCCGTGCCTCGATGGCGTCGATGTCGGTGGCGACCTCGCCGAGGGTCTTGTCGGAGGTGAACCCGAGCTTGCCGGCGACCATGAGTTCGTCGGGTCCGAGATACAGCGTCTTCAGATGGATGACGCGCTCAATCTCGTCGCCGCTCTCGATCGCGGCCACGATGCTGTCTCGATCGGCGCGGGTTGCACCCTCGCCCACGAGCAGGCTCTTGGTCTCGATGCCGAGCGTGACGGCAACCAGGATCAGCAGTGAGCCGATCAGGAGGGTGCCGATCGCGTCGTAGACCGGGTCACCCGTCAGCCACGACATCCCGACGCCGAACAGGGCGAAGACGAGGCCTGTCAGCGCCGCGACATCCTCGAGCAGCACGACCGGCAGCTCCGGCGCTTTCGCATGGCGGACGAACGCTACCCAGGACTGGTTCTTCGGACGCACGAGGTTGCTCTCGTGAATAGCCGTGCGCAGTGAGAACGACTCGAGCCCGATGGCGATGAGCAGGACGATGATGGGTACCCACACGTTTTCGAGCTCGTGCGGATGCGTGAGCTTGTCGATGCCCTCGTAGATCGAGAAGAGCCCACCGACCGAGAACAGGATGATCGAGACGACGAACGCATACACGTAGCGCTCGCGGCCGTACCCGAATGGATGCTCCGCGTCGGCTGCACGCCGTGACTTGCGCCCGCCCAGCAGGAGCAGCAGCTGATTCCCGGAATCGGCCACCGAGTGGATGGCCTCGGCGAGCATCGACGCAGATCCGGAAACGAACCACGCGACGAACTTCGACAGCGCGATCCCCAGGTTCGCGAGGAACGCAGCAATGATGGCGCGATTACCGCCCGATGCACTCATGAGCGGGAGTCTAGGCCCGTCGCGTGTCGGGCTCGTGCCGCTCAGTCGGCCGAGCGCAGGATGATCGTCTCGGTTGCGGGGAGCGAGGTCGGCGGTTGCCCGATGTAGCCGATGACCTGCAGCAGAGCGTGGCGGAACTCGACCGGGCGCTCGAGGTGGGGTGAGTGGCCAACACCCTCCAGGCTCAACTCTTCGACGTGCCCGCCGGCCGCAGCGTAAGCCTCAAGCACATCACGGGTCTGCGACACCATCTGCTGGGCGGGTGCGACATCCTCTCCGGGCCACCCGGGGATGATGCCGAGAGCGCCGAGGTGGTTGAGGTCATAGAACGATGCGTCAGACACGATCGCGTCAGCCGTACCGTGCACCCAGAGGATTGGCGGTTTCGGCTCGAGGTCGACGATCGACGCGGTGTTGAAGTACTTCGGCGCCATCGTGTTGAGAACGCCCACGGTCCCGGCAGCAAAACCAGGCCAGTTCTCGCTCGGCACGCCGTCGCCGGGGTAGTTGCCGGATGCCGTGGATGTCGTGAGCATCGAGGCCACCCAGATGTCTTCGTTCTCGCTGCTGTAGCCGGGGGCCACGTAGCCGGAGCGGAAGACGCTGCGGGGTGAGGTCTGAGCCTCGTCGCTCGTGTCGCCGGCGGTGAGTCGCTCGACGAAGTCGGGGTTGCCGCCGCCGCCGCCGGTGCCGGCATCGTCGTCGGTCAGGCGGCTTCCGTCGCGGCGCGTGCCGCCGAAGCCGTACGGCGAGACCGGGGCCTGCAGCGTCAGACTGAGGACGGGGTGATCGATCGCGTACTGCATGACGACGCCGCCGCCCATCGACCAACCCACGAAGTGTGCGGTGGGGATGCCGAGAGCCTCCATCGTCGCGAACACGTCGTCACTGAAGTCGCGCACTCCCCGGGTTGCGTCCACTGGCAGGTTCTCGGTTCCCCCGAAGCCCCGCAGATCGATCGCGATGACGCGAAGATCGGACGGCAGATCCTGCATGATCTCCTGCCAGAACAGCGCAGACGAGACGTTCCCGTGCACGAACACGACAGTGCGGTCGGCGGGTGTCGTCGGGTCATCCTCGGCGCGTTCCAGGATGTTCACGGCGAGCCGAGGGGTCTCGATCGTGCGGGAGACAATGCCGTCGAAAAGGGTCATAGCGGATCCTTGGTTCTCGAGTGTTCTGGAGTGACCCAGGCCGGGGACGCGTGCGTTGCGCCGACTCCTCCGACGATAGCCCGCCCTTGCTGTGGGAAGGGAGACGCCGAGCGTGAAAATTGGCAGAACGTCCGCGCCTAGGATGACGCCATGGCATCCTCTGCACCGTCCTTCGTCGTCGCCGTCCTCGGAGCAGGTTCGATGGGGGGTGCGATCGCGCGCGGGGTCGCCGCATCCGGCGCAGCCGATGTCATCGCAACCAACCGCTCGGGGCAGAAAGCCGCCCTCCTCGCCGACCTCCCGGGTATCCGCAGCTATGCGCTCGAGGAGTACCCGGAGCGCAACCGGATCTCGGCTGCCGAAGCCGACGTGATTCTCGTCGGCGTCAAGCCCGCGATGGTCCCGGAGCTGTTGCGCGAGATCGCTCCGTCGCTGCGGCCCGGGGCAATCGTGGTGAGTCTGGCCGCCGGCGTGACGACGGCGACATATGAAGCGTTGCTTCCCGAGAGCGTCGCCGTGCTGCGATCCATGCCGAACACACCAGCCCTGGTCAGCCGGGCCGTCACGGGACTTGCGGCAGGCTCACGCGCGAGCGAGGCTGACCGCGCGAGAGTGCGCGGCCTGTTCGAGACAGTCGGGGTCGTCGTCGAGGTCGACGAGGAGCAGATCGATGCCCTGGGCACGATCTCGGGGTCGGGACCTGCCTACGTCTACCTCCTCATCGAGGAGTTGGCCCGGGCAGCCGAGGGCAAGGGCTTCACACCCGAGCAGGCAAGGCTGCTCGTCGAGCAGACCTTCATCGGCGCGGGCGCGCTGCTAGAGGCATCCGGAGAGGACCCGAGAGAGTTGCGCCGGCAGGTGACCAGCCCGAAGGGCACGACCGAGCGGGCGATCGCGGTGCTTCAGGATGCCGATCTGGGCGCCCTCTTCGGACGGGCGACGGATGCCGCGCTCGCCCGCTCGCGCGAGCTCGCCGCAGGCTCCTGACCGAACCTTCCGCGCGAGGGGCCGCGACACGCCACGGGGCACCGGCGTATGCTTCTCGTTCGTGACTTCCCGCGCGGCGTTGACGTCGTCGACGCGACGAGGCTGGTGGCGACCCCACCCGGCCCAGGTGATCGTGTTCGGCTTCGCCGGCGCTGTTCTCGCCGGTACTGTACTGCTTCTTCTCCCGATCTCAGCGGCCGACGACCGCAGCACCAGCGTCGTAGATGCGCTGTTCACGGCGACCTCGGCGGTGTGCGTCACGGGCCTCACGGTTCTGGACACGGCGACGCACTGGAGCGGTTTCGGGCTCGTCGTCATCATGCTGCTGATTCAGCTGGGTGGCCTCGGGATCATGATCTTCGCGTCGCTCGTCGGTCTGCTGATCGCCCGACGGTTCAGCGTACGGGCCCGCATGACGGCAGCCGCCGAGGCGGGAGCACTGTCAACCCGCGATGTGAAGGGTCTCGTCCGTGGCATCGTGCTCATGTCGCTGGTGATCGAGGCTGTCGTCTTCGTCTTCCTTTTTCCGCGGTTCTTCTTTCACTATGGCTACGGCGTCGGCGAGGCAGCGTGGCACGCCCTGTTCCACTCGGTGTCGTCGTTCAACAACGCGGGGTTCGCTCTCTACACCGACAACCTCATTCCCTTCGCCGCTGACCCGTTCATCGTGCTGCCGATCTGCGGCGCGGTCATCCTCGGCGGGATCGGATTCCCGGTCCTGCTCCAACTGCGCAAGGAGTTTCGCAAGCCCCTGCACTGGAGTATGAACACCCGCATCATGCTGTGGGGCACTGCCGTGCTGCTGGTCGCCGGAACGGTGTACATCACGGTTCTCGAATGGTCGAACGAGGGCACATTCGGTAGCTACCCGCCCGCCGATCGGGTGTTGATGGGTTTCTTCCACTCGGTTCAGACGCGCACCGCCGGTTTCAACTCTGTCGATATCGGTCAGATGCACGACGAGACCTGGCTCGGCATGGACGTTCTGATGTTCATCGGGGGAGGACCCGCCGGCACGGCGGGTGGAATCAAGGTCACGACCTTCGCCGTGCTGTTCTTCATCATGTGGACGGAGCTGCGTGGCGAGGCAGCGGTCAACGTCTTCGGCAAGCGACTGTCTCGCGCGGTGCACCGGCAGGCGATCACCGTCGTTCTCGTCGCGCTCGGCGCCGTGATGGTAGCCACCATCACGCTCATGATCATGACCGGGCGCGGTCTCGACGAGATTCTCTTCGAGGTGATTTCCGCGTTCGCTACCGTCGGCTTGAGCACCGGCATCACAGCTGACCTGCCAGCGGGCGGCGATATCGTCCTCGTTGTTCTTATGTTCCTCGGCCGCCTCGGTCCACTCACCCTCGGATCGGCTCTCGCACTGCGCGAGCGCCGCATCCTGTATGAACTTCCCAAGGAAAGGCCCGCCATTGGTTAGGTTCGCCCTCTTCGCCGACTCCTCCCGGCGTATCGCCGAGGCAGATTCCGTTGCCGTGATCGGGCTCGGGCGCTTCGGCAGTGCCCTGGCTCTGGAGCTGATGGCAGCGGGCACGGAGGTCCTGGGCATTGACACCGACGAAGACCTCGTCCAGTCGCACAACGGTGAACTCACGCAGGTCGTGCGCGCCGACGCGACCAAAGAGGAAGTACTGCGTCAGCTCGCCGTCGATGAGTTCGACCGCGTCGTCATTGCGATCGGCCAGGACCTCAAGGCCTCCATCCTCACGGCATCCCTGCTCATCCAAATGAAGGTTCCCGTGATCTGGGCCAAGGCCGTTGACGATCAGCACGGCCGCATCCTCGAGCAGCTCGGCGTGCATCGCGTGATCTACCCCGAAAAGGACATGGGTCGACGGGTCGCCCACCTCGTTCGAGGCGCGGCCAAGGACTATCTCGAGATCGAGCCGGGGTACTCGCTGGCCAAGATCACGACTCCCGACCTGATCGTCGGGACGCCCCTGGGCCAAACCACGCTTCGTCGCAAGCACGGCGTCACGGTGACCGCTTTCAAGCACGCCGAAGAGACGTGGATGAACGCCGACAACGAGACCGTCCTCGCTCACGGCGACAGCATCCTGATCGTCGGCCCCACGGATCGGGTCGAGGCCTTCGCCCAGCTTCGCTGACCCCTCGCGGAGGAGTTCTGGTGCGGAGCCGGCTGGTTAGCGGTCGAGGGCGGCGAAGCGCTCGATGTCGCTGTTGGTGCCTGACACGATGATGAGGTCGTGGTTGGTCACCACCGTGTTCGCCTCCGCGTAGCGGAACGGCTTGCCCGGGCTCTTGACGCCCACGACCGTGACGTTGTACTTCGAGCGCACGCCCGATTCGTTCAGTCCCACGCCGCGGATGAACTTCGGCGGGTACATCTTGGCGAGCACGAAGTCGTCGTCGAAACGGATGAAGTCCAGCATCCGCCCGCTCACGAGGTGTGCGACGCGCTCGCCGGCTTCGCGCTCAGGGTAGATGACGTGGTTGGCGCCGACGCGGGCGAGGATTTTCCCGTGCGACTGCGACACCGCCTTCGCCCAGATCTGCGGCACCTTGAGGTCCACGAGGTTGGCGGTGATGAGCACTGACGCCTCGATCGAGGACCCGACGGCAACGACGGCTACCTGGAAGTCCTGGGCACCGATCTGCTTGAGGGCATCGATGTTGCGGGCGTCTGCTTGCACCGTGTGCGTGACACGCTCCGACCACTTCTGGACGAGCTCGAGGCTCTCGTCGATCGCGAGGACCTCGCGCTCGAGGCGGTCGAGTTCACCGGCGCAGGCGGCGCCGAATCGTCCGAGTCCGATGACGAGGACAGGGGAGTCGCTTCGGATGCGCTCAACCAACGATGGGCCTTTCCACGGGCAGCGAATACAGCTGCGAACGGGATGTCGCGGCCACGGCCGCGGCGAGTGTCACTGTACCAACGCGTCCCATGACGATCGTCACGGCGAGGACGTATTTCGCCGAGTCCGGCAGGGTCTCGGTCAACCCGGTCGACAGGCCCACCGTGGCAAAACCCGAGATGACATCGAACAGCACCGAGGCTACATCCGCCTTCGTGATCTGCAGAATGATGACCGTCGAGACGGCGACGATCGTCGATCCCCAGGCGAGCACCGAGAGCGCCACCCGCAGGACATCGCTCGGGATGCGGCGGCGGAAAACCTGCGTCGAGTTGCGTCCCTTCGCCTCTGACCAGACAGCGAGGGCGATGACAGCCAGTGTGGTCACCTTGATGCCGCCGGCCGTGGAGGCCGATCCGCCGCCGACGAACATGAGCATCATCGCGACGATCTGGCTCGAACCGTTCAGCTCCGACATGTTGAGGACGGCGAATCCGCCGGATCGGGTCATCGCCGAGAGAAAGAACGACTGCATCGTCGTATCGGCGGCATCCAAACTGCCGAGGGTCGCCGGGTTGTTGAATTCCAACCCCAGGAAGACGAGCCCGCCCACGACGAACAGGGTGGTCGTCGTGATCAGGGTGAGCTTGGTGTGGAGGGGCCACCGACGGATGTGCCACAGCTCCCGCCGCAGCGCGAAGATGACGGGAAACCCGATCGACCCGAGGAAGACCCCGCCCATCAGGACGAGGAGGACCCAGTAGTTGTCGGCGAACGCACCGACCCCCTCGACATTGGGGGTGAAGCCGGTGTTCGTGAACGCCATCGCGGCGTAGAACGGCGCCTCCCAGAGCGCGACGTTCCATTCGATGCCCGAGGCCAGCATCCCGGGATACAGCAGGACGGCGACGACGAACTCGATCACGAGGGTCGAGAGGGCTACCACCCGCAGCAGCGCGCCGATATCGCCCAGCCGCACGGTCTGGCTCTCATTGACCGGTCCGCCGTGGCTGCGCAGGGGATTGGTGTCGCTCGCGGCGATGAGCTTTGCCCGCAGGCCCAGTCGCCGCGAGATCACAAGGCCGAGGATGGAGGCGAGCGTGAGGACGCCCATCGCGCCGATCTGCACGCCGATGAAGATCAGGACGTGCCCGAACGGTGACCAGTGGGTGGCCATGTTCACGGTTGCCAAGCCCGTCACACAGATCGTCGATACCGCTGTGAACAGCGCGTCGGCAAAAGCTGTCACCTGACCGTTCGCCGACGCTATCGGCAGGGAGAAGAGCCCCGTGAAGATCAGGATCAGACCGACGAACACGAAGATCGCGAACCGCGACGGTGAGTTCTGAGCGACGGTGCGGAACAACTCGAAGAGGCGGTGCCCCAGGGTGCGCAGAGGATGCGGCGTCGCACGCACGCCTTCGGACATCCCCACCCTCCCTGGTGACTCGCTCGGTGGCTCACGCGGCGGCGCTGTCGGCCGGATCGCTCACTCATGCTACTGCCGGGCGCGCACGCGACTACCCTGAACACATGGCGGACATCTTCGACGTGATCGCAGACGGCACCCGGCGCGACATCCTGCGGCTCTTGCTCGACCGCGAGTCCGCGTCCGACTCGGGTACGAGTGTGTCCCAGATCGTGAGTGAGCTTGGTGTCAGCCAACCCACGGTCTCCAAACACCTGAAGGTGCTGCGCGATGCCCATCTCGTCTCCGTTCGGGAGGAAGGGCAGCATCGCTACTACAGCCTTTCGCCGGAACCCCTCGACGAGGTCGACGATTGGCTCGTCCCGTTCCTGACCACCGAAGACGACCTTGAGTTCGAGCTGCCCGTCGCACTGTCTGACTCTGCAGCGCACGCAGCCGAGGCGGTAGGCCGTGCCGCGGCATCCGCTAAGTACGCCGTCGCCAACGCCTGGCGAAAGCTCCCCGGCCGGTAACCACTCACGTCACACGAGTCACACCGGTTTACACGCGTCTCGCGCAGGCTCTAGAGTGTTCGCTACCGCCGGTGCGTCGTTCCGGCGCGCTGGGCGTGGAAAGGGGAGGCCATGGCAGAGCTGCCGGATGTGCGCTTCCTGACGGTCGCGGAGGTCGCTGACCTGATGCGGGTGTCGAAGATGACCGTCTACCGTCTGGTGCACAGCGGCGAGCTGCCGGCAGTGCGCTTCGGACGAAGCTATCGTGTACCGGAGTCTGCGGTGACAGCAGCCCTTCAGCGGCCCATCGCCGACGTCGGCTAGACTGATCCGAGGCATTTTTCCATTCATGCCCGTTCCCGGGCGAGAACGCACGCCGCGTTCGACGCCCAGACCCCGACATTGTGAGGTTTTCCGTGGGTTCTGTCATCAAGAAGCGCCGCAAGCGCATGGCGAAGAAGAAGCACCGCAAGCTGCTTCGCAAGACTCGCCACCAGCGCCGCAACAAGAAGTAAGTTGCGGCCACCACACCAAGCGCCTGTCCGAGGGACGGGCGCTTCGTGTTTGTGGACACGGCGCTGACGGCATCCTGTCTGCCGCGCGCCCGCCGCACGGAGGTCGGCAATCTCGCCGAGGTAGGCGGGCCTGGGCAGAATCCGTCCTACCTTGCTGATTTCTCCTACGTCGGCGATTCGCGCCGGGCGTCTTCCGTGTCGCCATCGGCGTCATCTGGCGCGTCATCCTGAATCGGGATCGCGTTGGTGTATTGAGCGGCACGCGCCTCTCCTTGCGCGCTGCCCGAGAACAGCCCCTCCACGGCGCCGGTGTTCGTGCTTTCGGCCTCGGTGGCTTCGGCCGGCTGCGTGACTAGGATCCGCTGCACCGGAAGTGCGTCCGGATTGGTGCTGCGCACCCAGGCGACCATCTCTTCGCGCACCAGGCACCGTAGGTCGAAGAGCGTCCCCGCGTTCGCGGCGGTGACCAGGATGCGTACCCGTACCAGTCCGCCGGTGGCTTCGGTCACCTGGAGCACTGCCGTGCGCCCGTCCCACAACTCGGTCTCGCTGACCACGCGCTGCAGGTGCTCGCGCATACGGGCGGTGGAGATGCGCCAATCCACGTCGAGCTCGACAGCTCCCAGCAGCTCGCTGCCCCTGCGTGTCCAGTTCTCGAACGGCGTCGTGGTGAAGTACGTGCAGGGCAGCACCAGACGGCGGTCATCCCAGAGGTCGAGGACGACGTAGCTGAGGGTGATCTCGCCGACGCGGCCCCACTGGCCGTCCGCAACGACGACATCATCCACGCGCAGGGCTTCGCTGAAGACCAACTGGATACCGGCGAACATGTTGGCGAGCACGGACTGTGCCGCAAGTCCCGCGACGATCGAAGCGATACCGGCCGATGCCAGAACGCTGGCGCCGAATGCCTGGATCGACGGGAAGGTGAGCAGCGCCGCACCGATGGCGAGGATGACGATGATGACCACGGCGACGCGGCGGAGAATCAGCACCTGGGTACGGATGCGTCGAGCGACGCGATTGTCGGGCACGTCGATCCGGTAGTGGCCGAGTGCCATCTCGGTGGCGAAGCGCACCAGCTCGATCAGCAGCCACGCCGCCGCCGCGATTGAGGCAATCGCCGCAGCGCGGTCGATGACGGCATCCCACGCCGCATTCTCGGCGGCATTGCCGCCTGCAAGCCCCAGCGGGAAGGAGCGGTCGATGGCGATCCACAGGGCAATGATCAGGATGATCGTGCGAAACGGCCGCCGTACGTAGCGCACGAAGCTCTGGCCCCATGGCCGTCGCCGGAGCGCGAGTTTCACGATCCCCGAGACGATCACGGTCAGCACGAGTGCCGATACGACGGCGACGACCACGGCGATTGCGAATGTCAGCCAGGGTCCGAGGGTCGCTGTCGTCGCATCGACGACGTCTGTCGCGCTCTGCCAGTGGTGCTGGCGCAGGTTGAGCATCCGTTTCTCCCTCCGGGGCCTTCGTCCACGCTACGGGGCGCACCGGGGGCACCCGCAAACCGTGCGCCAGGAACACAGGAGGCTCGGAGGATCGCCGCCCCCGTACGATGGCACCGTGACGACAGTGACTCTCATCGGCCGGGACGGATGCCACCTGTGCGATGTCGCGCGGGGCGTGATCGACCATGTTCTCGCAGATCTCCCCGACGAGCAGGCCGATGCGGTGACGGTCACGGAGCTTTCCATCGATGATGACCCGGCGTTGTCGGAGCTGTGGTGGGAGAAGATCCCGGTCGTGCTCATCGACGGCGACTTCCACGCGCACTGGCGCCTCGACGCTGCGCGGTTGCGTGCGGCGTTGGAGAAAGCGGATGCCACGCCCCGGGCCCAGGAGGTGTCGCGATGACGCTGCGTCATGTCGTGATGTGGACGATGGCTGCAAGCGATGCCGCCACGCGCGCGGAGCACGCGGCCGAGGTCGCGCGGCGGCTGAACGCCCTGGTCGGCGTTGTTCCCGAGATCCGCGCGTTGTCGGCCGGTGCCAACAGCGAGTATCCGGACGTCAATGCGGATGTCGTCCTCATCATGGATGTCGACGATCTCGATGCCCTCGAGGCCTACCAGGTGCATCCAGCCCACGAAGACGTCGCCGCCTACATCCGCAGCGTCGTGGCATCCCGTCACGCCGTCGACTTCGTCATCTCGTCGCGGCGCTCACGGTCCTAGACGAGGCGTCGCCGCAGGGCGTCGAGTTCGGCATCTGTCAGTCCACCTGAGCGCAGGTAGCCGGCAGCGCCGTCGTAGTTTGCATCCACCCACTCCAACGCGGTGAGGATCGCGACCGGCGGCGTCGCGGCGACGAGATCATCCAGCGCGGGTGTGCGGGGGAGTCCCATGGCCTGCAGCATGCCGAACATGCGCTCGGTCCAGGGGCCAGCGAGGTTTCGCTCCGAGGAGGCGTAGTCATCGACGATCGCGGCTCGTTCCACGCCGACGGCGTCAAGGATGAGCGCAATCGCGACGCCTGTGCGATCCTTGCCGGCCGTGCAGTGCACGAGCACGGCGCCGTCGGATTCGGCTACCGTGCGCGCCGTCTCGGCGAAGGCGCTCGCGCCGTGCTGCAGCATCGAGACATACAGATCGGGCAGTGAGGGGATCTGGGCCAGGGCTGCCTCGATCGCGCGGGATACGGCCTCGGGATCACTCTGCTGCGATGCGGAGCGCAGCACCTCCTGAGCCAGCCCGGCCATCGCTCCCTCAAGCACGCCGAGCTGAACGACGCGCGGGGGCCGCGTCGCAGGCAGGATGTCGGGCCCCATCTGACGCTCCATGTCGGTCCGGAAGTCGATGACGACCTCGATGTCGCTCGCGGCGAGTTGCTCCAGACCCCGAGGTGTCAGGCCGCTGAGGGCGTCCGACCGGTACAAGACCCCGGCCCGCGTGCGATCACCCGACCCCAGGGGCAAGCCGCCGATGTCGCGAAAGTTGTGTGTCCCCTCGGGGCGCACGGGTGAGAGATCGGATGCCGGAGCTGCGGTCATCCTCCCAGCGTAGGCGTGACCGGCACCCGGCTCAGGGCGCGAGGCGCGTGGGGCCGCGGAAGAGGAACGTCACCTCGCGGATGGAGGATTCGCCGAGTAGCAGCATCAGAAGGCGCGCGAGGCCCATCCCGAAACCGCCGTGCGGCGGGACGCCGTAGCGGAAGAAGTCGAGGTAGTGCTCGAGGCCTGCGACATCCAGACCCTTCTCGGTGGCCTGCGCCTCAAGAACCTCGACGCGGTGCTCGCGCTGCGCGCCCGTCGTGATCTCGGTGCCGCGGTAGAGCAGGTCGTAGCTCTTGGTCATCCCGGTCTCGGGGTCACGCATGTGGTAGAACGGCCGGATCTCGGGGTGGTAGTCGGTGACGAACACGAAGTCGTGGTCGTACGTCTCTTTCACGTATGCCGACAGCTGACGTTCGCCTTCGGGGTCGAGGTCGCCGTCAGCGCGGGGGATCTCGTACCCGCGGGAGGCGACGATCGACCGGGCCTCGGCAAGGGGAATGCGGGGGAACGGCAGCGTCGGAACCGTGACCTCGAGCCCGAACAGCTCTTCGATTTCAGCCCCGTGCTTTTCCTTCACAGCCGCGATAGCCGTCTGCAGCAACTCTTCCTGCATCCGCGCGACGTCTTCGTGCGAGTCGACCCAGCTGATCTCGGCGTCGATGGAGGTGAACTCGGTGGCGTGACGGCTCGTGAAGCTCGGGTCGGCACGGAAGGCATCAGCGATCTCGAACACCTTGCCAAAGCCCGCGGCCTGCGCCATCTGCTTGAAGTGCTGGGGGCTCTGCGCCAGATACGCGGTCTGGTCGCCGAAGTATTCGAGCTGGAACAGCTCAGCCCGCGACTCGGCGGGGCTCGACATGAGCTTGGGGGAGTGGATCTCGATGTAGTCGCGCTCGATCCAGTAGCTGCGCATCGCGTGCTCAAGCGTGGTCTGCACGCGGAAGATCAGGTTGTTGCGGGCCTGACGCAGGTCGATGAAGCGCCAGTCCATGCGCTTGTCGAGCCCGCTGTCTGCGGCGATCGGGGTCTCGGGGTCGGATGCCGCGGCGATCTCGAGAGTGTGGATCTTGATCTCGACGCCCCCGAGCTTGACGCGCTCGTCGTGCTTGAGCTCCCCCGTCACGGTCAGGAAGGTGCCCGTCGACAGCGCCGAGATGGTCTCGGTGAGGGCAAGGGCTGCGCGAGCCGCGTCGTCGGCATCCTCCGACAGCTCCCGAGTAGCGGGGTTCACCAGCTGAACGGCGCCGGTCTCATCGCGCAGGACGACGAACTGCACCTTCTTCTGATCGCGCACTGTCTCGACCCATCCGGAAACGGAGACGGTGCCCGCGGGCAGTTGCTTGAGCTGGTTGACCAGGACGCGTTCACTCACGAGCGCCCAGTCTACGGGCCGGTGCGCCGCGAACCGCCTGCGCCCTAGGATGGGCCCGTGAGCGACCCGAAAGACCCCGTCTTCCGCATGGATCCGAGCTCGTTCCGCGTGCAGGAGCCCGAGCGGGCCGAGCACGCCGACGTGCCGAGCGAGACGGATGCCGCAGACGAGGGCGCCGCGGGCGATTCCGCCGAATCCGCGACGCCGGTCGCCCCTCGCCCCCGCAAGCCCCGCCGACCCCTACGGTGGGCCGATCTCATCGTCTCGATCGTGCTGCTTCTGCTCTTGGCGGCAGCAGCAGTGACGGCATCCGTTTTCGGGGCGTTCCTGACCTTCGCATCGGACTCGTGCTCGCCGACCGGGTGCAACTTCAACGTGATGACCATCGGCATCTGGGTTGCAGTGCTTTCCCCATGGGTCGTATACCTCGTCGCACTCGCCGGCTCGATCGTCATGATCGTGCTGCGTCGGATCTCGTTCTGGATCCCGATCACCGCCTTCGTTCTGATGGTCGCGCTCTGGCTGATCGGTGCCGTCCTGGTCTGGGCTGGTACCTGACCCGAGCCGTCCTACACAGGCAGCGTCCAGCCCGCTGTAACCTCGCGGCCGTACCGTGGTGGGGTGCACACCGCGACAGCAGACGGCTCCTGGATGACGCACCTCATCGACTGGTCGGTCTCGCTCATGGAGATCATCGGGCCCGCAGGTGCAGGTCTTGCGATCGCGCTCGAGAACATCTTCCCGCCGCTGCCGAGCGAGGTGATCCTGCCGATGGCGGGTCTCTCGGCCAGCCGCGGGTCGTTCTCTCTTGCGGAGGCCCTGATCTGGACGACCCTCGGCTCGGTCGTGGGTGCCTTCCTGCTCTACGGGATCGGCGCCTGGCTCGGCGTGGACAGACTGCGCACGATCGCGGCCAAGGTCCCGCTACTGCGTCCGGATGACATTGATCGCACTGTCGCGTGGTTTCACCGTCACGGTGGCAAGGCGGTCTTCTTCGGGCGGATGGTGCCGATCTTCCGCAGTCTGATCTCGATCCCGGCGGGCGTGACCCGCATGCCGCTGTGGAAGTTCGGCCTGTTGACCGTCGCAGGCAGTGCCTTGTGGAACACGATCTTCGTACTGGCCGGGTTCTTCCTCGGTGAGGCCTGGCCCGTGATCGAGCGGTACGCCGACATCCTGCAGTACGTCGTGATCGCCGCGGTGGTGGTCGGGATTGCGTGGTTCCTCGTCGTTCGCATCCGTACGCTTGTGGCCGACCGGCGCGCAGGGGATCCCAAGCCCTCCGCGGACTGAGCCCTCGGTCGCAGAGCAGCGAGCGCTCTCAGCCCGCGCAAAGCGAACCCCCACGTAGACTGAGGATGTGCCCGCTGACCGTGTCCATCTCGTGCGTCACGGGGAGGTCTTCAACCCGAATCGGGTCCTGTACGGACGGCTCCCCGGCTACGGGCTGAGCGAAGACGGACGGCGTATGGCGCAACAAGCGGCGGCCTGGATCGGCGGGCTCGAGCGCCCGCTGGCATCCCTCATCGTGTCCCCGCTGCAGCGGGCGCAGGAGTCGGCCCAGCCCTTCATCGACCGTTTCGGTCTGCGGGCCACCACCGACGAGCGCGTCATCGAGCCGACCAACGTCTTCGAGGGAAAGCGCATGAAGCGCGCCCTGATGAACCCGCTGAACTGGCGGTACCTCGCTCGCCCCGCGGTGCCCAGCTGGGGTGAGCCCTACGCGCAGGTCGTCGCCCGCATGGATGCCGCGATGACGGATGCCTGGGGTGAGGCAGACGACGGCGACGTGGTCGTGGTCTCCCATCAGCTCCCTATCTGGGTGACCCACCTTGCAGTTGCCGGGCTTCCGACGCAGCACGATCCGCGGCACCGCCGGTGCGCGCTGTCGAGCGTGACGAGTTTCGAGCGGTCAGCCGACGGGTGGGTCGAGGTCGACTATGTCGAGCCCGCAGCGACATCGGGCGCCATCGACGTCGGGGCGGTGTGACGTGACGATTCGCCGTGGCCGCGGGTCGGCATCCGTCGCTCTCGCGCTGGTTGGCGCCCTCGCGGTGGGCGGAGTGCTCGCCGGGTGCACCGCCGATCCGCTCGCCGACCAGTACCGGGCGGGTGACAACAAGGGCTTCATCGCGCAGAACGGAATGGAAGCCGTCGCGATTCCCATCGACCAACGCTCCGCGCCGCTGAACTTCTCGGGCGTCACCGATACCGGCGAGACGGTGACCAGCGAGGACTACCGCGGTCAGGTGCTCGTGGTGAACTTCTGGTACGCCGCATGCGCGCCGTGCATCGTCGAGGCGCCCGAACTCGAGGCCGCCTACGAGGAGGTCGGCGGGCCGGATGTCGCGTTCCTCGGCCTGAACACCGCCGACGAGGCGCCGACGGCGCGATCGTTCGCCGAAGACAACGGCGTCAGCTATCCGAGCCTCATCTCGGTCGGCGACCGCGAACTCAAGCTCGCGTTCGCGGACGCGACCCCCTTGAACGCGACCCCCGTCACGCTTGTCATCGACCCCGAAGGCCGCGTCGCTGCTCGGGTCATCGGCGCGCTCTCGAGCTCGTCCATCCTCACGACTCTCGTGAAGGAAACGCTCGCGGAGAACGGATGAACGTCACCGACCTGATCGGAGGGGGAGCCCTCTGGGTTGCCGTCCCGATCGCGTTGGCGGCGGGCGTCCTATCCTTTCTCTCGCCGTGCGTGCTGCCTCTGGTGCCCGGCTATCTCGGGTTCATCGGTGGCTCAGTCACCTCGACCCGCAACGACCAGGGGATCGCGGTCCCGAGCCGGGCGCGTCTCCTCGGCGGGGTTTCGCTGTTCATCGCCGGATTCACCGTCGTGTTCATGGCGATCACGATCCTCGGTGGTGCGCTCGGCCAGTTCTTCCTCCGGTATGGCGACCTCATCACCCGCATCCTCGGTGGTGTCATCATCCTGCTCGGCCTCGTCTTCATCGGGCTGTTCGGCTTCGCGCAGCGCACGATCAAACCGCAGGTACGCGGCAATATCGGCCTCATCGGCGCCCCCCTGCTGGGTCTCGCGCTCGGCCTCGGCTGGGCTCCGTGCATCGGCCCGACCCTGGCCGCGATCACCGCGCTGTCCTGGAATTTCGGCGACCCCGGGCGGGCGGCAATCCTCGGTCTCACGTACTCGCTCGGACTCGGCATCCCGTTCGTGCTGCTCGCGCTCGGCCTCGGCTGGGCGACCACCGCCGTCACGTTCCTGCGACGCCACATTCGCGTCATCAACATCACCGGCGGCATCCTTCTGGTGCTGCTCGGGGTCCTCATGCTCACCGGCGTCTGGACGACGCTCATGATTTCGCTCCAGGGGGTGCTCGCCAGTGTCCCCCTCCCGCTCTGACGACGTGACTGTCGATCCGCTCAGACCAGCTGACTACGCCGAATCCGCAGCAGACAGCGCGGATGCCGGTGGTTCGTCCTCCGACGACACCGTCAACTCGCCCGCGCTGGGCGTTGTGGGATGGGCGCGGTGGGGATGGCGCCAGCTCACGAGCATGCGCACGGCGCTGCTGCTGCTCCTGCTCTTGGCCATCGCGGCAATCCCCGGGTCGTTGGTGCCCCAGCGCAGCGCTGACCCGAACGGCGTGAGTCAGTACTTCACCGACAATCCGGACCTCGCACCGATCCTCGACGGACTCCAGCTGTTCGACGTGTACACGTCGGCCTGGTTCTCGGCGATCTACATCCTGCTGTTCATCTCGCTCATCGGCTGCGTCATCCCGCGCACGCAACACCACTGGAAGGCGCTGCGAGCCAGGCCCCCGCGCACTCCCGCCAGGCTCGAGCGGCTCTCGACTCACCGCGAAACGCTGGTCGAAACGGCGGATGTCGATCCCGCAGCCTTCGCAGCCGATGCTGTTGCCGTCGCCGAGCAGCAACTGCGCCGCGGCGGCTACCGAACCGAGCGCTACGACACCGCGCGTCGGGGCGCCCCGAGCTTCAGCGTCTCGGCAGAGCGCGGCTACCTGAAAGAGACCGGGAACCTCATCTTCCATGGGGCGCTCGTGGGTGTGCTCATCGCCGTGGGCGTCGGCGGGGGATTCACGTACACCGGACAGACCGTCATCATCCAGGGCGACACTTTCACGAACGCTCTCGTGGACTACTCCTCGTTCAATCCGGGGCGCTTCGTCGACGAGAACTCTCTCGTCCCCTACGCGATGACGCTCGACGAGTTCAGCGTCAGTTACGTCGCGCCCGATGAGAGCGGGGCGGGTCAGGCCGGAGACTTCGTCGCGCGCCTCACCACCCAACGCGCGGGCGAGGAGCCGACTGCCGGTGAGGTGCGGGTGAATCATCCGTTGGATGTCGCCGGCGATCGGATCTTCCTCATGGGCAACGGATACGCGCCGACCATCACGGTTCGAGGTCCCGACGGCGAGGTCGTGTACTCGGCATCCGTTCCGTTCCTGCCACAGGACCGCAACCTCACCTCGCTCGGTGTCGTCAAGATTCCCGACGGGCTGCCCGAGCAGCTCGGACTCGTCGGCTTCTTCTACCCGACAGTCGCGGAGCTCGAGAGCGGCGCCCTCACGTCGGGGTGGCCGGCACTGGTCTACCCGGAACTCACGTTCAACGTTTTCGAGGGCGACCTCGGGATCGACGGGGGCATCCCGCGCTCGGTGTACGCCCTCGACACCACCGACATGACCCAGCTCACCGGCGGAACCACCGGGGTCGACTCGATCCGGCTTCTGCCCGGGGAGACCGCCGAGATTCCCGGCGGCCGGGGAACGGTCACCTTCGAGGATGATTCGGCCGTGACTCCCGCCGGCGAGCCGGTCAAGCGGTTCGTTTCGCTCTCGATCCACCGCGATGCTGCCGCGACCTGGGTTCTTCTGTTCGCCTCGATTGCCGTCGCCGGGCTGCTCGCCGCCCTGTTCGTGCCCCGCCGCCGCGTGTGGGTGAAGGCGACTGTGCAGGGTTCTAACGTGCGCCTCGAGTACGCGGGGCTCGCGCGCGGCGAGGACCCGACGTTGGATGCCACGGTCGAGCGATTCGCCCGGGACCACGGTGCAGCGCTCGCGGGGCGTAGCCCGGACGAGCGCACGTAAACTGGCACCATGCCCGTCGATTCAGCGCTGTCTCTCGAGTCGGTCTCATTCCTCCTCGTGTGGACCGCCATCTCGATCTATGCGCTCGCGTTCATCGCGTACGTCGTTGACCTGTCCCGCCGTTCGGCGGTAGCCGTCGAGCGCTCCGGCCAGCGCGAGCTCGTCTCGGTGGGTGCCGGCGCGGCATCCGTGGACGGCGCAGCGGATGCGGCATCCGCTGTCGAGGAGCTTCGCGCCGAAGGGCGGGCGGCCGAGGAGAACCTCAACGCCGCGCCCGGGCGCCGCACGCGCCTGCTGTGGGCGCGCATCGGAACGAGCCTGACGTGGCTCGCCTTCCTGTTCCACCTCGGCGGCGTCATCACCCGCGGCATCGTCGCCGGCCACGTGCCGTGGTCGAACATGTATGAGTTCGCGCTCACGGGAACGATGCTGATCGTCGCCGTCTACCTCGGGGTGCTCTTCCGCTACGACCTCCGTTTCCTCGGATCGCTCATCACGGGCATGGTCGTGCTCATGCTCGGCGGCGCATCGCTGCCGTTCACGTTCTATGTCGAGGTCGTGCCGCTGGCCGATCCGCTCAAGAGCGTGTGGCTCGTCATCCACGTGTTCGTCGCGTCGCTGGCAACCGCACTGTTCGCGATCGCGTTCGGCCTGTCGGTGCTGCAGCTCATGCAGGCGCGCCGCGAGCAGCGAGCGATCGCCGCCGTCGGCACCGGCGCGACGGTGCGCAGGGGCCCCGGCTTCCTACGGACCCTTCCCGGCTCGGAAGCACTCGAATCGCTGGCCTACCGCTTTGCGATCATGGGCTTCGTCTTCTGGACCTTCACCCTTATCGCGGGATCGATCTGGGCCAACGACGCCTGGGGCCGCTACTGGGGCTTTGACACGAAGGAAGTCTGGACCTTCGTGATCTGGGTCCTCTACGCCGGCTACATCCACGCCCGCGCGACGCGCGGCTGGCGCGGCTCACGCTCGGCGTGGCTGTCGATCGTCGGGTTCACCGCCGTGATCTTCAACTTCACGATCGTGAACATGTTCTTCAAGGGTCTCCACGCCTACAGCGGCCTCAGCTGAGGCTTTGGCTCGCCCGATCTCCGGGCTAGGTCCGACATCCGTGGCTGAGTCCGCGCTGGCTCGTTCTGGGCTGGCCAGACATTTCAGTCGCGCCTTGACCCGGGTGTCGAGACGTGAGACCCGCACCAAGGCGCGACTGAGCTGATAGTCCGCGGCCCTCAGGGGCGGGCAAGGGATTTCGGTCGCGCCGTCGTGTGGGTATGCGCGGGCAAGACCCGCATCACGGCGCGACCGAACTGATCTCAGCGGTGACGCGAGGCTCCCCATCCTTCGGACGCGGCTTCGTGTGGGTTTGGGTGGGAGGGACCCGCTTTACGGCGCGACCGACGCCGGTGGCGCAGACTCCGCAACGGCTGCTTGTCTTCCTTCAGTAGCGGCTTCGTGTGGATGCGGGGCCATGGGACCCTCGCGAGGGCGCGACCGAACGGTGATGGCGGGTGGGTTAGCTAGCTCACGACCGGGGAGGCGAGGATGGCGCGGGCTGATGTCGTTCGCTTCCTGGCTATCGCGAGGATGGTCGCCACCAGGCCGAGGCCTCCCCAGATCGCAAGGCCCGCGATCCCGGCACCCACACCACCGGAATCGGTGAGCGCGCCGAGCATCGCGGTATACGCGGGTGAGGTCGGCATCAATCCGTCGATCGCCAGGAGGACCCCCGGCACCGTGGACACGATTCCGGCCGCGACCGCGAGCACACCGATAAGCGCCGCGATCCAGCGGCCCGCGCCGCCGAATACGGCAACCAGTGCCTGGTTCACGGCGGCGAAGGCGACACAGGCCAGGATGCTGACACCCGCGAAGATCGACCAGTCACCCCAGTCGTAGCCCGCAGAGATCTGCACGATCCCTGCCACGAGCAGACCTTGGATGGCCCCGATCGCTGCTGCCGGCGCCAAGGAGCGAAGGGCGAGAAGCGCCGACGGCGACCGGGAGGCGAGAGTGCGTGCGGGGAACGCGCGCAGCGCGATGAACGTACCGAGCGCGCCGAACCACAGCGCGAGCGCGGTCAGCAGCGGAATCGCGGAGGCGCCGAACAGGTCGGATCCGACGCCCTCGGCCTGCACCGGATCGGCGACGACCTCCGCGAGGCTTGCGGCCTCGGCATCCGTGTACGACGGAAGCTGGTCGACAGCCGTGTGCAGCCCGTCCGCGAGGTCGGTCGTTCCGCTCGCGAGTTGGGTCAGGCCGTCGGTGAGGCTTGTCGCGCCGGTTGCGGCCTGGGAGGCGCCGCTCTGCAGGCTCTGCGCACCGGACTGCGACTGCGTTGTTCCCTGGGCGAGCTGTGTAAGACCGTCGGAGAGACTCTGCGTCTGCGCGGCGACCTGACGAAGGCCGCCGCTCGTCTGCGAAATCAGGGTCGAGATGCCCGGAACGACCTGCCCGCCGTAGCCGGCTGCGGTTCCTGCCGCGGTGGCCGCGGATCCAGCATTCTGCGCGACCGTCGCGGCCGCGTCGGCAGCAGTGGCAACGCTCTGGCAGTAGGAGGGCGACCCGTCACAGGTCGCGGCGAGTGTTCCGAGTGTTTGCGCGAGGGCGCCGGCGCCCTGCGCGACAGTGACCGTTCCTGTGGCAGCCGACTGCATGTAGCCGTACATCGTGTTCGCGGCCGCAGGGAGCGGCGCCGCATCCAGCCCGTCGGCGATCTGGTTCTGCGCGGCAGCCAGCTGCGCTGCGCCCCCAGCCGCCTGCGACGTCGAGCTCGCGATGGTCCCGAGCCCAGAGCTCAGCGCACCCGCGCCGGAAGCGAGTTGGTCGATGCCGCTCGCGAGTTCGGCGGATCCGTCGGCCGACTGCCCGATGCCGGAAGCCAGCTGATCGGCGCCATCCGCGGCCTCACCGAGCTGCTCACCGAGGGTCGTGAAACCGAGGAAGACGTTCTCGAGGTAGGCGGTCGAGATCTGCTCGCCGGTCAAGGATGCCGCTGTCGAGGTGATCTGTGCGGTGATGGCGTCATCCACGATGCGGCTGTCGGGGGGTGTGGTGACCTCGATCGTTGCCTTCTCCGGCGTCTCGCCAGGTTGAGTGGATGTCGCGGCGGCCGAGAAGTTCTCGGGGATCGTCACGACCGCGGCGTAGGTGCCGTCGGCAAGGCCCGCCGCGGCATCCTCGGCGTTGGAGATCGTCCACGTGAGGTTGCTGTCGGTGTCGTCGGAGCCTTCGACGAGGCCCGCCGTGAGCTGCCGCCCGAGCGGCACGGTCTGTCCGTTGATCGTGACGGGCTCGTCGTCGTTCACGATCGCCGCGTTCATGGCATCCAGGCGCGTGGTCGGGTTGTAGAGCGCAACGACAAGGATGCCGCCGATGAGGGCAGGAAGCAGGATGACGCCGAGGATCGTCAACCAGGTGATCGGCCGCCGGGTGCGGGCGCGTTCGAGGGGAATGCTCATGAGTGCTCCTCCGCGGATGCGGAAACTGTCATATCGGATCGAGTCGACACGGTGATCGAGCGCAGGTCGGGCCGGTGGGCGTCAGCCATCAGGCCCAGGGCCGGTCCCTCGTGCTGGGCCGAAGCCAGGATCGTGAGGGGAGAGTCCGCGTCGCCGGCGCGCTCGCGGCGAACAAGCGCCGCATCTCGCAGGAGAGCTGCCGCCTGGTCTCGGACGGCTTCTCCCTCCAGTCGGTCGAGGCCGTCGATCACGATGATCCGCGCCGATCCGCGCAGGGCCTGTGTGAGTTCGGTGAGGGGTTCGTCAGTGTCGGCGAGGAGCGCGACACCCACGTGCGAGCGCACCCAGGCGGCGCGCTCGGGGAGCAGGTGCCCGGCAACTCGCAGTCGCCCGTCCGTCGGCGCGAGCCTTCCCGCGATCGTCATCAGGAATGCCCGGGCAGCGCGGGGGTCACCGGTGACGACGACGGTGTCGCCGTATTCGACACGGATGCCGACCCCGGTGAACAGATCGGTGTCGGTTCCGTGTCGTGAACCGAAGGCGTGCACGGCCAGGTCCTCGGCAACGACAGCCGCCGTCGTCCTCGGTTCGGGCCAATCCCGCAGCGAGAGCTCCCGCTCCACTGCTTCGCCTTCGATGTCGAAGTGGGGGAGCACCCGATGCATCCATCGCGGCATCCACCACGCCTTTTCGCCGAGGAGCGCCATGACCGCGGGAACCAGGGTCATGCGCACGAGGAACGCGTCGATCGCGATACCCGCGGCAAGGCCCAGCGCGATGGGTTTGATGTTGATGTCGCCTTCGGGGACGAACGCGGCGAACACCGCGAACATGATGATCGCGGCGGCTGTGACCACGCGGGCGGATGCCGTGAATCCCGACCGGACGGCGCTGATCGCCGTCGCGCGGTCGGCCCTCCCGCCGCGGGCGCGCCGCAGGTGGACATAGTCCTCGCGCATCCGCGACACGAGGAAGACCTCGTAATCCATTGCGAGACCGAAAAGGACCCCCATGAGGATGATCGGCATGAAGCTGATCACGGGGCCGGTCTTGGACACGTGGAGGGCGTCGGCGAAGACTCCCCATTCGAAGACCAGGGCGACGATCCCGAACGCGGCAGCTACCGAGAGGAGGTACCCCGCGGCTGCCTTGAGGGGAACCCAGATCGATCGGAAGACGATCGTGAGCAGCACGAGCGAGAGACCCACGACGAAGATACCGAAGGGCAGGAGCGCGCCGCCGAGCCGGTCGGAGATGTCGATGGCGATCGCGGTGAAGCCCGTGACCTTCAGGTCCACGCCGTATTCGTCAAGGAGGCGATCGTGCTGTGCGCGCAGCTCTCGCACGAGTTCTGCCGTGGCGGGGTCATCGGGCGCGGTCTCGGGAACGATCTGCACGATCCCGGTGTCGGCGGTGCGGTTCGGGGTCGCGAGCGCGACCTCCTTCACGCCGGGGATCGTCGCGATGTCGTCGCCGAGGTCCTGCATGAGGGTCAACGGGTCGGTCGAGGTGACGATCGTGCCGGTCATGATGAGCGGCCCGTTGGCGCCGGCGCCGAAGTGCTCGGCCACGAGGTCGTAGCTCTGCCGCGCCTCGTTGTCTTCGGGCAGCATCCCGGCGTTGGGAAGGGCGAGCGCGAGGCTGCCGGCCGGTATCGCGAGCGCTCCGAGGAGCGCGACCACCGAGACGGTCGTGACGATCGGATGCCGGGTCACGAGCTTCACCCACCGATTCGTCTTCTTTCCGTGCGTGATGGTGGGTGCGGGTTCGGCATCCGCTGCTGACGCTGCCTCGGCAGTGGCAGTGGCAGTGGCAGTGGCAGTGGCAACTGCCGCGGCATCCTCGCGGGCTGATGTTCCGCGTCGGCGCTGCGAGGTGCGCGGTGCGCGCCGAGGCCATCCGGCAACTCGGCCCTTGACGAATCCGAGGAAGGCGGGAGTGAGGGTCACGGCGATGGCAACGGCTATCGCCACGGCGACGGATGCCGCGATTCCCATGGTGGTCAGGAACGGGATGTTCGCGAACGAGAGGCCGATCAGGGCGATGAGTACCGTTGCGCCGGCGAAGACGACTGCGGAGCCCGCGGTTCCGGTGGCGCGAGCTGCAGCCTCTTCCGGGTCCACCCCTTCGCGGACGGCATCCTGCTGGCGGGAAATGATGAACAGGGCATAGTCGATCCCGACCGCAAGCCCCAGCATGAGGGCGAGCATCGGCGTTGTCGACGAGATCGTGGCGAAGGCCGTGGAAATGAAGATGAGCGCCATCGACAGTCCGACACCGAGCAGTGCAGTGATGAGGGGGAGCCCGGCGACGACGAAGGATCGGAAGGTGACGATCAGCACGACCAGGGCCAGGATCACGCCGAACAGCTCGACGATCGAGAGTGTCGGCAGCGACTGAGAGAAGAGGTCGCCGCCGAGCGCCACGGTGCTGCCTGCCGGAAGTTCAGCCTGCAGGGCGTCGGTGATCTCGAAGAGCTGATCCTTCGTCTCTGCGGAGACCGACGAGGCTTGTCCCTCGAACTGGAAGCGCACCAGCGCTGCCGATCCGTCATCGGAGATGAGGCCCGAGATCGACTCGTCATACGGATCGCTGACGGCGAGAACTCCGTCGATGTTCTCGATGTCATCGATCGTCTGCGCAATGTCATCGGGGAAGGGGGCGTCCTCGACGGTCATGCCTTCCGGGGCGACGACGATGAACTGCGCGCTGGTTCCCGAGACCTCCGGGAAGGTTCGCTGGAGCTCCTCGAGTCCCTCCTGCGACTCCGTTCCAGGGATCGAGAAGGTGTTGTCGGTTCCCTGTTGGAAGAGCACAGCTCCCCCGCCCGCGAGAATCAGCACCAGGAGCCAAGACGCCAACACCCGCCACGGGTGACGATACGCCCACCGTCCGAGGGCATAGAGAGCGGTGGACACGGGTCTGCCTCCGGGATTCGTCAAGGGGAGTCTCGATACACCGGTGTATCCGATACGCAAGTGTATCGTAGACGATTGACGAGACCCGCAAGCTGAAGGCTCGATGTGAACGCCGGCGAGAGGAGAGTGGGATGTCCGCAGACGGCACCGCCGCCGCTCAGCATGTTCTGCAGGCGATCGATGGGATCGCGCCCGACGGCGTGCGCGGCCGTGAGCGCACCAAAGCGCGCCTCATGCGCGCCGCCTACGAAGTGTTCGCCGAAGTCGGCCTGGACGGAGCCTCGGTCGAGGCGATCTGCGAACGCGCCGGATTCACGCGCGGTGCGTTCTACTCCAACTTCTCCACGAAGGAGGAGTTGTTCTTTGAGCTGGTGCGTGCGGTGACCGATCGCAAGCTCGAAGCGGTCTCCCAGCGGGTGGATGGCTTGCGCGCCCAGGATGCCGCGCTGACCCCGAATGAGCTCGTTCAGAGCGTGCTCGATGGCACCGTAGAAGGTCTCTTGGACGTTGTGCTGATGAGCGAGATCCGATTGCGTGCGATGCGTGATGACGAGACTGCGCGGGCGTATCTCGCGTGGGCCTCGAGCCTCATCGACCGCGTCGAGGGGATGATCGAATCACTCGCTACGTCCTACGATCTGCGGCTTCGTCTGCCAGCCCGTGACATCGCTCGCCTCGTCCTGACGGTCTGGGAGGATGCGCTCATCACTGCAGCGATCGAGCGGATCGACGACGAGGGGCTCCGCCGCCGGGCGGAGTTGCGGACGCAACAGCTGGCACTCGCGCTCGTCGACACCGCACCGTGACTGGCCGCTGAAGACAGAGCGATCTGCTCAGGCCCCGGATGCCGCCAGCTGCGCGTGGCATCGGGTGAGCCGATCCTCCCACCACTGTCGGCGGTCGGCGGGCGCGGCGTGTTCCGTCACCGCTGACTCGTCGAGCTCGGGCCGGCGGACGGGAATGGTCCCCTGTTCCGGGCGTAGCGGCTGCGTCGTGACGTCGGCTGCCAGGAGTGACGCGGTGCCCAGGCCGCAGTCGTAGTCGAGGTCGGGAAGGGCAGCGGCGAGCGCTGCCCCCATCGCCAGCCCCACCGAGGTGTCAAGCGCGCTCGAGACGACGACCGGGAGCCCCGCCTCGGCGACGATCGCGAGTGCGCGGTGCACCCCGCCCAGCGGTTGCGCCTTGATCACGAGCAAGTCCGCGGCGCCCGCCCGCGCTACAGCGAGCGGGTCATCCGCCTTGCGCACACTCTCGTCGGCGGCGACGGGCACTCCCATGTACCGGATACGGCGCCGCAGCTCCCGCAGCTCATCGATGCTCGCGCAGGGCTGCTCGACATACTCGAGGTCGAACTCGGCCAGCGCGTGGACGGCGTGTTCTGCCTCGTCGAGATTCCACGCTCCGTTCGCGTCGACGCGGATGCGGCCAAGCGCCCCCATCGTCTCGCGCACCGCCCTCACCCGGGCCACATCATCGGCAAGAGTTCCGCCGGGCTCGGCCACCTTGACCTTCACGGTGCGGCATCCGTCGAACCGCGCCAGAATCGCGGGTACGGCATCCGGCGCAACGGCGGGAACCGTCGCGTTCACGCGGATCTCGCTTCGTCGCGGTACCGGGGTGCTGTGCCAGCCGAAGTCGATGGCTGCGGCAAGCCAGGCGCTGGCCTCGGCATCCTCGTACTCAACGAACGGTGAGAACTCGGTCCAGCCGGCGGGACCGCGCAGCAGCATCGCTTCGCGGTGCTCGATGCCGCGGAACCGTGTCGTCAGCGGGAGGGAGACCACGTGTGCGCTCTCGAGCAGTTCATCCAGCGGCGGAATCGATGGCAGGTGCGAAGCGGCGACCATGATCTCATCCTGCCCGCCACACGGCCTCATGGCATCCCGCCGCGCGGACCCCGAGCGCCTACGTCTCCGTAGGCTGAAGGCATGGTTCTTCTTGACACTCCGGTCCGGCTCGGCGTTCAGGTGCGCCCCCAGCACGTGACCTATCCCCAGATCCGCGATGCAGTCCTCTGGCTCGAGGACTTCGGCGTCGACATTGCCTTCAACTGGGATCACTTCTACCCGCTCAGCGGTGACCCGGATGGGGCGCACTTCGAGTCGTGGACGATGCTCGGCGCATGGGCTGAGCAGACCGAGCGCATCGAGTTCGGAGCGCTTGTCAACTGCAACAGCTACCGCAACGCCGATCTGCAGGCCGATATGGCGCGGACGGTCGATCACATCAGCGCCAAGGGCGGCGCTACCGGTCGGTTCATCTTCGGCACCGGCTCGGGGTGGTTCGAGAAGGATTACCTGGAGTACGGCTACGAGTTTGGGACCGCGGGTTCACGCCTCGACGATCTCGCCGAGGGGCTCCGCCGGGTCGAGGCGCGGTGGCAGGTGCTCAACCCGGCGCCGACCCGCAAGATCCCGGTCATGATCGGCGGTGCCGGCGAACAGAAGACCCTTCGTCTGGTTGCCCGCCACGCCGACATCTGGCACAGCTTCGTGAAGCCGGATGCCGTCACCAGCAAGCTCGAGATTCTCGAGCAGTGGGCAGAGAAGGAAGAGCGCGACCTGTCGAACCTCACGGTCTCGAACGAGATCGGCGCGCGCGGCGTCGCCGAGGTCGACGCGCTCTATGACGCCGGGGTGAGGCTCTTCACGCTGGGACTCGACGGCCCCGACTGGAACTTCGACGCCGTCAAGCAGTGGGTCGCGTGGCGGGACGCCAAGAACGCGGCGTGATCGGCGGATCCGTCAGCTGACCGGCTCTCCGCAGACGCCGCAGATGCCGCTCGGTGGCACCTCAACGAAACAGTTCGTGCACACGGCTGCAACCCTCTCGGGCACCGACGGTGTCGCTCGGGTGGAGCGGGGTGCTCGCGGCGTCGTGCTCTTTCGGGCGCGTGCGGCCGGCGGAGCCGAGACGGCCGGCGGTGGCGCGACGGCGGGGCGATGCTGGAGGCAGTAGAGCCGCACGAACCCGGCGTGGTTGTTGGGATGCCTGTGTTTGACCGCCCACAGCTCGGTGCGCTCCTTCGGCGGTTCGTCAGCGGGGCATCGCGCGCAGCGGCTCGCCTCGCCGGGCATCGCCTCGGAGGCCAGGACCGGGGTCTCGAACGGGAGGGCATCCCGCCAGTCGGACGATGTCCTGATCTGCATCCGTATCTCTCCTCGCGGTCGCCCTTCCAGGCTACCCGGGGAATCGGCGGGTCGACGGGACGGGGAGTGACCGGCGAGCAAACGGCGGCTGACGGCATCCGTGGCCGCCCGCGTAGGCTGGTCGCGTGAGCGTTTCCGAGCTGTTCGACCCGGATGCCTGGGTTCTCGCCCCCGGTGCCGAGGGGTATACCGACATCACCTCCCACGTCTCACCGGATGGCAGGATCGCCCGAATCGCGTTCGCCCGGCCCGAGGTGCGCAATGCGTTTCGCCCCCACACGGTCGACGAGCTCTACCGTGCGCTCGATATCGCTCGGCAGGATTCGCGGATCGGCGTCGTGCTGCTGACGGGCAACGGTCCGAGCCCGAAGGACGGCGGCTGGGCCTTCTGCTCGGGTGGCGACCAGCGCATTCGTGGTCGCGACGGCTACACCTACGCCGCCGACGACGCCACCGCGCCCGACCCGGGCCGCGCGGGGCGGCTGCACATCCTCGAGGTGCAGCGGCTCATCCGGTTCATGCCGAAAGTCGTGATCGCGGTGATCCCGGGCTGGGCTGCCGGCGGCGGGCACTCGTTGCACGTCGTGTGCGACCTGTCGATCGCCAGTCGCGAGCATGGCAGATTCAAGCAGACGGATGCGGACGTCGGCTCGTTCGACGCGGGCTACGGCTCGGCGTATTTCGCGCGGCAGATCGGCCAGAAGTTCGCGCGCGAGGTCTTCTTCCTCGCCGAGGAGTATTCGGCGCAGCGCGCGTATGAGATGGGTGCGGTCAACCGTGTCGTTGACCATGCCGACCTCGAGCGGGAGGCGATCGCGATGGCGCGCACGATCCTCACGAAGTCGCCGACGGCGATCCGGATGCTGAAGTTCGCCTTCAACGCGGTCGATGACGGCCTCGTGGGCCAGCAGGTTTTCGCGGGGGAGGCCACGCGGCTCGCGTACGGCACTGACGAGGCCGTCGAGGGCAAGGATGCGTTCCTGCAGAAGCGCGACCCCGACTGGTCACCGTATCCCTGGCACTACTGAACCCGCGCGCGGACGCCGATCGTGACGAACCGAGTGCAGGATGACCCGCCGCAGCCAAGGTCGTGGCGGCCCATTCGGCTGAGTTCCTCCTGCAATCGGGACGCAGCCGAGCTGGTGGCCACGCTGCGAGACGCGCTCGCCGAGGCGCCGGGGACAGGTTCCGAGCCCGCAGTGATCGTCGAGACGTCGGGCTCGTCCGGCTACCCGAAGTCGGTCGTGCTTCCGATCAGCGCGCTGCGCGCCAGCGCCGAGGCGACCGCGGAACGGATCGGCTCCGGGTCGTGGGTGCTCGCGCTCGAGCCGACGTACGTTGCGGGGCTCCAGGTGCTCGTCCGCAGCATCCTGGCCGGGGCGACGCCCACCGTCATTCCCGCTTCGTTCACCCCCGACCAATTCGTCGACGCTGCCGGCACAACGGATGCTCCCCGGTACACCTCTCTCGTGCCGGCTCAGCTCACCCGGCTTCTGGATGCCGCAGTCGGCGACCCTGATGTCGCCGACTGCCTGCGGGGGTTCGCGGCGATCCTCGTCGGCGGGCAGGCGTTGCCGGCAGCCGAGGCAGATCGTGCGGCAGCTCTCGGCATTCGGATCGTGCGAACCTACGGGTCGAGCGAGACCAGCGGCGGATGCGTGTACGACGGCGTGCCGCTGGCCGGAGTGAGTGTCCGTGTCGAGGAGGGCGAGGTGCAGATCTCGGGCCCGGTCCTCGCTGCCGGCTACCTCGACGATGACGAGCGCACCGCGCAGGCTTTCGTGACGGATGCCGACGGCACCCGCTGGTACCGCACGGGCGACGTCGGCGAGTTCGACGGCGTGCTCCGGGTGACCGGGCGCCGCGACAACGTCATCGTCAGCGGTGGCGTCAACGTGTCGCTCGATCGCGTCGAGCGGGTCGTCCGCACAGTCCCGGGACTCGAAGCCGCGGTGGTGGTGCCCGTGGCGGATGCCCATTGGGGTGAGGCATCAGTGATCGTCGTCGAAGGGAACCTCGCGGCCGCAACGAGGGATGACGCGCTCGTCGAGGCCCGTCGACGCGTCGAGCGCGAGATCGGTGCCCCCGCGCGGCCCCGCGACATCGTCAGAGTCGAACGGATGCCTCTCTTACCCTCGGGCAAGCCTGACCGCATCAGGCTCCCCGCGCAGATCACGACGCTCTAGGATTGCTCCCCGTGGCAGCACCCTCGAAGAAGAAGCGTTCGCGGTCTCGCACGAAGCCGCACCCCGGCTCCGCGAACCACGCGCGCCGCGACCACCGTTCGCCGGTGACGGCCCCCCGTCCCGCGACCCTGCGTGACTGGATCGGCGCCGCGCGGCTGCGCACCCTCCCGCTGGCTGTCACACCGATCCTCATCGGCACAGGAGCAGCGGTTCTGATCGAGCGCCCGTTGCACTGGGTCATCGCGCTGGCGTGCCTCGTGGTCTCGGTGAGCCTGCAGATCGGCGTCAACTACGCGAACGACTACAGCGACGGCGTCCGTGGTACCGACGCCTACCGGGTGGGGCCGGCTCGACTGACCGGAGCAGGCAAAGCGAAGCCGCGGACGGTGCTGATCGTCGCACTCGTCTTCTTTGCGATCGCCGGTCTCGCGGGCCTGGCGATCACGATTCGCACCGAACAGTGGTGGTTCCTCGCCGTCGGTGCTGCCTGCATCCTTGCCGCGTGGTTCTACACCGGCGGCAAGCGTCCGTACGGTTATGCGGGTCTCGGCGAATTGTTCGTGTTCGTCTTCTTCGGCCTGGTCGCAACGCTCGGGACGACCTGGGTGCAGGTGTTCGCGCTGCCGCAGGAGGCCTGGTTCGGGGCGGTCGGGGCGGGGCTGCTGGCGTGCGCGGTGCTCCTGGCGAACAACCTGCGCGACATCGATCAGGACCGCGTCGCCGGCAAGCACACGCTGACGGTGCTGATCGGACGCCGCGCGACGCAGGTGCTGTTCACGGTTTTCGTGCTGGTCCCGTTCGGCATCGCCGGGTACCTCGCGGTCTTCTACCCGATCGCGTGGTTGACCGCCATGGCCTTGTTGCTGGCGCTGCCGGCGATCCTCATCGTGTGGACCTATCGTCAGCCGCGCGAGCTCGTCATCGCTCTCGCGCTGACGTCAGGGACGTCGCTCGCCTTCGGCGCTTTCCTCTTCTGGGCTTTCGCCGGCTGACGGCGCGGGTGCCTCATCGGCACCCGGCGCGTCTGCGAGCGCGGCATCTTCGATCTGCTCGTCGGTGGGGTCGGTGCGGCGCGCCCGGCGCTCGGCGAGCGATGCCGACACTTCATCGAGAGGGCGGCGCAGGAAGATCACCGAGAGACTCAGCCCGATGAGCGCCGCGAAGATCGCTGACAGCCAGTAGAACTCGCGGCCGATCGGCAGCAGCATGAGGATGCCGAACGGGACGAGGAAGAACAGGATGCGCAGCACGGTGTAGACCCAGAAGGAGCGCGCGTTCACCCCTCCATCGTAGGCGTCGGGCGCCGTGTCGCCGCGCGGGACCGGTCAGCGTCTGCCCAGCCCTGGCGTGTCGAACCGACCTAGGATGGGGATGTGCCCCGCGTGCTTTTGATTCTGGCGTTGGTGGCGACCGCGTTCTGGGTCTACACCATCGTCGATTGCGCTGTGCAGCCGCCGACGCGGCACCGTGGCGTGAGCAAGCCGCTGTGGATCGTCATCGTCCTCGTGCTTCCCGTCATCGGTGGGCTGCTGTGGTTGGTGATCGGTCGCGCGCGGCGCTCGGCAGTCCACGCGACGCGCGCACCGGATGACGACCCGGAGTTCCTGGGGCGGATCGGCACCATTTCGGACCAGGATGAGCGCATCCGTCGACTCGAGGAAGAGCTGGCCATGTTGGACGCCGAGGACGCGTTCGAGGGCCCCTCGGCTGCTGACACTGCTGCCGACCCCGAGGCCGCATCCACTCCGCGAGATGACGACGACGAGCCCCGCGGATCCCGCGGCGCCGCGTGACGGGCATCCGGTGAGCGACCGTGCCGGTAGCGGCTCCCGTTCGCCCGCGACCGATGCTGCTGCGGCGCTTCTCGATCAACTGATCTCGCTCGGTGTCCGCGATGTGGTGCTCAGCCCCGGATCGCGCTCGCAGGCCCTCGCGCTCGCCGCAGCCGATGCAGAAGAGCGCGGCCGGGTGCGCCTGCACGTGCGCATCGACGAGCGGGTCGCGGGCTTCACGGCGCTCGGCATCGGACGAGAGACGCGGATGCCGGCTGCGGTCGTGTGCACCTCAGGAACTGCCGTCGCAAACCTCGCGCCCGCGGTCCTCGAAGCTCATCACTCCGCGGTTCCCCTGCTGCTGCTCACAGCTGATCGGCCCCCCGAACTGCGAGGGGTGGGAGCGAACCAGACGACCCGGCAGCCGGGCATCTTCACGCCCAATACGCGGTTCGAGCTCGATGTACCGGCCCCGACCGAGACCGATGACACCGGCACGGGCGATCAATCAGCGATGCTGCGCGATATCGCCGACCAGGCTGTCGCAGCTGCCATCGGCGACAGCGGCCGACCGGCCGGTCCCGTCCACCTGAACCTGCCGTTTCGCGAGCCGCTTGCCGGTTCCCTTCCGCCGTGGTGGACAGCGGATGCCGGCATCGGCGCGGAACTGCCGGATGCGCCGATCGACGACGACCAATCGGGAGCCCTGTACCAGGGTGGTGGCGGCGTCGGCGACGCAGTGGACGCGGTATCGGTCGACGAATCGGCGCATGTCCTGGTGCGCGGTGTTCGCACGCTCGTGGTCGCCGGAGAGGGTGCCGGCTCTCGTGCGGAGGCCCTTGCGTGGGACGGCGGATGGCCGCTTGTAGCCGAGATCGTCAGCGGTGCGCGCTTCGGGCGTCACCTCGTGCACGCCTACCGTGAGCTGTTGCACCGACCCGAGCTCAGCGAGCCGATCGAGCGCGTCATCGTCCTCGGGCATCCCACCCTCGCGCGCGAGACCACCGCGCTCCTGACCCGCGACGACGTCGAAGTGATTGCGCTGCGGGGCCCGGGCGAAACGGTCAACCTCAACGGTGCGACACTGGCCGTGGCGGAGGTCGCCGTGGCACCGGCCGCCGAGTCGACGACAGAGGCGCTCGAGGTCGACCGTGCCTGGCTCGGAGCCTGGATGCGGGCATCGCGTGCGGCATCCGTCGACCTGTCGGTACCGGCGCCCGACGGTGCGGCGCTCGCGTCGACCGACCCCCAGACGCGTCTCGGGGCGATTTCGGCCGAACTGGCGGTGCTGCGAGAGCGCCTCGACAGGGTGTCGCTCGTCGATGCGGTGTGGCGGGCGACGTGGCCGCACGACCGACTCGTGTTCGGCTCCTCGCGCCTCGTCCGGGTGGCCGATACCGTGCTGCCGGGCAAGAAGGTGACAGTGCACGCCAACCGGGGCCTTGCGGGGATCGACGGGACCGTGGCGACCGGCATCGGCGTCGCGATCGCGAGTCAGGCCGACGGAGCGGCGGGCGTGACCCGGGTCGTGCTCGGCGACCTGGCGCTGCTGCACGACGTCGGATCCCTGCTGCTTGCGCCCGGCGAGACCGCGCCGCGCATCCAGGTCATCGTCGGCAACGATGCCGGCGGCACGATCTTCGACGGCCTTGAAGTGGCGGCCCTCGGTTCGAAGGCTCAGCGCGACCGCGTGCTCTACACGCCCCAGGATGCCGACCTCCAGGCGCTCGCCGCTGCCTACGGCTGGACCTACGCGCGCATCGATACCCGAGCCGCGCTGGATCAGGCGCTGACAGCACCGGTCACGGGTCCACAACTGATCGAAGTGCCGCTCCCGCGCTGAGGCCTGCTCCGGGTCCATGATGGTCGGGTGACCGCGAGAAGTCAGACCTACTGGACCGGTGACGTTGCCGAACTCCTGCGAGTGAGTGAGGGCTTCGTCCTCTCGGGCGTGGACCCCGACTCGACCCCCGGCTACGGAAGCAACAAGCAGCAAGCAGCAGCGGACCTTGCGGCGGGGGTCGCGGAACTCGACCTCCTGCAAGAGAAACTGTTCGCCCAGAGCCGGGTCGGTGCCACGGATGCGTCGGTGCTGCTCGTCCTGCAGGGGATGGACTCGTCGGGCAAGGGCGGGATCGTGCGCCACGTCGTCGGCTCCGTCGACCCGCAGGGCGTGTCGCTCGCATCCTTCGGCGCGCCGACCGAGGAGGAACGTGCCCACGACTTCCTGTGGCGCGTTCAGCGCAAGCTCCCGCCCGCTGGCCGCATCGGCGTGTTCGACCGCTCGCACTACGAGGACGTCCTCATCGGGCGGGTTCGGGAGCTCGCCGATCCCGACGAGATCGAGCGCCGGTATGAGGCGATCAACGAGTTCGAGCGGCAGGTCGCGGCATCCGGAACGCGGATCATCAAAATCATGCTGCACATCTCATACGCCGCACAGAAGGCGCGTCTGATGGAGCGCCTGGATCGACCCGAGAAGCACTGGAAGTTCACCCCCAGTGACGTCGACGAGCGCACCCGCTGGCCGCACTACATGGCCGCGTATCAGACGGTGTTCGAGCGGACCTCCACCGAGCACGCGCCGTGGTACGTGGTGCCCGCCAATCGCAAGTGGTACGCCCGACTGGCCATCCAGCATCTGCTGCTGGAGGCGCTCGAGAACATCGATCCGCAGTGGCCGAGTGCCGGCTACGACGTCGCGCTCGAACGCGAGCGCCTCGCCGCCACCTGAGCGTTCACCGACCCGCCCCGACCGTCTGCAAGGATGCGCCCCATGGATGACGAGTTCGAGGGATTCCTTGAGACGGTGACGCCGCTCCTGCGCGACCGCCGACTCGACGAGCTGCGTACGTTGCTCGCAGGGCAGGATGCCGCAGCCATCGCAGGGCTGCTGGAGCGAGAGGATGCCCGCGACCGTGCCGTGCTCTACCGGCTGCTGCGGCGCGATCAGGCGCTGGAGGCGTTCGAGCTGCTCGATCCGGGCATGCGTGCAGAGCTCATCGGTGGGCTCCGCGAAGAGGACGTGGCGAAGGTCTTCGAGGAACTCGACCCCGACGATCGTGCGCAGCTGATCGACGAGCTTCCGGCCGGTGTCGCGCGCCAGCTGATGCGGGGACTCTCACCAGCCGAGCGCGAGCTGACAGCCCCCATGCTCGGCTATCCGAAGAACAGCGTCGGCCGGTTCATGAGCACCGAGTATGTGCGCCTTGCCCCGCAGCTGACGGTCGGCGATGCGCTGAGCCACGTGCGTCATCGCGGCACGGATGCCGAGACCGTCTACATGCTCCCGGTGACGTCGCCGCACCGCCGGGTCCTCGGCGTCGTGGGCTTGCGGGAACTCGTCATGGGACGATCTGACCTGCTCGTCGAAGAGTTGATGGGTGAAGCGAGAACGGCCCACGCCACGGATGCTGCAGAAGCTGCTGCGCGGTCTCTCGTCGACTCCGGTCTTCTCGCGATGCCGATCGTCGACAGCGAAGACCGCCTTCTCGGCATCCTCACCGTGGACGATGCAGCCCGCATCCTCGAGGAGGCTGAAGACACGGATGCCGCGCGCCAAGGTGCCTCCGAGCCGCTCGGCCGCCCCTACCTCACGACACCCGTGCTACGGATCGTCCGTGCGCGCGTCGTGTGGCTCCTGGTGCTCGCGGTCTCGGCGCTGCTCACGGTGCAGGTGCTCGGGATCTTCGAAGCGACGCTGGAGCAGGTCGTGACCCTCGCCCTGTTCATTCCACTGCTGACCGGCACAGCGGGGAACACCGGTTCACAGGCCGCGACGACCGTCACCCGTGCCCTCGCGATGGGAGAGGTGCGAAAACGCGACGCGCTCACCGTGATGTGGCGGGAGGTGCGCGTCGGAGCATTCCTCGGGGGTCTTCTCGGCATCCTCGGCTTCGCGCTTGCAAGTCTCGTGTTCGACCCGGCGCTCGGAGCGGTGATCGGACTCACGCTGCTGTTCATCTGCACGCTGGCAGCGACAGTGGGTGGGCTCATGCCGATCCTCGCGATGGCGGTGCGCGCCGACCCGGCGGTGTTCAGCACGCCGTTCATCTCGACGTTCTGTGACGCGACGAGCCTCATCATCTACTTCCTCGTCGCGACCTGGATCCTGCAGCTGGGCTGACCGCGGGAAGGAACGCTCAGGCGAGGGCGTCGACGATGGGCCGGAACTTCACGCGCGTTTCGAGGAGTTCCGTTTCGGGGTCGCTCGCTGCCACGATGCCCGCGCCGGCGTGAGCGACAACCGGGATCGTGTCGCTGTCGGCGGCGGCATCGTGCTGCGCCTGGACACCGATCTGTGCGCAGCGCAGGGCGATCGCCCACTCGCCGTCCCCTCGGGCGTCGATCCAGCCCACCGGTCCTGCATACCGTCCGCGGTCGAACGGTTCGAGGCGACGGATGACGGCCAGGGCGGCATCCGTCGGGGTGCCGGCGACAGCGGCGGTCGGATGCAGCACGCGAACCAGGTCGAGCGCGGAGGCTCCGTTCGACAGTCGCCCCGAGATATCGGTGGCCAGGTGCCACAGGTTCGGCAGCTCGAGCAGATGTGGTTCGTCGGGAGCGACGAGATCGCGAGTGAGGGGTGCCAGCGCCTCGACGACGCTCGTGACCGCGAACCGGTGCTCGTCGAGGTCTTTGCGGCTGGCCTCCAGCGCGTGCGCAGCCGCGGCATCCTCGGCGGCATCCGCGCCGCGCGCCGTGGTGCCGGCGAGCACGCGCGCCGTCACGGCGCCCCGGTCGACGGTGATGAGAGTCTCGGGGCTCGCGCCGATGAGGCCGTCGACCGCGAAGGTCCAGGTGTCGGGGTAACTCGTGGCAAGCGCGCGCACGAGCCGGCGCAGATCAGCGCCGGCTGGGATCGTACCGACGAGGTCGCGAGCCAAGACGACCTTCTCGACCTCGCCCGCCGTGATCGCCTCGATTCCCGAGCGCACCGCCCACTGGTAGTCGTCAGGCTCGAGAAGACCCGGGCCGAGGGTCGCTGACCAGTGGGGGCCGTAGGGACCGGATGCCGGCAGCCTCGGCTCGGGGTCGCTGTCCTCACGGATCGTCGTCACCCACGCCCGACCGCCGTGCACGCCGGTGATCGCCTGGGGAACGACAAGGAACGGGGGTGCGGGCGAGGCAGGGTCGAACCCGAGCGCGCCGAAGCCGACCAGACCGGTGCCGGGTAGCTGCACGGGATCGCTGATGCGGGCGTGGCTGACCAGCTCGCGCCAGATCTCGGCAATCGGGCGAGACAGCGGCGGCGAACCCGGCGCGCCGATCGTGACGACCGCCGCGCCGGAGCCGACGAGGCCTTCGCCCCGACGCAGCCACGCCAGCGGATTGTGCGGGTCGGTCAGTGACAGCAGATCGGCGACCGGCTCGATCTCCCTGGTCTCGACCACCAGCGGTGGGAGACGGGGAGTGCGGGTCACCTCACCAGCCTAGACTTCCGGCGTGGATGCGGATCGACGCGGGCGCCCGGCGCCTGGCACGGTGACCCAGTTTCGGTGGCGCAAGTGGGACGGCGGCGTCCATTGGGTGCACGACTGCGTCTATCTCGGCCACGACAGCTGGGGGGAGTGGTTCGGGCAGCCGGCGGGCTGGCGCAGCATCCGTCCCGGGCGGGATGTCGTGACCGCCGGGCCGAACGTGACCCTCATGCCGCCGAGCGGTGAGTACGCGATGACGGTCAACGCGGCGCCGTCGCGCACCCGCATCTACATCGACCTCGGCTGGGACATCGGCTGGTCACAGACCGCTCCCGGCGCCCCGGAAGGTATCGACATGGATCTGGATGTCGTGCGGGCCCTCGACGAGCGTGGGATCTGGATCGACGATCGCGATGAGTGGGACGAGCACCGCGTCCACTACGGCTACCCGACTCACGTGGTCGAGCGGCTCGAGGCGCTCGCGGTCGACCTCGAGCGGCGGGTGACTGTGGCCGAAGCACCCTTCGATGACAGGACGGCGGATGCCTGGCTCGAGCGCCTCGCCGCCCTCGGCCTGCCGCCTCAAGATCTCGGTCGTTGAGCGAGTGCAGCGAGTCGAAACGCCTCGGACTCACCCCGCACGCTGCGTCCTAGACTCGACGCGTGACCCAGTCCCATCGCGCAGATCTCCAGAAGGACCCGGCCCGCGTCAGCGGGATGTTCGACGAGGTCGCGGCAGGCTACGACCGCACCAACACGATCTTGAGTGTCGGAAACGACCGTCTGTGGCGGATCGCGACGACCCGCGCGCTGTCGCCGCGTCCGGGTCAACGGATCCTCGACCTCGCGGCAGGGACCGGCACCTCGAGCGTCGCGATCGCGCGGACGGGCGCCGAGGTCGTCGCCGCTGACTTCTCGCCCGGCATGATCGCCGAGGGGCGCCGTCGCCATGCGGGGGTGCCTGGCGTCAGCTTCGTCGAGGCCGATGCCACCAACCTGCCGTTCGAAGACGAAGAGTTCGACGCTGTCACGATCTCGTTCGGACTTCGGAACGTCCAGGATGCCGACGCGGGCCTGCGCGAGATGCTGCGGGTCACCAAGCCGGGCGGGCGCCTCGTGATCTGCGAGTTCTCACACCCGACCTCTCCCGCGATCTCCGCTCTGTATCGGTTCTACAACGACCGCATCCTCCCTCCGATCGCGCGGCTGGTCAGTTCCAACGGCGACGCCTACGACTACCTCAATGAATCCATCCGGGCGTGGTCTGACCAACCGGCGCTGGCAGGCCGCATCCGGGCCGCGGGATGGGCAGATGTGGCGTGGCGCAACCTGACGTTCGGTGTCGTCGCGCTGCACCGCGCTCGTAAGCCCGTCGGGGATGGTGGCTCCGAGCCCCGGTAGGCTTGTCCCGTGACCCCCTCTGCGTCAAGTTCCCGAATCGCGAGCCAGCTGGGTCTCGCGGAACGGATCTTCGCGGGCCCTCGTGCGCGCCGTCTCATCGACGGTGTCGAAGCAGGGCTGGATCGGGTCGATGCGAACCTCGAGCGTGAGCTTCACGTTTCGGATGCCCTCGCCGACGCGACAAGTCGGTACCTGTTCGATGCCGGCGGCAAGCGCGTGCGTCCGATGCTCGCTCTGCTGACCGCACACCTCGGCGACGGCGTCACAGAGGACGTCGTCGAGGCCGCCACGGCGCTCGAACTCACCCACCTCGGTTCGCTCTATCACGATGACGTCATGGATGACGCAGACAAGCGTCGGGGCGTGCCGAGTGCTCACTCGGTGTGGGGCAATAACATCGCCATCCTCACCGGCGACCTCCTGTTCGCCCGTGCGAGCCAGATCATGGCGCGCCTCGGGGAGGGGGCCATCCGGCTGCAGGCGAACACGTTCGAGCGACTCGTGCTCGGTCAGATGCATGAGACCGTCGGGCCGACGGATGCCGATGACCGCGTCGGGTTCTACCTGCAGGTGCTGGCAGACAAGACCGGATCGCTGATAGCAGCAGCCGCGCAGTCGGGCATCATCTTCAGCAACGCCCCCGGCGAGTACGAAGAGCCGGTGCGCACCTTCGGTGAGGCAGCCGGCGTTGCCTTCCAGCTTCTGGATGACGTCATCGACCTCTCGGCTGATCCCGATGAGACCGGCAAGGTGCCCGGAACCGACCTGCGTGCCGGTGTGCCGACGATGCCGTATCTGCTTCTCGCGCGCCGCGACGACCCCGAGGCCCGCGCTCTTCGCGACAGGATCGACGAGGGTGTCGCCCGGATCGCCGACGGTGAGGACCCCGCGCTGCTGGACGAGCCCCTCGCGATGCTGCGCACCGACAGATCAACGCGCGAGACGGTGGAACTGGCCAATGCTTGGTCGCGCGATGCGATCGCGGCACTCGATCCCATCCCCGACGGCCCGGTCCGCGAAGCCCTCACGAGGTTTGCGCAGGCCGTCGCCGACCGCTCGAGCTGAGGCCGTCCCGGCGCTCTCGCGCCGATTCACCGTGCTCTCGCGTCCCGAAAGGAACACATGACCACTCTGAGGTTGGCCATCGTCGGCGCAGGCCCGGCGGGCATCTACGCTGCTGACATCCTGCTGAAGGCGGAGCGCGCGTTCGACGTGTCGATCGACCTGTTCGAGCAGCTGCCTGCCCCGTACGGCCTCGTTCGGTATGGCGTGGCTCCCGATCACCCGCGCATCAAGGGCGTCATCACGGCCCTGCGCGAAGTGCTCGACAGGGGCGACATCCGCATCTTCGGCAACGTCGAGTTCGGTCGCGACATCACGCTCGACGATCTGAAGCGCCACTACAACGCCGTCATCTTCGCTACCGGTGCCGTTCGGGATGCGACCCTCGACATCCCGGGGATCGACGCCGAAGGGTCGTATGGCGCTGCCGACTTCGTGAGCTGGTTCGACGGGCATCCCGACGTGCCTCGCACCTGGCCGCTCACCGCGCAGTCGGTCGCTGTCGTCGGCAACGGCAACGTCGCCCTCGACATCACCCGGATCCTCGCCAAGCACGCCGATGATCTGCTTCCCACCGAGATTCCGGCGAACGTCTACGAGGGTCTCAAGGCCTCGCCGGTGACCGACGTTCACGTCTTCGGCCGTCGCGGCCCCGCGCAGGTCAAGTTCACCCCTCTCGAGTTGCGCGAGCTCGGCGAGCTGCGGGATGTCGACATGGTCGTCTACGACGAGGACTTCGACTACGACGAGGCATCCCGTACCGCGATCGAGAGCAACAAGCAGGTCAAGGTCATCGACCGCGTTCTGCAGGAGTGGCGGACTCGCCCGGGCGTGAACAACGCCGGGGGGACGGCGTCCCGTCGCCTTCACCTGCACTTCTGGGCGCGACCCGTCGAGGTGAAGGTGGACGAGACGGGTCATGTGTCGGGCTTCGTCTACGAGCGCACGCGTCCCGACGGGCAGGGCGGTGTCGCCGGAACCGGTGAGTTCCGCGAGGTTCCCATCCAAGCCATCTACCGCGCCGTCGGCTACTTCGGGTCACCTCTTCCCGAGGTGCCCTTCGATGAGCGGCACGGTGTCATTCCCAACCACGAGGGGCAGGTTCTTCGCGCCGACTCCAATGAGCGGGCGCCGGGACTGTACGCGACCGGATGGATCAAGCGCGGCCCGGTCGGCCTGATCGGTCACACCAAGTCGGACGCGATGGAGACCGTCCGTCACCTCATCAACGATCAGGGTTCGTGGTGGCAGCCCGAAGACCCGTCGGAAGCCGCTATCCCCGCGCTCCTTGCCGAGCGAGGCGTGCGGTGGACGGACCTTGAAGGTTGGCATCGCCTCGATCAGCACGAGATCGGCCTCGGCGAACCCCAGGGGCGTGCCCGCATCAAGGTGGTGCCTCGCGACGAGATGGTCACCATCTCTCGAGGCGAGTGAGTCCCCCGCGGAGGCTGTCGCCGGGGCTGATCGCAGCTCTCGGCTTCGTCTCCGCTGTCGGTCCGTTCGCGACCGACATGTATCTCGCGTCCTTCACCGACATCGCGGGCGACCTCGGCGTTGATGCCGCCGCCGTGCAGCTCACGCTGACCTCCTTCCTCGTGGGCGTTGCGGTCGGGCAGCTCGTGCTCGGACCCTGGTCCGATCGCGTTGGGCGTCGGCCGGTCCTCATCGTGGGCGGGGTTGTCTTCGCTCTGTCGAGCATCGCGCTGGTGTTCGCCCCGACGATCGCGGTGTTCGTCATCCTGCGTTTCGTGCAGGGATTCGCGGGGTCGGCAGGCATGGTCCTCGGGCGCGCCGTGGCTGTCGATCTCAGCCCCAAGGACACGGCGGTGCGCGCACTGAGCCTCATCGTGGTGGTCGTCGGGGTTGCGCCGCTGGTCGCACCGCCGATCGGCGGTCTGCTCAGCGAGTTCGTTGGCTGGCGCGGAGTGATGGCTGCGCTTGCGATCGTTGCGGTGGTAATGCTGGTCGTGTCGCTGGCTCTTGTTCCGGAATCCCTTCCCGTCGAGCATCGCCACACCGCCGGGATGTCGCAGACGCTCGGTGCTTTTCGCGCGCTGCTCGCCGACCGGGCCTTTCCCCTCTACGCGGGTGCCTACGCGCTCACGTTCGGGGCGATCATGGCGTACGTGTCGGCATCGCCGTTCGTCGGTCAGGTGGTGCTCGGGATGTCGCCGACGGTGTACTCGGTCTCGTTCGCTGTTGCAGCCAGCGGCGTCATCCTCTCGAACATCGTGAACGCCCGGGTCGCCGTGCGGTTCGGACCGAGACGGATGCTGGGTGTCGGCCTCGGCGCCACGGCCTGCGCCGCAGCGCTTCTGCTCGTGCTGACGCTGACCGGCACGCTCACGATCCCGGGCTTCATAGCCGGCGCGTTTCTGCTCACCCTCGGGCTCGGGTTCACGATGTCCAATGCCAGTGCGCTGGGCCTTGCCCGCGCCGATCGAGCCCGCGGTGCAGGCTCAGCAATCCTGGGGACATCGCAGTTCGTGGTCGGCGCTGTCGCATCACCGCTCGTGGGGTTGGCGGGAGCGGACACGGCGGTGCCGATGGCCGTGGTCATTGCGGCGATGATGGCGTTGTCGCTGCTGCTCGGCATCCTCGCGCTTCGGACGACCCGTCGCGGCCGCCGCTGAGCAGAAGGGTGCGCGCTTCCCTCGTGTTCTACATTGAGGGTGTCCAGAGTTTGTGTGGGTGAGGTGGTCGCCCGCGCACCGTACGAAGGAGTACCTATGTTCCGGTCCCGTTTTCTTCCTGCCGTTGCCGTCGTCGGCATTCTGGTGCTCGTGGGCTGTGCGCCGACGCCCGAGCCCTCGACCACGCCGAGCTCTGAGGTAACGCAGAACGACACGCCCAGCTCTGAGCCGACGCAAGAACCGCAGTCGTTCGTCGGCAACGTCCCCGCGGACTGCGCCGCCGTCGGTACGGCTGAGAGCCGCGCCGACTCGGTCGACCAGCTGAATCTGCAGGGCGACGGCGTCGGCTTCGTCCGTCCGGCGCCGGAGGGTGCCACGCTGATTCTTGGGTGCGACTGGTTCGCGGGTGACACGTCGGGTGTCCTCCTGCTGATCAGCGAGGTTGACCCCGCGGCTGCCGAGGCTTACGTCGCGACTCTTCCCGATCAGGGTTACACCTGCGTCACGGGGGATGCCGGAAACCCGGTGTGCCAGATGGTCACGCCGAACTCCCAGTACCCCGTCGACACTGTCGAGACGATCACGAGCCGCGAGGACATCTGGATCTACTCGTCAGTGACGAACGTGGATGCCGAGATGCTGCTGAGCGATCTGAATCTGCAGATCTGGGGCAACTGAGCGAGAGGGGGTGCCGATAGTCTCGGCACATGGAAGAGGTGTGGCTTCCTGACCTGCTCGGCGGTCGCTTCCGGCAGCGCGCGCTGAGTCTGGGCAGCGACGCCGAGGGCGAAATCGTCGCCACGCTCGTGCGACTGCTGCCGTCGTGGCCTGCCACGTGGACAGGACGTCTTCGCGACGTCGATGTTCTCTACGTGCACGGATGGTCGGACTACTTCTTCCAGACCAGCCTCGCGCAGTGGTGGGCTGACCGGGGCGCCCGGTTCTATGCGCTCGATCTGCGCAAGTACGGACGGAGCCTGCGCCCGGGTCAGACTCCGGGTTACGTCTCCTCGCTGTCCGCGTACGACGCAGACATTGCTGCGGCGCTGTCCGCGATGGGACGGGACGAGAGGCCGGGGCGGCGTCTCGTGCTGCTCGGCCACTCCACGGGAGGGCTCACGCTGTCGCTGTGGGCGGCACGGCATCCGGGGCTTGCATCGGCCCTCGTGCTCAACAGTCCGTGGCTGGAGTTTCAGACAGGGGCCCGGGGCAGGGAGGCGCTCTCGCCGTTGGTGGCGGCCCGTGCTCGGTGGGATCCGTTGGGCATGCATCCGGTTGTCGATCTCGGCTTCTATACTCGCGCGCAGCGCGAGGTCGGAACTCTGCCGGAGGCGCCGGACGGATGGCGACCTGAGCGTGGGTTTCCGACCACTCCGGGCTGGCTCAAGGCGGTGCTCGACGGCCACGAGACGGTTGCGGACGGCATCGAGGTGGGATGCCCTGCGCTCGTCATGCTGTCGCAGCGGTCGAGTTCGCCGCTGATGTGGCGCCCCGACATGCTCGAGACAGACTCCGTTCTGGTCGTCGACGACATCGCCAAGGCTGCGACGCGCCTAGGCCGCCTCGTGACCATCGCGCGGATCGAGGGCGCGCTCCACGACGTGTTCCTCTCCCGCGCAGCCGTGCGGAAAGAGGCCTACCGCGTGCTGGGGGAGTGGATGCAGTCGCAGGCGCTTCGCTAGCCTGCGGAGGGTGCTCGACCGTCTCCGACGGCCTGCCCCTCTCGCAGATTGCGGACGAAGCTGCTAATCGAATCGTGCAATTCGGGATGAGCCGAGTCAAGCGGAACCTCTTCGGCTACAGCAGCGGACAACTCATCGAGCACATCCGAGACCGCCGCTGCTGCGCGACGGAGCCGCCACGACTCGAACTCGCTGACGAGGTCGTCGCGCGTGATCTCGGCATGCCGGTACTTCCGGTTCACGGCGAGCGCCAGTCGACCATCTCCTCCGGAAGGGTGGGCGAGGGGCACCTGGTCATATGCCGGAGCGAGTGTCGGCACGTCGTTGGCGGGATGCACCAACCCGAGGTTCTTCGTGTGCATGTCGAGATTGCCGATACCGACGGCGAGAACGGTCATCCGCGCGAGGCGGAGCACATCTTCGGACCCGGCATACTGCAACAGTGCACCGGCGATGCGGGCGAGCGAGACCACGCCTCCGAGCTCCTGGTACTTCTGATTGCCGCTCGCGCCCAGCACCTGGTTGAAATCCTCCTGGTGGATGCGCGCGCCACCGGCTCGATCAAAACGTTCGATCACGAGCGTCGGCAGTCCGTCGAACTCCTCGACTCGGGTATCGAAAGCCGCGAGTCCGAGGCGACGTGCGAGGCGCGCGCCGTACTCCTCATCGAAGATGACAGTTGGTCGTGTGGGCAGTTGAGGCTTCAGGATGTGCGTCGACGGGAAGCCGCCGAGTGCTTGGTTCCACCTGGCTCCGGTTCGCGCCAAGACGATCTTCGGCTGGACGCCGCCGAGTGAGGTCCGCCCAGAGTCCGTCGCGTTCCCGAGCGGAGCGCCGATCGGATCCTCCAGGAGGCGTCGGATCCCCTCAGCGTCGATCGGGATCACCTCGGGAGTTCGTGGTTCCGACGGGTCGTCGACATCCCAGATCTGCAACGCACCCGCGACGTCACGGCCGTACCGCGCCAGAAACGCGGGTATGTCGCCGCGCCGCACACCACCCTGCGTGAGCATGTAGTCGAGTTGGTCGCCTTCGGGCACGAGCTCCGCGAACCAATTTCGGCGACGCCCCGCATGTTGCCTTGGCATCGAAGCCAGCAATGGAATCGCAACCGACATCACCCGGCTGTTTACCCCGAATGTCTCCCGTGCCTCATCGGTGATCTCGACGTCGAACGAGCGTGCATCAGGGCCGTGGATGTGTCCGATGATCGTGCCATAGAGCTCGACGGCGAGCCTCATGGCCGGGCTTCGCCATCCCACATCGCCGATAGCTCGACCCCGGTCGCCCGCATGAGGTCGAACATTCGACGAGCCCAGATCGTGGGCTTTCCGGATTCGAGCTCACTGACAGACCGCTGCGAGATGCCGAGCTGGTCGGCTAGCTCCACCTGTGTCAGGCCTCTTGCGAGCCTCGCCTGTTGGATCGCAAGCCCGATGTCGGCTGGGGAGCGCAGCTTTGCTTCGTACGATGCCATGGCCGTCCCTACTACGAAATCCGGATAGGCCGAGTCTATTACGAAATCCGTATGAGGATAGGTCATTACGAAATCCGGATACGGCAAGTTGTCGCGGGATCCCACGGGTGCTCGACGAAGCCGTCTGTTGTCGTCGGGTCTGTTGTCGCCGCCCTCCATTAGCGTGGAGGGGTTGCACGGATCGAGGGGACACAGCGTGGTCACGGGTGAGCTCAGACGCCAGGTCGACAAGGTCTGGGATGCCTTCTGGTCGGGCGGCATCGCCAATCCCGTCGAGGTGATCGAGCAGATCACGTATCTGCTGTTCATCCGGCGGCTCGACGACCTGCAGTTGCTCGCTGAGAAGAAGGCAGCCCGCTTCGGCGAGGAGGTCGAGAACCCAGTCTTTCCCGAGGGGTACGACAGTGATCTGCCGAGCCGCCGGCCGTATCGCGATCTGCGGTGGAGCGTGTTCACGAACTTCGCGCCAGCCGAGATGTTCGAGGTCGTCTCCGAGCATGTGTTCCCGTGGCTGCGCCGACTGGGTGCCGAGGGGTCGAGCTACGCGCGGAACATGCGCGATGCCCGGTTCACGATCCCGACCCCGGCGCTGTTGACGAAGGTCGTCGACCTGCTGCATGAGATCCCGATGGAGGATCGCGATACCAAGGGTGACATCTACGAGTACATGCTCTCGAAGCTCGCGACCAGCGGCACGAACGGGCAGTTCCGCACGGCCCGGCACATCATCAAGCTCATGGTCGACCTGCAGCGTCCGCGCCCCGACGACCTCATCATCGACCCGGCGTTTATGCGCAAGTCGGATGTCTCAAGAGACATCCAAGCGCCGGTCAGGCTGGTGCTTGGAGGTTCAAGTCGGTCGCTCTGCTCTCCCGTGAGAACTCGAGCCACCACCCTGCGAAGGCAGCCGGCGCAATCACTTCCAGCCTGTGCACGCCTTCGCCAACCGGAAGGACCTTGACGAGGCGCGCGTCAGCCTGCGCGGATGTTCCGACCGGCGAACCAAACTGGGCCGATGGGTCCTCTCTGAGGGCTTCCATGATCGAGTGCGCGACTCTTTCCACGGCCACTGCGAGAAGCGTTTCAACGTCGCCATGGAGGTCAAGCTCGTAGGCGGACCACACCGCGGCGGGGTCGAGGTCACAGGTCACCGAGGCTGCGGCACGTGCCTCAGCGACGCCCTTGCGATCGATAGCTAGAACCTGCTCCAACGTGCCTTGCGGATGCGCCCACACCCCGTGGTCCGCAAGCAAAGTGAGGAGCCGCGCCTTTCGGATGCCCTCCGCAGTCGACTCGTCATCGAGACCGGCCAACCAAGCTCCCCTCGATGCGGGATCGCTCGGAACCTTAGCCTCATCCGCTTTGCGGATTAGGGGACGCAGCACCGTTGAGATCCGACCGGGGCTCTCGGCGAACGTCTCCGTGATTGCACTTGAGAGCCCCGGCAGTGAGTCGAGGGTGCGCTGCATCTCGGGGTCGAACAGCGCGTCAAGATCACACACCGCGCGTACGTCCAAGCCCAGCTTCGTGCAGATCTCCAGCCATAACGCCACACCGCCGCTCCCGCCGCAGTCGACGAGATCTGTCTGCGCGACCACTTCCGCCGACGCGACGCGTGTAAGAGTTGTAGACATCGCGGCGACATCCGTCACACCCTCGAGCAGAACAGGTCGGGGCGAGAACACGATGTCGCTTACCAGTTGTGGATTCTGTGCGAGCGAAGCCTCCACGCGGTCCGCTTGCACATCCAAGACGCTCTCGCTCATCCGGCGCGGCGGCGATCCGGCGCCGAAGACCCAAATCGACGCCAAGTCGCTGGCGAGTCGTGGCCGCAAGAAGCTCGGCTCGTGTGTGACTACGATCGCGGATCGTCCCGACTGCTCGCATTCTCTGTTCAGCTCGGCGAGCCACAGCCTGGCCATGGAGGGGTGCAGGTGGAGTTCCGCCTCATCGACAACAAGCAACCGCCAGTCATCTCGATAGACCGCGGCGAGGAGGACCACCAGCTCGCGAAGACCGTGACCCTCGTCTCGAAGCAACGAGTACTCGACTGATCCCATGCGCACGTACGGGTCTAGGAATCCGGCTGTTTCGCGCAGTTCGATGGATCGCCCGAGAGCGCGACGGATGAAAGCTGCAACGCGTAGCAGGACCTCTGGCTCCTCACGAAGCGCATAGAGCTCAGTGGTCGCGAGACCAGCGAGCCTTGCCATCTCGAGGATCTGTCGGCGTTCTTCCTCGCCGATTGGGACGCCGCGGTACTCGGTGGGTGTTGAACCCCAGCCGTGGTTAACAACGTTCATCAACCCGACCAGGCGATCGGTTGTCAGGATCCGCTCGCCTGTGGCCAAGGCGATCGCGCGAGCGGCCTTTGACTTTCCGCTGCCATTTCGCCCGACGAAGTACTGGACTGGGTGCGACCAGTCCGAGATCTCGATGAATTCGTGCTCAGAGCCAACCGAGTCGATCCCAAAGACGCCAGCTCGTCTGATGGTGACCGAGTCGGGGAACTTGTCACCATCAGTCGGCATTCGACTGATGGACGTCACCTTGAGCGGAGGGTCCCAGGTGTGGATGGCGAGGAACTGATCTGCAGCTTCCCGCTCACTGCCCGCGTCAACCTGCTGACGGTCGATACTGCCACCATTCGGCGCTACCGCCGACACGAGGAATCGGGTCATTGATCGTGTCCAGACTCTGGTCAGTTCTCGAAACCGGAGCTCGGGTCGAACTTGAGAACGCGCGCGTTCTCGGAGATCGTGCGCACTTCGCCTTCGTCGAATCCGTCGCTCTTGCTGGCCTGGATGTCGATGGTGATCTCGAGCTTGGCGCCGGCGCCGGCGAGGCGGTCGATGATTTCGCGAGTCACGTTTCCGATGTCGCGCGAGTACCGGTCGGGGTCGACCTTCACGGAGCCGAAGTAGCGGCTCGGGCGTCGCGGCGCGGAGCTCTCTTCGTTCGATCCCTCCTCGTCTGCTTCGTCATCGATCAAGACGACGTCCACCGGGCCGACCTCGGCGGCGCCGTCCTCTGCTGCGCGCCGGGCGGCTTCTCGAGCGGCGGCGGCACGATCTGCAGAGGCCTGTTCGTCGGCCTTGTTCCAGTCCACGAGGAGCGTGCTGTCGGTCACCTGGAGCGCGGCGTTCTGCGCAGGCGGCACGATCAGTCCGCGGTAGCGACTGGCCTCAGTGTCCTTCGCTGACGCGATCGCGAACTTCTCGCCGTCGACGAGGACCGAGTTGAGCGAGCGTTCGATCGCGGAGTCGAGCGTCTCCCTCTTGACGAGGCGCGGCAGGTAGACGTAGCGCGTGAAGTAGCCCCACAACTCGCCAACGCTGATCTCGCCCTTGTCGCGCCACAGCTGCCCAAGCTCCTGATGGAGGGTCGCTCCGAGGATCGGCGCACCCAGCTCGGTCACAAGCTGATCGTCGCGGGACAGCTTTGCGGCGACGCGCTCGGCAAGCGAGCGGCCGCTCGAGTCCGGCACCTTGTCGGTGATCAGCTCGAACGGCTTGGTGGCGTCGAACTGCTCGGGGTAGACCGCCCACACGAAGGTGTCGCGGATTCGATCCGAGACGGTCCGATCCAGGCGCGTGACCCAGTCGTCGGTCTGCTTGCGCTGCTGTACCGACAGGTTGAGGCTCTCGCTGGTCGCCTGCACGCGCTTCCACGCGAGATAGCTGCGAGCAGCGGCCTCCAGGCTCTCCAGCTCGCTCTTATCGGCCACCAGGAACACGAGAGTGTTGCGGTGCACGCGCTGGCTGGCGCCCTTGGTCTCGATCGCCTCGCGCACCCACTGGTGGGCTGAGGAGTTGGCACCGTCGGACTTCCGCCGCGAGTGGCGCGGGTGGACGATCACCAGGCGCGCGTCTTCGAGGTCGGGGATGTCGGCGCTGGATGCCGGCGCGACGTGAACTCGATCGAAGACACCGCGCGCACGTTCCTCGCTGCGAAGTCGCTCGGTGATCTCGTTCCACACGGTCTCGACGTCTTCGCGGAGTCGCTCGGCATAGTCGTTCGCAGTCTTCGTCACCGACGGCTGAGTGTCGAACCAATAGTGGCCCTGTTCCTCGTAGAAGTACGTCGACCGCTGCGCGAGCAGCTCGATCGCACTGCCGAAGTTGCCGAGCGTGTCACCGGGCGCCGCGGTTCCGAGCCAGACGTACTGCTTATCCAAGCCTTTCCGCGACGCCTTGATCCTCGGGGCAGCTCCCATGAAGATCGTTCGCGCGATCCGCTGCGTCACGAACCGCTGGCCCAGATTGGGGCGGTCGAGGTCGATCTGTTGCGCCATCGACCCCGGACCGTCGATGTCCGAGTCGATGATCGGCTTCCACTGGTCCTCGAGATACTGAGTGAGGTCGGTGTTGACCGTCGTCGCTTCCAGCGGCACGTTGCCGGGGAGGATCAGCGGGGACGTGTCGTTCGAAGCCCACAGCTCGTGCACGATGGACGACACGAGCTTGAGCACGCCGCGGGTGCGCTGGAACCGTTCCAACGTTGACCAGTCCTCGTAGAGGCGATCCAGCAGCTCGGGGTGCAGCGGGTACGACGCGCGAATGCGCTGCTCGTAGTCGTCACTCGGTGCCGCGGCATCCCGGGGGAATAAGGCGGTGTTGCTCCGATAAAGAGTGACGAAGCTGCGAGCTACGGCGGAGATCGTGGTCAAGCCCTCAGCGTTCGGCGCCTGGAAGATCCGGCGGCGGACGATCTCGAACGACTCGTCCTTGCTCGACGGTCGCCACTGGTCGGCGACCCGGCGGATCACGTTCTGCAGGCGCTCCAGCGCAAGCTGGCCGTTGGCGCCACCGATCTCGATGTCGCTACCGCTACCCGCATCACCGGTATCAGATGCCGGGATCGAGACGACGAGCATCGCGCCGGGCACTGACCGCACGACCTCCGTCAACGACTGCGCGAACGTGAACTGTGTCTCGAACGAGCCTGACGGAAGCTCCTTGTCCGTGACGAGCTGCCGGGCGTACGCGACCCACTCGTCGATCAGGATCAGCGCCGGCGAGTACTTCGCGATCAGCGTCCGCAGCGCTTCACCGGGGTTCGTCCCAGCACGGTCATCGTCTGCGATGAGGTCGTACGCCGCGCGGCCGCCGAGCTGCCACGCGAGCTCGCCCCAGAGCGTGCGCACCTCGGTCCCGTCGTCCTTAATGAGAGGTGATCCCGCCTTCAAGTACGTGCCGACGAGCGCGACGCGCTTCACGCCCAGCGCCGCAAGATCCGGGTTTCCGGTCTCGGCGATGAGCTCCTGCAGCTCCTGCGGGAAGTCCTTTGCGGGGGTGCCGCTGAAGAGGTGGTAGAGAGCGAGCATCGAGTGCGTCTTGCCACCACCGAAGTTGGTCTGCAGGTTGACGACCGGACTCGCGTTGCCGTCCCCGCCGCCCACGCGTCGGAGCGCGCGCGACAGCAGATCCCGCAGACCCTCTGTGAGGTAGGTGCGGGTAAAGAACTCGACCGGGTCGCCATACTCGGGGCTCGTCGCCTGACCGGTTCGCACGAGATGCAGGTCGGCAGCGAACTCGGATGCCGTGAACTCGCCGCGTGCCACATCATCGTGCGGGCGGATAACCTCGCGCCACGGCCGCAACCCCGAACCCGGGTCGAGCGTCACTGCCGTCCGCTTGACCTGCTTACGCGTCTGATCCTCGAAGACCGTGCGCTGTAGGTCGACCCGGAGCTTACGGACGTCCTCGGCCGAGTCCACCGCTCCAACGGCATGAAGCAGTCGCTCGATCGTGTCGAGCGCGCGCGCCGCGTCATCAGAACTGAACGGCTCGTTGTGCGCCCACAGATTTCGCGTCTCGCGGAGCTCTGAGCCGAAACCCTGCTGCGCACGCGACAGCACGTCCTTGAACCGGTAGCCCTGCTCGGTGATCGCGCGAAGCTGCACCTGCACATCATGCTTAGTCAGCGTTCGGGCTAGTCCACCCCGGCGCTGCGCGTCTTCTTGTGCCCACGCGGCAGGCCAATCCGACGTACCGTAGGCTGCGGTCATCACTTCATCGACGGAATCGAGCAGACCCTCCGACAACAGGTCGAAGGCCTTTCCCACGCGATCACGGTTGTTCATCGCCATCGAGCTCAGTCCCCATCCTCATCGAAGTCGAACGCCTGCTGAACGGCCCGCGGCGTACCGGCGTGCTTTCGCGCCTGCTCGTTCACGTCACCCCACGCACTCACCAGCCCGTTGAAGAGAATCGCGTCTTTGGTGTCGCGCTTCTTCTCGGCCTCGTGGAATAGCAGGAATCCCAACTCCTTCACCGCGTCGAGATTCACCCGCGTCTGAACTGAAGGAAGCAGGGAAGCGACCTGATCGGCTCCGTGCTTTGCCATCACCGCCGCAAGGCGAACCGTCGCCTCCCACACGCTGACGCGCTCGTCGGCGCTCACGTCCCATGCGCCTTCAAGCTGGGTCGGCGAGAGAAGTCGCGCCTTCCCGCCCTTTGCCTCGAAGATGCCCCCGCGCTCAAGCGCTCCGATCGACGTATCGGAAGAGCGCGCAAGCTGGTCAGCAATGCCGGAGTTCTCCTGGGTCCAGCCGTATTGGCGATACCACTTGACTGCGAACCGAGTGTCGGGATCGAAGTCCGACTCTTGCTCGCCGATTACTTCGTCCAGCGTGGCGTTTACGAGCAGGAGTGCGTCCTTCACACTCATGTCGGAGCCATCCGCCTCCCGCACCCGCGAGTACCGGGAGAACACGGATATGCCGGGTCCAATTGCCGCCTGCGCGAGATCGACGGGTGCAATCGCGCCCTGCATCAACGTGCGTAGCGCCTCTGGGAGCTCCGCCTTCAGTGCGGCCACGAACGCTCGTCGGGTCGTCGTAGGCGCATCGCTCGGGCGGGGGCGACAAGCCAGGACAATCGAAGAGGCCAGGGCGTTGGCATTTGAACCGATTAGCCTTCCGCTCATCTCGGTTCGCATGGGCCACGTCGCGGTTATCTCCCACCCAGAGTCAATGAGACCGTCCAGTAGCGTGTGCCAGCCGGTAGAGGAGGTCCCCTCGGCGTTGGCCTCCTGTTGCTTGTACGCGTAATAGACAGTCAGCGGGACATTCGGGTCTGCGCCCTCGCGGACTCGGGCAAAGACCGAGTTGAAGCCCTCGATGAAGAACTTCTCCGCTCCTGCTTTGCCATCATGTCGGTACGGATTAGCGACAAGCTCCTCGAACTTCGGAGTGAGCATAGTCCCAACCGTCTTCGAGTGGATCGTTGAAAGAGATCGTCGCAGCCAGACGTAAAAGAAGTCCGATAGGTCCGAGTAACCGATGTTGTCGTAGTAGGGCGGGTCGGTGGAGATGACGGCGCCCGAGTAGTCACGTGTCGAGGCATCCGCCTGACGTGCGGTGCTTCGACGTCCCGCCGGGAGACGGTCGATGGCGTCGGCCATTCCATCGATCTGGGTTATGAACCCTCCAGACCATGTCGAAAACACATTCGCCTCTGCGTAGTCCCACGCCATGGGAATGGCCTGACGAGAGAACACGTTTCGGATCTTCTGGAGACTGCTGTCCCAGCCGCAACTTGATGACGAGGCGTTGGTTTCTCGGCTGACCGCCAGCGCGAGATACGTTGCGACGGCATCTGCATAAGCCTCCGCGCCAGTCCCTCCATTCTCGAGTCGGTCGCCCTTCGGGAGACCCGCGGCAAGCGCGTCGTCGCGGACCTTCTCGCGGGCGTCCGCGACGAGATCACTCAGCGTGGTCAGCGCAACGAGCTGCCTATTGGTGAAGAGGTCGGAGAACTTCGTCAATCCATAGGCCGGTGGCGAAAACCAACGGGGGTTCGTTGGTACGTCGGCATCGATAGATGAATCCGGACGATCGACCGCCGCGGCCGCGGCCTGCTCTGCAGTGGGCGATAGGTAGAGTCGGCCGCGCGCGCCCTCCGCCACTACGGCTATGAGGTGTGCTCCAAGCTCGCCCCGCTTCCCCGCTTCGCGGACGTAGTCATACGTGAAGGGTGTGCCATCAGCAACCGAGCGGGCGCCTTTCCCGTGCTTGATGGTGCCGTCGTCATCACCCTTCGGGCCGTTGGCGTCATTGTGCACCTCGTAGTGGATCTTTCTGCCGACAACCCGGGCTTCGATCCACGCCTCGCTACCCTTCTTCTTGTTCAGCCACCAGGAGCGAACCAACGGAACCTCGATTGGGTTTGCCGGATTCGGGCTATTGACGGTGCGGGCCCAGATCCAGGCAATGACAGTGTGCTGCGTACCGTCTGGTCCGGTGACCTTGGGGTAAAGATGCCCGATGGTCCGCTCGGCTTGGTCTCGCATCCAGTTGCCGTACGCGCGAACATCCTCCGCCAATCCCTCGGAGCGGCCCCACGCATTGCGGGTCCCAGCAGCGCCTGGATGGACAGGTGGTCGGCCGGCGAAGGTCGGCGGAATCTCGATGAGCGCCTTGTTGATGAGGACCGCGACGGGGTTTAGGTCGCTCGCGTGCGCTTCGAGCCCCAGCCGCTGCGCTTCGAGTGGAATGGCCCCACCGCCGGCGAACGGGTCCAGGACGGAGGGTAGCTTGCCATCGTTGCTCTTGCGGATTTCCGCTCTCGCCTGGGCAAGAAGCGCATCATCATTGCTGTTCTCCCAGATGATCAGCCGCTCGAGCAGTCGATGCAGTCGTGCACGCTCCGCGTCCTGCGCATCGACTGTGGGGAACTCTTCCGGACGAGACGCAGGGTCGTCGACCAGCTGGGCGAAGAGAACGGCGCGTGCGACCGAAATAGGGCGGCGCGCCCAGTAAAGGTGCACCATCAGAGGTAGCCCTTTGCGGATCGACTTTTTCTCACGAGCGGCGGCGAAGTTGATGGCTTCGAGCGGCAGAGACGTCTCGATGAGCTTCTTCTTGGGTGCTGCGTTCACTGATGCATCTCTCGTGGGTCCGTTAGTCGTGTCGCCTGAATCTGTCATCGCGGTGGGCCTCCGCGATCCCAGTAGTCGTGCCATTCCTCGTTGTACGACCGTGTTGTCGCGGACGGCTCAATGTGGGTAAACGCGTCCATGACATAGCGAAGTCGGTCCCGCTTCTCGCCGTCCGGCGACACGAGGACGAGGGCGAGTCGGTGACGGTCGCCCTGCGTCTGCGCGAACGTGACCTCGTTCGTCGTGATGGTGAAGGTGTCGGACCCCTCGATCCGCCCCTTCACCTCGATGTAGTGAATGCGCCCGTCGGGATCGAAGGACTGGATGTCGTATCCGGGATTGTTCCTGGGCATCTCGTGGGGCGTGCGGCCGAGTGCGCGTTCGGTAGCGAGAACGGCTTCGACGGCTCGGCGTTCGACGAGCTCGGTGTTGCGCGCGAAGGTCTGAGGCGCGGCATCCTCGTCGCCAGGCGACAGTCGTTTGCTCGGCACGACGAGTGCTGACCCGCGGACAACGGCGGGAAGTGCGACGAGTTGCGTGCTCTCGTCGAGGGCGCGGAGCCGCTTGTCGAGTCGTTCGTCGAGCTGGCGGGCTCGCTGGAGCGCGGCGTCGGCGCGGAGGCGGCCTATGGTGCCGGAGCGTTCGAGCGCTTCGAGGCGATTGTGCTCGCGGTCCCAATGGTTGATCTCGGCCAGGAGGCGTTCCTTGACCTGCACGCGGGTGCGGTCGACATCCACGGCTATCCGCGCGGCGAGTTCGTCCATGCGAGGTGCGAGTCCGTCTCGATACGCCCACGTCCGGATAGAGCGTTCATGGTCGCTGTTTGCCCACTCGTCCGCGAGGACCTCGGCGATTGCCGCAGCCTCACCCGCGTGTGGTGCGTCGTAGTCGAGGTAGGGCGGCGCAGCAGCGAGCGTGACAGCCCCCGGTGGTGTCGAGGACGGGGTAGTCGAAGTGGTGCGACACGGTGTCGGCATCGGTGGTGGCGTTCTGGATGCGCTGCTCGACGGCATACAGCAGTGCAGTGTGCTCGGATTGCTGTTCACGGCGATCGACGAACACGGTTCCTCGTTTGAGCACGGGCCCGAGGTCTTCGATCGTGAGTTCGATGACCGCTTGGAGGAGCGGGTGGCCGGGGGCGAGAAGTGCCGCCTGTGTCTGATTCTCGGGGCGAACGTGTGCAGTCTCGAACGTGGCTCGTTCGTACCGCTCCGGCACAGGTGCCCACCGGTTGAGTCGGCGTGCCGTGTCGATGACGCGCTGTGGTATCCGCGTGATCTCGTATCGGCCCTTCTCGCGCCGACGGATACGGCCACCGAGGCGTTCGAAGGCGGGGAGGAAGAACGCCGCGATGTATCCGGGCTGCAGGCGTCGCTCGCGGGCCTTCTCCATCCGCTCACGGATCTCTTCGAGATTGAGCGAGGAGTACATCTCGGGGTGCAAGGCTCGTTCAGCGACCATGGTGTCGAGCCCGTGGGCGACGCTCGCGTCGATGACTCGGTCGAGCTCGGCCTTGCGTTCCGGCTCGTCGCCGTACCGGATCGCCTCGATCAGCAGTTCACGGAGCGACTTCTCCTGGAAAGCATCCGCGTCGCCGAGAACGTTGAACAGGTTGCCGTTGTACGCGATCGACATCTGGTCGATCTTCGACAGCAACCGCGTGAACACGTCCCCCTCGCGTGTGTCCTTCGCGACCATGTTCCACAAGTGGCACACTTCCCGCTGGCCGATGCGGTGGATGCGGCCGAAACGCTGCTCGATCCGGTTCGGGTTCCACGGCAGGTCGTAATTGACCATGAGGTGCGCCCGCTGCAGGTTGAGGCCTTCGCCCGCGGCATCCGTCGCCAGGAGCACGACGGTGTTGCGGTCGTAGGTGAACTGCTCGCGCGCCGCCTTGCGGTCTTCGCGGCGCGTGCCGCCGTGAATCGTGATGACCGACTCCGGGCGACCCAGCTGCGTCGTGATCTTCTGCCGCAGGTAGTCAAGGGTGTCCTTGTGCTCGGTGAAGATGATGATCTTGCGCGGTTCGCCCGAGTCGTCGTGCACGAGTAGCCGAGGTTCTGTAAACGCACCTACCTCTCGATGAGAGCTAGGAAGGCGGTGGCTGAGATGAGCCACGATCAGCAGGAACGAACCGCAGGCAATGAGCCGAACGACCAGGCGACGGCGCAGGCGTCGCCGTCGTTGCGGGCGGTGGTGTATGTGCGGATCAGTGATGATCCCGAGGGCACCGAGCGCGGTGTTGACCGGCAGGAAGCTGACTGCCGGGCGTATGCGGCAGCGCACGGGTGGGAAGTCGCCCAGGTGTACCGGGAGAACGACACGTCGGCGTTCAAGCAGCGCACGATCACACTCCCGACGGGTGAGCGGGTGCGGCGCGTGGTGCGCCCGGAGTTCCGCGCGATGTTGAAGCACCTCAGCGAGCAGCGCGCCGGGGTGATGATCGCCTACGACCTGGATCGGGCGGTGCGCGACCCGAGAGACTTGGAAGACCTGATCGACGCCAAGGTACTCAACGGCTTCAGCGTCCGCTCCGTGACCGGCTCGCTGAGGTTGGATACGGATTCTGATGTGGCGATGGCGCGGGTGCTGGTCGCGATGGCGAACAAGTCCTCAGCCGACACCGCCCGCCGTGTCGCTCGGGCGGCGAAGCAGCAGGCCATCGAGGGCACTTGGCATGGTGGGCAGGTGCCGTTCGGCTACCGCGCCGAGAACCACACGCTCGTGATCGACCCCGAGGCTGCCGAGTTGGTGCGGGAAGCCGCGCGGCGGGTGCTGGCCGGAGAGACGTTGTACCGGATTCTCACCGACTGGAACCGGCGGGGTATCCGTACGACGCACGGGTGCCGGTGGTCGGATCGGACACTCAAACTGGTGCTGCGCAACCCCTCGATCAAGGGGGTACGGGAGTATCGACCGTTGTTGCCGGACGGCACCCGGTCGAAAACCTCCCTGATGCAGACGACCGCCGCGTGGCCCGCGATCTTGGACGAGGACACCTGGCAGCAGGTCTCCGATGTGCTCGATGCCCGCAAGCAGGCCCGAAACTTCCATCAGCCCGGCAGTGGGGCGGCGAAACGGCTGTATCCGTTCTCGGGTCTGATCCGCTGCTCGACCTGCGGACGCGCCATGCTGCATCGCGGCCAGGTGTATCAGTGTGTGCAACAGGTGCCGGGCGGGTGCAACCGCTCGATCCGTTCCGGCGACCTCACCAAACTCGTGGAGGAAGCCGTGCTCGCGACGTTCGAGCAGATCACCCTCAACCCCGCCAAGCGCCAGTCTCCGGGCGCGGATCAGGCCGCACGAGTGGGGCTTGCCGCGACGCTCGATGCCGACCGGGAACGCCTCGCCCGGCTCGATGATGACTACTACGACGGGTTGATCGACAAGTCGATGTGGGTGCGGCAACGCTCACGGATCGCCGAACGCATCGAACGCACCCGCCGCGAGTACGCCGCCACGGTGCCGGAGCACACTGGCCCGTCGATTGATATGACGACCGTCGCACAGGAGTGGGCCGACCGTACCCCGATGTGGCAGCACCAGGCCGCCAGTCTCGTCCTTGAAGCCGTCCTCGTTCACGCCCTGCCCAGGGGGATGAACGGCGCGACACCGGCGAGGCGGCGCAATGAGACCGTCGAAGCGTTTCATGCCCGCCGTGAGGTGTACCGGGCGGGGATTCTCGCACATCGGGTCGAGTTCGTCTGGCGCGCCTAACGCCCCCGCGCCTTCGGCAGGCCGCAGAGGGCTTGCAGTTGCTCACGCACCCGTGGGTCAGCGATGACCGGAGGCAGGCCCTGCGCTGCGCGGCTCTCCCGCGCGAGGCGTGCGCCGAGTGGTTCGGGGGCATCGGTCGAGGCTGGTTCGGGCGTGGTTGTGGTGGTCTGCGTCGAGGTATCCATGTAGACAGGTACGACAGGCAAACCACAACATCTAGTTGTACGGGGTCAGGACGTTGGTTGCAGTCGGCTGATCGGGGGGTTGCCTCCGAGGGCTGAGTGGCGTCGTCCAGTGTTGTAGTGCTCGAGCCAGGGGTCAAGTGCTGCGGTGCGGTCGTCGTTCGAGGTGAACGGTTGCCGGTAGGCCCATTCGGTTTGCAGGGTCCGGTTGAACCTCTCCACCTTGCCGTTCTGCCACGGGCAGTGCGGTTTGATGAACTTCTGCCGGATGCCGTGCGCGCCGCAGACGCCGCGCAGCGACCATCGGTAGGCCCAGGCGTTGTCGGTGATCAGCCGCTCGATGCGGGGGATGCCGTGCGCGGCGAAGTAGCCGATGGCGCGTTCGAGGAACGCGGCGCAGGTCGGGCCCTTCTCGTCGGGGAGGACCTCGGAGTATGCGAGCCGGGAGTGGTCGTCGACGACGGAGTGCACGTAGTCGTAGCCGACGACGGTCTGTTTCCGGGCGGCTGTGGAGCCCATCGCTCTGCCGTGCGCCTTCCACCCGCCGCCGTCGGGGATGCGACCGAGCTTCTTCACGTCCATGTGCACCAGCTCGCCGGGCTGCTCGCGTTCATAGCGGACCGCTGTGGTCTTCGACGCGCGGATCCGCTCCCCGGTCATCGGGTCCAGATCGACCAGACGAGGCAGCCCGGACCGGGCGATGATGCGCGACACCGTCCGCGCCGGCACCCCGGTGCGGGCCGCGACCTCGTCACGGCCGACTCGTTCCTTCTTCCGGATCGCGACCACCGCCGCGGCCCTGGCATCGGGGGTGCGGTTGGCGACGTGGTGAGGCCGCGAGGAGCGATCGTAGAGACCGGCTTCACCCTCGGCGCGGTAGCGGTCCAGCCACCGCTTCACGCAGCGTCGGGACACGCCCATTGCCGCGGCGATATGCGCCTGCTTCCACCCGGCACCGGCACGATGGACGATGAGCAGCCTGCCGTGCACGGTCAAGCGGGCATTACGGTGGGACACGAGAACCTCCGAGTTCGTGAAGACGTCAGACATCTCCACTAAGCCCGGAGGTTCTCCCCTTTCACAAGACCGGAAACGCCACCAACCTCATGGCCGGGTACATCTAGTACCTGGCATCGAGTTGAGGTACTATATGCAGACTTATCCACAGGGAGCTACCTGCGACCGACCCCAAACGGGGTATGTCACGGGGGTGCCGATTCGGTACCCTCGTGAACCGGCTCAACGGTGCCGCAAATTTTGCGGCACCGTTCGCGCCCGTGACGGCCAGCCGAGCGGAGCGAAAGCGCAGGTCCGACGGTGGTGGCGATTCGACACCACCGTGAACGGTCGCGGTGAGGTCGCAGCGGATGCGGCTTGGTTCGCGGGGGCAACGGCGAAACTCCTGGTCGGACGGTGGTGCCAATTTGCCACCACCGTCACGAGAACCACAACGAGCAGCACAGCGGGCCGAGGTCGCAGGCTGGACGGTGTGGGAAATTTTCCCCGACCGTCGCCCCGCGAGTGTGGTGCCGCCGATTCGACGGAACCACCCCGGCCGGGAGTAAAAGCCCTGGTCGCACGGTTCCGGCAATTTGCCGGAACCGTCACCCCCACCCCGACATGCAGGCGCGCCGGAGCGTATCGCGGTCGCGTGGTGGCGGTGCTCATCGTCGGGTTCCTCCGGTCGTGTGGGCAGGTGTCAGTAGGTAGGTGCGCACCCGTTCCCACGGGAGTCGTCGGCGCGTGCGGTGGCGATGCCGACGCCCGGCCCCGCCCGGCTCGCGGACGGTGGGCCGTAGCGCCGGTACTCGATGGGGGTCACGCCCATGTAGCGGCGGAAGATGCGCGAGGCTTGCCCGCAGTGGTGGCACCAGCCGACCCGTTCGGTGATCGTGCCGATGAGCAGATCGGTTTCGCGGATCAGGCGCGCCATCTCCTGTACGCGCAGGATCGACAGGTACACCGGCGGCGTCACCCCGAACGAGTCCTTGAACACCCGATTGAGCTGACTCGGCGACAGGCAGGCGTGCGCGTCCAGTTCGGTGAGCGGCCACTGCCTGGCGATGTTGCTCTGCATGAGCGCCGCCGTGCGCATAATCTCGCGGCGCACCGGCTTGAACTCCCGCCACCGGGGAGGCGCGACCCGCACGGCCCGCTGCCGAGAGGTCAGCGGCGGCACCTCCACCGGCGCGTGACGAACCAGCGGCGCGATGGCGGCGAGCACCGTGAACAGCAGCGCATACGCACGGAAGTAGCCGCGCGGCGATTGGTCTTCGCCGGTGAGTGTGGCGAGTTCATCGAGGATCGGCCCGAGCCGTTCGGCCTGCGATTCTCCGACGCGCAGCACCTGCACCGGATCGGGATACAGGTGAGTTGCGAGGTCGCGTGCGGCTTCGCCGTCCGCGAGCACGTCGAGGTGCTGCCAGAACAACTGCTCGACCAGTAATCGGTATCCACTGCCACTGTCCTCACCGTGACGGTGCCCTCGGGTTCGTACCCGAACTCGACGTTCGGGGCGACCAGCACCACATCACCCACCGACGCCGACCCGCCCGCATCGGCATCGGCATCGGCATCGGTGAGGATGATCGAGCCGTCGCGCACGACCACGAAGCGCACACAGTCATAGGCGGTCGCCGCCAATATGCGACGGTGACGGATGCTGGTGACATAGACGCAACTCCACGGCTCGACCGGCTGCACTATCGCGGGGTGCGGCGACTGCGGCGTCCTTGTAGGCTCATGACCGGTCGGCGTGGTCGCCGGGCGTTCGAGTAGCAGCGACATGACGACCTCCCTTCTCTGACCACCCCCGAGCAACCAGGGGGAAGAACCGGCCTACCAAGCACCGGCGGTCGCGGCGAAGCAGGAGACGAGCAGGCCGGGCGTTTCCCGGTCACTCCGGCACTTTGCCGGGCAGCGCGACCGGCTCGGTCATGGGAGGTCGGTCATGAGCGGGCGCATGTCTCGGTAGCGGCTCGGTGTCACTCCGGTGTGCGCTGTGGATGCTTCTACCGCGCGCGACCGGCTCCGCCACCCCACCCGCTGCCCGGTGGCGGTGACGGTGATGTTCGTCTCGCGTAGGAGCCGCGCCATCTCTTGCACGCGGAGCATCACCAGGTAGGCGGTCGGGGTCTTCCCGAACGTGTCCGTGAACACGCGCACCAGGTGCTTCGGAGAGAGCCGCACCAGGGCTGCCAGTTCCGCGAGCGTCCACGGGTGCGTGATCCGGCTGTGCAGCGCGTCGCGCACCAGCATCGCCTCACGACGCAACGGTTCAGGCACCCGACTTCGAGCGGAGAACGGGCGAGCGCGGGCACGTTGCAGCCGGGTCAGCCGCACCGTCGAGACGCGGATGCACGGCGCGATCACATCGGTGATGAGGAACCAGAGCGCCTGCATCCGATGGAACCGTTCCAGGTACTTGCCCTCGACGGTGAGGGCGACCAGCTCGTCCAGCCACGGCAACAACCGCCCGGCTCGATCCCGGCCCAGGTGCAGTACCTGGGCAGGTTCGGTGTACACCTTTCCCGCGAAGTCGTGGGCGTCGAGGCGGTCGTGCAAGATCGCGGAGTGTTGCCAGAAGAACTGATCCAGCGCCATGTCGGTGTCGATGTAGACCGTCGTATAGGTGACCCGCCCCTCGGGTTCGACGCCGAACAGCACGCTCGGCCCCAGCAGCACCGCGTCGCCAAAGCTGACGGGTTGCTGTCCGAACTCGCTGAACACGATGGCCGTGCCGTCACGGATCACAACGAGCCGGACAACGTTGTACGCCGCCAGGCCCACAGGTCGATGCGTCGTCCGTGTCCGAGCCGACAACGGCGGGGAGATGCGCCTATCCACTCATCGGGTGCTTTTCTGTCAGTTCACTGGGCCATGCGATGAGTTGCGTGCGAGTGTCGTCCTTGGTGGAAGTCTCCGCGACTGCCGCTCCGAAGTCGGCATAACTGATCGCTTGTCGGGTGAACGCAGTCTCGTCTGTGGAAGGGGAGACTCGTTCCCAGCGTGCTGTCGTCGGCCCCTCCGGTTCGTAGACGGGCGGCGGGATCAGATACGCCCATTCTGATCCTGCGTTGCCCGCTTCGAGGTGGTCGCGCAGCATGGCGTGTGCTCTCCCGCGCGGCAGTGTGGGTTCTGGGAACCGGGGGTCTTGCCAGAACCGTCTGTCTCCAGGGAGTCGGAGTGCTCCTGCTCCGCCGACCGTGACGATCCGGGCCGGAGCGCCGTTGGCCTTGGTGCTTGCCTCGATGAGTCGATCATGTACGGCCACGAGTTCGGTCGGGGCGATGTCCTCACGCAGTCGGATCGCGTTCATGACGACGTCGATGCCGTGCATTGCTTGCGTGAGACTGGCGTTCTCAGCGATGTTCACGACCGTGGAGGTCAGCGATGCAGCAGTCTTGGCGAGCCGCGTGGTGTCTGCCGGATCGCGCAGCGCAGCGGTCGCCTCGATGCCTGCGGGGAGATGAGCGAGGATGGCGGCTCCGGTGCGCCCGGTCGCGCCGAGAATCAGGATGCGAGTCATACAGGTACCTCCGAAGCGGGCGTGCGGGTGAGTCGGGCGAACCCGGTGAGGCTGGCGACGGCGAGCACCATGAGCGCGGCGAGACTGACGAGCAGGATCGGGAAGTCCAAGCCCAGGTAGGCAGTGAGTGGGCCGACGCTGGCACCGAGGAACAGCACGAATCCGTTGAGCGCCATCCCACCGGCCCGGTTCGGGGCGGCGGTCTCGCCGAACAGGGTGATCATCGCGGGCACCGCGAGCGCGACCCCAGTGACTCACACGAGACTCGCCAGCGCCGTGCCCGCGAGGGATGCCGAGAGTGCGGCTTCGATCAGCAGCCCAATCGCGGCGAGGGCGAACCCGGCACGTGCAACCCCCGCGCCGCCGAGACGCTTCGCAATAGCGCCCGCGAAGAGGGAGGCGAACATGCCCGGCAGCCCGACGAGGCGGAGCCAGATCACCTGCGATGAGTCCAGGCAGAGGTCGGTCAGGTGCGGGCCGAGGCCGGTGTACATGCCGACGAACGACAACAGCAGCGTTAGGTGCGCGAGGCTCAGTAGCAGCACCGAGGGGCGTGTGGCGACCCTCCCGACTACGGCGAAGCGACGCACCAGGCTCGCATCGTCTCTGCGACTGTGCGGCTCGGTGACGAGCACGGCGACGCCGATCATGCCGAGGCCGAGCATGATGCCGGAGAGGATGAACACCCACTGCCAGCCCAACGTCAGGCTGAGCGCGGAGGCGAGTACTTGGCCTGCGATCCCGGCAACGAGGAATGCCGTCGACATGGCCCCGATCGCCGTTGCCCGACGCTTCAGCGGGGTCGCTTCGGCCAGATACGCGAGCGCAACCGGCGCGAAACTCGACGCCATCACCCCCTGCACCCCGCGCAGCGCAGCAAGCATCGGCACCGTGGAGGCGAAGCCGCAGGCGATGGTCGCGACGGTGAGATACACCAGGCCGATGAGCATGATCCGCTTCCGCCCGTACTGATCGGCCAACGGCCCCCAGATCAGGAACCCGACCGCATAGCACACGCTGAACACCGTCGAGAGCGCGAACGTCACATCAGAGCCGAGTTCCGCACCGATCGGGGCGATCAGCGGGATTGCCGCGTACAACTGCGTGAGCACCAGCAGCGCCGTGACCACGAGCAGCACGACCACGCCGTTCCCTGCCGGGTGCTCGCGCGCCTCGCCTGCTCCCGCTATCTGTTCCGTCGAGTTCGCAGACACCACCACTCCAAATCCAACGTTTCCGTTGGATTTGACTGTAGTAGGCTAACCGCGAAGACGCAACGTGAGCGTTGGGTTTACCGCACGAGACGGGAGGTGGGAACGATGGGCTGGGATGTTGAGGGCAGGAAGCGCCGCATCCTCGACGCGGCGGTGGCCGAGTTCGCCGCGCACGGGCCGCACGGCACGACCATCGAGCGCATCGCCAAGGCCGCCGGGGTGAACAAGGAGCGCGTCTACACGCACTTCGGGGGCAAGGACAGACTTTTCGCCACCGTACTGCGCGAGGAACTGGCGAAGGTAGCCCGCGACGTGCCCGTCGAATCATTCGCAACCGAGGACGTGGGCGACTACGCCGGGCGCGTCTACGACTACCACCGCGAGCACCCCGAACTCGGCAGGCTCATGCGCTGGGAAGGGCTCGTCTTCGACACCGAAGTACCCGACGAGGCCGAGCGGCGCGAATACTACGGATACAAAGTCGCCGCCATGACCGACGGACAGGCCAAGGGCACAGTAACGAGCGACCTCGACGCCGACCACCTGATGTTCCTCGTGCTCTCACTCGCCGGATGGTGGTCAGCGGTACCGCAGGTCGCCCGCATGATCACCGGAGCCGAGAGCGACGCCGAACACGCACGCCGCCGTGCCTCCGTCGTCACCGCTGCCCGAAGACTCATCGGGCAGTAATCAGGTCACGAAGTTCGCCGAGAAGACTAGTCACTTCATCGAACCGAACTCCGAAAGTTCCCTCGAACTTTGTGACGCCAACTCTTGCCAGCGACACTCTGTGCGACGCTCTCGCGCTGACGCTCGGCTCCATCAGTCATCTGCCCCCTATCTCAGTGAGGCACGTATTTTACGGCGGGGCCGTAGTGCGCACCTCTCTCACGAGACGACTCGTGAGGGAGGCCAGAGTGAAGGGTGGAGTGAAGCTGTTCCACGGCAGCGGTGCTGCCGCGCGCGCCTATGTCGAGGCCGACCGCTCCCGCGCTGACGAGTACTACCTCGGCGCAGACCAGGCCGTGGCCGAGTACGCCGTGATCGACGCGACCGGCGAGGTCACCGCTGCTCGGTCGCTGTCGGCGGATGAGTACGAAGCCTGGGTCGATTGGGTGAACCCGGACACCGGGGAGTCGATGGGTACCCCGCGCAAGCCGGGCAAGGTGCGTCGGGGGTCGCCGTTGTTCGCGGAGATGACGATCAACGCGCCGAAGAGCCTGTCGGTCGCCGCCGCACTCCACCCGGACGTGTCCGAGGCGTTGGACGCGACGCAGCGGGATGCGGCGCGGGAGATTCAGCACTTCCTTGGTCAGCATTCGGTCACGTTGGCGGGGCCGCGCGGCGCGCAGGAGGTGCTGCCGGTCGAGCACATGCAGACCGTCGCGATCACGCACAAGACGAGTCGTGCGGGTGATCCGCACCGGCATATCCATTTCCAGATTGGCACGAGGGTGTGGGCGGGCGGGAAGTGGCGGGCGCTGACCACGGCGGCGTTGTTCCAGCAGCAGGGCGCGATCCGTGCTCTCGGTACGGCGGTGATCGCCGCGCACCCCCAGCTCGCCGCCACGCTCTCCGAGCATGGCCTGACCCTCGACCCCGTAAGCGGTGAGGTTGTGGAGTTGGAGCCGTTCAACGCCGTCATGTCGAAGCGGTCGGCGCAGATCAGACGCAACCTGGAACGCATGGAGGCCGAGTGGCAAGCGAAGCATCCCGGCGAGACGCCCGGCCCGGTGTTGACCGCTCGGATGCAGGACGCGGCGTGGGCGTTCCAGCGGCCCGGCAAGAAACCGGCGGACTTGAAGAACGAGCAGTGGTGGCAGCAGGAACTCCGAGACGCCGGCTACCACCCCGAGAGCTTGCAGCACCCCGACACCGTTGCGCCGGCATCGCTGGATGACCTCAGCGTGCAACAGGTCGCCAGTCGTGCGCTGGATCGCTGCGCGGCGGCTGCATCGACCTGGACACCGCACACCGTGCGAGAGCACGTCACCCGCATCACCACCGAGGCAGGCGTGCAAGCGACCCCGGCGGAGTTGCGCGAGTTCATCGACCTCGCCACCGGACTCGCCGCCTCGGATTGTTTCTCGGTGCTGCCGCCGGGCATGGTGCAACCCGAGCACGTCGCCCACCTCACCAGCCTTGGCGTCGTCGCCGCCGAGACCGCACTCCGCGACCAACTCACCGCCGCGACGCCGGAACGGGAGCCGAAGCACCCCGACGTGACCGACGCTGCGCAAGCCGCCGGACTCGACACCGGGCAGACCGTGGCCGCCGCTGCCGTCGCCTCGACCAACCCGCTCGTGATTGTCGAGGGCGCGGCGGGCGCAGGCAAGACCACCATGCTCGGCGTCGCCATCGAGGTTGCAGCCGAGCACGGGCGATCCTCGCGGGTGGTTGCGCCGACGTTGCGTGCGGCGCAGGTCGCCCACGAAGAACTCGGCGTGCCCGCAACCTCCGTCGCGGCGCTCGTGTATGCGCATGGGTGGCGGTGGAACGAGGACGGCGTATGGACACGCCTCGCACCCGGCGACACCGACCCTGCAACCGGGAACATCTACACCGGCCCACCAAACGACGCCGTGCTGTCGCGGGGTGAGCGGGTGATCGTGGACGAAGCGGGGATGCTCGACCAGGACACCGCCCTCGCTCTGCTGACCGTCACCGCCGAGGCAGGCGCGTCGGTCGCGTTCGTGGGCGACCGGGCGCAGCTCCCGGCGGTCGGGCGCGGCGGGGTGCTCGACATGGCCGCCCAGATTCGTGGCCGTACCTACGACATGACCGAACTCCACAGGTTCACCGATGCCGAGTATGCGGCGTTGACGTTGGTCATGCGTGACCGGGAGCACCCCGGCGACGTGTTCGACCGACTCGCCACGATGGGCCTCGTGACCTTGCATGCCGACGAGGAAGCGGCCCGCGAGCACATCACCGCCCACGCCCACGACGGCGAAGCGATCACCGTCGCCACCAACGACGAGGCCACCGAGCTGAACGAGCACATCCGCGCCGGGCGGGTCGAGCGCGGCGAGGTCGACGACACTATGACGACGACCGGCAGCGACGGGCTGAGCATCGGCGCTGGCGACCTGATCCAGACCCGGAAGAACAGCAGCGACCTCGGCGTGGCAAACCGGCAGCAATGGATCGTGCAGCATGTGACCGACGAGGGCAGCGTCTACGCCCGCGAAGTCAGCGGCGGAGGCAAGCACAGCCGCACCGTCGCCCTCCCCGCCGAGTACGTGAGCGAGTGGGCGCACCTGTCGTATGCCGCGACCGCCTACGGCGTCCAAGGCGCAACCGTCGATGCCTCCCACACGGCCTTGTCGGAGGCGACGAGCGCGGCAGGCGTCTACGTCGGCATGACGAGAGGCCGCCAACAGAACCAACTCCACGTCGTCGCCGCTGATATGGCGGATGCGCGGGCGCGGTTCGTTGAGGCGATGGAACGCGACCCGGCAGACCGTGGCCTCGACCACGCCACCGCCCAAGCCATCGACGCCGTGCAAGGCCTCGTCAGCGATGGCCCCGTGCAGCTCATCACCGAAGAACTCGCCCGCCTCACCGCCGAAGCCGAACGAGCCGAACGTGCGGCGGAACGCTGGGAGCAGACCGCTGCCAGGTTCGACGCCCAGCGCGCAACACACAAGACCGAGGACGACGAGCACGCCGACGTGCTCCGCCACGCCGAGGACGAGGCGGCGCGCATCCGTGCCGAAATCGCGGAACCGTTGACGGTGCAGGCCGAGGCAGACGGCACCACCTATCTCGATGCTGTCGAGCGCGAGGCCGCCGCAAGCAGCCGACTCGCCACCGTCGGCAGGCTCGGCAGGCGCAAGGCCCGCGCGGAGCACCGCCAGACGAGCGAGCACACCCGGACGGTTCGGGCACGGGTGCGCGAAACATGGGGCGAACCACCCCGCACCACCGACACCCTGCCCGAGTGGGCGGCACGACAGGCCGAGCGTCGCGCCGAGGCCGATCCCCGCGTGATCGACGCCGCCCAGCACGTCGAGGCCGCGCGAGCCGACCGTGACGAGTTGCGGCAGCGGCACGAGCAGGAACGCCGGGCGTTGCTGGTCAGCGAGTACGGGCCGCAGGCGGTGATGCGCCACCGGGTCGGGATGCGACTGCCGAACCCAGCACAGCAAGCAGGACAGGCGCACCAGCAAGCCACCGCGCTCCGAGCCGAGGCCGACTACCTCCGCGCGCTACCGATCCGCGACGCCGCCGCACGGATCGAAACCACCCGCGCCGAGCACGAAGCAAGGCAGCAAGCACTCGCCGAACGCGAACGGCAACTCCGCGAGCCGACCGAACGCGACCCGCGGCGCAACGACCCGCGACATGACGGGCCAGCACGCGGCCTATGAGCATCAGCAGCACGTCGCGTCGGCGTGACGTTCACAGCAGCCCCGCAACCCGAGCCACAGACGCCCAGCGCGATTGTCGGCCGTTCGACGTACACTTGAATACATGACACCCGACACCGCAACTCTGATCCGAGACGGCCTCGCGCTCGACGCCGATCAGCGCGCGGTCGTCGCTAACGCCCTGCTCGAAAGCCTCCATGATGCAGACGACGAGAGCGAGGTCGATGCAGCCTGGCGTGCCGAGGCTACCCGGCGACTGGCCGAGGTGCGTGAGGGTGCGGTCGATCTGGTGGATGCCGACGAGCACTACGAGCGTTTGCGCGCCTTGCTCACCGCATGACCTTGGCCCAGCGAGAGCACCCCGAGGCCGTCGCGGAGTTCGACGCCGCCGTGCGCTGGTACGAAGACCAGGAGCCAGGGATCGGCCTTGCGCTCATCGACCGAGCAAGGCAAGCCCGGAAAGACCTCGACCAATGGCCGAACGCCGCCCCACCATTCACGACCGCTGACGATGGCACCGTGATCCGCAGCAAGGCCGTTCGCGGATACCCGTACCGCATCGTCTACACGGTGGAGCCGGACACGATCCTGATCCTCGCCTACGCCCACGAGCGCCGCGAACCCGGCTACTGGCTCCACCGGCTGAACGACTGAACAGCACGCCGCCGGGCTCATGGCTCGGATCGGGTCTCGCGTACATTTCTGGCGCCGTCGAACCCGGTGGTGAGGTCAGCGAGGAGCAGCTCCGCCGTCTCATGGGGCACGGCCAGGACCCCAACACGAGCGAACAGTTGGGTCGTCCGTACCGCCGATTCGCAAGCACTGCCGAGCGAGTTGCCCGTCGGCTTGAGAAGCTTCCCGAGACCCTCGCTCCCGCTGATAGGGGTGCACAGGTGGCGTTGATCGAGGCGGAAGAGGCAGGGAAACCGACGGGTGTGTTCGGCGAAGTCGGTGAGGCGGGCGAGGTTCTGTCGGGTCTTGACGGCGAGGTAGCGGCCGTTGACTTTCCGGTCTTCGTTGATCTCAAGCAGGGCTTCGGCGGCATGCTGGCGGACGTAGGGGTCTTCGGCGTCGTCGGCGGCGATCTGTGGCCCAGACTTCGCGAATTCGGGCAGGGGTACTAAAGCCCACCCCCTGTTCCCGATCGGGCACACTGCAGAACTTACTCTCTCCCTCGCCGCCATCTGCAGTGCACGCGACTTCGCGATGGTTTGGACGCGGCTGTCGAGCGAGCCGAAGGTGAGGCGAGCAAGGCAGATCGCGCCTACGTTCGAGCCATCACCTTCGCCGCCGGTCAGTTGCTTCGCGCAGTCGCCGAAGTCCACCGGGCAAGCCTGGCGAGCCGTATTCGTCGGCGGTCTCGAGGCAGCGGTCGTGTGTGCAGCGCATGATGGCGGAGAGCCGGTCCTGCGTGTAGTCGAATGTCCAGGAGCCGCGCGAGGCGTTCTGCTGCGTCTCCAGAGCGCGCTGAATTTACCAGATCGGTGACGATTTTGGTGTTCTTGGTGGACTAATGACCGTTCTCGGGCAGGTCAGAGTCCCGCGCGGCGGCTTCGCCGTTGTCGAGGGACGCAAGCGTGGCCATCTGGTCGGTGCTAAGGCGGAAGTCGAAGACCGAGAGGTTCTCGACCAGGCGTTTGGGGTCTGACGATCTCGGCACCGGCACGAGGCCCTGCTGCACGTGCCAGCGGAGCACCACCTGTGCCGCCGTTCGTCCGACGTCCGCCGCGATCTGCACGATCGTCGGGTTCTCCCGCAGCTCGGGCCCGCGGCCGAGCGGGCTCCAGCTCTCGGTCACGATACCGAGCACCTCGTGCGCGCGTCGAGGAACGGTACGGGCGATGTCGGGGCTGAGCTGGATCTGGTTCACGTCGGGCACGACCCCGGTCGCGGAACCGACGACGGCGGTGCGAGTCGCTTCACGGTTGGGCAAGGAGATGCCGGCCCATTGCACCTCCACGGGAAAGGTTCTCCTGGCGCAGCTCCCGCGAGAACAATTGGACCGTCTCTACCCCGACGAGCAACTCTCACAGGTGACTCCGCAGTCGATCCGTACCAAGACCGAGCTCCTCGCACAACTGGATCTTGTCGCGAAGCAGGGCTATGCAACGAACCGGGAGGAGAGCGAGGAGGGCGTGGCCTCGGTGGCCGTGGCCGTTCCCTCGGCGAGCGGGCTGCGGTTGGCGATCAACGCATCTGCCCCGGTGTTCCGCTTGCCTCCCCGCAAGGTGAAGACCCTCGTCGCACTCCTCGATGAGGCAGCCGTACGTCTGGCCGACCTGACCTCCTGAAGGCTCGTCGTCTCTTTCCCCTGCGACCTGGTGCAGGGGTCGTTCGGCGCGTTCTGAAGAGAGCTCGAGCCATGCTGGACTGTTGGCGCCGCGCAAGCTATTGTGTCTTCTAGTTAGGAACAAGTTCTGCTCAGCAGATAAATATGCGAAGAGGATGATCAATGCAGATCGACGGAAGCCATATGGTGATGCTCACGCATCCGGAGAGGCTCGCACGGGCCCTCGACGCCGTCATTGCCTAACAGGCCTGGGGAAGCTATGGATTCGATTTCACGCCCAGACGACGTCGCGCCGATCTCGTACACCGAACTGGCGCCGTCGGGTGCGCCTGCTCGGTGGATCGTCCTCGTGCACGGGGGTGGTGCCTCGAACGAGTACTATCTCGAGACGCCCGACGGCCGACAGGGCTGGGCGGCACGATTGGTATCGCTTGGCTACGGTGTGCTGGTGGTGGACTGGCTGGGGTTGTCCTATGAGGCGGCCCAACACGTCGATGATCGTGCGGCGTCTGCGCGGCTGGACTATGAGAGCGTGTGCCGAGGGATGGGCGTGTTCCTCTCTGGTCTCGGCCGGAACGTCGTGCTGGTCGTGCACTCGATGGCAGGTCCGATTGGCTTCCGCCTCCTAGAGACGCATGGCGATCTCATCGACGGGCTCGTAGCCGTCGCTCCGGGCCCGCCTGGAAATGTACAGGCGGTGCCCGAGATCGTGAGGGAGTCCGACCAGGAGGTCTCCATCCGTGGAGCGGCCATCGACTGGACCATCCCGAAGATGGGTTTCTGGGAACCCACAAGCGCCTTCGTGAACGACAAGGTCATCGGACCCAGCCGGCGGTTCCCCCGCGAGTGCATCGAGGTGTTCCGCCGCACCCTTCGGCCGATCCCGGCCCGGATGCTTTATCAGCGTCAGAACATCGGTGGGAGCCAAATGAGGATCGGGCCGACCGACGCGTTCACGAACAAGCCGATTCTCGTCTTCACGGGTGGAGCCGATACCGACCACCCCTCGCAGCTGGATCAGGACATCGTGGCCTGGCTCACCGATCAGGGCGCCGCCGTCACCTTCTGGTCGTCCGAACTGCCTGTTCTCGCTGGGAACGGCCACATGCTGATGGTCGAAGACAATAGCGACGAGCTCGCTGACGAGATCGCGCGGTGGATCACGGCGCTCTGACTCGCCACCGTATCGTCCCGGCCATTATTTCAGCCGACCCGACGTCCCCAACAGCGGAGGAGAACGCCAGTCGTTTCCTTCGTGTCACTCGAGGGAACGCTGTGCCAGCTCGTTGCCGACTACGACTTGGTCGATCGGGCCCTTGCTCGAACTCCTCATTTCATACGTCTGGCGATGGACTCAAGGGAGATGTTCGCCGACGGCCGCGTGCAACTCCAGGTCATCGGTGGACAGCTGAGGCGTCTGCCACGACGCATCGAGACGATCGGTTCGCAGCTCGAACGGAACGTTCGGGCTGAGCATAAGGATGTTCCGAGACCTCCAGGAACGCGGATGGATCGGTTCGTTGGTCGGGGAGCTGACGACCACCCTGGTTGGCGTGGCGCTTATCGTCGCTGCGGTGCTACTTTCGGTCTCGGGGGGTGGCCCCCAGCTCGCCCCGACGTCGCACTCCTACCGTTCCTAGGGGCGGGGTGGTCGGCCTCGCGGGCAGGCTCCTCGTGCTGAGGCCGCTGCGCACCTCCTTGATGCGCACCACGCTGATCGCCGGATCCTGGCAAACTATCCCGCGACGCGAATTCGCAGGGGGTGTCGGCGCGACTTTCGATCGACGTACAGTGCCGTCCGTTAACAAACGATCGGTTCGTGCGACCGAACTGTCGAACGCCTGTGCATCGCTGCGGCGAGTTCCTCATGGCGCAGTACCTGGGTTTCGCTTCCGGAAGAAGATTTCACGAACCCCAGCGACACGGTGTTGCGGTGACGTTCGACGAAAGAGAAGAAGGATGGCCCGGCGAATCCCAATCGCGCGAAGTCTCGCCTTCGAAATGACAGAAGCGCTCCTGTGCTCGCGCGTCGGTTACTTCGCACCTTCTAGGTGTGACGTTATCAATTAGGGTGATGACGACCGGTGACGGGTACCGGTACCTGCTGAACTCTGTCGTGTCCGGTGACGGCGACCGCGACGCCTCGTCTGTGTTGACGCGGTATTACGCGGAGGCCGGGACTCCTGGCTCGATGTAGCGCCGAGGGGGTCGCTACTGGTCGGTTCCGACGTTGTGTTCAACCCAGTCGCGCAGATGCTTCAACGGGGCGGCTGCGCTGTGTCCGAGGTCAGTAAGTTCGTACTCCACGCGAGCGGGAACCTCGGGGTAGACGGTGCGAGTGAGCAGGCCGTGGTCTTCGAGACGCTTGAGGGTCTGGGACAGCACCTTGGGGCTGACGCCTTCCAAGCGTCGTTTGAGTTGCCCGTTGCGTTGCGGCCCGTCTTCGAGCGCACCGATGGCCAGGGCGCTCCACTTGTTGGCGAGCAGGTCGAGCATGTCGCGGCACGGACACATGGCCGCGTACACGTCGTTCCGGTCGCACTCATCCACGGTCTGACTCATACGTTCATGGTATCCGATGGGTACTAGGTTGCCTTGACGGTAACCAGTAGGTCTGGGGAACCATAATTGGCATGACGGCTACGACTGCGATCGGATACGAGAAGAACCTCCCCGCCACCGACCCCGAGGCGCTGACCGCCCGCGAGGTCGAGGTGCCCGAACTTGGACCGCATGACTTGTTGGTCGAGGTCGAGGCGGTCTCGGTGAACCCGGTCGATGTGAAACTGCGGGAAGGCGCTCCTGCGAACGGGTTCAAGGTGCTCGGCTTCGACGCCGCCGGTACGGTGCGCGAGGTCGGCTCAGCGGTGACGCTGTTCGCTCCGGGTGACGAGGTGTACTACGCGGGCAGCATCGACCGGCCAGGTACGAACCAGCGCCTGCATGTTGTGGATGAGCGGATTACGGGGCGCAAGCCGCAGGTGCTGTCGTTTGCCGACGCTGCTGCGCTGCCGCTGACGGCGATCACCGCCTGGGAGACCCTGTTCGAGCGGCTCGCCCTTACCGAGGACTCGACCGGCACCCTGCTGGTGATCGGCGCGACCGGCGGAGTCGGATCGATCATGCTGGCACTGGCCGACGCGCTCCTGCCGAACGTCACCGTGATCGCCACCGCCTCCGACGATGAACGCTCCGCCTGGGTGCGCAACCTGGGCGCGGAGCATGTGGTGAACCACCGCGACGACCTGGCTGAGCAGGTGCTCGCCGTCGCGCAGGATGGCGTGGACTGGCTGTTCACCGCGCATTCCGCGGGGCAGATCGAAACCTATGCGCGGATCGTTCGAGCGTTCGGGCATATTGTCGCCATTGACGACGGTCCGCGCGACGTGTTCCCGCTCAAGGGCAAGAGCATCGCTTGGCACTGGGAACTGATGTTCACCCGCCCGCTCAGGCAGACCCCGGACATGATTGAACAGCACCAGCTCCTGAACACTGTCGCTGACCTTGTAGATCAGGGCCGCATCCGCACCACGGCCACAACGACACTCGCGCCGATCTCACCGACCACACTCCGCGAGGCGCACGAGTTGGTCGAGAACGGCCGCACAGTCGGCAAGGTCACCGTCCACAGATGGGAGTAGACTGAAACCGCGCGCACGCGCATGTTCACAGGCGAGTGCGTTTGCAGAACCTCGGCTAGCTGGTCGTCGAGGATCGTGCGCAGCTCCACCCACTTCTTGTCGTCATCCAGCAACCGGACGCGGCGCGCGACGCGGATGAGGTCTTCGAGGATCGCGATCTCAGCGCGGAGTTCACCGATCGACTCGGCCGCAGTGGCAAGGTCGACCACCTGGTCGACACGGGCCTCGAACTGTGCTCGTTCTTCTTCGGAGATTTCTTCATCGAGGTCATCGAACTCGTCGGGGTTGAAGCTTGGCGCCGAAGCGGAGGCGTCCTCGAAGTCGAGTGCGACGCGGCCGGTTGACCACTCGTCAATAGACGCAGTCATGGAGGTGCTGTAGCGGGCCTCGTCGGTCGCGCGCTGCCATTCCCGCAGACGGGTCTCGAGTCGCACTTGGCGTCGCTCGAGCGATCGGAGGATCGCCTCCGGACTTGAGGCGAGGCGTCGCTGCAGCACGGTGAGCGCGAACCCCACGTTGTTGCCGCGCTTCTTGTCGCCCGCCTGCGCGAGCCGTTCCGCACGACCCATCTCGGTGCGCACGTAGCCGGTCACCAGCTCATATAGCTCACGCTCGGGGTCGCTCAGCTCGTACTCGACCGTGTACGCGCGACGCTCGGGGAACAGAGGCTTGCCCTCGAAGGTGAGGAGCTCTTCCTTCACCATGCGCCGCATCAGGCCGCGCGTGTCAGTGCGGTGCACGCCGGCGCGGAACTGGCCCTCGAACCGGTCGCGGTCCAGCAAGGACATGAACAGCTGGAAGTCTTCTTCCTTGCCTGCGTGCGGGGTCGCGGTCATGAGGAGGAAGTTGTGCGCGGTCTCGGCGAGCAGCCGCCCCAGCCGGAACCGCTTCGTCTCGTCGACTTGACCCGCCCATGACGAGTAGTGCGCGGACATGCGATGCGCCTCATCGACGACGACAGCGTCCCAGGTGACGTCGGAGAGCTGCTCGATCAGGTCATCGCTGCGGGAGAGTTGGTCCATCCGTGCGATGAGGAACGGGTGCTCGTCGAACACATTGCGGCCCTGCGCGTCGTCGACCATCTGACGGTTGAAGATCTCGAACGAGAGGTCGAATTTCTGCGACAGCTCTTCCCGCCACTGCTCCACGAGGCCGCCGGGCGCGACGATGAGCGCTCGTTCGCAGTCGGCGCGGAGGATGAGCTCCTTGAGGTAGAGGCCGGCCATGATCGTCTTGCCCGCGCCGGGGTCATCAGCGAGGAGGAACCGCAGCGGGATTCGCGGGAGGAGTTCCTCGTACACTGCGCGGATCTGATGCGGCAACGGATCGACGTCCGAGCTATTCACCGCCGCCATCGGGTCGTAGAGCGCGGCGTACTTGATGCGGAGCGCCTCGGCCGCGAGGCGGAACTCATCAGGGTCGCCGTCGAACGCGGGCGCGTTACCCAGCTCCGTGACTAGTTCGAGCTTGCCGGCATCGAGCTCGGTGATGGTGCGTTCGCCGGTCCGACCCGAGTCATCGCGGAAGAAGATCTCGACGAGCGCGTCGTCCAGCGGTGTCACGCCGACGAGTGTCACCGGCTGCCCGGGCAGGACACCGCGCAGGCGTTGCCCGGCGCGCAGCGATGCCAGCGTCACCGCAGGTGCGTCCACGTGGTTCCTCCCCTGGAAAATGGCAAGTCGATCAGGATACGTCGTGCCGCCGACATCGCGGCCGACTGGGTCAGTCCGGAGATCCTGCGTCCCCTCTGCGTACCCAGTCGTCGACCTCGCTCGCCTGGAACTTCCACAGACGCCCGACCTTGTGCGCCGGCATCCCCTTGTCGGAGATCCAGGCGTAGATCGTGTCCTTGGTCACGCCCAAGTGCTCAGCGATGTCGTCGGCAGAGAGCCACGGCTCGGACATTCACGCCCCCATGCGGATTGAACCGGATTTATCCGGGTATGGCCGATCCTATCGGGACCCCTTGCCCTCGTCGCCATTAAGGTGCCCGACTTCGTCAACGGCCGCCAGCAGCTCTTCGAGGTGCATGTGAATTTCGTCGTACGCCTGCATGAAGAACATCAAGTCCATGTTGAGTGGGGGCGTATCGTCCAGGTCGGCGAGGACCTCTCGAGCCTCGCGGACCGCTGTCTGCAGCCGAGTCTCGATTCCCGGCAGGCTCAGGATCCAGCCGTCGATCACGCTGAACGGGACTGGTGAGAAGTCGTGGGCGTCGACGCCGACGTGGAACTGATGCCCATTCGGGCCATGGTCCCGTGCGTGGGTGTGCCCGTGGATGAGCGGGATGCCGTCGTCCCAGCGCGGGCGATGCGAAGTGTGTCGATCCTGTTCCTGGCTGTCGCCGGCGTAGGGGTAGTGCGAAGCGATGATCCGGTACCCGCGGCGGGTGCCCTCGACGACCTCTGGGAGGATCTCCCAGCCCGCCGCTTCGTACATGGGCAGGAATCGCTCGATCGCCCGTTTCGACTGCGTCGCGGGCGAGACACGATCGTGGTTGCCGGGGACGAGGAGTCGGCGTCCGTGCAGGTGTGCGGTGAGCGGAAGGGATTCAGCGATCGCTCCGAGCGCGAGATCTCCCAGGTGCAGCACGACGGAGTCAGGAGCGACAACGTCGTTCCACCGGCCAATCAGCGCGGCATCCATCTCCGCGACGGTTGAGAAGGGACGGTCGGCGAGCTCGCTGATGCGGGCATGACTGAAGTGGGTGTCAGAGGTCACGAAGTCGACTTGGTCGAAGTCGAACCAGGGGTACTCACGCATCGCCAGGATCCGGGGCGTCGGGATCCATCTCGAAGGCGCGAAGCAGCGTTCGTTCGAGGTCGCTGACCGGCTCCGGCGGCATCCCAGCGATCTCGTCACGCAGCTGACCGAGAGCGGCCTCGATTGCGGTCCGATGCTCGTCGCGCCAGGCGCGAACGCTCGGATCGCGGAGGACTCCGTCGTCACGACTGCCCGGATAGTCGAGCAGGAGCTCGGTCTCGATCGCCGACGCCATTGCGCGTGCATCGACTGCGCTGGTCATGCGGAGAATCGAGAGGTGGGTCGCGGCGTCCGAGCCCGACACCTCGACGAGGTAGCGCTGGATATCGCCATCCTCGCCGTGCGTGGTCGCGACGAGCGAGACCGTGACCGTACGGCCTGCGATTGAGATCTCGCGCATGCTTCCTCCTCGACGTAGAACCGGCCAACCTATCAGGCGGTGATGGATCAGTCAGTCTCCGGCTCGGGATAGATTCGTCCCGGCCGTACGACGTCGTCGTGTCCGGGGATGAAGGCGATCGCGCCCAGTCGGGTCCAGTAGCTGATCAGCCAGCGCTGGATGAGCTCGGTCTGTTCACGGCGTTCGAGGAGTGTCCGTCCCGGGTCTTCGATGACGTCGTCCCACGCGATGCTCGTGAACATCGCGTTCAAGAGTTCGGCGCACGACGGCCCAGTGCCATGTGTGTCCCACCATGCGATCGTCAGCCTGCCGGCTTGGGCTGCGGTGCTGGATCCGGCGGGCTCCTCGATCGTTCCGATCAGGGCGGTGAGGTAGGGATCTTCCACCGCCATGACGAACGACTCCTGGTTGAGTTCCGCAGCGCCCATACAGTGCAGAATGCCATACAGATTAGGCCTCTCCTGGTAGTCGCGGGCTGTCACCCGCAACGCCGAAGTGCCTCAGCGGATCGTGAGGTCGGGCGTCACGCTGGGCAAGAGGTCGGTGAGCTGAACGTCGAGCACCTGAGCTACCGCCAGCAGAGTCTTGACGGTCGGATTCGCGGGAGTTCCGGGCTTCGACTCACCCTTCTCGAGCTTCTGGTACGTGTAGCGGCTCAGGTTGGACTCGTACGCCACACGGTCCTGGCTGTATCCGACACGCGCTCGTTCCCGCTGGATGTTCTGGCCGAGCTCGCGAGCGTAGTGGTCCCACGCATCAGGCGAGGTCGCGGGGGAAGGCACCCATCAAGCGTCACGAGTAGGCCTCTGCAGTAAGGCCTAATCTGTATGGCAATCTCGATGGCTCGACAACCCGGCTCGGACACAAAGACGCCCTCCACGAGGGAGGGCGTCGGGCCACGGTTGGGATGAACAACCGGGCGGGGTGTATCCACACTATACACACGATCGCTGGTAGGAAGGTGATCACCTCGTGCACCGATTTGGAGTCGTCTGTTGTCAGCCTCACCCGTTCCTGGACCGCCGCACGAGCGCCTCATCGTCTACATCGACGGCTTCAACTTCTATCACGGCATGCACGACAAGTTCGGACGCTCGACGCTCTGGATCGACTTCGTCGCACTCGCGCAGAGCCTGCGCCCACGCAGCCACATCGTCGCGGTGAAGTACTTCACCGCACCTGTGCTGGGCGATGCGGGCGCGGCCAGTCGTCAGGCCTACCATCAGGCAGCCGTCGCTGCGCGTCACACCAACGTCTTCAGCGTCACGCAGGGCCGATATCAAGCGAAGACCGTGACGTGCTTCAACTGTCGCGCAACGCGTACGGTGCACGAGGAGAAGGAGACCGACGTCAACATCGCCGTTGCTCTTGTGGGCGACGCCGCTGCGAACGCGATGGACTCGGCACTGATCATCAGCGCCGACAGCGATCTTGCGCCCGCGGTCAGGGCGGCCAAACAATTCCGCCCGCACATGTTCATCGGCGCCGCCTTCCCACCCAAGCGGTTCTCGAGCGAACTCAAGCAGCTGATGCCCGCGTCGTCGCAGATCGGTCGCGACAAGATCCGCCAGGCTCTTCTGCCCGAGAGCTTCACCGTCGGCGCGACCACGTACACCCGACCTCCGAAGTGGCGATGACACGAGCAGCAGCAGCGCCCGTCATCCCCGGCGTGAGTCCGCGTTCGGGCGCTTCATCGGAGTGACGTTGTGGCTCGGGTCATCGCCACGCAGCAACTGGTTCTCGACGTGCAGCTCGGCGATGGCGGTCGCGGCGATCGTCAGCTGTGCTTCGAGGCTGCTCACTCGCTCGCGGAGCTGTTTGATCTGGGCTGCACGATCGGCCAGCGAGCTTCGCAACGACTCGATCTCACGATCTCGCGGCTGGGACCCGTCGACGCGACGTGCCCACTCATCCATGACCGCAGTCGCACGGTTCATGGTGGCGCGGCTGACGCCAGCTTCGCGATAGAGGTTCTCCTTGATGAGGCGTCCGTCGGTGCGGATCGCCGCGCCGGTGAGCAGGCGCTCCATCGCGTCGCGCAGTCGGCGTTCGGTCGCGGCAGAGATCTCAGGCATCCGTGAACTTCCTCGTGATACGGCGAACGTCTTCAAGTTCTGTCTCGAGTTGTTCGCGATTGTGTGGTGCCATCTTTCGGTCGCGCAGCTTCGCGACGAGGTCGCGTTCCTCCGCGATCCAGATCGGCGCGTGCTCCTCGGTGACGACGGAATTGCCGCAGGCGGTGGGTTGGCAGCGATTAGGCATGACGCCTCCTGCGGCCGCTTCGGCGGGCAGCCCCTTCAAGCACGCCGCCTGCTCAGGGATGCCGAGGCAGTGGTTGACGGTTCCCCATCGGAGCGTGCTGAAGCGATCGCGCAGGAGTGCGCGCAGTGTGCGCTCGTCGCCGACTTTGACCTCGTTGCTTGCGACGGCCTCGACCTTCTCGAGCTCGTCTCGGAAGCGCTGTGCGCCTGCGCCTGCGAGCCTCATCTCGTGGTCTTGGTGAGAAGACCAGGCGCCGACCAACCGTGACGCGACAGCTTCCTGAAGCTCATGCTCGAACTCCGCGGCCCACTCCGGCGTCTCGCTCGCGTACCCGGAGGTCGTGCCGTTCGCGACGGCGCGTCGCGCTGCGTGCTTGAGCTGGATGCCGAGGGCGATCTCGCCGTCTGGCTGTTGCGCGGTGATCACGGCCATCGTCCGCCGGAACATGTGCGGTGCAAGCTGGAACGCGGGGATCGGTTCGAGACCGGCATCCGCGGATTGACCATTGAGCTGAGAGATGAACTGCTTCAGCTCGCTGTGACGATCGAACCGACCTGCTCCGTCGTGCGCTCGATGTTCACGTCGAACAGAGCTGAAGACGTCGTCGCCGAGAGCAAGTCGTTCCGCGACGGCGATTGCTTGCGCAACGGGTTCGATGATCCACCAGTTGCGTCGCTGGGTCCCACGCCGACCCTTCCGGAGCTGGGAGGTGACGGCGGGCGCCCCGTACGAAGTGGTGAGCGCTCCCTTCTTGATGCTCAGCAGTTCCGAGTCGCGCATCATCGTGAGAGCCGCGCAGAAGACGTAGCACGCGTTGCGGAGGAGCTTCAGTTGGACTCGGATCGTCGCCGGGTCGAATCCGTCGATCCACGGACCGACGGATCCATCGGCGCGTTCGATCGCCGTCGCTTTTGTGGCGAGCCCACCGCGCGCGGTCGCGAGCGTGCCGGAGCCGATCGCGTCGACGATGTCCTGACGTCGGCGGAGGACGTCAGGACGGTCCAACTCGGAGAACATCTGCTTGCTGTGCCCATCGGAGACGAGCAAGGAAAGAAGTGTCCAGTGGATCTCGCCCTCGCGGAATCTGCCGTACGTCATCCGATGCAGGGGCACCCGATTTCCGGGCGTTACGATCCATCGCGCGAGCGTGTCCTCGGGGTGTCGTACCTTCACGCGCTCGGCTTTGGGGCGGTCGAGCGCCGACCATTCCGCGGCGGCCGCAAAGATGTCGTGCGAGAACACGTTGATGTACTGCCAACACGCCCGCAGGAGCGGCCACCACACCTGCGGTGGAATCACCGGCGTGCTCAGCTCGGCGCTGGACTTCTGCCCGCTGAGCGCGATCGTGTGGAGATCTCCCCATGGACGGAATGGGATGCCTCCGCCAGAGAGGACTGCCGCGTAGGTGTGCAGTTCGCGAACAGCATCGACTGCTTGTCGCGTTCTGGAGGGGATCCCCATCGTCTTGACCTCAGTGAGGAAGCCGTCGAGGTGCGACTGATGGAGATCACGGAGTGGAGTGTCAGGGAGGTTGTCGGCGTACCACGCGGCGAACCGCTTCAGGCCCTCGAGCTTGGAACGGATCGTCTTCACATGGGCGGGCGTTGCTCGCAGATAGATCATCTGCCCGCGCAGCACGGGATGCACAGGGTTGAGAAGTGCCATTGCGAGTTCGCGAGCACGAAGGTTCCACTCACCGATGAACGAGTCGAACAACAGCACCGCGGAATGGCGGCCCGCAGCAGGGTTCCACCCCAGGGCGCTGAGGTCCCAGCGATCCTCATCTCCGAAGAAGGGGATGGGGAAGTCATGTTCGAGGTGTCGATCTGAGATGACCGCCGTGTCGCTCGCCCAGTAGTCGCTCGCGAACAGCGACACCGGCTCGGCAGAGTACTCGCGATCGACGCTCACAGGTGGACTCCTCTCTGGGTGAGCGGCACATGGACAGAGGCGGTCTCGCACGCCGTCCGCGCGTTCTCGATCTCCGTCGGGGAGAACTCGTGGAGGATGCGTTCGACGTTGACCAACTGCTGACCGTGTACCGCCGCGAACTGGGCCGGGGGCATCTCGTTCTCGTGACCGCGGAGAATCTCTCGGTACGCGAGGACTCGCGGCAGGTGATCTGCGAACACGATCGCGTTCGGGCACGCGAAGCACATCGATGGCCGATGCTCGCAGAGCCGCCCCGCCGGCGTGAAGGGCGATTCGTACGGTGACGTGCACTGAGTCACGTTGATTCCCTGGTCAGTGGCGCTCGAGGCCAACTCGGCGGCTGCGGCAGCACCCAGGTCGCCTGCTGCGTCGTCGACGGTGCTGGCCGCAGCACGAACGAAGACCGGCCCTCGTACTCGATCGAACACCTGACTCTGCGCCGCGTTGACTGCGTTGCCGGCCAGAACATGCACGGTTGTCGACTGCGCGTAATGGCGTTGGTAGACAGCGATGCTGTGGTCGTCTCCCGCCGCGGCGTCAGCGCTGCGGAGCACTGCTGCACGAACACTCTTCACTGTCTTGCGTAGCCGGCGGGAATCGTATGGCTTTGATATCTCGGGCGAGATCGCCATCAGAAGCGACGTGAAGGGGCGGCGCGAGAATGACTCCTGGCGCGCGACGAGATGCCTGGACGCGGTGCGCTGCACGGTGATGAACAAGGCGTCCGCGTCGGAGCCGCCCACCTCCTTTGCCTCCTCCCGAGCTGCCTCGGTGACAGCGATCAGGCGAAGTATGAGATCCCCTGCTCTCCACCCGGTGCCATCGCGAGACCCGGTGATCGCGCATCGCACGGTTCGAGTTCGGTGGGCTCGCGCCTTGTGGAGCCGTACGCGGACCGAGTCTGTCGTGTGCTCGATGTCTGTGAGTCGAACGTCCGACCACTCTTCCGGCGCCGCACCACTCTCCAACTGCAGGAGTGTGCGAAACGCAACGAGGTCCTCGCTGGACGGATAGAGGTGGGTCAGTAGTCGTCGCGTGATCCGGCCGGCATTGGCGCGGACCGGTGACTGTTCGAGCGCGAAGTCGTCGTGGAGGTCGTCGAGCACACCCGATGCGCACGCGCGGAGGACATCAGCCTCGATCGATGCTCCGGGACGTCGTCCGAGATGGCGAATGCCCCACAGGACATCGGCGCTTCGTTCCCACCCTGTGCTTCGGGGATCGTCTGCGCTGGCGAGCAGCCGACGTCCGACTGCCAGACGAGCCTCCAATTCGCGGATTCGGGCGCGGCAGGCGTTGCGAATCGCGAGTCGCTCCGCGTTCGAGAACTCATCGAGCGGCGTGGAGTCGCCGCCCTGGTGCAGCACGTGCGCCTGCGCCCAACGGAGCGTGGCGTCGCTGACGTCACGACCGTTCGCTGCGTGGACGCGGACGAGAGCGCGGATCTGTCTGCCGTACTTGTACGGGATCGCGCTCTCTGGCGGGTAGTTGCCGGCCAACGCGGATTCCCACGCGTGCAACGCGTCGATGAGGGCGAGTCCCGGCGTTGCGAGACTCACAGTTCGCGGGCAAGCGTCAGGTAGACCGCGCAGAAGGCTCATCAGCGCCCGGCGGTACTGATACGCGGTGCCGTCGGTGTGACCCATGGCTCGACGCATGTCGATCAGCGCGTCCGCGAGCTCAGCCGCAAGGACGGGGTGTGCGAAGTCGAGCGGGGCGAGTGTTCCATCGACGTTCGCGGTCGGAAGAACGAACAGCATCTGCCGCGGGGTGAGGTCGATGTTCGTCACGCGACGTTCCGATCAGCGAGGACTGCGTCCGCGTATGTCATGCCCTCGTCGCTCCAGCTCTCGAATACGTCCTGGATGAGCGCATCGGTGTCCTCGATGTAGCGCAGGTAGACCATGGTCGTCGCCGGGTTCGAGTGCCCCAGCAGCCGCTGCACTGTAAGTCGCGGGTTGATGGCGATGTGCTCGGAGATCGTGGCTGGTCCCACGTTGCCTGCCCGTCGCTCCGCCTCGCGGGCCAGCGCCACATCGGTCAGCGATTTCAGGAGCACGACAGCGAAAGTGTGGCGCAGATCGTGCGGAGTGATCCGTGCACGGCGACCGCCCATCTCGTCCTGAGCGAGCCTCAGAGCACGCCCGCTTGCAGCCTCGAACGTCGCGTGCCATTGCCTGCGGCTGATCGGCAAACCGCCTCGACCGACGAACAGCCCCAGCGCCTCCATCCCGTGGTCCCGCTCGATGACGGCAATTCGTCGCAGGTGCGGAGGCAGCTGGTGCAGCCGCCATCTCGATCGCCGCCCATTCACCCGGCCTCGCAGGATGCCTGCCGACACGTCGATCTCGTCGACGACGAACAGCTCGGAGCGGCGTCGCCAGAGGGAGGCAGCTGACGCGCGGACGACCGCTCGGCGCTCCGTCTGCCGGTAGAGATCGACCGCCCGAAGCGTCGTGAGGGGGACGTGGACGCGTCGACGCTTCTGGTACTTCGCGCACGCCTCGAGCAAGACGGAGATGCCGGTGCCCGTCGGCGGCGGGACTTCAGCGTCGAGCAGTGTGGAGAACTCACCGAGGCGCATCCCCGTCGTCACGGCCAGCTGCGCGCCCGCCTTTGAACGCAGGCTCGTTGTGCCCCGCCAACTCTCGTCCAGATCGCCCGCGGCGGTTCGTCCGCCGAGACCGACGTCGAGGAACGTGCGCCACTGCGCCTGCGTCAGCGGCCGAATGTCGGGCTCGCTCCTCCAACGCATCCGGAGCGGCGACGACCTTCCGATGGTGATCCACGGTTCGCGCTGGATCTGCCCGGTCTGAGTGAGCAGCTGATAGATCCCGCGTATCACGACCACGTCGCGTCGCCACGTCGCCGGCGACACCGGGCGCTCGGAGCCGCTCAGCCGCCATTCGCGGAACGCGACGATGTCGTCGCTCGACGCATGGATCACGTCGGTCTGTCGCGTGGCGAGGAACGACGCAAACCGCCTGGCGTCGTATGCGTACGCGCGCAGCGTCGCCGGGTCTGTCGACGCTGCGACGATCCGGAAGTACGTCAACCACGGCTCAACCGGCCGCCACCGATCGTCAAGAAGGATCGGCATCCCCTCGGGGAGCGAACGGGTGCGCGAGTAGATGTCGCTGGCGCGCGCGTCGAAGTCGGTTGAGGGGGCGAGTTGGTGGTCGACGAAACGCAGATACATCATGCTCCGGGGGTGCAGTCGGGTGGGTCGTTGAGACACTGACCGAACGTACACATAACGGCCGTCGGCACCGCCGGGTTCCTCGTGGCCGCCGAGGAGTACCTGCGCGAACATCACCCCGAGCTGTGGGCGGATGCCGCCAGTCGCGCCCACTTCAACGGACCTATGTTCACGGGGTACGACTCCGATGCCGCCATGGCCCGCATCGCCAGCATGAACATGCTGCTGCACGGCGTCGAGAACCCGACGATCGAGCGTGCCGATGCGCTCTCTGAGGGGCATCCGGGCGATGACCGCTACACGCTCGTGCTCGCCAATCCGCCGTTTGCCGGATCGCTCGACCAAGAGACCGTCTCGAAGGATCTGCAGAAGCTCGTCAAGACCCGCAAAACCGAGCTGCTCTTCCTCGTGCTCATGATCCGGATGCTGCGCAACGGCGGACGTGCCGCGGTCATCGTGCCCGAGGGCGTGCTGTTTGGGTCGAGCAACGCGCACAAGGCGGTGCGCAAGCTGCTGATCGATGACCACAAACTGGATGCCGTCATCAAGCTCCCCTCGGGAACGTTCAAGCCCTACACCGGGGTCTCGACCGCGATCCTGCTCTTCACGAAGACCTCGTCGGGCGGCACCGACCGCGTGTGGTTCTACGACGTGCGCGCCGACGGCATGACCCTCGACGACAAGCGCACCCCCATCGAGGCGAACGACCTTCCCGACGTGCTTGCCCGGTGGCAGAACCTGGATGCCGAGACTGCCCGGCTCCGCACCGACCAGAGCTTCTTCGTGCCGAAGCAAGAGATCGTCGACAACGGCTACGACCTGAGCCTCAACCGCTACAAGGAGATCGAGATCGAGGAGGTCCAGCACCGCTCCCCGGTGGAGATTCTCGACGAGCTGGATGCCCTCGAAGTCGAGATTCAGGACGGCCTCAAGCGCCTGCGGGAGATGCTCGCGTGAGGTGGGAGACCGTGCCGCTGGGGGAAGTTGTCTCACCTGTGTCCGGCCGAGCCGGGGCGCGGGAGCTACCCGTCTACTCAGTGACAAAGCACAGCGGGTTCGTACCGTCAACTGACTACTTCAAGAAGCAGGTGTTCTCGCAGGACCTATCGACCTACAAAGTCGTAGAGAAGGGACAGTTCGCGTACGCCACGATTCACCTCGACGAGGGGTCGATTGGCGTTGCGCCGGAAGCTTGTGTCATCAGCCCGATGTACACCGTCTTCTCTGTGGATCAGAGCCGAGTGGATGCCGGTTATCTGATTCGACTGATGAAGTCCCCCACAGCGGTGGCTCAGTATTCGCGACTCGGGCGAGGTACGGCCGAGCGACGCAAGTCGATTTCGCTCGAAGCGTTGGGTCGGCTTGGGGTGCACCTGCCGCCTCTCCCCGAGCAGCGCCGCATCGCCGCAATCCTCGACGAGGCCGATGCCCGCCGCTCGGCGAGACATGCGTCGCTTCGGCTGCTACGCGCCGTTCCCGGCGAGGTCCTCGCCGCACGCGATTCACGCGGGTGGAAGTCGGTTTCGCTGGGAGACGTTGCCTCGCTTCAGGGCGGTCTGACAGTGAGCGCCCGCCGAGCGACGCTTCCGCGGAGGGCAGGATACCTGCGAGTTGCAAACGTGTTCCGAGGCGCTATCGATCTGACCGAAATCAAGGATCTCGGCGTGACGCAAGCCGAACTCGAACGCACGCGCATCCGGCTCGGTGACTTGTTAGTGGTTGAAGGTCACGGAAACCTCGATGAAGTCGGCAGAGCCGCGTTGGTCACCGAGCTCCCCTCGGCGGATCTCACGCATCAGAATCACCTGTTCCGCCTGCGGCCAAACGCAGAGCGAGTTCTCGGTCGTTTTCTGGAACTGGTCCTCAACTCATCTGATTCCCGCGAGTACTTTCGTCGCGTCGCCAACACGACGTCAGGTCTGAACACCCTCAACGCCACGAGCGTCCGCTCGCTGAGAATGCGCCTCGCGCCACCCGCCATCCAGGACGAGGTCGTGCGGGAAGTCGACGGCGTGAGCAATTCGATCCGCGCTGCTGAGCGTAGCTCTGCTCAACTCGACGAACTCTTCGCATCCCTCCAGCACCGCGCGTTCCGCGGTGAGCTCTGATCTGCTCCCCGGGACGATCAGGGTCGCCTGGGCTCTTGACCCCTGTGAGCGAGGCTTGCAAAACTGCTCTCTCCTGCAGAAGGTGTACTGAGATGCTGCATTCCGAACTGAACGAGCCGCGAGCACCCATCATCGAGCGGCTGCGCGCACTCAATGCGATCGTCGATCAGGTAGGCACCGATGAGGAGCGTCATGAACTCGCGGCTGAGCGTGACGCTGAGCCCCTCGCGGACCCGCAGTGACGGCGCTCCTCGGCGCGAGGTGCTCAGCTGACCGACACCCAGGTCGGAGCGGTTACGGTGTCCTGCACGAAAAGACCCAGCCCCTCCCCGGAGGGAGAGAACTGGGTGGTGTGTAGCAATAATGACACACGGAGCACCCCCTGTGGGTCACCAGTCCTCAGGTTTTGCGAAGCCACCTGTCACAGGCGGCAGCTGGTGCCGACGGTAGTCATCGGCCGTGAGCCGTTGCCACCAGTGCCTGCCTACACCTTCCGTCGCCTCGCCCTTGAGCATCTGAGACAGCGGCCGCTTTGTGGGGTTGATGAGCCCGACGGGAACATGCTGTCGAGCAATCCTTAGCGGCAGGCTCAGATCGCCGTCATTGGAGAGTACGAGCGCGCAGTCGACACGCCGAGAGAGAACGTCGACGAGCAATCGGGTCGCGACATTCACATCCGACCCCTTCTCCTCGAAAGATGAGAAGCGCACCAGAAGGTTCATGTCTCCCTCGGGCCCAACGACTTCATCGGCAGGAAGCCAGCTGGGGATGTGATCGACACCGGGAGAGACCACGCGCTTGGGCGCGCGCTTCCGATCCGGGGGACCGATGAGGACACCCTTGCCGTTCTTGACGTTGTACTGTCCGAGTTCGACTCTCACCCTCGGATCGATCTGCAACGCATTCATGTAGAGCGTCTGGTCGCGCGCAGACGAACTGTCGCCCTCTTTGACTCTGAGGGCTGTGCAGTAGTCGAGAGACACCACCCGAGTGCGCTGCCCCATCCGGTCGCGCGCGATGCTTTCGCCGAGGCCGACGAGGTCTAGCCACCGCCATCCTGGTTTCCCGCGACCGCAATGGTCGCGCGCGCCGTAGTACACGTTGAAGGCATCGACATACACACCGACGCGGGTCTTCCTCTTGAACCAGAACGCCATTGCGCCATGGTCGCAGACCTCGGGGGCTGTGGATACCGTCACCAAGCATCCACAGCCCCGTTCGTCGCCTGGTCAGCTCCTGCTCAGTAGCCGACGGCCGTCAGGGCGTACTCGGCCTGCTCGGGAGTGAATTGCTCGCCGTACTCACTCGTCAGCTGGTCGTACAGGCCCTGCCGCGAGAACGAGGTGAAGTCCAGGTATGACTGCGCGGACTCGGCAGCCTCGGCGTTCCAGTCCACGAGTCCGTTCTGCTCGAGATGGGCGATGGCGAACTCGGCATCCGCGGCCTCGAATCCCTCACCGTATTCACTCGTGAGCTGCTCGAACAGGCCCGCGCGTGAGAAGGCGGTGAAGTCCAGATACGACTGCGCAGACCTGATCGCATTCTGCTGACCGAGCGTCAGCTGCGGCTTTTCCTCCAGGGTCAGGATGACGGTCGCGCCCTCCTCGATCTCGGCGCCCTCGGCGACATCCTGCGCGATCACCGGCATCGACTCGTCGCCGTCGGCAGAGACACGGATGCCGAGGGTCTCGAGAACCGTGCGGGCTGTCGCGCCATCCATGCCGACGACGTTCGGCACGATGATCAGCACTGGCTCGGCCTCGGCCTCGGCGGTGGCGGCCGCCTGCTCGGTCGTGCGCACCTGTGCGGCGGGTGCGGCATCCGAGGTCGACCGCCCGCCTCCCAGCGCGCTGCCGATCCCGCCGATGACGATCAGGCCGACGACGACTGCGGCCGGGATGATGACCGCCTTGCGCGTGTACCACGGCCGCTTCGAGGGAGCGGGGACCGTGGCATCCACGGGGACGGCGGCATCCGTTGCGCTGGGCTGGCGAACGAGGTCGGTGCGCCAGGCGGTTCCATCCCAGTACATTTCGGAGCCGGGCGCGGCCTCGGCGCCCGGATGCGGGTACCAGCCTGCCGGAGTGGACGATGGTGTGGTGTTGCTGTTCTCATCCATGAGAACGCCCTTCGGGTCGGATTAGGCGCGCACCCCCCGGCGCACGTCACCAGCCGTTGGCCAGTGGAACAGGACATACCACCCCTCCGACATTACGCGCAGCGACACCGGCCGGATCAATGTCGGAACCCCCTCGTAGTGTCGGGGTATGGAAGCGGTCGGTGCGGGTGATTCGGGTCAGTGGCCCGGGGTTCCGGATGCTGACGCGTTCCTGTATGAGAGCGATGTGCGTGAGTGGGATGCCGAGGTGGCGGGGTGGGTTCCGCCGCGTCCGGACGCTGTGGCTCTGGTGCTGGAGGCTGCCGACCTGGAGGCGGTGTTCGCCGCGCAACGGTTCGCCAGAGTCGATGACCTCCGCCTGGAAGCCCTCGATGATGTCACCCGGTATGGGGGTGGGTCGCGGGAGTTGGTGATGCGGTCCCTCCGGCTGGAGCTTGCGTCGGCGTTGCGGATCACGGAGAACGCGGCGGGGATGATGCTTGCCCGCGCCGAATCCCTGGTCCACTCCTACCCGGCGGTGTTGGAGTCCCTGTCCCATGCGGGGGTGACGGTCCGGCATGCGGAGATCCTCGTCGATGACCTCGACGTCCTCGACCCGGTGGTCGCGGGACGGTTGGTGGGGCGGGCGTTGGAGCTCGCGCAGTCTCTGCCGGTGGGGTCATTCCGGCGGGCGCTACGCCGGTTGATTGACCGGGAAACCGCGCCGAGCCTGACGGAACGTCACCAGGTGGCGGTGCGGGGTCGTCGGGTCGTGGTGGAGCCGGCGGGGGATTCGATGTCGTGGGTTCACGCGTTGGTTCCGTCGGTCGAGGCCCACGCGATCTACGGGCGGGTGACCCAGCAGGCGGTGGTGATCCGTGACCACCACCGCGGGACCATCCGCGGTGGGGAACCGGGGGATGGGTCGGAGCGGAGTCTGGATGAGATTCGGGCTGACGTGTTCTGCGACCTCCTCATCGACGGAACTGTGAAACAGCACCCGGAGCAGGCGCGGGGGATCCGCGCGACCGTGGTGGTCACCGTCCCCGCCCTCGCGCTGCTCGGTGTTGCGGGGGTGACGGATCCTGCGGAGGTGGAGGGGGTCGGTCCGATCCCCATCGAACGGGCTCGGGAGCTGGCCGGTAACGCCTCGGGGTGGATGCGGGTGCTCACCCACCCCGAAACCGGCGCCGTTATCAGCGTCGGGCGCACGAAGTATCGGCCACCGCCGGAGCTGGCGAAGCTCGTGAAATGGCGGGCTGACCGGTGCATGGGCCCCGGATGCGGGAAACCCGCCTCGCAGTGCCAGATCGATCACTCGGTCGCGTGGGCCGACGGCGGCGAAACGAGTGTGACGAACACGGCACCGCTATGCCAAGGGCACCACACCGTCAGACACCACGGCGGGTGGGTGATCACCCACCTCGGGGACGGGTCGTTGGAGTGGGTATCCCCGCACGGCCGCCGGTATGTCGTGAAACCCGAACGACACCTCCCCACCTTCTACCCCAACGCCGCTTGACGGCCCCAGTAGCATCGGCTCAAGGGGTCGGTCGGCGACTCCTGACAGAGGAGCCGTTCGGTGGGGAACTTCGACTTCGTCGCGCAGGCGTGGCCGCAGGTCGGTGACGCCGCTGCGCGTGCCGAAGCGTATCTGCGCGCCGACCCGCGGGCATCCGCCACGTACGCTCGACGTGCTGCCGAACTCTTCACCGCCTGGATCTACTCTGCTGAGAACCTCGACCGCCCCTACGACGACACCTTCGCCAACCTGACCGCGCAGAGGTCGTTCCGCGACACCGTCGGCGAATCGATCTGCGGCAGCCTCAGGATCATCCGTCTCGTCGGCAATGACGCCGTCCACAAGGATGACGAGATGCCGCTTGCGCGGGCGCGCAGCTCCCTCGAGCAGCTTCACCGCGTATGCCTCTGGCTTCAGCACTGCTACGGCGACCCGGCAGCACCGCACCCGGCGCCATTCGCGTTCGACCGCGTGCCGCCGGCACCCGAGTCAGTCGTGCGCCAAGCACGTAGCGAACTCCTCACAATCCAAGCCGAGTTCGACAACGCCCGCGCGCAATTGAGCGAAGCGGCGGCGCTCGGCGCCAAAGCGCAGGCCGAAATTGAGGAGTTACGCGCAGACATCGCGCGGCTCAAGGCCGAGAACGCCCAACGCAACACCACGCACAAGATCGCGGATCCGACCGACGCGACCGAGGCCCAGACCCGCGAACAGCTCATCGACCTGCTGCTCCACGAAGCGGGCTGGCCGCTCGATGATGCCCGCGACCGCGAGTGGCCGGTCACCGGCATCCCGAGCCCGTCGGGCACCGGCAAGGTCGACTACGTGCTGTGGGGTGATGACGGAAAGCCGCTCGCCGTCGTCGAAGCGAAGCGCACCTCGAAGAGCGCGAAAGAGGGGCGTGAGCAAGCCGCGATCTACGCGGATGCCCTCGAACGCGATACTGGCCAGCGCCCGCTCATCTTCTACACAAACGGGTACGACACCTGGTATTGGGATGACCGGCGCTACCCGCCGCGCAAGGTCGCAGGATTCCTCACGAAAGACGAACTGTTGCTGGCCGTGCAACGCCGCACGACGCTCAGACCACTCGAGACCGTCGCGGTCGACCGGGAAATCGTCGAGCGGTCGTACCAGCTGCGTACCATTCGGGCAGTGAGCGATGCATTCGAGCACAAGCGGCGCCGAGCGCTGCTGGTCATGGCCACCGGTACCGGCAAGACCCGCACCGTGATCGCGCTGGTCGACGTGTTGCAGCGCGCGAACTGGGTCAAGCGCGTACTGTTCCTCGCCGATCGCACCGCGCTCGTGAATCAGGCAGTCGCCGCGTTCAAGACGCACCTGCCCGACAGTGCACCGGTGAATCTGCTTACCGACCGCGATAGCGAGGGTCGTGTCTTCGTCTCCACCTACGCGACGGTGATGAACCTCATCGACGCCGCAGACGACAACCTACGCCGCTTCGGCCCCGGCTACTTCGATCTCATCGTGGTCGACGAGGCGCACCGATCGATCTACAACCGGTACGGCGAGATTTTCGACTACTTCGACGCGCTCGTCGTCGGTCTCACCGCCACGCCCCGTGCCGACATCGACCACAACACGTATCGACTCTTCGAGCTCGACGACGGAGTGCCCACTGACGCTTTCGAACTCGACGACGCGATAGCCGGGGGTTTCCTCGTGCCGCCGAGAGCTCGCGTCATCGACCTCGGGTTCATGAGTCGCGGCATCCGCTACGCCGACCTCAGCGACGAGGAACGCGAGCAGTGGGACGCCCTCGAATGGCAGGACGGCGACATCCCCGACGAAGTGGATGCCGCGGTTCTGAACCGATGGCTGTTCAACGAAGACACCGTCGACAAGGTCCTCGAGATCCTCGTCGATGAGGGACACTACGTCCAGGGCGGCGACGTGCTCGGCAAGACGATCATCTTCGCGAAGAACCAGAAGCACGCCGAGTTCATCCAGGAACGCTTCGACGCGAACTTCCCCGAGCAACGCGGCCAGACGGCGGCGATCATCACGCACGCCTCGGGGCCCTACGTTCAGGACCTCATCGACAGGTTCGCGACCCCGGGCGCGAAGCCCCACATCGCCATCTCCGTCGACATGCTCGACACCGGCATCGACATCCCGGATGTCGTCAACCTCGTGTTCTTCAAGCCGGTGCATTCGCAGACGAAGTACTGGCAGATGGTCGGACGCGGCACCCGCCTGCGTCCCGACCTGTACGGCCCCGGCAAGCCGAAGACCGACTTCATCATCTTCGATGTATGCGGCAACATCGAGTACTTCAACGCCGACATTCCCGAGGCATCCGGTCATCGAATGGCATCCGTCTCGGAGCGCGCCTTCCTCGCGCGCCTGCGACTGCTCGGACTGCTCGCAGGTCGCGACGACACGGATGCTGCGCCGCTGCGTGACCAGCTCGCGACGCGCCTTCACGCCGCGGTGGGTGGTATGAACCGCCAGAACTTCCTCGTCCGCAAGCACCTGCGCGCCGTCGACCGGTTCACCCCTGCCCGGGCATGGCAGCACTTCACTCCCGCCGACGTGGATGACGCAGCCGCCCTCGCGGGACTACCCACGGCATCCGAAACCGACGCTGACGAAGCGGCGAAGAGGTTCGACCTGCTGCTGCTCGAGGCGCAGGTCGCTGTTGCCGGCGGCGACCCGGTGCCGCAGCTGATCGTCGCACGTGTCGCCGACGTTGCTGCCGCGTTGCTTCAGCGCCGCGGCATCCCGGCCGTCGATCAGCAGGCTGCGCTGCTTGGCGCCATCAGCGACCCGGAGTGGTGGGATGCCGCGAGCCTCACCCATCTGGAGTCTGTACGCGTCGGCCTGCGCGGGCTCGTGCGACTCATCGATGCGCGCGGTCAGCATCCGATCTACACGGACTTCGTCGACACGATCGCCGAGCGCCGCGACATCGACATCGTGCGGGTCATGCCGGGACTGGACCGTCGCGCTTTTCGCGAGAAGGTCCTCGGATTCCTCGAGGGTCATCGCGACAACCTCGCGCTGCGCAAGCTTCGGACCGGCCGCGAACTGACCGCCGTCGATCTCGCCGAACTCGAGGCGATCCTCGTCAGTGTCGGGGGAGTGGATGCCGAGCAGCTGCGCGCTCAGGCCGACGAAGCACGCGGCCTCGGGCGACTCATCCGTTCGATCGTGGGGCTCGATCGTTCAGCGGCCGAAGCCGCGCTCGGTGACTTCGTGGCGGCATCCGGTTTCACACACCGCCAGCATGTCTTCGTCGATCTCATCGTCGAACAGCTCACGATCGCGGGATACCTCGACCCGCGTCGGCTCTACGCGGACCCGTTCACGGGAGTGGCTCCCGAAGGGCCGGAAGCCCTGTTCTCCGAGGCGCAGGTCACCGACCTCATCGAACGCCTGCGTCAGCTCGACGAGTCGGCCGAGCCCCAAGACTCGGCATCCGCCTAGCCGCCACCACGGAGGCGTTTGGGCCGGTCAGCGGTAGTTGACGAACTGCAGGTCGACGTCGAGGTCGGCGGCCTTCAGGATCCGGATGACTTCCTGCAGGTCGTCCCGGCTCTTGGACTGCACGCGCAGCTCATCGCCCTGGATCTGAGACTTGACCGACTTGGGGCCCTCGTCGCGGATGATCTTGCCGATCTTCTTCGCGTTCTCCTGCGAGATCCCGTCCTTGAGGCTCGAGACGATGCGGTACTCCTTGCCGCTGGCTGTCGGCTCGCCCGAGTCGAGGCTCTTCAGGGAGATCCCGCGCTTGATGAGCTTCGACTGGAACACATCCAGCACAGCCTTCGCGCGCTCTTCGGAGTTGGCCTTGATGAGGATCTGCTCACCGCTCCACTCGATCGAGGCGTCAGTGCCCTTGAAGTCGTAGCGCTGCTCGACCTCTTTGCGCGCCTGGTTGAGGGCGTTGTCGGCCTCCTGGTGGTCGACCTTGCTCACGATGTCGAACGATGAATCAGCCATGGGGGAATTCTAACGACGCCTCCTCTATGGAAGCGTTTCCATACGGATGACGATCACAAACTGGTCTCGATACTGGGGACAAGTCTCGCGTCATCCGCTCCGGGATGTTACAAATGTAAGCGCTTGCAGAACCCGCGAGCACACTGGTTCGACGCGGAACACTCGCGACGGCCGATCCCATCAGCACTCAAGAGAGGCACACACCAATGAAGGTGAACATGAGGAGCATCGTCGCCCTGGGCGCGATCGCTGCGATTTCATCTCTGACCCTCGCCGGTTGCGCGGGCAGCTCAGACAGTGGCGAGACCACGGCACCGGACATGTCCGGCTCCATCACCGTGTGGGTCGACGCCGACCGTGCAGGCGTGCTCGAAGCGGCGGCTGCCGACTTCACCGAGCAGACCGGCGTCGAGGTCACGCTCGTCCAGAAGGAGTTCGGCGAGATCCGCGACCAGTTCGTCCAGCAGGTTCCGACCGGTGAAGGCCCCGACATCGCGGTGGGCGCGCACGACTGGTTGGGCACCCTCGTGACCAACGGTGTCGTGGCACCGGTCGAGCTCGGCGACAAGGCAGGCGATTTCGAGGATGTCGCCATCGACGCTTGGGCCTACGACGGCCAGACCTACGCCGTGCCCTACGCGATCGAGAACATTGCGCTCATCCGCAACACGGATCTCGTGTCCGAGGCTGCAACTGACTACAACGACATGATCGCCAAGGGTCAGGCCGCCGGTACCGAGTACCCCTTCCTCGTGGGCCTTGACCCCGAAGCCGCGGACCCGTACCACCTGTACCCCTTCCAGACCTCGTTCGGTGCGCCGGTGTTCGGTCAGAACGCCGACGGCAGCTACAACGCCGACGACCTGCAGATCGGCAACGAGGGCGGCGTCGAGTTCGCGAATTGGCTGGGCGAGCAGGGTGCTGCTGGAATCCTGAACACCAACATCACCGGCGACCTGGCTCTCGAGAACTTCACCTCGGGCAAGTCGCCGTTCTTCCTGACGGGCCCGTGGAACGTCCCGGCGATCGAAGAGGCCGGCATCAACTTCTCGGTCGACATGATCCCCTCGGCAGGTGGCCAGGACGCACAGCCGTTCGCCGGTGTGCAGGGCTTCTTCCTGAGCTCGGAGAGCGAGAACACCCTCGCCGCGAACGAGTTCCTCGTCAACTACATCGGTAGCGAAGACGTTCAGCTGGCCCTCTACGAGGTCGGTGGCCGTGCACCCGCGCTGAGCGCCGCCTTCGACCAGGTCGAAGCGAGCGACCCCGTCGTCGCCGGATTCGGTCAGGTTGGCGCCAACGCCGTGCCGATGCCGAGCATCCCCGAGATGGGCTCGGTCTGGCAGTACTGGGGCGTGACCGAAGCTGCGATCATCAACGGCGGCGACGCGCCGGCGCTGTGGACGCAGATGGCGGCCGACGTTCAGGCAGCGATCGAGTAATCCGATCCGCGCAGGTGGGGTGGTGCCCAGGCGCCACCCCACCTCATACCCTGCCCAGGAAGAGGGATGAGGATGTCTACTCCGACCACCGAGAATCGCGACCCCGCGATCGACCCGCGCCGTCGCAAGAACTCGGCACGCGCGCGCCGCATAGCGGACTCCGCCGGCGTCGGCTGGAAAGTCCTGCTGGTGAAAATCATCGCGATGGCGATCATCGACGCGCTCGCGCTGTACTCCGTGCTCGTGCTCATGCAGAGCGAGCAGTGGGTCCCGATCGTCGTCATCCTGCTCATCACGGGCTTCGCGAACTACATCTACTTCAGCCGCGGAAACCTGCCCGCGAAGTACCTGATTCCCGGGCTCATCTTCCTCTTCGTCTTCCAGATCTTCGCGGCCGGCTATACCGCCTACGTCGCCTTCACCAACTACGGCACCGGCCACAACAGCGACAAGGATGCCGCGGTCAACGCGCTCCTCCTCCAGGCGCAGGAGCGGGTGCCGGATTCCCCCGCCTACAAGCTCACGATCGTCGAGCGTCTCGGGGAACTCTCGTTCCTGGTCACCGACCCCGATGGGGTCGTCGAGATCGGCAACGACGAGAACCCGCTTGAGCCGGTCGAGAACGCCGAGATGGATGGCAGCAAGGCTGTCGGTCTCGACGGGTACAACAGCCTCAACTTCTCGCAGATCGTCGCGAGCCAGCAAGAGATCGCCGCCATGGCGGTGCCGCTCAGCGACGACCCGAACGACGGATCCCTGCGCACCCCCGACGGTTCGAGTGCCTACGTCTACCTGTCGAAGCTCGTCTATGACGAGCAGGCCGACACGATGACCGATACCCGCACGGGAACCGTCTACTACGACATCGGAACCGGCGCCTTCACAGCCGAGGACGGCACGGAGCTGCTGCCGGGATGGCAGATCTTCGTCGGCTTCGACAACTTCACTCGCGCCTTCACCGAAGAGTCCATCCGCGGCCCGTTCTTCTCGGTGCTCGCGTGGACATTCGTCTTCGCGTTCCTGTCGGTGGCGACCACCTTCGTGCTGGGCCTCTTCCTCGCGATCGTCTTTAACGATCCGCGGATGAAGTCCAAGAAGTACTACCGGGTGCTCATGATCCTGCCCTACGCCTTCCCTGGCTTCCTCTCGGCGCTGGTGTGGGCAGGCATGATGAATCAGGAGTTCGGATTCATCAACGTCGTGCTCTTCGGCGGTGCCGACATCCCGTGGCTCACCAACGAGTGGCTGGCGAAGTTCAGCATCATCCTGGTGAACCTTTGGCTCGGGTTCCCCTACATGTTCCTCATCTGTACCGGTGCGCTGCAGTCGATCCCCGACGATCTGCAGGAGGCCGCCCGGGTCGACGGGGCCAACGCGTGGCAGGTTTTCCGCAGTATCAAGTTCCCGCTCCTGCTCGTTGCCGTGGCGCCCCTGCTGATCGCCTCGTTCGCCTACAACTTCAACAACTTCAGCCTCATCTACATGCTCACCGGCGGTGGGCCCCGGGATGCGACAGCCGGCGTCAACGTCGGTGCCACCGACATCCTGATCACGATGGTCTACAAGGTCGCCTTCGTCGGTTCGACAGCCGACTACGGATTGGCGAGCGCGTTCTCGATCATCATCTTCCTCATCGTCGGCACGATCTCGATCATCGCGTTCCGACAGACCAAGGCACTCGAGGAGTTGAACTGACATGAGCGACTTCCGTCCCGGCGCTCCGGCAGCCAAGGGCCTTCTCGAGAAGGTCGCCGACGAAGACACCGAGATCACCTCGAGTCGCGGCGGCAGCGGGGGAGCCGGCGTCCCCGGCGGCGCGCCCGCGCCCCGTCGACCGTTCCGCCGCTACTTCCGCGAGACCGGATGGCGCCACCTCATCGGCATCGTGGTCGGGATCTTCGCGATCTTCCCTCTGCTGTACGTCATCTCGGCATCCTTCAATCCCAACGGCACGCTGCTGACGGCCAACGGCCTCTTCCAGCGCCTGAGTCTCGACAGCTATGTCTCGCTGTTCACCAGTGCCCAGCATCCCTACGGCGCGTGGTTTGTGAACACGCTCGTGATCGGGCTGATCACTGCCGCAGGAACGGTGTTCCTCGGCGCGCTCGCGGCGTATTCCTTCTCGCGCATGCGGTTCACGGGGCGTCGCGTGGGCCTCACCACGCTTCTGGTGGTGCAGATGTTCCCGCAGCTGCTCGCCGTCGTTGCGATCTTCCTGCTGATGGTGGCGATCGGTGACATCTTCCCGGCGATCGGGCTGAACTCCCAGATCGGGCTGATCATGGTGTATCTCGGCGGCGCGCTCGGGGTGAACACCTATCTCATGTACGGGTTCTTCAACACGGTTCCGTCGTCGATCGACGAGGCCGCGAAGATCGATGGTGCGGGGCACGCGCGGATCTTCTTCACGATCATCCTGCGCCTGGTCGCTCCGATCCTTGCGGTGGTCGGGCTGCTGTCGTTCATCGGAACTTCGAGCGAATTCGTGCTCGCGAGCGTCATCCTGATCGATCCCGATAAGCAGACGCTCGCCGTCGGCCTGTACAAGTTCATCTCGGACGAGTTCTCGAAGAACTGGTCGGTGTTCGCCGCCGGTGCGGTGCTGGCCGCCATCCTGCCCGTTGCCCTGTTCCTCGCGCTGCAGCGTTACATCGTCGGGGGCCTGACTGCGGGAAGCGTGAAGTAACGGATGCCGGGCCTTCGCGCCCGCGCCGGGGCGGTGGTGGCCGCAGTCTCGGCTGTGGTGCTTCTGCTCGCCGGCTGCACGCAGGCCTCGATCGAGGTGCCCGAGGCTGCCGCGCCGGATGTCGGCATCGAGCTCTTCCAGCTGCCGTGGACGTCTGTGGCGCAGGAGTGCGAGACGACCCTCGCACCCGCGGGTATCGCCTGGGTGCTGCTCTCGCCGGCGCAGGAGCACATCGCCGCCGACGAATGGTGGGCCTCGTACCAGCCGGTGAGCTATCAGCTCGCGTCGCGCCTGGGTACCCGGGACGAGTTCGCCGACATGGTGCAGCGCTGCAACGCCGCGGGAGTCGCGGTGATCGCCGATGCCGTGATCAACCACATGACGGGGCAGAGCGAACCCGGCGTCGGATACGCCGGCGCGGCGTACGCGCACTATGACTACCCGGACCTGTACGCGGAGTCGGACTTCCACCACTGCGGCCTGACCGCAACCGACGACATCCAGCTCTACAAGAACCGCGAGCAGGTGCAGAACTGCGAGCTCGTGAACCTCGCCGATCTCGACACCGCGAGCCCCACCGTGCAGGCGACAATCGTTGCCTACCTCAAGGACTTGATTTCTCTCGGGGTATCCGGGTTCCGCATTGACGCTGCCAAACACATTCCAGCCACGGATGTCGAGGCCATCGTCTCGCAGCTGCCGCAGGGCACCCGCATCATGAGCGAGGTCATCCGCGGGGCCGGTGAACCGATCGCGCCTGAAGAGTACGAAGGATTCGGGGAGGTGTTCGAGTTCACGTACGCCCGCGAGCTCACCCCGCCCCTCGAGAACGGGGTCTTCTCGGATCCCGTTCTCTCCGATGACCGCCCGCAACAGGTTCCCTCGGAGGCGGCCATCGTGTTCGTCGACAATCACGACACCGAGCGGGGCGAAGCGAACGTCACAGCGCGCGATCCGCAGCTCTACATCATCGCGAACGCGCTCATGCTCGCCGACGACTACGGCACCCCCGTCCTCTATTCGGGGTACGCCTTCAGTGACCGGGATGCCGGAGCACCCACGGATGCCGACGGCCGCGTCCTCGATGCGAGCTGTGCGGACACGACGGGCTCCGTATCCGATCTCGCCGACGGTGAGCGCACGTGCGTGCAGAGCTGGCCGGCGATCCGCGGCATGCTCGAGTTCCGCGCGATGGCGGGGGACGCGCCCCGGATGCCGGGAGTCGACTCCGGCGACGCCTACGGTTTCGAGCGCGAAGGCCGTGGCGTCGTCGCCGTGAACGTCGGCGACGACATCCAGAGCATCGAGGTCCCCACGACGATGCCCGACGGTGCCTACTGTGATGTGATCACCGGGGGACCGGATGCCGCCGGCGACGGCGGGTGCGCCGGAAGTGAGTATTCCGTCTCCGGTGGCATCGCTGTGTTCGACCTGGACCCGGGCGCCGCTGCCGCCATCCATCTCGGCTCGAGGCGCTGACCCGCAAGAACCCGACTCCATAACTGAAGAACAATCTGAGGGCTCTGTCATGGCTGCGGCCGTGCAACCACGATTCCCCGACCGACGGTGCACCGCGCCGACCTCTCGAAACGGACCGATCATGACCCTGCCTGCTCTGCTGCCACACCACGACGGATCGCCCCTCCACGTCTCCACCCAGACGCCAACGCTCGGTGAGCTCGTTCGTGTGCGCCTGCGTGTTCCCGCCGACTATCCCGCACTGCGAGCGGTCCGCACCCTCTCGAACCCCGACCACGAACCTGCGTGGACTGAGGCGACCGAACTCGGGACCGCCGACGGCTGGAGCTGGTGGGAGGCCCCGATCGTTGTGCGCAACCGGCGACACGGCTATCGCTGGCTGCTCGTGCACGAATCCGGCCGTGTCGAGTGGCTCAACCAGGCCGGTCTGTCGGACCTCGAAACCCGTGACGCCGATGACTTCGCCCTGGTCGCTCACCCCGCCCCGCCAGAGTGGATGTACGACGCCGTCATGTATCAGGTCTTCCCCGACCGCTTCGCCCGCTCGGCGGCGGCGGATCGGCATCCGACGCCCGACTGGGCGATCCCCGCGAGATGGGACGAGCCGGTCGATCCTGTCATGCCCGGGCGCTCGCAGCAGTTCTACGGCGGCGACCTCGACGGCATCCGTGAGCACCTCGACCACCTGGTCGGCCTCGGCGTGAACCTGCTCTACCTCACCCCCTTCTTCCCTGCGGCCTCGAATCACCGGTATGACGCGTCGAGCTTCACGAGCGTTGACCCGCTGCTCGGCGGAGACGAGGCGCTGATCCGTCTCGTTGCGGCTGCGCATGAGCGCGGCATCCGTGTCATCGGCGACCTCACCACGAACCACTCCGGCGACCGTCACGAGTGGTTCCAGGCGGCGCTCGGGAACCCCGATGCGCTCGAGGGCGAGTTCTACTACTTCACGGATGCCGAGCGCACCCGCTACGAGTCGTGGCTGGGCACCCCTACCCTGCCGAAGTTCAACTGGGCCTCGCCAGAGCTGCGTCGCCGATTCGTCGAAGGGCCGGATTCGGTCGTTGCGCAGTGGCTCAAGCCCCCGTTCTCGCTCGATGGCTGGCGGATCGACGTCGCCAACATGACGGGGCGGCTCGGAGATGTCGACCTGAACGCCGAAGTGCGGCAGCTCACCCGCCAGACGATGATCGAAACCAACCCCGACACGATCCTCATCGCCGAGATCACCAATGACGCCTCGGGTGATCTCACCGGGGACGGGTGGCATGGCGCGATGACCTACCCCTCGTTCGCGCGTCCGCTGTGGGCATGGCTCTGCGAACCGACAGGCGAGCCGTACCTGACCGGCGACGGGCAGGAGCGCACCGAGCCGTGGTTCTTCGGGCAACCGGTCGGCGGCATCCCCCGCTTCGACGCGAGACAGTTCGTCGGCGCCGTCACCCGGTTCACGGCGGGCATCCCGTGGCGCGTGCGGCTGGGAAACATGCAGACCCTCGACAGTCACGACACCGCCCGCTTCGCGACCAACGCGCCGGCGGAGGTCATTCCACTGGCGGTCGGCCTGTCGATGACGCTGCCGGGGATGCCGGTGCTGTTCGCCGGCGACGAGTTCGGCCTCGTTGGCGCCGACGGTGAAGCGAGCCGCACCCCGATGCCGTGGGGAACGGAATCAAAGCCCGAGGTTGCCGCGCGGCTCGACCTGTACCAGCAGTTGATTGCGCTTCGGCGCCGGCATCCTGCGCTGGCGACCGGCGGGCTGCGCTGGGTCCACGTCGACGAGAGCGCGGTCGTGTTCGTGCGCGAGAGTGCTGAGGAATCGATCCTTGTGCTGGCGGCCACGACGGATGCCGACATCACGCTTCCTGCAGCAGCGCTCCTCGGCACCGATCGAGCCGAGGTGCTCTTCGGTGATGCGGCGCTGGCGGCCGCAGCGGACGGCAGTGCCGGTATCCGAGCCACAGGCGCCACCTTCGCAGCCTGGGTCCTCCCGGGTGTCGATGTGCCGGAGCCGGGAGACAGCGGGGACGCCCCTTCGTAGGATGTCGGGGGAGGAGGTGGCATGCGTCCGCTTACCGAAGAGGAACTTCGCGCGTCGTTCGTCAACGCTGCACCCGATGAGCTTCGCGTGATCGAGGTTCCGCTGAGTGCCCGCACGACCGACTGGTATCACTTCGACTTTCTCGCCTGGCGCGACCCCGAGTTCCGGGGCCGTGGATACCTCGTTGCCGAGGTTGATGGACAGCCGCGGGGTGTCGTGCTTCGAGCATCCGAGAGCTCGGCACTCTCGCGCGCGGCGATGTGCAACCTGTGCCACACGATGCAGCCCGGCAACCAGGTCTCGCTGTTCACGGCACGGCGCGCCGGGGATGCCGGTGCTCACGGTGACAGCGTCGGCACGTACATCTGCACCGATCTCTCCTGCCACGACAACGTGCGCCTGGCCGCACCGCTTGCGCCCAGTGAGATGCGCGGTAGCGTCGATCTGAAGATTGATGGCACACGGCGCCGCACCGAGGCGTTCGTCGCGCGTGTGCTCGAGAACGGAGAGGCTCCGGCATGAGTTCGGTCGTGGTGATCGGCGACGCGCTGATCGACGAGTTGCGTGATGACACCGGCGTGAAGGAGTTCGTCGGCGGAGCAGCCCTGAACGTGGCTGTGGGGCTATCGCGACTGGGCGTTCCGACCACACTGATCGCCATGGTCGGCGACGACGAGGCCGGTGCGAAGATCCGTGCATACCTCGCCGACTACGGCGTCGACCTGCTCGCGTCTGCCTCACCGCTCGGAAGCTCGCGAGCCGTGAGCGTGCGTGTCAAGGGTGAACCGACGTACGCATTCAACGATGCGGCAAAGGCCCGTCATCTCACGTTCGATGACGCCCAGCGAGCGGCTATCGCGGATGCCGATCGCGTCGTTGTCAGCTGCTATCCGTTCGACGATGCCGAGCAGACGGCGTCGCTCATCGACGCGGTAGGCGCGGCATCCGATCGCCTCGTGATCGACCCGAACCCTCGCACCGGCATGATGAAGGACCTTGACGAGTTCCGCCGCGGCTTCGAAGCGCTCGCCGACGGGGCCGGTGTCGTGAAGATCGGTGACGATGACGCGACGCTTCTGTACGAGACAGACCTGGATGCCGCGGTAGCTCGGATGCGAGAGCTTGGCGTACCGACAGTTCTTGCTACCCGGGGCGCCGCCGGGGCCACCTTGGTCACCGACGAGGCAACGGTAAGCAAGCCCGTCTCGACGCTTCCGGGTGCGGTCGTCGACACGATGGGTGCCGGGGATGCATCGCTGGCAGCCCTGGTCGCCGGGATCGTGCAGCAAGACCCCACAAGCGCGGATGAGTGGACCGACGTGCTCGCGGACGCGATGGACATCGCCGCAGCGACGTGCCGCTTTCCCGGCGCGCTCCTGCGCACCCCGGAAGCGCTCGCCGCCGACGACATGGACCGCATCGGCACCTGAGCTCGAAGGTTCGAACCCGCAGTCCCCAGAATTGTTCAAGGGCCCCCGCTTCGCGAGAGCCCTTGAACAATTTGTGGCAGGTGAG
>NZ_JBNVBV010000005.1:123054-231040 GCF_052274505.1 Microbacterium sp. F2
TAACCTGCCAAGTGCGCACCCGCCCAGCTTGTACAGTCGACCGGAGGCGCGACTAGCAATATTACAGCGAGTGACGGGCTCCCAGAAATCGTGTCCCTCGCCAACTGTCGGCGGCAGTCAGGGTCTCCACAACTGACGCGAATCGGGGGTCTCGATCTGAGGTTCGCGTGCGAGGATGACAGCGACATCGATCCTCGGGAGGATTCATGACCACGCCGCAGCCTGACGCCCAAGCGCCACATGTCCCCTCGCCGCCTCCAGCGGCCGGAACCCCCGAGCAGTCCTTCGCGGCACGGTCCCCCTACGCCCGTGCTGCGATCTGGGTTGCCGTCGGCGCACTCGTCGCGGCAGCACTCATCTGCGTGGTCTGGGTCCTGGTTGGTCCGCAGGCCGGTTCCATCGTTCGCGCGTTCCTCACCGTTCTGCTCTTCGCCGGCTTCGCGGGCATCGCCATCATGGAAGCGCGACTCGCGCCGCGCCGCCCAGCATGGTTCGCCATCGCAAGCATTGCTACCTGGGTCGTCGCACTGCTCGCGGGAATCATCCTGATCTGGATGCCCGAGCCGTGGTCGTTCTACGGGTGGGGCTTCGTCGGACCCGAACGGTTCCTCCGCTTCCTCCTCGTCGTGCTCGTGCTGCAGCTTGCCCTCCTGCATGCCCGGTTCTTTCTCCGCGCTGCCCTCCGGCACGTGACGGCCGTGAATCGCATTCTTGCTCCCGTCACGGTCGGGCTGGTCGCGGTGCTTGCGCTGCTTCTTCTCATGCCGCTGATCTTCAGCGACTGGATCTACTTCACGGAGTTCTACTGGCGGGTGGTCGTGGCGGTCGTGATCCTCGCCGCGGTCGGAACAGCCCTTGTGCCACTGCTCAATCTTCTTTTCGCGCCTCGGCCCGAAGGGGCTGCTTCGGTCGCGCCCGTCGCTCCCGCACCCGCGGCAGCGCAGACGGAGCGCGAGTTGCTCCCTTGGCCGATGTATATCGACGGTGTGACACCGCTGCCGATGTTGCCCGACGGCTCACCCGACTGGAACGCCTATTACACGGGGCATCCCACGCCCGGCGCGCAGATCTTCGCTCCGGTGTCAGCCCCGCCCGCGCCAAGCGCTCCTGCACCGACTCCCGAAGCCGAACCATCCGCGCCGACGGCCGATGATGGTGCATCCGAGTCTTCAGTGCCCGTCGATTCGGACGCCAGTGCCGGCGCTGTCGCGGAGTCGGCCCCGGAGGCTCCCGCCGAGCCCACGGAGCCGCCGCGGCAGTCCTGATCGCGCGCTAGCGTGAAAGGGTGACCGACACCGATCCGCGCGAACTCGAGAGCATCGCTGTAGACCTCGCCCGCGAGGCTGGCGCTCTGGCGCGACAGCGACGCAGCGAGGGTGTCTCGATCGCCGCGACCAAGTCAGCCCTGGCGGACATCGTCACCGAAGCCGATCGCGAGGTCGAGACGCTCATTCGCTCGAGGCTGCGAGAAATCCGGCCGGCCGATGGCTTTCTCGGCGAAGAGTCGGATGCCGACCCTGGCACCAGCGGCATCACGTGGGTCGTCGACCCGATCGATGGCACCGTCAACTATGCGTACGGCATCCCGTTTTACGCCGTGAGCATCGCGGCGGTGCACGGGGGCGCCGACCCGGAGACCTGGACGGCACTCGCTGCCGCGGTCTATGTGCCATCCCTGGATGAGATGTTCCATGCGGCGCGGGGTGCGGGCGCGTGGCTGGACGCGCGGCCGCTGCATGTGGAGGCTGACGCTTCGGCTGCCGGCGCTTTGCTGGCGACCGGCTTCGGGTACGACCCCGCGACCCACGCGGGTGATCTGGGCCGTGTCTCCCGGGTGATGCCGATCGCTCGAGACATCCGCCGAATGGGCGCGGCATCCATCGATCTGTGTTCGGTAGCGGCGGGTCGGGTCGATGGGTACTTCGAGCGGGGGCTCAAGCCCTGGGACCACGCCGCCGCGGGCCTCATCGTGACCGAGGCTGGGGGACGCTTCGAGCTCTTCGCGGCTGATGAGACCGGCCGCGTGCTCGTGGTCGCCGCGATCCCCGGGGTCTTCGATCGACTGGCCACGCTCGCGCAACCCTGACAACGGATCTGCGGATACCACTGTGGAATCCGCAGAAGGGGGCACCGCCCATGGCTTTCTCAGGTGGGAGCAGGTAGCGTTTACCGTATCGTTACCTTCCCTGCGCATACGGGAAACCCGCGCGGAGCATGGTGAGTACCATCCGAAACACCCGTGTCGTACCCGAACGACCGAGAGCGAGACCGTGACCCCCGATACTCCTGCGCCTGACGCAGCGCCAACGCGCCGCTCCAGTCGCACATCTCCCGCGCCCTCGTCGGCGCCGGAGACATCGGGCTCTTCTCGAGCGGGCCTGCGCCGCGGACGCCGCGTCGACGCGTCCGCAAGCGGGGCCGGGTACCCGAGCGCTGACGAGCTCGCCCCGAGGCCGGCAGGCTTGCGGTCACGGCTGCACAACGTTCCGCTGACGGATGCCGAAGCAGGCGCCCTCTCGGGTGCCGGACTCGATTCTCCCCGCCCGGCTGAGCAGGCGGCTGCTGAAGAGGTCACTGCCCCGACCGCGCCGCTGTCTCGGCGCGCCCGCCGTGCCGGTGTCGCTCCCAGCTCTTCGGTCTCTGAGACGGTCGTGTCCGACCAGGTGATCGAGGTCGTTTCGGTTGGCGACGACCCCGAAGACGCTGCGCCCGCGCTTGCCGACACCGACGCCGCTTCGCCCGCTGCGGAAGACGAGCCGGCTGCGGCTGCGCCCGACCAGCCAGCGGTGGGGCACGCTTCGGTTGCCGATGAATCCCGCACACCGGCAAGCGACGGCACCGGTGACCTCTTCGACGAAGTCGTGCGCACGTTCGGTGTCACGGGAGAGAACCCCACGCTCACGCCACGTGCCTCGACAACGGCGGAGTCTTCGACGGCGGATGAAGAGTCGCCCGAATCCGCGCACGTCGCTCGCCGCCGTCTCCGCGTCGGATCCGTGCGCAAGCTCGCAACCACATCGTTCTCGGTCGGCGTCATGGGCATTGTCGGCTTGCTCGCCGTCGGCATGACGACCCCCGTCGAGGCCGTCGCAGCTGCCAGCGGCGGCCAAGGCCCCACCGCTTCCATCGTCGCGCTCGGCGATGTTGAGTCGACAGCGGCGCCCAAAGAGGACATTCAGGCGTATGTCGCCCCGGCGGAGGCATCCACGGCTGCGCTCAGTCGGCAGGAAGGCTATTCGGCAGTGTCGATGGCCGAGCTCGCCGTCGAAGCCGGCGTGCGTGAGGTTGCGTCGACGTACGTCAACAACGCCGCGGCTGCCGTTCAGTACCCCTTTACTGTCGGCGTTCCGATCAGCTCTCCGTATGGCATGCGGTGGGGCCGGATGCACGAGGGCGTCGACTTCGCGCCCGGCGGGCAGGGAGCTGAGATCCACGCTGTCGCCGACGGTATCGTCCGCATCGCTACCGAGGCCGGTGGCGCTTACGGCGTCCACGTCGTGATCGACAGCATCGTGGATGGCGAGCTCGTTTCGACGAACTATGCGCACATGCAGTACGGCTCACTCCGCGTCCAGGCCGGGCAGGTCGTCAAGCTCGGCGACGTCGTGGGAACTGTAGGGACGACGGGCCTCTCGACCGGTCCGCACCTGCACTTCGAGGTGCTTCTGAACGGCAAGACCCCGACCGAGCCAATGGCTTGGCTTGCGGCGCACAACGTGGCATCGACAGTGGTCACCGTGCCCGATGCTCCCGTAACCGTCGACCAGTAATGAGTCCCGCTGTCGATTCCTGCGGATCACAGCGCTCTGATATTCTCTTCTAGTTGCCCGCGCTTCGGGCTTCGCCCCGATAGCTCAGTGGCAGAGCACTTCCATGGTAAGGAAGGGGTCGTCAGTTCAATCCTGACTCGGGGCTCGCAGCATCCATCTCGTGACCGACGGATGCCGTGCGGCAGGGTAGCTCAGTTGGTGAGAGCGCACGACTCATAATCGTGAGGTCGCGGGTTCAAGCCCCGCTCCTGCTACGACGAAAGAGGCCCCTCGAGGGCCTCTTTCGTCGTTGCGGGGTGGGTGGTTGGAGCCGTCACCCGCGGGTGGGCCCACGCCGCCGGAGGCTCCGCGCGCTGCGGAGCGGCGCGCGGAGTGGCGGTGGGGACAAGCCCCGCTCCTGCTACGACGAAAGAGGCCCCTTGTGGGCCTCTTTCGTCGTTCGGGGTGTTAGTCGGCTCAGCGGCCCTGGGGGGTGCGACGCTCGGCGCTGACCATCCAGGCGAACTGCTCCATCTGGCCGAGAACCTCGTGCAGGATGTCGGCGCTGGTGGGATCTTCGTCGTCGACCTCATCGTGCACCTCGCGGCAGGTCGCGACCACCGCTTCGAGGCGCTCGGTGATCAGGTCCACCACCTCGTCGGTGTCGACCTCGCCGTGCGGGAACTCGGGGAGTGAGGTGGTCTCGGCGATCGTGTCGCTGCGCCCGTCGGGCAGAGCGTGAAGCGCACGCATCCGTTCGGCGACGACATCCGAGAGGCTACGAGCGGCGTCGATGATCTCGTCGAGCTGCAGGTGCGTGTCGCGGAAGTTGCGTCCGACGACGTTCCAGTGCGCTTGCTTGCCCTGGAGCGAGAGCTCGAGAAGGTCCACGAGCACACGCTGCAGGTTGACGCTCAGCTGCTTCGACGCCTGGAAGCCACTCTCGGCGTTCTGCTCGTCGGTGAGTTTCGCTCCAGCGCCGCCCTTCGCTGCCTTGCGGGCATTGCGCGACGCTCCGGATACCGAGGTCTTCGTCTTGGTCGCGGTGTCGGACTGCGTTGCCATTTTTGTTCCTTTCGACGTTCCGTCGAACGGGACTTTATGTCGTTCGTGCCCAAACCACCCGCCCCTTGTCAGCCGCGGCGTCGGGTGCTACGGACCGCCCCGCTTACTCGGTCGGTGGGTGATCCGGGGTGAGGAACGAACGACCGCGCCCTAGACTGCGCTCGTGACAGCATCCGTTCCGCCGGCATCGCCGCCCGCACCCACTGCCCGCCGCATCCCCATCCTTGGAATCATCGCGTTCGTCGTCGCCTTCATCGCCCTTGCGCCTTCGCTTGCAATCTTGCTCATCGGGTTCCTCCCCGAGATGGCGACGATCTGGTGGCTGCTGATCGTGACAATGCCTTTCTCGATCATCGTGGGGGCCATCGCCCTCGTCCTTGCCGTCATCGCGCTGATTCTGGACATCCGCGCACGTCGTGTGCTCGCGTGGTCGATCGTGTCGCTGGTTCTCTCCCTGATCACGGTTCTGGTGCCGCTGTGGCTGATCACCGGTGGCTTCAGCACTGGAGACTATGTCGCGAGCTTCTGAGCCCGAGGCTCTCGCGCATAGAGTGAAGGCGACCACTGAGCGACGAGGAACGAGAGCGGATGTCGGCGATTGCCCCCGGCTGGTATGACGACGGTCACGGTGCCCTGCGATGGTGGGACGGCCAGCAGTGGACCGAGCATGTGCAGCCGCACCCGCAGGGGATGCCCGACCCGTGGCAGCGCCCGCGCACGGTGCCGACGCCAGAGCCTTCTCTGCAATCGCCGGAGGCGGCAGGCGACGCGGCTCCATCCGACGGCGGTCCGGCAGACCAGGGCTCCCCATCGGGGATCTTCGTGGCAGCCACCGCCCCTCAGCGCAGCCGGACCTGGATCATCTGGGTGATCGTCGGTGTCGCGATGCTCGTTGCGGTAGTTCTCGCGGCGGTGCTCATCCCGCTTGCGATCCTCGGTTTTGGACGGGTGAGCGCGCCGGCCACGGTCGAACCGACGAACGATGATGAACGCGGCGCCGTCGAGGCTGTGTACGAGTTCGACGAGGCCTGGCAGACCGCCGACTGCGATCTCTTCCTCGGGGTCACGACCGAGCGCCTGCGCGAGATCGTGCAGATCAAGGACTGCGCGACCTTCACGGGTCAGTCCGACGCGTTCACCGAGTGGTACTCGGACTACGAGATCGTCGTGACCGACATCCGTGGCCCGGAATACGAGTACACCGTTGCAACCCAAGAGAGCTACATCGCGCACTTCGACCAGGACGGCAACCCGATCGAACCGGGTGTACGGGAAGTCGTCGAGTACGAATACACGGTGGTTCCGGATGACGACGGCTGGGCAATCTACGACCTCGTGAGCGTGGAGTAGCCCCGGGCCCGTCGCGTCGGGGCGGCTGCCCCAGACCAGTAGCTAGCACAGACGAGTAGGCTGGCACGGCCGGCGTTCCGGCGCCGACGAGAGCGAGCACATGACCACCACACCCCAGCCGCGCACCGCGCGCTTCTACATCGTCGCGATTCTGGTGGGTTTGGCTGCGGGCCTGTTGTCGGGTCTGTTCGGCGTCGGTGGCGGCACGGTCATCGTGCCCGCACTGGTCTTCTTTCTGGGGTTCGATCAGCGACTCGCTGCCGGCACTTCGCTCGCGGCCATCGTTCCGACGGCGACCGTGGGCGTCATCTCCTATGCGATGACCGGCTCGGTGGCGTGGATCGCCGCGATCATCCTCGCCGCTGGGGCGATCATCGGTGCTCAGATCGGCACGTGGCTGCTGCACAGACTTCCTCTTCCGGTGCTGCGCTGGGGCTTTGTCGGGTTCCTCGTTCTCGTGATCATCAGCCTGTATCTCGTGATCCCCTCGCGGGACGCAGAGATCGAGTACACGATCCTCTCGGTCATCGGCCTCATCGTGCTGGGCCTGATCACCGGCATCCTGGCGGGCCTTCTCGGTGTCGGCGGGGGCATTGTGGTCGTTCCCGTGCTCATGATCCTGTTCGGGGCGAGCGACCTCGAAGCCAAGGGCACGTCACTCCTGATGATGATCCCCACGGCCATTTCTGGAACCGTCGGAAACATCCGGCGCAAGAACGTCGACCTGCCCGCGGCCATTGCCATCGGTGTCGCAGCGTGCACGACGACCGCGCTCGGCGCCTGGATCGCGACGCTCGTCGATCCGTTCGTCGGCAACGTGCTGTTCTCGATCTTCATCGCCTTCATCGCGGTGCAGATGGCGCTGCGGGCGATTCGCGCTCAGCGCTCCAGTTCCTGAGCGGCCGGATGCCGAGCGTCACCAGCCTGTGGTGAGGACCCGGTCGAGCGAATCGACGAAGTAGTCAACCGACTCGAGTGACACGCACAGTGGGGGTTTGATCTTCAGCACGTTCAGGTAGTCACCGGTGGGCTGCATGATCACCCCGAGCGTGAGCAGTCTGTCGCAGATTGCCGCGGTCTCGTCGGTCGCCGGCTCCAGGGTGATGCGATCACGCACGAACTCGACGCCGAGATACAGGCCCGCGCCGTGCACTGCTCCCACGATCGGGTGGGACTCAGCCAGGCGTTCCAGACGTCGCTTCAGATGCGCTCCGACGACCCGCGCGTTCTGTTGCAGACCCTCCTGCTCGATGACATCGAGAACAGCCAGACCGATCGCCGCCGAGACCGGTGAGCCGCCGGTCGATGAGAAAAAGTACCCCTGGGTGCGGTACCGATCGGCGATCTCCCGACGGGTGATGACGGCGCCGAGGGGGTGGCCTGCGCCGATCGACTTTGCGACCGCAACGATATCGGGCACGACCCGCTGCTGCTCGAAACCCCAGAACCATTCGCCGAGCCGGCCGAAGCCCACCTGCACCTCGTCGGCGATGGCGAGGCCACCGTGCCGGCGAATCGCGTCATAGACCTGCGCGAGATACCCCGCCGGAAGCGCGACGCCTCCGGCGTTTCCGAAGAAGGTCTCGCAGATGAGCCCGGCGGGAGCGCGTCCGGATGCCGCGAGTTGATCGATCACCGCCACGGCTTCGGGTCCGTACCGTTCGGCATCGTCGCCGCGATGGATGCCGCGGTAGGGATTGGCGGCAGAAACGGTGTGCACCCACTCCGGGCGGGTCGCCAGCGCGTTCGGGTTGTCGGCGATCGACGTCGACACGGCATCGCTCGCGAAGGTCCACCCGTGGTAGGCCTCGCGCATCGCGACGATATCGGTGCGGCCCGTGGATGCCATCGCCAGTCGAAGAGCGAGATCTGTGGCCTCCGACCCCGAGTTGACGAAGAACACCGTGTCGAGCTCCGCGGGCAGCGTCTGAGCGATGCGCTCGGCGTACTCGGTGATCGCGCCGTAGTGGAAGCGAGAGTTGGTGTTGAGCAGGTTGAGCTGTCGGGTTGCGGCATCCGCGACGCGGGGATGCGCATGGCCCACCGAGGCGACGTTGTTGACCATGTCGAGGTAGACCCGACCGTCGAGGTCGATCAGATACTCCCGCCATCCGCGTTCGATCCTCGGTGGCGTGTCGTAGTAGTGCTCCTGGACCTCGGCGAGGACTCCGTGGCGACGGGCAAGAATGTCGTCCTCGCGCGGGAGCGGCGGCGCCATCCCGAGCGCGTCGGAGACGTCGCCGACCACCTCGCACCAGGCCTCGGCCAGATCCGCGGTGACCCGGGGAGGCGGCGGTTCGTCGCCTGCCGCATGGCGCTGGACGAACAGGCGCGTGCGTGCCGGAAGCGCAGCATCCGAGCCGTCGGGAACGCCGGTGATCGTGACGACCTCGTCGCCGCAACGCCAGGTGAGCGTCCCGGCGCCGCCTGTCCACTCGCCATCGTCTCGACCGAGCGCGAGCGGCTCGGCCAGCCAGAGCGTCGTGCCGGTGGGGATTGTCGCCGGAGCAGTCGGGGTTCGAAGCGGCGCCCCGCTCAGCATCGAATGCCAAGCAGGAACGACGACCGCGCCGGCGCCGGCATCCAGCGTGCTCAGCGCCGCCCGGTCGAGCGCCTCCGGGTCGAGCCAGGCACCCCGATCGTTCACGGGTGAGACGGTGCCAGCATCGAGAACGACAGTCTCAGCCGGGAGTGTCACCACGGGAGCGCCCTCCCATGCCCGGGTCGGCGCGGAGCGGTCGGGATCAAGCGCCCGGCGAATCGCCGTGGTCATGACGGATGCTGGCACCGACGTCGCCACATCGAAGATCCTCCGCTCGCGATCAAGCGCGTCGGCCGCGTAGTCGTTCGCATCGTCGAGGCGCACCTGCGCGCGCCCGCTCAGCACGAGAGTCGCTCCGCGCAGGACGATGAGTGGCCACAGCGCCGTGATCTCGTCGTCGGTGAGGGGACACCGTGCGTGGAAGGCACGAATCGCGGGAATGACCGACATCGGGTCCGCGCCATCGTGGTGCAGGACGCAGGATGCCGTGACCGCGATTTCGGCGACGCGCCACGAGCGCATCACGTCGCCGAAATCGATCACGGCGTCGGGGAGGAGCTCGCCCTCGCCGCGCAGCACGTTGTCGTCAGTGATGTCGAAGTGCCCTACCTGCAGAGGAAGGCGGGATTCGACCCGATCGAGCGCCGCGCTGGCCTCGCTCACCGCCTGTTCTATCGCGGCGCGAACCTCGGCATCCGGCTCATCAGGCAGCAGGGCGTCGATGACTCTGCGTGCATGACGCAGATCCCACTGCAGGGTGCGGCTGCTCGCGGGATGCTCGAAGCTTTGGAGTGCCGCACTCACCCGGCCTGCAAGGTCTCCGAGGCGTTCGATGACAGTGGGTGGAAGATAGCGCGACCCGGTCAGGGTGTGACCGGAGATGTTCTCCAGTACGCGAGCGTGAATTCGCCCGTGCGAGCTGTCCCACCAGGCCCACAGCGCACCGCGGGGGCCTGAGAGGACGCGGGGAACCCGTAGGGAAGGCTCGGCCATCGCGACAGCATCCGTCGCCGCATCCTGCATACGGGTCTCGGCTTCGCTGAAGACCGGATTGCTGAGCTTGAGTACGCCGAACGGCACGTCAGAGCCTCGCGGGAAGAGTCGGAAGTTTTGATCCTGCTGGCTGCCGAGAGGAACTGCGACGACGTCGATGCCAAAGTCCAGCTCACAGAGCCTTTCGACCTCGTCGACGGTGAGGGTCGGAGCCGGCAGCTCGACGTGGTCGAAGTAGTTGAACAGTTCGGGCATGGCGTCTCCTTGGCGGCCCCATGATGGTGGAGTGGATTCTCTCACCCCCGACGATGTTCTGCCGGCTGCTCGAATCGTCTTGCCGTGGCGCCCGGCTCCGTCGCGCATCGACGCGTTCGAGCGCGTCGTCGCCTGGTATCGGGAGAATCTCCCCGAGGTGCCGCTGACGACCGTCGACACGGGTGATGTTCCGTTCGTTCTGGCAGCCTGCCGGAACCAGGCGATGGCGGATGCCGACGCCGACGAGGTCGTGGTGATCGGTGATGCCGACACGATCCCCGAGGTGAAGCCGTTGCGCGCGGCGATTCGGGGCGCGGCGACCAGCGGTGTCGTGCACCTTCCGTATACGGAGTACCGGTGGCTGGGAGCGACGGGCTCCGCCGACTATGCGCGCGGCGTTCCGCTACCCGAGTGCACCGTCGAGCAATTCGTGTCGGGTGCCTGCTCGGGCGTCTACATCGCGACACCGCGCACGTGGGCCCGCCACGGGGGTCAGGATGCCGGGTTCCGCGGGTGGGGGTTCGAGGATGCCGCCTGGAACCTTGCCCATCACACCCTGCTCGGTGAACCGCCGCGCCGCCACGAGGGGCGCGTCTACGCACTGCACCACGTCGGCGAGGTCCGTGCCGGCGCGGGCTACGAGGCCAACGCGGCGCGGATGCAGCAGTACCGGGATGCCGCGGGCGACCGCGCAGCGATGGCAGCGCTCGTCGGCCTCGCGGACGAGGGCCTATCGCTCGGCTGACGTCGCGTCGGCGAGCGCCCGGTAGGCCCGCTCGGGGCCCGGATCGGCGAGTTGATCGGCGCGGATCGCGGTGAGAGTCCTTCGACCCGCCCAGTCCGGATCCAGGATGGCCACGAGAGCCGACGCGAGATCCTCGGCGCTTGCCGCATTCGGGTCGAGGCTGCGTCCGACATCCTCACGCTCGATCGCTGCCGCCCCCGCGAACTGGTCGGTCGAGAACGGGAGCACCAGGAGCGGCACGCCAGCACCGACCGCTTCGGTCACGGAGTTGTTGCCGCCGTGGGTGACGGCAGCGGCGGCGTGATCGAGCAGACGCACTTGCGGCAGATACTCGCGCACGAGCCAGGTATCCGGGCTCGTGCCGAGCTCGGCCGGGTCGGTGGCTCCCGTCGAGATCGCCGCGCGGACGCCGACGCGTCGGAGCGCCTCGGCAACGCGCGCGAGCACGTCGCCGCGAACGGACAGAAAACTGCCGAAGCTGACATACACGAACGGTTCATCGACGGCGAGCCATGCTGCCACCGCGTCATCCTCGGGCTCGGTGCGCCGAGTCGAACCGAGAAAGACGTGCGGGGGCAGCGCCCTCCCATCGGTGCGGGCAAGCTCACCGGGATAGTTGTAGAGCACGCGCTCGCCGTGGGTAGCGAATGCATCGTCGACGCCGCGCGATCCGGCATCCAGTCGCTGTGCTACCTCGTTCCACTGCGCCGTGAACCGCGCCGAGACTTCCACGCAGACGTCCCGGAGCGTACGCAGCTCGTCGGGGTCAGGAGAGAAGGATGCCGGCCACGCCGGAGGGAAGCCATAGACCTCACCGGCAACCGGCAGGGCGCTCGGATGGCCGAGCACCACGTCGCCGTAGGGGATGCCTGCCGTATGGAGCGCGAGGCGAGCGCTGAAGGCGAGGTGATCGACGAGGATCGCGTCGGGTGCGACATCCTCGATCACCGCGAGGGTTGCCCGGGCACGATCCTCGGGCTGCCACATGAGATCGGTGAGGCGCTCACGCGCCTGATAGAGCAGAGTCGGGATCATCCCGTGCCGTGTGGCGGCGAAGAACCCCTCGAGAGACGCCGCCTCGTCAGCCTGCTGCTGCGCCGTGCGGATGATTCCCGCGTTGGCGCCGCGACCAAGCGGCAGATCGACCCGCCGATAGCCGAAGCGCTGCACGATCGGATCGGTCGCGGGGCCGGTCGCGACGACGACCTCCTCGCCGCGCTGCTGCCACGCAGTCGCGAGTGTTGCGAGGGGAAGCAGGTGCGAGGCGTAATCGGGGCTGATGACCAGCAGCGTCATGCTACGCCCGCTGCCCGCACGAGCTCGGCCTCCTGCTCAGCGACCTGTCGGTACACCGGAGCGAGCGCTGCCGCCATGGCCTGGATCGTGAATCTCTCGGCGACCATCGCTCGAGCTCGCTCGGCGATCGCGGGGTCGGCCAGGGCCGCGCGGTCCAGCGCGCGGTGGGTCGCCTCCGCCAGCGCGTGGACATCCCAGGTCGCGGTGAGAAACCCGGTGTCCTGGTCGGCAACGTACGTCGCGGGTCCGCCACCGTCGGGGGCGACGACAACAAGTCCCGTCGCGAGGGCCTCCAGCAGGGCGATGCCGAACTCCTCTTTGATGCTCGCGCACACGTACACCCCGCGCCCGGCTACCCTTCCGGGGATGCCGAGCCGCGCTGCCGCTACCCAGCGGGCTGCGACGTCGTTGGGGCGGTGTCCGGCGAGGATGAGGCCGCGTGCCGCGCGCTCGGCGGAGGGAACCGCGACCTCGATGCGGTCGAGCTGCTCGCGCTCATCCAGCGAGGGGTTCTCGAGGTCACCGCCGATGATGAGCAGATTCGCGCGCTCGGACAGCGCGCTGCCGGCCCACGTCTCGGCGAGCGTCGCCATTCCCTTCACGCGGTGCATGCGGCCGACGCTGACGATCAGCGGCAGATCACGCCGATCCGGCGCCAAAGCCCCGACCAGGTCGGCAAGCTCGCGCAGCGCGGGATCGGCATCCGTAGCCCCTCCCGACGCGAGGGCGACGGATCGATCGACGACCTCAAGGTCGACACCCTCGGCGACGATCGTGTGCCTTTCGGGGACGCTGTCGATGTCGACGCCGACCAGTGATCGGATGTCGTCGGCAAGGTTCTGGCGCGGGAACAGCACGCTGTGCGAGGCGGAGCCAGCAAGCGAACGCACCAGACTCGTGCGGAACCAGAAGTGCTCGGCGAGGTCGGTGTCGCCGAAGTTCTCGCGCGTGAGGGTGCCCGCCCGGTCGAGTGACTGGATGACCGCGTGGGGGTCGGGTGCGAGGGTGAAGACCGTCGGGATGCCGAGTTCGCGCGCGACGTCGGCGGCGGCGAGCGACCCGACGTCGGCCATCCGCAGGTGCAGCACGTCGATGTGGCCCGCCGCGCGCAGGAGACGACGGATGCCGCGCCGGGCCCGCACACGCAGAGGCCATGCTGCAGCCGACGGCGTGGGGCGCGCCGCGAGCGGAACATGGCCGTAGACGTGCCCCCTGCTCTGGGAGGCGACATCGAGGAGGTCAGCTGTCGCCTGCGAGATCGAGCCGCGCGAGAGGGTCAGGACGCGCTCGACGGCGCCGGGCTCGTGAGTGAGGGCGTCGCCCAAGCGCACCAGGAGGGTGGCGATCCCGCCGTTATCCCCGGCCCCTGCGGCGCTCAGCGACGGGTCGATGTCGGCGTGCAGGAAAAGCTGGGCGACGGTGAGTCCGCTCGAGGTGTCGCGGGTGGGGTGAGCGAGAGCCGGCTCGAGGTCGATGACGGCCAACCGTGCGTGGTCAGACAGGGGTCCGTCGGCAGTGACGAGGTCCTCGAGCGCACGCCGCACCCCGGGCTCGCCCGAACGCTGACCCAGCGCCGCGATGGCGGCTTCGCGCACCTCGATGGCTTCTGTGTCGGTGCGGGCAATGGCCAGCAGTGTGCGCGTCGCGGACGACTGGCGCACGAGTCCTAGCGTCTCGACCAGGCGGGCCCGGCCCGCGGCATCCTTCGCCTCAGCCGATACGGCCAGCACCGACTCCAGCGCGACCGCCAGCACGTCTCCTGCCGCGACCGACCACTTCTCGAGCGTGCGCTGCGCGAGCATCCCGGTGAACCCACCGCGGTCGACGAGGGCGATCAGGCGGGCGATCGCCGAGAACCGTGGCAGTCCCTGGCCGAGCGCCCAGGCCGCGTGTTCGTGGATGAAGGGGCGGGGGTCGTCGAGCAGCGAGACCAGGCGCGCGGCTGCCTGTTCGTCGAACATCTCTGACAGGGCGTGCACCGCGGCAATCGCGGCGACGTCGTCGGTGCCGGCCAAGGCTGCGGAGAGCACCCGGAGGGTACGCACGCCCGGATCGCGGCCCGCCTCGAACGCCAGATCGTCGGCAGCACGCAGCGCCTCGACGATGGTCGCGGCGCCGGTCACCCGGTCCATCGCTGCCTGAATCCCCATGGCGGTCCTTTCCGTGCACGTCCCGGCACCGCCACCCGGACACCGTGATCGTACTGCCCCTCGGCGAACGCTGTCGTGCATCCCCGTAGGGTTGACAACGCCGCCGATTTGTGGCGTCTTCCCTCGTCTGTGCATTGCTGGAGAAACCCGTGTCTGTTCTCATCATCGGTGACGTCGGCGTGCTCGATGGCATGTTCCATATCGGCGACGAGGCGATGTTCGAGGTTGCCGTCGGCGAGCTTGCGCAGCGTGGCCTCTCGGGCATCGGGGTGAGCTCGAATCCCCCCGAGACGGCGGCGCGCTACGGCATCCCGGCACTCCCGCGGCTCGGGTTCGCGGGACTCGATCGTGCCGAAGCTGCCCGGCGCGCCGATCACCTGCTCGCGGTAGCCGCGGGCTCGGCTGAGCTCTCGCCGGACGACCCGGCAGTCGAGGTCTTCAAGGCGCTCGAGGCGGCGCGGTTGCTCGTCAATGCGGGCGGCGGGAATCTCGCGACCCGCTGGCATAGCCACGTGTTCGAACGCACGACCCTGGCACGCCTGGCTCGTGCACAGGGAGTGCCGGTCGTGGTCACGGGGCAGACCCTCGGCCCCGACCTCGACGCACCCGATGACGCAGTGGTGGCACGGATGCTGCGCGAGGCGGTTCTCGTCGGCGTGCGAGAGCCTGACACTGCCGCTCTCGTCGACTCCTGGGGACTGAGCGCGACCCTGAATGTCGACGACGCATCCTTCCTCGGCCTCGGTGCGGAGGAGGAGGAGGCCGGTGAGTCAGCGTCGCGCGGGGGAGTCGTCGTGAGTCTGTCGGGCTGGTTCGCGGGGCGACCAGCCGACCAGGTCGAGCAGCACATTGCCGAGCTCGCGGATGCTGCAGCACGAACCGTCGGGCGTGTCTTGTTCCACGCACACTTCGGGCCGCTCGATCCCGCCGCGCCCGCACGGGGCGACGCAGCGCTGCACGAGAGGATCAGGCAGCGGATGTCGGAGCCCTCGACCGTCATCCCCACCGGAACGTCCCGTGAGGCGGCAGCGCTCGTGCACGGTGCCGACCTGCTCATCACGGGCCGCTATCACCCCGCTGTCTTCGCAGCGCCGGCCGGCACGCCCGTGCTCGCGTTGTCTGCCGACCGGTACACGCGCATCAAACTCGGGGGAGCACTCGGACACTGGGGTCAGACCGGCGTGCTCGATCTTGACGAGCTGCCGGACGCGCCGCGCCGGCTCGAGACGCTTGTCGCCGACACCGCCGCCATTCGTGATGAGGCGGCCGCTCGCCTGCCACGGCTGCGCGCGGCATCCCGGCAGTGGTGGGACCGCGTCGCGGCATCCGCCCGGAATTGACCCGTCGACCGCCGCCCCAGGACGCTTCGCCCTCGCTCGGTAGGATGGGCTGGTGCCTGTGAACCCTGAACTGGTCGGGCGGGACTTCCCGCCGACCGCCCCGTATCTGGTGGGACGAGAGAAGGTCCGGGAGTTCGCGAGAGCTGTGTTCGCTGACGACCCGCAGCACACCGACCCCGGTGCCGCGCAGGCTCTCGGATACGCCGATGTCGTTGCCCCGCCGACCTTTGCGATGGTCATTCAAGACCTCACGCTGCAGCAGCTGCTCGCGGAGCCGGACTCCGGAATCGAGCTGCACCGCCTCATCCACGCCGAGCAGCGTTTCGCCTACACGCGTCCGATCGTCGCCGGTGACGAGCTGGTTGCCACCCTCGCCATCACGCAGGTGCGTCCGTTCGGTAAGGGCGCGATGGTCACGAGCGAAGCCACCATCACGGATGCCGATGACGCACACGTCGTCACGGCCACCTCTGTGCTGCTGGTGGGAGGGGACGACCAATGAGCGCGCACACCATCGACTCTGCCGAGCTTGCCGTCGGCGATATCGTCGCGGAGCGCACGGTGCACCTGACGCGCGAGTCGCTCGTGCGCTACGCGGGAGCATCCGGCGACTTCAACCCGATTCACTACCGCGATGACGTCGCGGCATCCGTCGGTCTTCCCGGCGTGCTCGCCCACGGGATGCTGACGATGGGCCTGGCCGTCGAAACCGTCGTGCCGTGGCTCGGCGATGCGGGCCGCATCCTCGAGTACGGCGTGCGGTTCACGCGGCCTGTCGTCGTCGACCCGGATGCCGGCGCCGACGTCGCCGTGCAGGGCAAGGTCCTCGCGCTCGACGAAGAGTCCGTGACCATCGATCTGAGCGTGACCGCCGGCGGCACGGCGGTGCTGGGCAAGGCGCGCCTGCGCGCGCGCCGAGGCTGATGCCCGAGATCGCACCCAGGCCGCTGTCGAGCCTGACAACACTGCGCACCGGCGGCGAACCCGCCCGGATGTGGGAAGCCCACGATCGGGACGAACTGGTCGCGGCGCTCCGAGACACCTGGGCGAGCGGGGAGCCGTGGTTCGTCCTCGGCGGCGGGTCGAACCTGTTCGTCGGAGATGAACCCTTCGAGGGCACCGTGATCCGCATCCTGACCCGCGGTATCGAGAGGTTGCCCGCGCCGGCGCCGCAGGTGGCGCGGCTGCGCGTCCAGGCCGGTCACGACTGGGATGACCTCGTTGCGTACACGGTGGCCGAGGGGCTGTCGGGGATCGCCGCGATGTCAGGCATCCCGGGCACTGTCGGTGCGGCTCCCGTGCAGAACGTGGGCGCGTACGGTCAAGAGATCGTGCAGACACTCGTCGAGGTCGAGCTGATCGACGAGAGCACGGGCGAGGTGTCGACGGTTCCCGCTGCGGAGCTGGGGCTTGGCTTCCGTACGTCGGTTCTCAAACATCACCACGGCTCCGAGCCGCTTCGGCGCGCCGTCATCCTGTCGGTCACTCTCGATCTGCTCGAGGTGGGGCCAGCTCCCCGACGGCTGCGGGGTGCCCAGTTGCGGCAGGCGCTGGGCCTTGAGCAGGATGACGAGGTCACCCTGCAGTGGGTGCGCGACCACGTTCTGGCAACGCGCGCCCGCAAGGGCATGGTGCTCGATGACGCCGATCCCGATACCTACAGTGCCGGGTCCTTCTTCCAGAATGCGGTCGTCTCGGCATCCTTCGCCCGAACGCTGCCGCCCGAGTGCCCGCGGTGGCCGGTTCGTCCCGACGGCGCAGATGCGACCTCGGAGCCGGTCCGGATCATCCCGCTCGACACGTTCGACGGGTACATCCCCCCGACTGAGGTCGACGACCCGGATGTCAAGGTCAGTGCCGCGTGGCTCATCGAGCATTCCGGCATCCGCAAGGGCTTTCACCTACCGCGTTCGCGGGCGGCGCTCTCGAGCAAGCACGCGCTGGCACTGACCAATCACGCGGGCGCGACAGCCGCCGAGATCGCCGAGCTCGCCCGCTTCATCCAGGGTCGGGTGCAGGCCGAGTTCGGACTGATCCTGCAGCCCGAGCCGGTCCTCGTCGGCGTCGACCTGTAGGACCCCAGGTTCCGGCAGCCGGGGTGTGGTCCCGTCGCAACGGCGCATGGATTCGGCGACACCCCGGTCTGTGGTGCTTGGGCCCGGCGTGTCGGCAAAAGGGTGCGCCGTTGCGACCACGCGGGGCGACCCGCGAGGGCGGGCCGGCGGGAAGCGAGAGCGTCAGGAGCGGTTAGGAGAACAGCCCCTGCATCCGGCGCACGCCCTCCAGCAGCGCGTCATCGCCGAGCGCGTACGACATGCGGAGGTACCCGCTGGGACCGAAAGCCTCGCCCGGAACGACTGCCACCTCGATCTCATCGAGGATGAGGTCGGCAAGCTCCAGCGAGGTCTCGATGCGCTTGCCGTGCCACTCGCGTCCCAGCAGACCCTGGACGTCGGGGTAGGCGTAGAACGCGCCGAGCGGAGTGGGAACCGTGACCCCGGGGATCTTCGCCAGTTCCTCGACGATGACGCGACGGCGCCGGTCGAAGGCCTGTCGCATCTGCTCGGCTTCATCCTGAGGCCCGGTGAGTGCTGCGATCGCCGCCCGCTGAGCGATGTTGTTGACGTTGCTCGTCAGGTGCGACTGCAGGTTCGCCGCGAGCTTCATCGCGTCGGCGGGGCCCACCATCCAGCCCACACGCCAGCCTGTCATCGCATACGTCTTCGCGACACCGTTGACCAGGATCGTCTGCCCCGCGAGCTCCGGCACAGCGTGCACGATCGAGACCGCGGTAGCCCCGTCATAGACGAGGTGCTGATAGATCTCATCGGTGATGACCCAGATGCCGTGCGCGAGCGCCCATTCACCGATCGCGCGGGTCTCCTCCTCGGTATAGACCGAGCCGGTCGGGTTCGACGGCGAGACGAAGACGAGCGTCGTGGTGCGCTCTGTGCGCGCCGCCTCCAACTGCTCGACAGTCACCTTGTAGTCCTGGTCGGCACCGGCGAACACCTCGACCGGGATGCCGTCAGCAAGCTGGATCGCCTCGGGATACGTGGTCCAGTACGGCGCCGGCAGGAGCACCTCGTCGCCCGGGTTCACGACTGCCTGGAAGGCCTGGTAGACGGCCTGCTTGCCGCCGTTGGTCACGATCACCTGGGATGCCGCCACCTCCAGCCCCGAGTCGCGCCGGGTCTTCTCTGCGATCACCTCACGCAGGTCCGGGAGGCCGGCGGCCGGCGTGTAGCGGAAGTTCTTGGCGTCCTGCAGCGCGGCGGCTGCGGCATCCACGATGAACTGCGGCGTCGCGAAATCCGGCTCGCCCGCCGCGTAGCTGATGACCGGCCGGCCCGCGGCCTGGAGCGCCTTTGCCTTCGCGTCGACCTTCAGGGTCGCGGACTCGGCGATAGCGGACAGTTTGCGAGACAGGGGAGCACGTTCGGTCACAGAAACACATCGTAGTCGGGGCGCATGAGCGACACCCGGATGCATCGCCAGCCGGGCGGAGGGGGTGCGGCATCCACCGAATGGGGGATGCCGCACCCGACCAACGGCCGCTGTTGTGGCAGCCGCCGCCAGGGCACTCTGGAGGCATGGAAAACGCTGCGGTGCGGGTGCGGAACCTGCGCAAGACCTACGGATCGCGAGCTGCCGTCGATGACGTGTCGTTCGACATCATCCGAGGTGAGACCTTCGCCCTGCTCGGCCCCAACGGCGCCGGCAAGTCCACCACCGTTGAGATCCTCGAGGGATACCGCCGTCGCACCAGCGGCGAGGTGACGGTCCTGGGGGACGACCCCGGACACGCCGGCTTGGCGTGGAAGGCGCGGCTGGGCATTGTGCTGCAGACCACCGGCCAGGCAGGAGCCTTCACCGTGCGCGAGCAGTTGCGTCAGTTCGCGGGCTACTATCCCCACCCCCGCGACGTGGAGGAAGTGATCGCTGCCGTGGGGCTTGAGGAGAAGGCGAACACGCGCATCTCCAAGCTCTCCGGCGGGCAGCAGCGGCGCGTGGATGTCGCGCTCGGGATCATCGGAAACCCCGAACTCCTCTTTCTCGACGAGCCCACCACCGGATTCGACCCGCAGGCTCGCCGGGAGTTCTGGAGTCTTATCCGCAGGCTCCAGGACGAAGGCACCACGATCCTGCTCACGACGCATTACCTCGATGAGGCGGCGCAGCTGGCCGACAGGGTCGCCGTCATCGATCGGGGACTTCTGCAGGCGATCGGGCCCATCGCCACGTTCGGCGGCGAGGACGCCCGGATGCCGCGCGTCACATGGCGCGAAGGCGGCGCGCTGCACACCGAGAGCACCCCCGCGCCCTGGGCTTTTGCCCGGTCACTTGCCGAACGCCTCGGCGGTGAGCCCGAAGAACTCGAGATCCGCCGTCCCACCCTGGAAGACATCTACCTCGGCATGGTCGACCCGGAAGCCGCGGCCACCCCGGACGAGGCAGTCGCCCCGGCATCCTCCTCACCCACCTCTTCGATTCCGGAGTCACTGTCATGACCGCTCTCACCCTCGCTCCGGCCCGGTTCAGCCCGATGCACGCGGTACGCCACGGCATCCGTCGTATCGGGTTCGAAATCCGCGGCTACGCCCGCTCGCCCGAGACGATCTTCTTCACCTTTCTCTTCCCGATCCTGATGCTCGCCCTCTTCAGCACCGTCTTCGGCGGCGACGGCGATCAGAGCTATGGGCAGGGACTGCCAGCCCTCTCGGCGGCACAGATGTATCTTCCGGGCATGCTCGCGGCGGGTGTGCTGCTCTCTGGCTTGCAGAACCTGGCGATCGACATCGCCCTCGAGCGGCATGACGGCACCCTCAAGCGACTGGGCGGGACGCCGCTGTCGCCGGTGAGCTACTTCATCGGCAAGATCGGTCAGGTGCTGGTCACCGGCACGGTGCAGGCAGCTGTCTTGCTCGCGTTCGCGGGGCTCGTGCTGGGCGTGCCGCTGCCGTCCGACGTCGAGTCTTGGCTGACCTTCGTGTGGGTGTTCGTCCTGGGTCTGGCGACCTCGGCGTTCCTCGGAATCGCCATCTCGGCCATCCCCCGAAGCGCCCGGAGCGCCTCAGCCGTCGTCATCCCGGTGGCCCTCGTGCTGCAGTTCATTTCGGGCGTCTACATGTTCTTCTGGCTGCTGCCCGAATGGCTGCAAAACGTCGCGAACCTCTTCCCGCTGGCATGGATGGCCAAGGGAATGCGTGCGGTCTTCCTGCCGCCCGAGTACGCGACCCTCGAGCAGAGCGGCGCCTGGGACCTCGGCGGCGTCGCGATCGCTCTGCTGATCTGGCTCGTCGTGGGCCTCATCATCAGCCGCCTCACCTTCCGGTGGATCCGGCGCGACGCGTAGCCTGGGGCGGTTACGCGTAAGGCAGGCGAAGGGGTGATGATGAGCGAATCGCGATGGTGGGATGTCGTCGTCCCGATCGTGGCGGCAGCGATCGTCGCGCCCATCCTGGTCCTGTCGGAACTCGACGGTCTTGATCGGATGCTGGTCGCTGCCTCCGCGGCGCTTCTGGTCGTCGCCTATTTCGGCTTCGGCCGGCGGCTCCGGCAGCGCAGCAGCACGTCGCTGGCCGTCGTGTTCGTCGTCCTCGTGACCATCTCCATCGGAGTCGGCGTTACCGCTGCCCCGTTCATGGCGATGCTGCAGACTCTCGCGTATCCCCTCGTGTGGGTGTCGGTCGAGACCCGTCGAGGAGGTGTTCTCGGATCCGTCGCGATCGGTTTCGGTGTTTTCATCGGGTTCGTGGCTCACGGCGGTTTCACGATCGAGTCGCTCTGGGAGGGCATCCTCTCCGGGGGCCTGGCCGTCGTCTTCGCGACTGCTCTCGGCCTGTGGATCTCGAGCATCGCCGAGTACGGGCAGGAACGGGCGCGCCTGGTGACGGAGCTGACCGCGGCGCAGTCCCAGGTCGAGGCGCTCAGTCGGGATCGGGGTGCGGCGGAGGAGCGGGAGCGCATCGCTCGTGACATCCACGACACTCTCGCCCAGACTCTCGCCGGTCTCGTCCTGTTGAGTGAGCGTGCGGGCAGGCAAGCGCGGGACGGGCGAACGGATGCCGCGGCCGAGACGATCGCGACGATCGAGCAGACCGCGCGCGAGGCGCTCGCCGAGTCCCGCGCGCTCGTGGCGCGGATGGCTGCCGTTCCCGCCGATGACGCTCTCGCGGCAGCGATCGAGCGGCTGGCCGCGCGCTTCCGGGCAGAGGTCGGCCTCGCGATCGACGTCGAGGTCGCAGCCGGCGTGGATCTCGATCGCGAGCAGCAGGTCGTTCTGCTGCGCTGCCTGCAAGAGGCTCTGGCCAACGTCCGAAAGCACGCGCGGGCAACCGTGGTCCTCGTGACCGTGGCCCCCGATGGCGAGGGGATCCGGATGACTGTCCGCGACGACGGAGTCGGCTTCGACCCGTCAGCAGCCCGCACCGGATTCGGTTTGGATGGCATCAGCGACCGCGCGACACTCGCGGGAGGGGACGTCGAGGTGGAATCCGCACCCGGCCACGGCGCGACGCTGACGATCCTGCTCCCACCGGCCGGAGTCGCGGCATGATCCGACTCCTGATCGCCGATGACCATCCCGTCGTGCGCGCGGGCCTTGCCGGCCTCTTTGCCGATGAGGAGGGATTCGAGGTCGTCGGTCAGGCGGCCGACGGTGCCCAGGCGGTCGAGCTGGCAGCACGCGAGAAGCCGGATGTCGTGCTCATGGACCTGCGGATGCCCGTGATCGACGGTGTTGCAGCGACGGCTCGCATCGTCGCCTCTGGCACCGACGCGCCCCGCGTGCTCATCCTCACGACGTATGAGACTGATGATCAGATCCTGGCGGCGATCGAGGCGGGAGCCGCCGGATACCTTCTCAAGGCTGCGCCGCAGGACGAGATCGTCGCGGGGATCCGCCTGGTCGCGACGGGGCAGACGGCGCTGTCCCCGGCCGTGGCGGCGCGGCTGGTGTCACGGATGCGTGAGCCCGCGGCATCCGTCACCCTCACGCCGCGCGAGATCGAGGTCCTGCGCCTCGTCGCTCGCGGTCGCAGCAACAAACTCATCGGCACAGACCTCGGCATTGGCGAGTCGACCGTCAAGACCCATTTGCTGAAGATCTTCGACAAGCTCGAGGTCGCCGACCGAACCCACGCCGTGACGGTAGCCATGGAGCGCGGCATCCTCTAGCAACGTGGGCGCCCACTGACGCGCGGATGAGACGCAGTGTCATCTATGATGAGTCGCAGTCCCACCCTTGAAAGCGAGTTCGTCATGGCCGACACCTCCGCCTACGTTCCTCCCGTCGATGACTACGCGTTCTTGTTCGCCGAGGCGTTCGGCACTGATCTCGTGGCGCGCGCCACGGAGGGGGCCCTCTCGGCGGAGGATGCGGTTGACGCGCTCTCTGCGGCGGGGGAGCTCGCATCCGAGGTGCTGGCGCCGCTGAACGCATCCGGCGACCGCGAGGGAGTAAGGGTCATCGACGGTCAGGCGAAGACGCCAGCCGGGTTCCGCGAGGCCTATCGCGCGATGGTCGAGGCGGGCTGGATCACCGCCGAAGCGCCCGAGTCTGCCGGCGGCGATGGGCTGCCTGCCCTCGTGCAGGCGGGACTCGGCGAGATGTGGAACGCGGCTAACACCGCGTTCGCGCTGTGCAGCGCTCTCAACACCGGTGCGATCCACGCCCTGGATGCCTATGCCTCCGACGACCTGCGTGAGCAATACCTCACGCGACTCGTCAGCGGCGAGTGGACCGGCACGATGAATCTCACGGAGCCGCAGGCCGGGACCGACCTCGGCGCGATCCGCACCATGGCGACGCCGAACGACGACGGCACGTGGTCGATCAAGGGCCAGAAGATCTTCATCACATGGGGCGACCACGACGTCGCCGAGAACATCGTCCACCTCGTGCTCGCTCGTACGCCGGATGCCCCCGAGGGTGCGAAGGGGATCTCGCTGTTCGTCGTGCCGAAGTTCCTGCCCGACGCTGCTGGAAACCCCGGGGAACGCAACGCCGTCACAACGGTCTCGGTCGAGCACAAGCTCGGCATCCACGGCAGCCCGACCTGCGTCCTCGAGTACGAGGGAGCCACCGGCTTCCTCGTCGGCGAGCTGCACGGCGGTCTTGCCGGCATGTTCGTCATGATGAACTCTGCCCGTGTCGGCATGGGGCTCCAGGCCACGGGAATCAGCGACCGCGCCTACCAACGCGCGCGGGCATATGCGCAAGAGCGTATGCAAGGTGCTGTGCTCGATCGTCCTGCCGGGACCCCGATCGCCGAGCACCCCGACGTCCGTCGCCTCCTGCTGTCGATGGCGAGCGAGATCAGTGCGATGCGGGCCCTCGGCGTCTACGTCGGCGACCTCTTCGACCGGGCCACGGATGCCGACAGCCTCCGCCTAGCCGAACTGTTCGTCCCGATCTTCAAGGGCTGGACCACCGAAGAGGCCCTGCGGATCACGTCCGACGCGATCCAGGTGCACGGCGGAATGGGCTTCATCGAGGAGTCCGGCGCGCCCCAGCACTACCGCGATGCCCGGATCATGCCGATCTACGAGGGCACCACAGCCATCCAGTCCAACGACCTGATCGGCCGCAAAGTCATCCGAGATGGCGGCGCGACAGTCGGCCGCGTCCTCGGCGAGGCCGCCGACGCGATCGCCATGCTCGAAAGCCTCGACCACCCCGTCGCTGCACGGACCGCGGCGCGACTCGAGCGGGCCCGTGCATCGGCGGAGGAGGCGACGGCACAGCTGATCGCGTTCGGGATGACGCGCGACGCATATGCCGTCAGCGTCCCGTACCTCATGCTCCTGGGCTTCGTGGCTGGCGGGCTGATGCATGCACGGATTCTCGCGGCAACCCTCGCGCACGACGCGCAGACGGATGCCGATGCGCGCCGCATCCGTGAAGCAGACGCGTACGGGGTCTACCACCTGTCGCGCGTCGCGGGTCTTGCCGAGGTCGTCGCCGCCGGCGAGATCGCCTGAGGCCTTCCGTCCCGGGTCAGCCCCGGGCGGGAGCGGTGGCCGACGTGGTGATCTCCGAGATCCACGCGAACCAGTCGGCGAGGCCGTCGCCTGCCTTCGCGCTCGTGAGGATGATCCGTGCTGTCGGGTTCACGGCACGGACGTTCGCGAGGAACAGGTCGAGGTCGAAGTCGAGGTAGGGCAGCAGGTCGGTCTTGTTCACGACGACCACGTCCACCGACCGGAACATCACCGGATACTTCAGCGGCTTGTCCTCGCCCTCGGTGACGGATGCGACCATGGCGCGATGGTGAGCCCCGGTGTCGAACTCGGCGGGGCACACGAGGTTGCCGACGTTCTCGATCACGACGAGGTCGAGGTTCTCGAGCTCGAGACCGCGCAGAGCCCGGTCGACCATCGGTGCGTCAAGGTGGCACTCGCCGCCGAACCCGTTTCCGGTGTTCAAGAGCGAGATCTGCGCTCCGTAGCCGTCGAGTCGATCGGCGTCGAGGGCGGTTTCGATGTCGCCCTCCACGATCCCGACGCGCACGCGCCCCTCCAACTCCGCGAGCGTCCGCTCCAGCAGCGTGGTCTTGCCGGCGCCCGGAGATGACATCAGGTTGATCGAGACGACGGATGCGGCATCCAAGGCCCTGCGGTTGCGGTCGGCCGCAGCATCGTTCTCGCTGAAGATCCGCTCCAGCACGTCGATGCGTTCGGCGCCCGTCTCGTAGCCGGAGTGATCACCGATGTGGTCGTCGTGCTCGTGATCATGCGGGTGGTCATGATCGCCATGCGAATGCTCATGCGAGTGCCCATCATCGTGGTGATCGTGAGCGTGCACGGTTCCGTCATCGTGGCGGTGAAAGCGACCCATCGGTCTTCCCTTCCTTTTCGCCGACCTCCATTGACCGGACGAGGAACTCCTCCCCAGATCGTACGACCACCGATCCACTTCCGCATGACGCGCAGACCAGGATCGGCACGCCCTCGATCGTCGAATCGGTGGTGCACTCGCGGCACGTGACGATGGCCGGGATCGAGGTCACCTCGAGCCGCGATCCGGACAGCGATGGCGAATTCTCGCAGACGATGCCCCAGCAATACACGAGAGTCTCGGGCACCACCTGGCGGAGCTGACCGACATCGAGCTGGATCGAGAGCACGGGGCGGCCCGCGCTCGAACGCTCAGCGATCGCAGCGATCGATCGGCACAACGACAGCTCGTGCATCCGGCCCTCCGACCCCACCGGTGGGGATGCCCTCACCCTAGATCCAATCGGCACTCCCGCGGAACGCGCCAGCGTGCTCAGACGCCGCGAAGGGTGCGCGAGGGCGATTCTCCGAAACGGTCGCGGTACTCGTTCGCGAACCGGCCGGCGTGCGCAAACCCCCACCGTTGGGCGATCCCCGCCACTGTCGCGCCACGCCTCGGGTCGGCATCCGTCAGATCGATGCGCACCCGCTGCAGTCGCTGGTCGCGAACGTAGCCTGACGGCGTTGTGCCCAGGCGGTCACGGAAGGTCTGCTGCAGATGGCGCGGGGAGACATGCACCGCGTGGGCAAGAGCCGCGAGCGAGAACGGCTCGGCCAGGTGCTGCTCGATGTAGGCGAGGGCGTCGACCATGAGACCCGACGTCGCCTGTCGCCTCAGCGAGCTGGAGTAGTTCGAGGGCTGCAGCAGGAGCAGGGACGCGACCAGGAGGTCGGCGATGCTCTGCCGGCCCAGCGGCAGGGACAGCAGCGACGAATCGGTCATGGACTCGGTGCTCAGCAGCTGCACCGCGATGCTCCACCGGATGCTTTCGGGAGAGCTCAGATCGAACAGCGGCTCAAATCGCAGTGGTTCGCTGACGCGTCGGCCGAGGGTGCGAGCCACGGCTGCCTCCACGGCGTGCCGTTCGAGGCGGACGAGGAGCTGTGGAGATTCGGGAGTCATCTCCAGCCGCACCGCCGTGCGCGGTGAGAGCACGATCGCCTGAACCGTCGTGGTGTGCACCGTGACTCCGTCCACGCGCGCCGCGAGCGCTCCGCCCTGGTTCATGCAGACCGTGACGGCGTCGGCAGTGACCGGGATGTCGATCGTGGTGGGGGTCCCGATATCCAGGTAGCCCAACGAGATCGTGTCGAAGCTCCGCGTGAACAGCGCGCCGTCGAGACTCGCGCGGTTGTCGTGGACGGCGACGGTGCCCTCCCCCAGGAGAGTCCCGAGTTCGCCGGCGAGACGCCGGGGGTCGTCGGTGCGCACCGAGGGGGCACCCGCCAGCGCCGGCGGCGTGCGCAGGGGACGGGTCATCTGTCCTCCAGGGGATCGCTCTGAGGATAAACCCTGCGCATTCCGGATGCTACGCAACACCTGGCGGGTCTACATTCGTGCCAGGACACCTCGTCGCGGAGTGTCCCGATCGGAGGACGCCGTATGAGCACTGTGCTCTCGCCGGACGACGCGAAGATGATCACAGGCGCCGACATCGAGGCCGAGCGCCTCCGCCAGCGGCTCGGCGATCCCGAGACCGTCGCTGCCCTCAACCATCTCCTCGACAACGCGGAGCTCGTCGCGGGGCTCCTCGATGTCGTCGGCGGCTTCTTCGCGCACTCCGACAACATCGTCGAGAACGTCGCGACCAGCTACCACGAAGCCGTGGCGATGGTCACCGAGAGTCCGGTCGGAAAGCGGGCAGTGGCAGCCGGCCCTGCGCTCCTGAAGGTCGCCGACCAGGCCATTCCCGTCTTGGAGCACGTGGCCGATGCCGATCTCGTCGAGAAGATCGGGTCCTCGGGCCTGCTCGACCCAGCGCTTCTCGATCTGCTGACGAGGCTGGCCGGCGGCGTGAGTCGCGCCACGGAGCAGGCGCAGGCCGAGGCTGAGCAGAAGCCGCCGAGCATCATCGCGATCAGCGGCATGACCCGTGACCCCGACGTCAGGCGAGGGCTTGCCTTCGCGCTGCGGATCGTCAAGGAACTCGGTCGCTCCCTCCGTGCAGAGGGAGAGACCACCGCAACGGAAGGAGAGCAGGCATGACCAGCGTGCTGTGGTTGCAGGGCGGGGCGTGTTCGGGGAACACGATGTCGTTCCTCAACGCGGATGAGCCGAGCGTGGTCGATCTCATCGTCGACTTCGGGCTTGAGATTCTCTGGCACCCGACGACGGGCCTTGAGATGGGCAAGAACGCCCAGAAGATCTTCAAGGACTGTGTCGAGGGCAAGCGCCAGCTCGACATCTTCGTGTTCGAGGGGACGGTGATCGAAGGCCCCGACGGCACGGGCCGCTTCGATATGTTCGCCGATCGACCCATGAAGGATTGGGTGACAGACCTTGCCGAGGCGGCATCCATTGTCGTGGCCATCGGTGACTGCGCGTGCTTCGGCGGTCTTCCCGCCGTCGCGCCCAACCCCAGTGACTCGACCGGTCTGCAGTTCCACCGCAAGGCCAAGGGCGGGTTCCTCGGTGCCGACTGGCGCAGTAAGTCGGGACTTCCCGTCATCAACATCCCCGGCTGCCCAGCTCACCCCGACTGGATTACGCAGATCATCGTTGCGCTGGCCACGGGCCGCGTCGGAGACATCGCGCTCGACGACCTCAACAGGCCCCAGACCTTCTTCACCCAGTTCGTGCACAACGGCTGCACCCGAAACACCTTCTTCGAGTTCAAGCAGTCCACGATGAGCTTCGGTGAGGGCACGCGCACCGGATGTCTGTTCTACGAATTCGGATGCCGCGGGCCGATGACCCACGCGCCGTGCAACCGCATCCTGTGGAACCGCCAGTCTTCCAAGACCCGCGCGGGCATGCCATGCCTCGGATGCACCGAGCCCGAGTTCCCGTTCGCCGACCTGATGCCCGGCTCCGTCTTCAAGACGCAGCTGATCGCCGGCGCCATCCCGAAGGACCTCCCGCCCGGAGAGGACCACGTCACCTACATGGCCATGGCTGCCGCGGCGCGGATCTCCGCACCCAAGTGGTCCAAAGAGGACATGTTCGTCGTCTAGCCCGAAAGGCCCAGCACATGAGTTCTACCGTCGATCTGCACGTCAGCCCCCTCGGCCGCGTCGAGGGCGACCTGGACGTGCGCGTCACCATCGAAGACGGTGTCGTGACGGATGCCTGGACGCAGGCGATGATGTTCCGCGGGTTCGAAACGATCCTGCGGGGCAAAGACATGCGCGCGGGTCTGATCATGACGCCGCGCATCTGCGGGATCTGCGGCGGCAGCCATCTCTACAAGGCGTGCTACGCACTGGACACCGCCTTCCAGACGTTCGTGCCCCACAACGCGACGCTCGTTCGCAACATCGGTCAGGCAGTCGAGACCCTGCAGTCGATTCCGCGCTACTTCTATGCGATCTTCGCGATCGACCTCACGCACGAGAAGTACAAGGACTCGCCCCTCTACGAGGAGGCGTGCCGGCGGTTCTCGGCCTACGTCGGCACGAGCTACCAGCCGGGTGTCGTGCTCAGTCAGAAGCCCGTCGAGATCTATGCGATCTTCGGCGGTCAGTGGCCGCATTCGTCGTTCATGGTGCCCGGTGGCATCATGGGCGCTCCGACCCTCAGTGACGTGACCCGCTCGCACGCGATCCTCGATAACTGGAAGAACGCATGGCTCGAGAAGCAGTGGCTCGGCTGCACCGTCGACCGGTGGCTCGAGAACAAGACGTGGGAAGACATCCTGGCTTGGGTCGACGAGAGCGACGCCCACCGCGACTCCGACTGCGGGTTCTTCATCCGCTACGCCCTGGACATCGGGCTTGACCTGTACGGGCAGGGATGGGGCAACTACATCGCCGCCGGTACCTACTTCGACCCGGCATCCTACGATCACCCGACGATCGAGGGACGTAACGATGCACTTGTCGTGCGATCGGGTGTGTACGCGAACGGCGCACACCACGAGTACGACCAGGCGCGGGTGAGCGAGGATGTCGCGCACTCGTTCTATCGCGGGGATGACGTCGTGCATCCCTTCGATGGGGAGCAGAACGCGATCGACCCCGAACTCGGTGCCAAGCAAGACAAGTATTCCTTCGCCAAAGCTCCGCGCTATGACGTGCCCGGGGTCGGCCGGCTGCCACTGGAAGCCGGACCGCTCGCGCGGCAGGTCGTTGCAGGCAAGCCGCAGACGAAGGATTTTCAGGACTACGACCCGCTGTTCACCGACGTCATGGCCAAGAAGGGGCCCTCGGTCCTGGTGCGTCAACTCGCGCGGATGCACGAGGCTGCGAAGTACTACAAGCTCGTGAAGAACTGGCTGAACCAGATCGACCTGCACGGCTCGTTCTTCGCCGAGCCCACCGACCCGGTGTCGGCGCGCGGCTATGGCGGCACGGAAGCCGCTCGCGGCGCTCTGCAGGACTGGATCGTCATCGAGGACGGCAAGATCGCCAACTACAACGTCATCACTCCGAGCGCGTGGAACATCGGACCGCGCGATAAGGATGCAGTCGTCGGACCGATCGAGAAGGCGCTGATCGGGGCTCCCGTCTACGACCTGGAAGACCCCGTCGAGCTCGGCCACGTCACCCGCAGCTTCGACGCGTGCCTCGTGTGCACAGTGCACGCCTACGACGGCAAGACGGGGCGAGAGATGTCGTCGTTCGTCATCAACAACATGTGTTGAGCGAGGGAGAAGAGGTGAAGGCGGGCGCGGCCCTTCATAACGACGAGGCGGTCGAGCCGTGGCGGTTGATCGACGACGGTGACGAGAGTTCGCGCGTCGAGCTGTTGATCATCGGATGTGGGAACATCCTGCGCGGGGACGACGCGGCAGGTCCGGTCTTGATCAGGCGGCTGTGGGAGTCCGGCCCGGTACCTGACCGCATCCGGATCGCCGACGGTGGGACGAGCGGGATGGGCGTCGCGTTCGAGATGCGCCACGCCAACCGGGTCCTCATCATCGATGCGTCCAGTACCGGCGCCGAGCCCGGGACCCTGTTCGCCGTTCCCGGAGATGTCGTCGCGGAACTCCCTCCCGCCGGTGCGATGGGAAGCCATGACTTCCGGTGGGATCACGCGATCGCGTTCGGTCGGTGGCTCTTGGGGCCGCTCATGCCGGACGACATCGATGTTCTGCTCATCGAGGGCGGTTCCTTCGCCTTCGGTGCGCCCCTGAGCCCCGCCGTGGACGCGGCAATCGAACGGGCGCTCGGGATCGTGCGTGAGCGCATCGCCGCGCTCGAGGAGCAGATCGATGACTGAGGACGTCGAGCAGGTCACCGTCGAGTTCACTCCCGAGGGGCACCTGCGCCTTCCCGCGGAGTTCGCCCGCGCCAACTTTCCGGATGACCGGATCGCCGCCCTTCGTGCACCCACCGGCGAGATCGTGGTGATGCCGGTCGGTGTGGCCGCATCCGGTGGACTGATGCTCAAGCAGCGCAATGTCGCGGGCGATCGCAGTGTCCTCCTGCGCGAAGCGCTCGCCGATGACTACCCGGTGGGTTTTGTGGGAGCACAATGGTCGCGAAAGCGCCGCCGCCTGACCATCACCGAAGAGGGTTCCCGATGACCGAGATCGACCGCCCACAGCCCCTCGGAGCGTTTGCCCTGCCGGCCGGTCTGCTGCTGATCGCCGGCGCCGACACGGATGCCGCGCGGCAGTCTCTGCTTTCCGGTCACCTGCCCGAGAGTTGGCCGTCAGCGCTTGAGGGTGTGCGTTTGGCCCACGAGGGGCGGGTCGAGGATGCTGCCGCGGTCTTCGCGGCATCCGACCGACCCGTCGACCGCTACAACCTCTTCGTCGTCGACCCCGACAGCATCGCGCGAACCGAGGTGACTGCCGCGCTCGGGGACCAGTGGCGGCCGCTCGTCGACCATGTCGCCTTCACGCTCGGGCAGACCAGCATCCCGCCCGAGGTCGGTAGCTCCACCGGCGAGGTTGCCGCACTGATCCTCACCGCGCAGGCAGCCCATGCGCTCGATGACGGCGACGAGAACGAGGCCGTCGAATGCCTACGCGCCGCCGCCGACCACGTCCGCGGCGTCGCTCCCGCGTTCGCGGGCGTCATCCTCAGCGAGCTGGCGGGTCGTGGACACAATCTTGCCGATGCTGACGAGGCTGTCGCGTTACTGAAGGGCACCGACCTCCGCGCCGCGTACGCCGAAGCCCTCTACCACCGCGCGGGCCTTGTCCACGGGATGGCGATCGAGGGGCGGCGCTCTCTCACCGAAGCGATCCAGGGCTACACCGAGGCGCTCCGGCACCTCGATGAGGGCGAGAACCGGCCCCTGTTCGCCCGCGTACATCTCAACCTCGGCACTGCGTACCTGGCGGCGCCCGTCATGTCGGATGCCGACATGCTGCGGGTGGGCATAGCGATCCAGTCGCTTCGCACCGCCGCACGGTTGCTCGATGAAAAGGACGACGCCGAGGAATGGGCCAGTGCGCGTCTGAACCTCGCCAACGCGCTGGTGTACGCGCCGTCCGCGCGCCAGCGTGACAACCTCATGGAAGCTGTCGATCTCTACGAAGTGGTGCTACGCACCCGATCGCCGAAGAAGGATGCTCTCGGGCGCGCCCGGGTGCTCTCGAACCAGGGGAACGCGCTTGCCCATCTCGGACTCCTCGACGATGCACGGGGGCGGTTCGACGAGGCGGAGTTCCTGTTCGCCTCGAAGGGCGATGAGAACTCGGCCGCGATCGTGCGTGACCTCCGTGACCAACTGGTGGCGGCAGGGAGCCCGGCATGACGCCCGCACGCCGGAACGAATGGGGAGGTATCCGATGACGATGCTCGACGCTGGCGCCCGCGAGGCTGGCGCCCTCGAGACCGGCACTCTTGAGACCGGCACTCTTGAGACCGTCGCTCTTGAGACCACTGCCGCGCGGCTGGATGCGGCGGTGTCCGACATCAGTCGGCTCGATCCCGAAAGCCGCGCCGTTGCCGAGGAGTTCGCGCTCGCTCTCGATGCGCTCTCGAAGGAGGGGCTGACCACGATCGTGCGGACTCTGAGAGAGGACCCGCGCGGTAAGGAGCTCCTCTTCGACCTCGTCGACGACCCGGCAGTGCGGATGCTGCTGGGCATGCACGGAATCATCCGGATGCCGGACCCCGCCGCCACCGCCGAGGCGACGGCGCCGGCGCCGACGGCGAGCGCTCGTCCCGTAGCGTTCGTGAGTCTCGAATCGCTGTTGCGCGGGCCGAGCGCCGCCCCGACGGGTGCCTGCGGCACCGGGGCCAGCGCATGCGGCCCCGAGGGCTGTGGCTGCGGCGGGCACTGACACGGCGCGCCTGCGCGCTGTCGTCGTGCCCAGCGTCCGCGTAGCCGCGACGGTGCGCGGTGTCGTGCAGGGTGTCGGGTTTCGCCCGCACGTTGCGCGAATCGCTGCCGCGCACGGCGTGACCGGATGGTGCGGCAACGACGATGAAAGCGTCTTCATCGAGGCGCAGGGGACGGCCGCCGCCGTCGCGAACTTTCTGCGCGAGGTGCGTGAGCATGCGCCAGTCCTCGCTGTCATCGACGAGATGACCACCGCGGATCGCGACACCATCCCGGGGGAGGCCGACTTCCGGATCGTCGAGAGCCGCCGTGCCGGCGGCGCACGCACTCTCATCCCGCCCGATGTCGGATGCTGTGACGACTGCCGTCGTGAACTCCGAGACCCGGATGACAGGCGCTTCGGCTACCCCTTCATCACGTGCACGAACTGCGGGCCACGGTTGAGCATCATCCGTGACCTCCCCTACGACAGGCCGCTGACGACGATGTCGGCCTTTCCGATGTGCGCAGCCTGCCGCGCCGAGTATGAGGATCCCCTCGATCGGCGCTACCACGCCCAACCGATCAGCTGCTTCGACTGCGGGCCGACCCTCACGCTGACGGATGCCACCGGAGGTCCCCTGTGCACCGGAGCGGAGGCGCTCGCCGCCGCGCGACGTGCTCTCGGGGACGGGCGCATCGTGGCGGTCAAAGGCCTCGGCGGCTACACCTTGATGTGCGATGCCCGCAGCGACGCTGCCGTCCGCCGGTTGCGGGAGCGCAAGCGCCGTCCCGACAAGCCCTTCGCGGTGATGGCCGGTTCGATCGAGGAGGCATCGCGCATCGCGCACCTCGACGCAGCCGTGGCCCGCGAGATGACGGGGCCGGCCCGTCCCATTGTCATCGCCGATACAGCGACGGATGCCGATCTCGCGCCGTCCGTGGCTCCCGGGCTGTCTCGGGTGGGCATCATGCTTCCCTCCGCCGCGGTGCATGAGATCCTGCTGAATCCGACAGACGTCGTGGTGGCAACGAGCGGCAACGTGTCAGGTGACCCGCTGTGCTTCCGCGAGGACGACGCTTTCGAGCTGCTCGGCGGGATCGCCGACCTTTTCGTGACGAATGACCGCGGCATCCACGTTCCCGTTGAAGACTCCGTCCTGCTCGCCGGTGGCGCAGACGGCGACCTGATTCCGCTCCGGCGCAGTCGCGGGTACGCCCCGCTACCGATCCGTCTCTCACCCCCGTCTGGTGGTGGCGTGGTCCTCGCTGTGGGAGGCGAACTCAAGAACACGTTCGCGATCGTGCGCGATGACCGGGCGTTCCTGTCGCCCCACGTCGGAGACATGGGTTCGCTCGCGTGCCAGGATGCTTTCGAGCGGGGCGTCGCGCAGTTCGAGGCGCTGCACCGCAGCTCGCCGGCTCTTCTGGTCGCGGATCTGCACCCCGATTACGCGACAACGCGGTGGGCGCAGCGGCATGCGGATCGGACGGGGATCCCCCTCGTTCAGGTCCAGCATCACCACGCGCACGCCCTGAGTCTTGTCGCCGAACACGGCGCGGTCGGCACCCGGGTCGCGGTGGCTGCCGTCGACGGCACCGGGTGGGGTGAGGACTCCACCATTTGGGGTGGCGAGATCCTGCTCGTCGGGGCCGACCCACTCGAGTATGAGCGCGTTGCGCACGTCCCGCGCTTCCGGTTGGTCGGCGGGGACACCGCCGCTCGCAGCCCCTGGCGCGTCGCTGTCGGACTGCTGCGCGACTGGGGAATCGACGACTCCGGCATCCCCGTCGCCGCTGATGCTCCACCCGCGGAACTGGCTCTCGTGCATGCGCAGCTGGATTCAGCAGAGCCCGTCGGAGTGATCGCGACCTCAAGTCTCGGGCGGGTCTTCGACGCCGTCGCGGCGATACTCGGCATCCGTCATCGCATCACCTACGAAGCCCAGGCGGCGATGGAGCTCGAGGCAGCTGCGGGCTCCTGCGAGCACGGCGGGCACCCGGATGCGGCAGCCGATCTGCCCGCGCTGGTCGCCGACATCGTTGAGCGGATGCGTGCGGGACAACCGGTCGCGTGCCTGGCGCGGTGGTTCCACGACGGCGTTGCTGCCTGGATCGCCACCGCGCTCACCGACCTCGTCCGCTCTGGCCGCGCCGACGTTGCGGGCATTACCGGCGGCGTCGCACAAAACCGCGTGCTGCTGAACGAGGTCGGATCTAGACTGTCCCGCGACGGGATCCCGATGATGCTCCACCGTCGGGTTCCCGCTGGGGACGGCGGCCTGAGCCTCGGACAGGCCCTCGCCGCACACCTGATGCTTGCCGGCTCGTCCGGCAGAGGGGAGTGAGCCCGATGTGCCTTGCGATTCCGGGCAGGATCACCGACCGCTGGGTCGAGCCCGACGGCGCGATCGTCGCCGAGATCGACTTCGCCGGCGAGACCCGTACCGCCAAGCTCAACTTCCTCCCCGACCTCCAGGTCGGCGACTACGTCATCGTGCACGCCGGCTTTGCGCTCACCCGCGTTCCGGCCGATCAGGTCACCCAGGTGATGAGCGCGATGCAGGATGCCGGCGTCGTCGATGCCGACGGTGCGATCGCCCACGACGCGAGGATCGGGCTGTGAGCGCCGCACTTGCGAGCGACCTGCGGATCGCTGCCGTCCACGTGGCCCGCGCCCAGGTGCTCGGTGGCGCCGTGCACGTCATCGGCGTGGACTCTTCGGCGCTCTCCGGTGCCCGGGAGGTGGGGCAGGCCGACGCGGTCGAGATTCTGCGAGCTACCGCGCGATCGGGGGATGCCGCGATCATCGTCGGCGCCTTCGCCGACCGGGATCGGCTCTTGGCGCGCCTTCCCGCATGGGGGGTCGCGGGGATCTGGGTGGGGGATGCTCAGCGTCCCGCCGATGGCGTGGCCACCGTGTGCGTCGCCGGCGACGCCGAGGTCGTCGTGCCCGGCATCCTCGCCATCGCCGACGACCTGCGAGAAGACCCTGCCGCGCTGCAACCGGCCATCGTGGAGTGCACCGACGAGGTCTGTATCACCTGCAGCGACGAAGGTCGACTCGGAGAGGTCCTCGCGGCTCCACCCGTCCTGTTCGCTCCGGCGCGCGTACGTACTGCGGACGGCGAGGAGGATGTCGATGTCACGATCCTCGGACCCGTCAGGCCGGGCGACCTGGTGGTCATCCACGCGGGGATGGCGATCGCGACGGTGCCGCTGCCGCCCGAGGTGCCCGTCCCGATCGCCGCGGAGGTGATGTCATGACCACCGACGCCACGGCAGCTGACACGGTTCGGCGCGGTAAGAACCGGCTCAATGAGTCGGAGGACGAGGTCCTCGCCCGCATCGAAGCATTCCGCCGTCGCCGCCCGCGGCTGATCGACGAGGTGATCACCCTGGCGCACGGAGCCGGGGGGAAGGCCTCTGCGGCGCTCGTGGACGCCGTCTTCTTCGAAGCATTCGGCTCTCCCACACCGGGCGACCCGGGCGACGCCGCGGTCCTGGACCGGCCGGCGGGACGCATCGCGATGACCACCGACTCCTACGTCGTCAACCCGATCCGCTTCCCCGGAGGGAGCATCGGCGACCTTGCCGTCAACGGCACCGTCAACGACCTCGCCGTCAGCGGTGCGGTGCCCACTGCACTCACCGCGGCTTTCGTCATCGAAGAGGGGCTTCCCGTCCAGACACTCCGCGAGATCGCCGCCGACATGCGGGCTGCAGCCGACGCGGCGGGCGTGTCGATCGTCGCCGGCGACACCAAGGTCGTACCCCGGGGCGCCGCCGACAAGCTCTTCATCACGACGGCCGGTGTCGGGGTGCTCCCCGAAGGCCGTCGACTCGGAGCCGACCTCGTCGAGCCGGGCGATCGCATCCTCGTGTCGGGACCCATCGGCGCCCACGGGATGGCTGTCATGCTTGCGCGCGGGAACCTCGCCATCGACGCCGAAATCTCATCCGACTCTCGTGCTGTGAATGGACTCGTCGAGGCTCTCCTGGATGCCGCGCCGCAGACCCGTTGGATGCGGGACGCCACCCGTGGGGGCCTCGGCACCGTGCTCAACGAGCTCGTACAGGCATCCGGGCGCGGAGTGATCGTCGACGACGAAGCAGTGCCGGTTGCCCCGGTCGTTCGCGGCGCGTGCGACATGCTCGGGATCGATCCCCTCTACGTCGCCAACGAGGGGATGTTCGCTGCGGTCGTTCCCGCCGATGTCGCGGATGCCGGGCTCGCTGCCCTGCGGGCCCTGCCCGGGGGCGGGAGTGCCGCGATCATCGGCGAAGTTGTCGCAAGCCCCTCCGACATCGTGGCAGTGCGCAACGCCTTCGGCGGCACCCGCATCGTCGACATGCTCGTGGGCGACCCCCTTCCCCGGATCTGCTGAGAGAGAGGTCAGTCATGTGTCTCGGAATCCCCGGTGAGATCGTCGAGGTCGTCGATGCCGACGAACACCTCGCGTCGGTCGAAGTCAGTGGTGTTCGCCGCGTCATTTCCACGCGGCTGCTCGCCGACGAGCACGTCGGAGTCGGGGACTGGGTGCTGGTGCACGTCGGTTTCGCGATGAGCAAGATCGACGAGCACGAGGCGGATGTCACCCTCGATCAGATCCGCAAGCTCGGGCGTACGTACGACGAAGAGCTCGAGGCCTTCATGGAAACGGAGATCGTCTGATGCGTTTCGTCGATGAGTTCCGCGACCCCGCTGCAGCCCGGTCGTTACTCGGTGTCATCGAGGCGCAGACGCAGCGTCTCGGCCGCACGCTGTCGTTCATGGAGGTGTGCGGCGGTCACACCCATACGATCTATCGGCACGGGCTCGAGCACCTTCTTCCCGAGGCCGTGCAACTCGTGCACGGTCCCGGATGCCCGGTGTGCGTGATCCCCATGGGACGCGTGGATGACGCGGTGTGGCTCGCGCATCGGCCAGGCGTGATCTTCACGACCTTCGGCGACATGATGCGCGTTCCCGGCACCGAGGGCAGCCTCCTGCAGGCGCAAGCGGCAGGTGCCGACGTCCGCTTCGTGTACTCGCCGCTGGATGCCCTCAAGATCGCGATCGACAATCCCGACAAGGAAGTCGTGTTCTTCGCCGTCGGTTTCGAGACAACCGCACCGTCGACGGCGGTGACGATCGCTCGTGCTGCAGCGCTCGATATCAGGAACTTCTCGATCTTCTGCAATCACGTCCTGATCGAACCGCCGCTGCGCGCGATCCTGGATGCCGACGACCTCGACCTCGACGGTTTCATCGGTCCCGGCCACGTGTCGACAGTGGTGGGGACGACGGTCTACGACTTCATCCCCGCCGAGTATGGGCTTCCCATCGTGGTCACCGGCTTCGAACCGCTCGACATCCTCCAGTCGGTCGAGATGCTGCTGGCGCAGTTCGAGGACGGCCGCTGCGAGGTGGAGAACCAGTACGCGCGGGTGGTGCGGCGCGAAGGGAATCCTGCCGCGCTGGCGCTCATGCAGCAGGTCTTTGCGGTGCGCGACACGTTCGAGTGGCGGGGCCTCGGCTACATCCCGCGCTCTGGGTACGGCATCCACCCCGACTACGAACGATTCGACGCCGAGAAGAAGTTCGCGCTGCCGGGCGTCCGGGTAGAGGACCCGCCCGCGTGTGAGTGCGGCAGCGTCCTGCGAGGTGTGATCAAGCCCTGGGAGTGCAAGGTGTTCGGCACCGCGTGCACCCCCGAGACCCCGATCGGTACCTGCATGGTCTCGCCGGAGGGCGCGTGCGCCGCGTACTACAACTTCGGTCGGCTCCACCGGGAGGCGGCCCAGGCCGTGGCCCGCGTGTGAGCGCCGACTCGAGACCGCACGGGGAACGACTGTTCGCGCGGTACGCGTACCACCCGAACGAGAAGGGCTACTGCGGCCCCGATGGCGCACCCCTGCTCGCGGAGGTGGCGCGCGGTGAGGGGGGTGGGGTAGATGTCCGGGGGGCGGCTACCCGCTTCTCGGGCGCCTGGCCGTATCTGACGGTCATCGGGAGCCTCCTCGCGTGCGATCCGCTCGATGAGAGGGCGGTGCGGGCGTACTGGACAGGTTCCGCCGAGGGCGACGCCATCGATCCCGCCGTCTTCTGGCGTGAGCTGCTGGCGATCATCGGTCCACGCGCCGGGTCGTACTGGGCATACCTCGACGAGTCGCTGGCTGCCGAGGCGGCTCCCCATCACGCCTTTCACGTCTTCGGGGTCTACCCCTGGACACGATTGCTCAGCACCGGTCGGCCCGAGCCCGTCGAGGTGCTGGAGTCGTGCGCGATCCTCCCTGCCACGGTGGTGCACACGGATGCCACGCACTGGCGCGTGCGCGGACCGCGACTGGTCTACCGCGAGGGCGTTCTCGCGCTCGACGACTCCGACGATGCTGACGCTGAGCGCGACGTCGCGGTCCCCTTCGGCGACACCGCGACGGCGGGCGAGAAGGTTGCCATCCACTGGGGGGCGGTGGCCGAGGTCCTCGATGGCGACGCTGCCGGGGGGCTCGAGGCTCGCGTGAGTGCCCAGCTCGCGCGGGTCAACGCTCGGCTCGCGGCATCCTGACCTGTTCTGGCGCCGGGCCGTGGCCGGTCGCGGCGGTACGGGGTGGACGGGGCGCTCGCGGATCGAACCCCCACGGCAGCTCGAGGCCGTGTGCGCGCAACAGGTCGGCGTCGGAGAGGATGTCGGCCGTCGCACCGTCGGCGACGATTCGACCTTCGTCGAGGATCACCGACCGAGGGCAGAGTTCGAGGGCGTAAGGGAGGTCGTGGGTGACCACGATGAGCGTGGCGTCGAGTGCACCGAGGGTCGCGGACAGATCTCGACGGGCGGCGGGGTCGAGGTTGGAGGTCGGCTCGTCGAGCACGATGACCTCGACATCCATCGACAGGATCGTCGCAATAGCCGCGCGGCGTCGTTGGCCGAGCGAGAGCCTGCCCGGCGCCGTGTCTCGGTGCTGCCCGAGCCCGACACGTGTCAGCGCCGCGGTCACCCGCAACTCCAGCTCGGGCCCGCGCACGCCGTAGTTGCCGGGGCCGAATGCGACATCCTCGCCGATCGTCGGGAGGAAGAGCTGGTCGTCGGGGTCCTGGAAGACGACGCCCACCCGGCGGCGGATCTCGGGCAGCGCCCCTCGGCTGACCCGGGTCCCGCCGATCTCCACGACCCCGTGATCGGGAAGGTGGATGCCGTTCAGGTGCAGCATGAGCGTCGTCTTGCCCGCCCCGTTCGGTCCAAGCACCGCGACTCGCTCGCCGGCGGCGATCTCGAGGTCGACCTCGTGCAGCACGGCAGTGCCGGACGGGTAGGAGAAACGGACCCCGCGCACCGATACGGATGCCGAACTCATCCGGCTCCGCCCCGCGACAGCATCGCGAGATGAACGCGCTCGCCGCGGGCATGGGAGCGCACGATGACCGCGCCCGCCGCCTGCGCGATGATCCGCCAGGACGCAAGGCCGCGAGCTCGGAACCCCCGCGATTCGCGAGCGATGCGCATCCGACGGGTCTCCTCGACGATGAGGTCCAGATACCGGATCATGAAGCCGATGATCGAGGTGAGGACCGCGGGGAGGCGGAGCTGACCGAGCGCCTGCACCATCCGCCGCGGCTCGGTGGTCGAGATGAGGACGGTCGCGGCGCCCACGGCGAGGGTCGCCTTGGCTAGGAGCGCCCATGCGCCCCAGAGCCCCTCAACAGCGAGCGCGAACGGACCAACCTCGATCGTCGGCCCTGTCGCGATGAAGGGAAGCAGAAGCGCGAACACGACGAAGGGCAACTCGATCGTCATCCGCCGTGCCACGACCCGGGGTGGCACGCGCGCGATGACCAGCGCTGAGACCACCACCAGCGCGTAGACCGAGAAGGCGGGGAACCACTCGCGGGGAGTGGCGACCACGACAGCGGCGAAGGCCACCGTCGCGATCAGCTTCGTCCGTGCGGGGGCGCGGTGCAGGAGGGAGGCTCCCGCCTGATGACCCCAGTCCAGCGCGCTCACCGCATCGACCTCATCCGGGGCTCACGGCGTCAGCCGCGCCGTGCCAGACGCCCGAGAAGCCACGCCAGAGCGAAGGTGATGCCGCATCCGACGACACCGACGATGAGGATCGACAGCCAATTCCCGTCGAGTCCTGCCACCGTGTAGTCGGCCAAGGGCGAGCCCGCCGTTGCACTGTCGTGCGCGGCGCTGCCGAAGCCGACTGCCTGCGCGACGAATTCCAGCCCGTCAGGGTTCGATGAGGCCCAGATGCTGACGACCGTCGCGATCACCAGTGCGATCCCCAGGGCCCAGAGAGTGAAGGCGCGCGTGGAGATCCGGCGCGCCGCGGGGGTGGGCGTGGCACTCATGCCAACGCCGCCTCTCGGGTCTCGATGGCTCCGGATCGCTGGAAGTGCGCTCCGTAGACAAGGTCCGGACGGGCGGTGAGTACGGCGGCGACGATGAGTCCGGTGATGATCGCCTCGCCGATCCCGATGAGAGTATGCCAGCCGACCATCGCAACAAAGACTGCGTCGATCGGAACTGCCACCTGGCCACCGATGGCGAACAACCCGACGAACGCGATCGCAGCTGCGGGCACCGAAAGCAGGCCACCGATGCCCGCGGCTACCGCGATGGCCCATCGGCGTACGGGAAGCACGCGGACGAGGCCCCGGAACACCCACCAACCGACGCCGATCGTCACGAGACCCATGAGCGTGATGTTGGTGCCGAGGGCCGTCAGCCCGCCGTCGGCGAACAGGAGGGCCTGGACGATGAACACGGCGCTCACAGCGAGCACCGCTGTCCACGGCCCCAACAGCACAGCCGCGAGTGCACCGCCCAGCAGGTGGCCGCTGGTTCCGGCGCCGACGGGGAAGTTGATCATCTGCGTGGCGAAGATCACCGTGGCGACGATTCCCACCATCGGGGCCCTGCGGTCATCGGTCATCTCGGCACGCGAGTTCTTGATCGCGAGGCCGATAGCTCCGGCCGCCACGACCCCCGTAGCAATCGAGACCGGCACGCTGAGGAATCCGTCGGGTACGTGCATCGGCCCTCCTCGGGTGACCATGCGGTCTGGGATTGCGCTCACACTATTGCGACTCAGTCGCATTACACAAGAGTCGAAATCTCCGCCGTGCCGCCATTCGGAGGGGCGTGTGCCACGATTGCCGAATGGGTGCGCCACACGACCACGAGCACCTCCACGCGGAGGCTCCCGTGAGCCTTGCCGACTCTGCGCTGGCGCAGCTCTCCGAGCGTGGCGAGCGCATCACGGCAGCACGTCGCGCCGTCATCGGGGTGCTCGCGGCCGAGCATGAGCACCGCACGGCGGAGCAGATCGCGGGTGCTGTCGCTGACCTCGGCATCCATCGGGCTACGGTCTACCGCACGCTCGAGATGCTCGACAGCCTCGGGGTGGTCACCACGCGTCCGGTTGGGCAGGGTTCGACCGGCTATCACCTCGCCACCGGGGAAGACCGGCACGCCCACCTTCACGGGGTCTGCCGCTCGTGCGGGGTCGTCGTCGCGCTGCCAGCCGATCTGCTTGCCTCGGCCGCCCGATCGGCCCGGAACGCGAACGGCTTCGCGCTCGAGCCCGCGCAGAGCTCGCTCGTGGGCACCTGCGCGGACTGCGCTCGCGGCGTCTCCTGAACGGGACGGCGCCCCGCGAACGACGGATGCCTCGGACGGCGTCGTCCGAGGCATCCGTGTCTTCTCGATGATCAGCTGAACTGGTTCATCGTGTTGTGCTGCCCACCCGCTTTGAGGGCAGCGTCGCCGGCGAAGTACTCCTTGTGGTTGTCGCCGATGTCGCTTCCTGCCATGTTCTGGTGCTTGACGGTCGCGATGCCCTCGCGGATCTCGCGGCGCTGCACGCCCCGCACGTAGGCGAGCATCCCCTCATCGCCGAAGTACCCCTTCGAGAGGTCATCGGTCGACAGGGCCGCCGTGTGGTAGGTCGGCAGGGTGATGAGGTGATGGAAGATCCCGGCCCGGGCCGACCCATCGCGCTGGAACGTACGGATCTTCTCGTCGGCCAGCCGGCCAAGCTCGGTGTCGTCGTACTCGACGCTCATGAGCTCCGCCCGATCGTACGCCGAGACATCCTTCCCTTCCGCGGCGAGGGTGTCGTAGGCCTGCTGACGGAAGTTCAGCGTCCAGTTGAACGAGGGGCTGTTGTTGTAGACCAGCTTCGCGTTCGGGATCTCCTCGCGGATGGCATCCACCATCCCCGCGATCTGCTCGACGTGCGGCTTCTCGGTTTCGATCCACAGCAGGTCGGCGCCGTTTCGCAGCGACGTGATGCAGTCCAGCACGCAGCGGGCCTCGCCTGTTCCGGGGCGGAACTGGTAGAGGTTGCTCGCCAGGCGCTTGGGACGCAGGAGCTTGCCGTCCCGCTTGATGACGACATCCCCGTTGCCGAGCTCGGCATCCGAGATCTCCTCGACGTCGAGGAATGCGTTGTACTGGTCGCCGAGGTCGCCGGGCTCGTGTGTGACCGCGAGCTTCTGGGTGAGTCCCGCGCCGAGCGAGTCGGTGCGCGCCACGATGATGCCGTTGTCGATGCCTAGCTCCAGGAAGGCATAGCGCACCGCGGTGAGCTTGGCGATGAAGTCCTCGTGGGGCACCGTCACCTTGCCGTCCTGGTGACCGCACTGCTTCTCATCCGAGACCTGGTTCTCGATCTGGATGGCGCAAGCGCCAGCCTCGATCATCTTCTTGGCCAGCAGGTACGTGGCCTCGGGGTTTCCGAAGCCGGCGTCGATGTCAGCGATGATCGGGACCACGTGGGTCTCGTAGTTATCGATCTGGCTCTGGATGAACTCCGCTGCCGTCTCGTCGCCGGCGGCGCGTGCGGCATCCAGCTTCGTGAACAGCAGATCGAGCTCGCGAGCGTCGGCCTGGCGCAGGAACGTGTAGAGCTCCTCGATGAGCGCGGGGACCGCGGTCTTCTCATGCATGGACTGGTCAGGCAGCGGCCCGAACTCGGAGCGCAGCGCCGCGACCATCCACCCCGAGAGGTAGAGGTAGCGCTTATTCGTGCTCTTGAGGTGCTTCTTGATCGAGATCAGTTTCTGCTGGCCGATGAAGCCGTGCCAGACGCCGAGCGACTGCGTGTACATCGACGAGTCGGCGTCGTACTCTGCCATGTCGCGGCGCATGATGTCGGCGGTGTACTGGGCGATCTCCAGTCCCGTGCGGAACCGGTTCTGTGCCCGCATCCGCGCCACGGACTCGGGGTTGATGGCATCCCAGCTGGAACCGTGCTGGTTCTTGAGTTCCCGGATGGCGGCGATGTCGTCCTGGTAGGTGGTCATGTCTTGTCCTTCGTCGTTGGTCTCGTGCGCAGTCAGTCGGTCTCGACCAGGTAGCGCGAATAGGCGGGGAGGGTGAGGAAGGCGGGGAAGTCGCTCCCGAGGGCCACCTCACGGAAGATCGCTGCCGCGTCGTCGAACCGGTCGCCCTCGAAGCGAGTCACCTCACCCAGCACCTGTGCGATGAGGCCCTCGACGTACTCGCGCGTGATGGGCGTGCCGTCGTCGGTGGTGCGGTCCTGGTGGATCCACTGCCAGATCTGCGAGCGGCTGATCTCCGCTGTCGCGGCGTCCTCCATGAGGTTGTCGATCGCGACGGCGCCGAGGCCCCGCAACCACGCCTCGATGTACCGGATCGCCACCGACACGTTGCCGTAGACACCGGATGCCGTGATCGGGCGACCGATGTGCACGTCGATGAGGTCAGCGGCGCGTACCGACACCTCGGGGCGCTGCCGGTCGAGCTGGTTCGGTCGGTCGCCGAGCACGGCGTCGAACTCGGCCCGAGCGACGGGGATGAGGTCGGGGTGGGCAACCCACGTGCCGTCGAACCCGTCGCCGGCCTCGCGCTTCTTATCGGCGGCCACCTTCTCGAAGGCACGCTCGGTGACCTCCGGGTCGCGGCGGTTGGGGATGAACGCGCTCATGCCTCCGATCGCGAACGCTCCCCGCTTGTGGCAGGTCTTCACGAGCAGCTCGGTGTAGGCGCGCATGAAGGGCACCGTCATGGTCACCTCGCTGCGGTCCGGAAGCACGAACCGTGCGCCACGGCCGCGGTAGTTCTTGATGATCGAGAAGATGTAGTCCCAGCGGCCGGCGTTCAGGCCAGCGATGTGGTCCCGCATCTCGAAGAGGATCTCTTCCATCTCGAAGGCGGCGGGCAGAGTCTCGATCAGCACCGTTGCCCGGATCGTGCCGTGCTCGATGCCGAGGTAGCGCTCACTGAACGTGAAAACGTCGTCCCAGAGCTTGGCTTCTTCCGCCGACTCGAGCTTGGCGATGTAGAAGTACGGTCCGACGCCGTTCTCGATCAGCTGCTTCGCGTTGTGGAAGAAGTACAGACCGAAGTCCACGAGCGAACCCGAGGCATCCATCGCGCGTCCGGTTCGGTCGGTGTACCGCAGGTGCTTCTCGACCAGATGCCAGCCGCGCGGGCGCATCACGATCGTGGGGGTCTGCTCGGCGGTGACCTCGTAGCTCTTGCCCTCGGGGCTCGTGAACGTCAGCTGGCCGCGGATCGCGTCGTACAGGCTCAGCTGTCCCTCGATCACGTTCTTCCAGGTGGGGCTGGTGGCGTCCTCCTGGTCGGCGAGCCACACCTTCGCTCCGGAGTTGAGGGCATTGATCGTCATCTTCGGGTCGGTAGGGCCGGTGATCTCCACGCGACGGTCTTCGAGGCCGGGGCCGGCGCCGGCAACCCGCCACTCGTCGTCGTGACGGATGTGCGCGGTGTCGTCGCGGAACTGCGGGTCGTGGCCGTTGCCGATCTCGAACCGGCGTCGCATCCGGTCGGCGAGCCGGTCGTGCCGGCGAGCCGAGAAGCGGGAGTGCAGCTCGGTCAGGAATGCGAGCGCGTCGGGCGTCAGGATCTCGTCGTAGCGGTCGCGGATCGGCCCGACGACCTCGAGCACCGCCGCGGCGCTCGAGGTCGGCACGGGAGCCGTCCGGGCGGGCATCGGGGTCGTGGTTGCAGTCATGGCGCATCCGTCCTGTCTGATCTCTCATCCGCCGGCTTCGTCATCCGGTGGATCGACGCCTGGTTGGTCGTCGTGCACCTACTCTCCGTGAAGTTTTGCTGCCAGCATGGCCAGATCCGTTGTGAAGATCGCCAGAAATTCCGCTTCTGTGACAGAATCGGCGGCATGACGAGCCTCACAGCGCCGGAAGAGTCCCTCCCGACGATCACAACGGATGACGACGATGTCATCGACACACTCACCATCGGCAGGCGCATCCGCCAGTTGCGCACCGAGCGGGGGATGACCCTCGACGACCTGGCGGCGGCGGTCGACCGTGCCCCGAGCCAGCTGTCGATGATCGAGAACGGAAAGCGGGAACCCAAGCTCACACTGCTGCGCACCATCGCGCGTGCTCTCGGGACGAATCTGGACGCGCTGCTGGAATCGGAGCCGCTGGATGAGCGCGCCACGATGGAGGTTTCCCTCGAGCGGGCGATGCGGGGGCCAACCTTCCAGGCGCTCGGAATCTCCCCGTTTCGCATCGGTCGCTCAATCCCCGATGAGGTGCTCGCGGCGATGCTTGCGTTGCAGGGCGAGATCGAGCGGCTGCGAGACGAACGGGCGGCCACACCGGAAGTGGCGCGCCGCGCGAACCTGTCCCTGCGCCGGCTCATGACCAGTCAGCAGAACTACTTCGCCGACCTCGAGGCTCACGCGCGCGACCTGTTGGCCGCCGTCGGGCACACCGGAGGCCCGCTCACGCAGCGCACGGCATCCGACATTGCCGCCCACCTCGGGTTCACGATTCACTACGTCTCCGATGTGCCCCTCACTACCCGCAGCGTTCTGGATCTCAAGCACGGGCGGCTCTACCTCTCGAGCACGATCGCGAGCAAGCGGGATGCCCGAACCGCCGTGCTGCAGTCGCTGGCGAGCCGCATCCTGGGGCACGACGAGCCCGCGAGCTACGGTGACTTCCTTCGCCAGCGCGTGGAGATCAACTATCTGACGGGGGCGCTCCTGATGCCGGAGGCCGACGTCGTGCCTTTCCTGCAGGAGGCCAAGTCTCACCGCGCCCTCTCTATCGAAGACCTGCGGGACGCGTATTCGGTCTCGTACGAGACTGCCGCTCACCGCTTCACCAATCTCGCGACGGTCCACCTTGACCTACCCGTTCACTTTCTGAAGGTCCATGAGTCGGGCACGATCACCAAGGCCTACGAGAACGATGACGTGAACTTCCCGACCGACCGGTTCGGTTCCATCGAGGGGCAGATGTGCTGCCGCAAGTGGACGAGCCGCGTCGTGTTCGACATCCCCGACCGCTTCAACCCGTACTTCCAGTACACCGATACCGGGAACGGCACCTACTGGTGCACGGCCCGCGTCGAGCCCTCCTCCGAGGGCCTCCATTCGATCAGTGTGGGAGTGCGATTCGACGACACCAAGTGGTTCATCGGGCGCGAGACGACCAACCGCGGGGTCTCGCGGCATTCGGTGGAGGTGTGCTGTCGCCGTGCGCCGGCAGAACTCGAGTCATCCTGGCGCGGTCACTCGTGGCCGAACGTGCGGACACCGCGCACGCTGCTCGCTACTTTGCCCACCGGGGCCTTCCCCGGGGTGGACACGACGGATGTCTACGAGTTCCTCGAAGCCCATTCCCCGGGGTGATCCGGCGCCACGGGCACGCTCAGCGCGGCGGTGCTGCCGCGCCAGCGTCCACCGCCATCTCGACCGGCTCATCGAGCAGCTCAGCCAGGTGTCGGTCGATCTGGGGGATGAACCCCGGGTCGACCGCGAACAGGCCCAGGTGCCCATGGACGTCCTCGACCACCCGCAGCTCGCTGCCTGGGATGAGTTGCTGCTCAGCAGCACAGTCGCGAACGGGAAAGAACATGTCCTCGTCGATGGGCATGACGTAGGTCTTCGCCGTGATGCGCCCGAGTGCCGCCGCGAGGTCGCCGTCGGTGTGGCGTGAGACGTCGCCGCGCTGCCATTTCCACGCCATAGTGAGAAGAGCATTCGGGTCCATCGCCGTGAAGTACGGCTCGAGGAAGTCCGTCAGGAACTGCTCACGCGACGTGAAGCCGAGCGCCGACCACTTCTCCTGACTCCAGAACTCCGTCGAGAACCCCATGGTTGCCCACAGGTGCGCGTGTCGTTTGAGACCGTCCTCGACCTGCGCGTGCGTGGTGTACTCGCCGCCGGCGAATCCGGGATCGCTGTGGATCTGCTCGATCAGCGTCTCGGTGAACAGGAAATCGTGGGGTGTGTTTCGGGCCGTCCCTGCGATCGGCGCTGCGCGCAGCACCTTTGCGGGAAAACGGACCGCCCACTCGTAGGTCTGCTGGGCTCCCATCGATCCGCCGACGACGAGCGCCAGCTTCTCAATGCCGAAGTGCTCTCGCAACAGGCGCTCCTGGGCGACGACGTCATCGCCGATCCGCACATCGGGAAACCTGGACATCGCGATGTCGGGGTCTTTCACGTTGTGAGGCGACGTGCTCAGACCGTTGCCGATCTGATTCACCGCGAGGATGAAGTACTTCTCCGGGTCGAGCGCATGGCCGGGCCCGACGTAGGCATCGGCCCAGATCTGGTGCGTACCGGAGTACCAGGTCGGGATGAGGATGGCGTTGTCCTTCTCCTCGTTGAGTGTGCCCCACGTGCGCACGGCAAGACGACAGTCATCGATCACGCCGCCGTCCTCGAGCTCGAGCCGACCGATCGAGACCAGTTCGAAGTCTTGGTGCACGTCGGGGGAGTAGTAGGGATTGTCGATCATTGTGGCCACCTCTTCGTGGTCGGGGGACGGGATGGTCTCAGCATCCACGGCTCGATGGAGCCCTGATACCGTCAGTGCGACGCGGATCCCGACCCGTGACCCGACGTTCGTCGGGTCACGCCGAGAGCGGACGTCCCGACGTCTTCGCGCGGGGAGGGGGAAGTTCCAGAGCGCGAGAGGCCCGCATCCGGTGCCGCATGACCGCAACGGCCAGGCGCGCCCGTCCGAGCCCGTCCAGGGGCGCGAGACCCAGCTCGTCGGCGATGACAGCCACGCGGGTCGTCATCGTGGAGTGATGGATGCCGGCAAGCCGTGCCGCTTCGCGCACGGATCCCGCCTGCATCAGAGCATCGAGCGTCGCACGCGCCCAGGCGTGAGCCGCGACGAGGCGGGCGACAGCGGCCTCGTCGCGATCCGGGCGTGCATTCGCAGGGGTATCGGCGAGGATCTCGGCGAGTCCGCCCAGGTCGTCGGCGCGAGAGACGGTGCCCGGCTCTGCGAGGCGCAGGCAGACCAGAGCGGTGCGGAAGGAGAGATCGAGATCGTTCAGGTCGCTCGCGATCCCGACGCCGAGGGGGCTCGCGACCGGGGCTGCATCCGCGGCGACGATCGCGACGTGCACGGGTCCGACGGCGGACGCGACGACGTCTTCGGGTCCCCGCGGGTGGGTGCGCCAGAGCGCGAACAGTGGGGCAACCACGACGCGGTAGGCGACACCGTCCTTGAGGCCGCGCCTGCGCGCGGCCGCGACACGATCCTCGGCGGCCATGTCGTGGTCGACGATCACCGAGATGTCGCGCTTGAGGGGCGCATCGACATGGTCGTACCGAACGTGGAGCGCCAGGACGAGCCGCTCGATGATGATGGCCTCATTCGGCCCGGCATCCGTACTTGGCGCCTCGATCCACACGGTCATCCCGTTGGACTCGCGGACGATCCCGGTCGGTGCGGCTGCCTCGAGGCGCTCGCCTTGCGTGCCGATCCGGATCGCGGGGGCATTCTCTGCCCGTCGTACGCCTACGACCGACCCGGAGAGTGCGGCGGCTGCGCTGAGGAGTCCGTCGGTGCCCACGCCACCGGCCATGAGCTCGTCGAAGCAGGCGATCACGCGCAGGCTCGCGCTGGCGGTGGGGTCCAGCTGTCGCAGTCGGCCGAGGAGTTCCTGCATCGTCGACCTCCATCGCTCGAGACGTCATTGTGCATCCGCGCGTGCTCAGTCTGCCAGGGTTCGCCGTAGCCAGTCCTCTCGGGTGACAATCATTCTCCGCGCGATGCGCGTGTGCGGTGCGAAGATGTCGCACGCGTGGAAAGCTCCCGGCCACACGTGTAGTTCGACATCCACGCCCGCAGCCCACAGGCCGCGCGCGTAGCCGACGGCCTCGTCTCGGAAGATCTCGGCGGTGCCGACATCGATGAAGGCTGGAGGCAGCTCCCGCAGGTCGGTCGCTCGTGCCGGTGCGGCGTAGGGCGAGACGTCGGGTCCCCGCACGGACTCGCCGAGAAGTGCCGCCCAGCCGGTTTCGTTGCTGACGCGATCCCACACCCCGACACCGTCGAACGCTCGGGTGGACGCGGTCCGGCCGCGATCGTCCAGCATCGGGTAGTCCAGTAGCTGACCGCGCAGCGGCGGTCCGCCACGATCCCGGGCAGCGAGTGCGGCCGCGGCCGCGAGCCCGCCGCCGGCGCTGGCACCTGCCACGACCAGTCGGCGAGAGTCCAGCCCCAGCTCTCTACTGGAATGCGCGACCCATTCGAGCGCCGCGTAGCAGTCCTCGAACGGAACGGGATGCGGGTGCTCGGGAGCGAGTCGGTACTCCACCGTGACCACCGTCACGCCGAGCCGCTCGACCCAGCCGAGCGCGGTGTCGATGCCGCTGAACCGGTCGCCGAACATCATGCCCCCGGAGTGGAACAGCAGCACCGCGGGGCCGCGCAGCCCCGCAACCGGGCGGATGACCGATGCGGCGAGCACGTAGCCGTCGAAGCCCGGGAAGGTCAGATCCTCAACCTGTACCCGGCGATCGCCGAGCAGCTCCTCTCGAGGGGGTGACGCGTACGAGGCGCGCATGAACCCGATGAGGTCGGGTGTGATCGTCGGCGGGAACACTCCTCCGATGACGGCCAAGGCCGCGCGCAGCTCCGGATCGATCTCGACGCGCCCCTGGATCGACTCGTCCGGCATGGACTCATTGTGCCGCCTCGGCGCAGGCTCGAGCTCGCCTACCGCCGTCATCGTCCGGCGATGAGATCGGCGAGCTTCGCGAGCCCCGAGGTGCGCCCCGCTCCCAGCGACTCGAGCCGGTCAGCGCCGCGGTAGGCGGCGTAGATCGCGTTCACGGCGGTCCACCGCAGTGGTTCGATCTCCCACCGCTTCGCGCGATGATCCACCCAGGGCAGGCGGGTGAGATCTGTGTCGCGACGCAACACCAGATCGGCGAGGGTGCGTCCGGCGAGATTGGTTGCGGTCACTCCCGTTCCGACGTAGCCGCCTGCCCAGCCGATGCCCGTCTGCAGGTCGAAGCCGACAGTAGCCGACCAGTCGCGCGGCACCCCGAGCACACCGGCCCACGCATGAGCGAGGGGCACACCGCGGGTGGCTGGGAAGAAGTCGTGCAGGAGGCCCGTGAGGGAGCGGATCGTGCGCTCCTGCGTCCGTCCGTTCGTGTCGACGCGAGACCCGTACCGGTATGGGACGCCTCGACCCCCGAAGGCGATGCGATCGTCAGCAGTTCGCTGCGCGTACATGTAGACGTGGGCAAAATCGCCGAGAGTTTCTCGCCGCGACCAGCCGATCGCGTCCCACACCCCGGCAGGTAGCGGCTCGGTGACGATCATCGATGAGTTCATCGGCAGCCACGTTCGGTGCTCGTCGCGGAGGTTCGCGGTGAAGCCTTCGGTGGCACGGATGACGGCATCCGCCCGCACCGTGCCGCGATCCGTTTCCACGCGTCCGGGTTCGATCGATCGAGCCGTCGTCTGCTCGAAGATCCTCACGCCCGCCGTCTCCACCGTCTCGGCAAGGCCCGCTGCGAGCTTCGCCGGGTGAATGCGTGCGCAGTGCGGATGCCAGATCCCTCCCACCGCGCCGACGACGTCGATACGGGATCGCGTGGCCGCGGCATCCAGTTCTTGCACGTCAGTGTGTGGCCATGCCAGGTCTTCGGCAGCCGTCTTCCGAAGCCGGGCGAGTTGCGCCGGGGTGCGGGCGATCTCGAGTTCGCCGCCCCTGACGATGTCGGCGTCAATGCCCTCGCTGCGTGCGACCTCGATCACCTCGCGCACGGTGTCGTTGAGCGCCCGCTGCTGCGCGATCGCGGCATCCCGTCCGTGGCGGGCGACGTATTGCTCCCGCCCTCCCGTGACCGAGTTCGTCAGCCAGCCACCGTTGCGCCCCGACGCTCCAAAGCCGGCGAAGCTCTGCTCGATCACGCCTACGCGCAGGTCGGGTTGCGCCCGCTTGAGGTAGTACGCCGTCCATAGTCCGGTGTACCCGGCGCCGACGATGCAGACGTCGAGCGCGAGGTCACCGGGAAGCGGTGCGCGCGGGGCGGGAGTGCCGCCGATGTCTCGCCACCACCACGACACGCCGCCATTGATCACGCGATGATTCTCCCACGACGGGAGCCGTCGCGTAAGTGATGATGGACGACGGATTCCGACGTTCGAGTTGCACGGGTCGCGCGCGATCGATCGTGCAGCTATCCTCACGACATGAGCCAACTCGATAGTCCCACGGTCCCGCTCGGCGGTCCCTCGCTCCCGCAGGAGCGACGCCTCGTTACCCCCATCCCGGGACCGCGCTCGCAGGAGCTCATGGCGCGCAAGGCCGCTGCCGTGTCGGCGGGCGTGGGGCACACGGCTCCGCTGTCGATCGTGGCGGCGGGCGGCGGCATCCTGCTGGACGCCGACGGGAACTCGATCGTGGATCTCGGCTCCGGCATCGCCGTCACCTCCATCGGCAACGCGCACCCCGCCGTGGTCGCGGCCGTGCAGCAGCAGGTTGCGCAGTTCACTCACACGTGTTTCATGGTGGCGCCCTACGAGCCCTACGTGGCGGTGGCCGAGGCGCTCAACCGCATCACTCCGGGCGATCACGAGAAGAAGACCGCACTGTTCAACTCGGGTGCTGAGGCTGTCGAGAACGCGGTCAAGATCGCCCGCAAGCACACGGGACGGCAGGCTGTCGTCGCCTTCGACCACGGCTACCACGGCCGCACCAACCTCACCATGGCCCTTACCGCCAAGCACATGCCCTACAAGGCAGGATTCGGCCCGTTCGCTCCGGAGATCTACCGTGCACCGATGTCGTACCCGTACCGAGATGGGCTTGACGGTGCCGCGGCGGCCAAGCGGGCGATCGGTGTCATCGAGAAGCACGTCGGGGTGACGGATGTCGCGGCGATCATCATCGAGCCGATCCAGGGTGAGGGCGGGTTCATCGTTCCCGCCGACGGCTTCCTTCCTGCTCTGCAGGAGTGGGCGAACGCCAACGGGGTCGTCCTGATCGCCGACGAGATCCAGACCGGATTCGCCCGCACCGGCGCGATGTTCGCGAGCGACCTGTTCGGCATCGTCCCCGACCTCATCACGACGGCCAAGGGCATCGCCGGTGGACTGCCGCTTGCGACCGTCACTGGACGCGCCGAGATCATGGATGCCTCGCATACGGGTGGCCTCGGCGGAACCTACGGCGGCAACCCCGTCGCCTGCGCCGCCGCCCTCGCGGCCATCGAGGTCTACGAGGCCGAGGACCTGTCGGCCCGTGCCCGGCACATCGGTGACGTTCTCGAACACCGGTTGCGAGAGATTCAGGCATCCGACCCGCGTCTGGGTGATATCCGGGGGAAGGGGGCCATGATCGCGGTCGAGTTCGTGGACCCTGCCACGGGCGACCCGGATGCCGCACTGACCTCGCGCGTGGTGCGTGCGGCCCTCGATGAGGGCGTGCTCATGCTCACCTGCGGGACCTACGGGAATGTGATCCGTTTCCTGCCACCCCTGGTCATTGGTGATGACCTGCTCGATGATGCTCTGGACGTGTTGGCGCACGTCCTGTCATCGTCGTGACCAACCGACCACCGTTCGCTGTCGACCGAGGAGGACCCATGAGTACCTACGCCGTCGTCAATCCCGCTACCGGGGAGACGCTTTCCACCTACCCCACCACGACGGATGCCGAGCTCGACGCGGCGATCACGTCCGCAGAGGACGCGTATCGCACCTGGGGCCGCACAGCGCAGCCCGTCGAGCGCGCTGCGCTGGTGCGTCGCGCAGCACAGCTTCACCGCGAACGGCGAGACGAGCTCGCCGAGATCATCGTGCGCGAGATGGGAAAGCCGCTGTCCGCGGCCCTCGGAGAAGTCGACTTCGCCGCCGACATCACCGAGTACTACGCCGACAACTACGAGAAGATCACCGGCGACACCCCGATCGACATCCTCGGAGAGGGAACTGCTGTCATCCGCCGTTCGCCGCTGGGTGTGCTGCTGGGGATCATGCCGTGGAACTTCCCGTACTACCAGGTCGCACGTTTCGCCGCCCCGAACCTGGTCATCGGCAACACCATCCTGCTCAAGCACGCCCCGCAATGCCCCGAGTCGGCAGCGGCGATTGCGGCGATCTATCGGGATGCCGGGTTCCCGGAGGGTGCCTACGTCGATGTGCGGCTGACCAACGAGCAGGCAGCGACAGCGATCGCTGATCCTCGTGTTCAGGGCGTCTCGGTCACCGGCTCGGAGCGCGCGGGTGCCGCCGTCGCCGAGGTCGCCGGTCGGAACCTCAAGAAGGTCGCACTCGAACTCGGTGGCTCCGACCCGTTCATCGTGCTCTCGACCGACGATCTCGATGCCACGGTGGACATGGCGGTCGAGGCTCGCCTCGACAACAACGGCCAGTCGTGCAACGCCCCCAAACGCTTCATCATCATCGACGAGCTTTACGATGCGTTCCTCGAGAAGTTCGTGGCAGCGATGGCTGCCGCGCCGCTGGGAGACCCGTTCGCCGACGACACGGTCATCGGTCCGCTCTCGTCGTTGGCGGCGGCCGAGCGACTCGAAGAGCAGGTGAACCGCGCCGTCGCGCAGGGCGCCACGGTCGAGCTCGGCGGTCCGCGGGACGGGGCGTTCTACCCCGCGACCGTCCTCACCGGTGTCACGGCCGACAACGACATCTATCGCGAGGAGCTGTTCGGCCCGGCGGGAGTGGTCTACCGCGTCGCCGACGAAGCCGAGGCTGTCGCCGTGGCGAACGCGACAAGCTATGGACTGGGCTCGTACGTGTTCACGACCGATCCGGCGCAGGCCGAGCGGGTGGCCGACGCCATCGAGGCTGGCATGGTCTATGTCAACATCGTGCTCGCCGACAGTCCCGAGCTTCCCTTCGGCGGCGTGAAGCGCTCTGGCACCTCGCGCGAGATGGGCTTGCTCGCGGCAGACGAGTTCGTCAACAAGAAACTCATCCGCGTCGCCTGAGCCCTTCGTTGCGGGCGCCGCCAGGGCCAAGGGTCCCTAGCGGCGCCCGCAACGCGCGCCCACAATGAGGGCATGGAAGAGATGATGGACGATGTCGTCGCCACTCTCAGCGATGCCGAGTGCTGGCAGCTTCTGGCAGGCGAAGAGCTGGGGCGCCTGGTCACCCGGGTCGGAGATGTCTTGGACATCTTCCCCGTCAACTACGTCGTCGACCGGGACACCATCGTGTTCCGCACCGCCGCGGGCAGCAAGCTCGTCGAGCTCACCGTCAACGATGAAGTGCTCTTCGAAGTCGATCACTACACCGATGCGGCGGCGTGGAGCGTCATCGTGCGCGGTCGGGCGCAGCGCCTTGCGACCGAGGAAGAGGTCGAAGCTGCTGATGAGCTTGCGCTTCGACCCTGGCTGCCGACGTTGAAATATCACTACGTCCGCGTGAGCGCCGAGACGATGTCGGGTCGCAGCTTCCGGCGCGGGCCGGAGCCCGACCGCTACGGCATCGCCGACTATTGAGCCCGGCGCACGTCATCCGGGCTGCTTCATGCCCGATCATGGTGAGGTGAACCCCGCGCGCTTGTGGATTCCGGTGCTCGCCGGAGCCTTCACCGTCGCGCTCGGAATCTCAGCGGTCATCGGCCTGGAATGGCTGACAGCCGACCGCAGGCCCACCACGGTCACCGCATCTCAGGCGGATGCCATCGCTGACGTGTTCGCCGAGAGCAGGGCCTTCGCCGCCGACATCCGCGGCGCCCGCGGGCGGTACGTCGAGGCTGCAGCAGCATGGGAGGCCGACGCAGCGTGGATCGCGCAGTGGCTGGAACAGGATGCGGCGCCGCAACCCGCTGCCCCCAACCCGGGTGGGCAGGCCTTTCCGGGCGACGACCCGCAGGGCCGTGCGTTCCTGGACGCGATCGGAGCCGCTGACGTCACGGTGATCTTCGATTCCGGTCCGGAGAATTGCGGTTACGCCGGGCAGGAGGACGGCCCGGGAGTGCTTGTTGTCGGCGGCTGCTATCAAACCGGCTACCCCGACTGGCTCTTCGTCGCGTGGGAGCCGGGAGTCGAGCACCTGGCCTGGCCGATCTTCGTGCACGAGGCTATGCACTGGTACCAGTACCAGAACTACTTTCCGTACCTGCTGGCGGCCGAGCGTGCCGGAATCACTCACGACGACTATGAGTGGGCGCTCGAGACCGATGCGAGCTGCCGCGCGGTGTATGAGCACGGCGTCGACCGATCCGCCTTCGAGGGTTCATCGTCGCCGTGCGATATCGGCGACTGGCACGACGGCTGGTTCGTCGATCAGCTCGTCGGGCTCGGGGTGCGCACGAGCGCTCCGACGCCCGAGGAGTTTGAAGTCAGCGCGGTGGTTCGCCCATGACGGGGGGTCAGCGGGCACGGCGAGCAGCGATGTTCGCGGTCGGTCTGCTGTCGGCATCCGTGCTGCTCGCGGCGTGCGCTGGGCCGGATATCGCTGAGCTCGAGTCGGATGCCGAATCCGCCTTCGACGCCCTGGTGGGTGTGGCGGGGGCGACCGAAGAGGGAATCCTTCGAACCCTCGAGGTCGCGAGCCCCGAGGAACAACCCTGCGGCGAGCACGATCGCGGCGTGCAAAGGGTTTTCACCGCGGTCGGCTCCGTTTCGGTGGGGGCGGATTATGCGGCCGAGGATGCGCTCGTCGATGCCGTCACGGAGGAGATCGATCCCGAGGAGTGGACGCCGATCGACGCCGACGGGGTCGCGGGAAAGGATGGCGCGTGGGTCGACGAGAGCGGCATCGTCGCAACCGTCAGCTACGACTCACCGATTCTGGTGATCGCCGTCTTCACGCCGTGCCTGGGCGCCCCGTAAGACTCGGGGGCAGTTCGCCCGTCGGGAGGGCATGCCGTACACTGGACCTGCAGTAGAAATCTGCATTCTTTCGCCGTGCCCGCGATCGGGCGACCCCCTTCTTTCACGTCGCGGCAGAAGACTGCAGGTACCTAAGGCCTTCGGGTCTTTAGGGCGGTAGCTCAATTGGCAGAGCAGCGGTCTCCAAAACCGCAGGTTGCAGGTTCGATTCCTGTCCGCCCTGCGCGTCAGCGCAAGCTGGCACAACAGAAGCAACCAGGTGGGATACATGGTCCAGGATGACGCCAAGGGCGAGATCGTTGCCAGCGGCAGCGCTCCTCGCGAGAAGAAGCTGAATGTCTTCGCGCGGATCGCCCTGTTCATCCGTCAGGTCTTTGCGGAGCTTCGTAAGGTCGTCACCCCGACGCGCCAGGAGCTCCTGAAGTACACGGCAGTCGTGCTCGGGTTCGTCGTCATCATGATGGCGCTCGTGTACGGAATGGACTTCGTGTTCCTCTGGGTGACGACACAGGTCTTCGGCGTTCCCGCCTGATCTGCTCGTCCTCACGGTGCGGGCAGGATGCTGCGTCGCGCCCGATCAAACGGAAGTGAACGAAACACGTGTCTGAACGATTTCTCGACGACGCCGACTGGGCGCCCTCGGCCGAGCAGTCCTCTGAGGAGGACGAGGCCCAGGAGGGCAACGAGCTCGCGCGCGAAGAGCACCAGAGCGATGCGGCCGAGCATGTCGCCATCCACATCGAGGATGAGGACGACGACGTGGACTACTCGGACGACGACGTCGAGGTGAGCGACCCGGAGGCTGATGCGATCGTGAACGATGCACTCGAGATCGACGAGGCGGCGGAGGTGGAAGCCGCTGCCGAGGTCCTGGCCGACGACCTCGCCGAGGAAGAAGCCGAGCGCGCGGCGCACGCTGCCGAAGAGGTCACACCGTACGACGGCCCCGAGCTCGGTGACGACGACGCCGACGAGGACGAGACCGAGGAAGACCCGTACGAGGCGTTCCGTGCCGAACTGCGGTCGCTGCCGGGCAAGTGGTACGTCATCCACTCCTACGCCGGCTTCGAGCGCAAGGTGAAGGCCAACATCGAGCAGCGTAAGTCGACGCTCGAGGTCGAAGAAGACATCTACCAGATCGAAGTTCCGATGGAAGATGTCGTCGAGATCAAGAACGGCCAGCGCAAGATGGTCACCCGCGTGCGCATCCCCGGCTACGTGCTGGTGCGCATGGAGCTCAACGAAGACACCTGGTCGGTCGTTCGCCACACTCCCGGTGTCACCGGATTCGTCGGCAACGCGCACAACCCGACGCCGCTGCGTTTCGAAGAGGCCTTCACGATGCTGAAGTCTCTTGTCGAGGTCAAGGAGACCGCTCCTGCCAAGGGTGGCGCCGCCAAGAAGGGTCAGCCGGTCGCTCGCGCGATTCCGGCGGAAGTCGACTTCGAGGTCGGCGAGACCATCACGATCAAGGAAGGCTCGTTCGCGGGTCTTCCCGGCACGATCAGCGAGATCAAGCCCGAGAGCGGCAAGCTCACGGTGCTCGTTTCGCTGTTCGAACGCGAGACTCCGGTCGAGCTGTCGTTCGACCAGGTGACCAAACTATAGAGTGACCAAGCTCTAGCCGGAGTCACCACACAGACCACCGCTCCCGGAACCGCCGGGCTGCGGGAGAGAGGATGCCGCCGGCATCCGCTCGATGAAAGGAAAGAAGAATGGCACCGAAGAAGAAGGTGACCGGCCTGATCAAGCTTCAGATCAACGCCGGTGCAGCCAACCCGGCGCCGCCGATCGGGCCCGCGCTCGGTCAGCATGGCGTCAACATCATGGAGTTCTGCAAGGCGTACAACGCCGCGACCGAGTCGCAGCGCGGCAACGTCATCCCCGTCGAGATCACCGTCTACGAGGACCGCAGCTTCACGTTCATCCTCAAGACCCCGCCGGCAGCCGAGCTGATCAAGAAGGCCGCGGGCGTGCAGAAGGGTTCCAAGACCCCGCACACCGTCAAGGTCGCGAAGCTCACCAAGGAGCAGGTCCGTCAGATCGCCGAGACCAAGATGCCCGACCTGAACGCGAACGACATCGAGGCAGCCTCGTTGATCATCGCCGGCACCGCCCGTTCCATGGGCATCACGGTCGAGGACTGAGGGGGATAACGACAATGGCTACCAAGTCCAAGGCTTACAACGAAGCAGCTTCGAAGATCGAGGCCGGCAAGTTCTACTCGCCGAGCGAGGCAGTGAACCTGGCGAAGGAGACGGGATCGAAGAAGTTCGACTCCACCGTCGAGGTCGCCCTCAAGCTCTCGGTCGACCCGCGTAAGGCAGACCAGATGGTGCGCGGCACCGTCATCCTGCCCCACGGCACCGGCAAGACCGCGCGCGTCATCGTGTTCGCAACCGGTCCTGCCGCCGAAGCGGCGATCGCTGCAGGCGCTGATGAGGTCGGCGGCGCCGAGCTCATCGAGAAGGTCGCCGGCGGCTACACCGCGTTCGACGCTGCAGTGTCGACCCCGGAGCTGATGGGCCAGGTCGGGCGTCTGGGTAAGGTCCTCGGTCCCCGAGGCCTCATGCCCAACCCCAAGACCGGCACCGTGACCCCCAACCCCGCCAAGGCGGTCGAGGAGATCAAGGGCGGAAAGATCGAGTTCCGTGTCGACAAGCACGCCAACGTGCACTTCGTTGTCGGCAAGGCGTCGTTCTCGGCCGAGCAGCTCGACGAGAACCTGAAGGCTGCGCTCGACGAGATCGTTCGCCTCAAGCCCTCGAGCTCGAAGGGCCGCTACATCCAGAAGGGTGCGGTGTCGACCACGTTCGGCCCCGGCATCCCGCTGGATGTCAACAGCATCGCCTGAGCAACGCTCTGATACGACAACGGCCTCCGCTGCGGCGGGGGCCGTTGTCATTCATCCACCCAGGACGAGACTGACGCCGAGGGCGATCATGACGACGGCGATGATCGCATCGAGGATGCGCCAGGCTCGCGGCGTCGCGAGCCACCGCCCGAGATACCGGGCTCCGAACCCGAGTGCGCTGAACCAGAGGACACTCGCGGCCACGGCACCGAGCGCGAAGACCCAGCGATCATCCCCGTGGGTGGTGGCGACGCTGCCGAGCAGAAACACCGTGTCGAGATAGACGTGCGGGTTCAGCCAGGTGAGCGCGAGGACCGTGAGCACGGTCGTCGATAAGCGCGTTCTCGCGGTCATGACGAGAGCACGTCGGTCGCCGGGGGCGACGGGTGAGGCGGTGCCGACCGGGTCCACGACGACGAGGGTTTCGGTCGAGGGGCGCCAGGCCCGTTTGGCGGCGAGCAGACCATACCCGACGAGGAACGCGGCGCCTGCCCATCGGACGGCTGTGACCAACCACGGCAGGGCCGCCAGTGCGAGCCCGACCCCCGAGACACCCAGCACGATGAGGGCAGCGTCGGATGCGGCGCAGACGACCACGACAGCGAGGACGTGCTCGCGCCGAATGCCTTGACGTAGCACGAACAGGTTCTGCGCGCCGATCGCGACGATCAGCGACAGGCCGAGCCCGAGACCGGCGAGGAGGGGAGTCAGCACCCCTCGACGCTAACGGTGATGCCGAATCAGCTCCAGCTAAAGATTCTCACGAAGCATTAGCATCACTTCATATGAAGATCGACTTCGACCTGGCCGAGACGGTGGCGATCATCGCCGAGGAGGGAACGCTCGAGGCTGCGGCGCGACGGATGCGGATGACGCCGAGCGCGGTCAGCCAGCGTCTGCGGGCGATAGAAGATCAGCTCGGGCGAGTGCTGCTCGTGCGCTCGAAGCCCGTTCGCCCGACGGATGCCGGAGATGCTGTCATCCGGCTCGCTCGTCAGGCGCGCGTGCTCGAACACGATGCTCTCGCCGGCATGGGTGGGCTCCGCGCTGATGATGGGGCCGAGGAGGGGCCTGTGTCGGTGCCGCTGGCGGTCAATGCTGACTCGCTCGCCACTTGGTTCCTCACGCCGCTGGCACGCCTGAGCGCGCGGCATCCGATCGTGTTCGATCTTCACCGCGACGATCAGGACTTCACCGCCGCACTCCTGGAGGGCGGCACCGTGATGGGCGCCGTGACGTCCCGTGCAGAGCCGGTAGCAGGATGCCGCGTGACCGCGCTGGGGGTCATGCGCTACGAGGCCGTTGCTACCCCCGATTTCGTGGCCCGCTACCTCAGCACCTCACGGGACGACACCCGTGCGCTGGCCGCAGCTCCGCTCGTCCTCTTCGATCGTCGCGACGACCTGCAAGACAGGTGGTTGCGGGAGCAGGGGATATCGGGTTCGGAGGCCCCGAGGCACTACGTCCCGGCATCCCATGACTTTGCCCAGGCAGTCGGGCTCGGATTCGGGTGGGGGCTGCTCCCGGGCTTTCAGTCCGATGCTGGGCTCGAGAGCCGCGCGCTCGTGCGGTTGGGGGGTCCGCCGATTGACGTTCCCCTGTACTGGCAGCAGTGGAATCTGCGTTCGCCACTCCTGGATGCCGTGGCCGCCGAGATCGTCGAAGAGGGGCGACGGGTGCTTCGGCCTGCGCCCAGCCTCAATCGTCGCTGACGCGCAGCACGATCTTGCCGCGAGTATGTCCGCCCTCGATGTCGGCGTGTGCCTTCGCCGCGTCGGCGAGGTCGAGGACGTGATCGATGTACACCTGCACCGAGCGCGAATCCAGCAAGCGAGCGATGGTGGCGAGTGTTGCCCCTTCCGGAATCACTTTGTAGCTGGTCGCGCGGACGCCAACAGCTGCCGCCGCTTCGCGATACTCCGGCCATGATCCGGTGGGCACGAGAATGTAGATCCCACCGGGACGCAGGACCGAGAGGGAACGTGTGCCGATCGAGTCGGTCACGTTGCCGACGAGGTCGATGACGACATCCATATCGTGGACGACCTCTTCGAAGCGCGTCGAGGTGTGATCGATGACGACGGAGGCGCCGAGGTCGCGGAGCCAGGGGGCGTTGGCGCCGGATGCCGTGGCTGTCACATGAGCGCCGAAGTAGGCAGCGAACTGCACGGCGAAATGCCCCACGCCCCCGCTTCCCGCGTGGATGAGGATGCGCTGACCCTCGTGAGCGTGAGCGGTCTCGACCACCAGGCCCCACGCTGTGAGGGCCGCCACCGGAACTCCTGCTGCCTCGACGTGAGAGAGGGAAGCAGGCTTCCGCGCGATCGACAGCGTGGGCGCGACGACATACTCCGCGTAGCTTCCGGGCGTGCGGGGAAACCCTGCCATGCCGAAGACCTCGGTACCGACAGGGAACGGATGCGTCTCGAACGGGGACTCGACGACGACGCCGCTGAAATCGAACCCGAGGATCCCGGGGAGGTCTGAGACGGCAGGAGCGAGCCCTTTACCGGCGCGGGTCTTGGCATCGATCGGGTTCACACCTGCAGCGACAACGCGTACGAGCACCTCGCTGAGCACCGGGCGTGGTACGGGGACGGTAGCCTCGGTCAGGACGCGGGGAGCGCCCCACTGGGCGACGGTGACCGCCCGCATCACCTCCGGGACCTCCGCGGGTTCGGTCGAGAATGCCTGAGCTTCGTGGGATTGGCGTAGCGGCCGGAATCGCATCGGTCGCTCCTTCCGCGAACACGTCGTCTCAGGGTCGTGCACATCGGCGTCGACGTGACACTGGACGACCAGTGGAACCCCGCCCTCCGCGAGGTGATCTCAGTCAACCGCGCGATTGTCTCGCTCGTGTTACGTCGGTGTCACCGCGCCGATAAGACGCGCCAGTCAGCGCTTCGGGATGTCGCCGGAGGCGAAAGCGGTGAGCAGATCAGTGAGATCATCGATCGACTCGGTGGGCCACTCCGCGAGAGTATGAGAGAGCATCCGCTCGTACGGTGCTCGTGCGGCATCCAGTCGCTTCCGTCCCTCCGCGGTGAGGGAGATCAGCCGCGAACGGCGGTCGTCGGGATCAGCGGTCCGCTCGATGAACCCGAGGCTCTCGAGCTCGCTGATCTGCCGGCTGATCATTCCCTTGTCGGCCGTCAGGCGGTGGGCGAGAGTCGACGATGTCGTGGGTCCGATGCGGCCGATCGTGGCCAGGAGTTTGAATGTCCCGGGGAGCATTCCCGGGCTCACCTCATCGGCGATCTGCGCATAGAACTTTCGGATGCGCGAGATGAGCTCGGAGATCGCCCCCTCAAGCCGGTCGACTGCCGCGCGATGCTCGCGGGCTGCGGGGTCGAGGTCCTCGGGAGCTGCGGGTTCGCTCATCGTGGCGACCCCGGGCTGGATGCCGCGCGAGCAGTCTCGCCGCGGCGGGAACCGTCGGCATCCGTCGAGAAGTCGGCAGTGGCGGTGAGAGTGTCCATGCCCTCGGCGACTGACACGGTGGCGAGGTCGGCTTCGCTCGCTTCCAGCCGCTCGCGGTTCGTCATCCGAGTCAAGGGGACGTTCGGTAGGAACGCGATGGCGATGAGGCTCACGATCGCGAACGGAACGAGGATGAAGAAGGACTGTGAGATGCCTTGAGCATAGACGTCTTCGAAGATGACCCGCAGACCTTCGGGCATCGCAGAGACCTGCGGGAGGGATCCCGACTGCAGCTGCGAGGCCCAGCTCGAGGCCTGGTCGCCGAGGGCCCCGAGCGCGGCGGTGATGTCATCCTTTCGTCCCCCCAGCAGGTCGGTGACGCTGCTGGCAAGGGCTGCGCCCATGACGGCAACGCCGACGCTGCCACCGAGGCTTCGGAAGAAGGTGATGCCGGAGCTTGCAACGCCGATCTTCGTGGGCTCGGTCGTGTTCTGGACGACGAGCACGAGGTTCTGCATCGTCATCCCGATGCCGGCGCCGAGGAGGAACATGTACAGCGACACGAGAGCGAAGTTCGTGTCGTAGTGGATCGTCGTCAGCAGGGCGGAGCCGGCGATCAGCGAGATGCTGCCGGCGATGAGGTAGGGCTTCCAGTGCCCGAAGCGGGTGATCAGCTGGCCGACGCCGACGGATGCCACCAGAAGGCCGGCGATCATCGGGATCGTCATCAGCCCGGCCTCGGTCGGTGTGGCGCCCCGGGCCAGCTGCATGTACTGGCTCAGGAACACCGAGGCCCCGAACATGGCGATGCCGGTGGCGATCGAGGCGAGCACGGCGAGCGTGAACGTGCGGCTCCGGAACATCGAGAGCGGGACGAGGGGTTCGCGTGAGCGCAGCTCGACCACGATGAACGCAATGGCTGCGAGGATCGCGCCGCCCACCATCAGCAGGGTCGTCAGGCACCACCAGTCAAAGGAGTCCCCGGCGAGGGTCACCCAGATCAGAAGCAGCGAGACGGCAGCCGAGAGCAGGACGATGCCGAGGTAGTCGATCGAGACCTTGCGTGCGGTCAGAGGCTTCAGGTGGAGGGTCCGCTGCACGATGATCAGCGCTGCAACGGCAAACGGGAGGGCGACGTAGAAGTTCCAGCGCCAGCCGATCCCGTCGGTGATGACGCCGCCGACGAGGGGACCGCCGATGGTCGCAAGCGCCATGACGGCCCCGAACAGACCCATGTAGCGACCGCGCTCGCGCGGGCTGATGATGTCAGCCATGATCACCTGGCTGAGCGCCGCAAGGCCTCCGGCGCCGACGCCCTGCACGGCACGCATGGCGATGAGCCACTCGGTATTCGGGGCGAAGCCTGCCGCGGCGGTGGCGACGACGAAGATGCCGATCGCGAGCTGGAAGAGGAGCTTGCGATTTATCAGATCGGCGAGCTTGCCCCACACGGGCGTCGAGATCGCCGTCGTCAGGAGTGTCGCTGTCACGACCCACGTGAACGCGGCCTGATCGCCGCCGAGATCGTGGATGATCACCGGCAGCGAGGTGGAGACGACCGTCGAGGCGAGCATCGAGACGAACATGCCCAGGAGCAGGCCCGAGAGGGCCTCCAGGACCTGGCGGCGAGTCATCCCGGAGTCGGTGAGGGCGGGAGCTGGAGAAGAAGCGGATGCCATGGGTTGCCTTCTGGACGACGAGGATGTGGCTGCGCTCGTCATCGCGCAGTCATTGACAAATGTCAACTATACGCTATTTGGTTGACAGGAGTCAATTAGTTGGTCGACGTGCGTCATAGCGGAGCCCGACGGTGCCGGATGAGGCGAGGCGAGCGGCAGGGCGTGGCTGATCAGTCGGATAGTGCGAGGGCGCGATATGGCTCGCGCGTCGTGACCGGGGCGACAGTCAGCGTTCGGGTGCGCTGTGTGCGTACGTAGAGCTCATCAATGAGAGCCGTCGCCAGGCCGACCAGCCGCGCGATCTCCGTCTCATCGCGGTCAACCCACGCACACCGTGGCTCGTCGCCGACGGGGACGAAACCGTCATGCTGTTCCCAGGCGACGAGCGTGCGCTCGGCGCCGAGGACATGCTGCTGCCACCAGACCTGGCGGAGGTAGGAGCGGGGGATGCTGCGCCACTCCTTGTTCGTCGTCTTGATCTCGGCGAGGATGACGCGCCCCTGCGCGTCGACCACCACGCCGTCGGGGGTGGCGAGGTGGCGCTTTTCGACCTCGGCGTGAAAGAGTGCCGACGAGGGCTGGATGCCGTGCGTTGCAGCTACCCAGCGAGCGATCTCGGGTTCGCGCAGCCGCCCGTGGTTCGTATAGGCGTTGCCGGAAAAGCCGGAGCCCATGAGCTTGGCGTCCGCTGCGCGGGCGATGGCCCGCTCCGAGGTGAGCGTCGCGACATCCGTCGCTGTGATCCCGCGCGAGCGTGCCCGCACCCACGCGACCCGATCGCGCGAATCGGCGACGATGCGCGCTTGGAGTTCGGGAGTCACCCCTCGACCCTACGTGCGGGTGGCGACCTCGGCGGCCCGTACACGCGAGGAAGCACAAGAGCCTCGACACCGATTTGTCGGGGCGCCCGGGTGCCGCGTACACTTGTCGGAGCCGAAGACCGCCGGTCATCGGCGTGCGCGCAAGCGAACGTCGATCGAAGCACTGGAAATTGTCCGTCAGGATCAACGCCCAGGGGCCTGCGCAGGTGTCACGAACAACGCCCATCCGGGCCGAAGCTCCGTGCGCTTGCGCCGGAGCTTTTCTCATTTTCCGGGGGTCAGAGGCTCCCGTCCCGCCACCGCGAGACGGGGACAAGACACAAGGAGTGGCCATGGCGCAGAAGGAAGCGACGGTTGCCGAGCTCACGAAGCATTTCGAGGACTCGACCGCCGTTCTGCTCACCGAGTACCGCGGTCTGACGGTTGCCGAGCTCAAGGAGCTCCGCAGCGCGATTCGTCAGGACGCCGAGTACGCCGTGGTGAAGAACACGCTGTCCAAGATCGCCGCGAACAACGCGGGGATCACGGCGCTGGACGAGGACCTCGTGGGTCCCTCGGCCATCGCGTTCGTGCACGGTGACCCGGTCACCGTCGCGAAGGGACTGCGCGCCTTCGCCAAGGCACACCCTCTTCTCGTGATCAAGGGCGGATACTTCGACGGTTCCCCCCTGAGCGCGGAAGAGGTAGGCAAGCTCGCCGACCTCGAGAGCCGTGAAGTCCTGCTGGCGAAGCTCGCCGGCGCGATGAAGGCCTCGATGACCAAGGCAGCATTCGTCTTCAACGCACTGCCGTCCAAGGCCGTTCGCACGGTCGACGCACTGCGTGAGAAGCAGGAGTCCGCGGCCTGAGTCGGCCCCGGCGATAACCACACCCATCAAGGAGAATCATCATGGCAAAGCTCAGCACTGAAGAGCTGCTCGACGCGTTCAAGGAGCTCACCCTCATCGAGCTCTCCGAGTTCGTCAAGGCGTTCGAGGAGACCTTCGACGTCACCGCCGCCGCGCCCGTCGCGGTTGCCGCTGCCGGCGCCCCCGCCGGTGGTGCCCCCGCCGAAGAGGTTGAAGAGAAGGACTCCTTCGACGTCATCCTCGAGGCCGCTGGCGACAAGAAGATCCAGGTCATCAAGGTCGTCCGCGAGCTCACCTCGCTCGGCCTCGGCGAGGCCAAGGCCGTCGTCGACGGTGCTCCCAAGGCTGTCCTCGAGGGCGCCAACAAGGAGACCGCAGACAAGGCGAAGGCTGCTCTCGAAGAGGCAGGCGCCACGGTCACCCTCAAGTAAGTCCCCGCGACTTCTCACGAAGGCCTCGGATGCTTCGGCATCCGGGGCCTTCGTGCATTCCCGGCATCCGAACCTGCACCCTCCCGCGCCGGGCGTGCCCGCTAGGGTGAACGCATGACCAGCGGTACCGATGTGGCAACGCAGCCAGGGCCCGAGCCGACCGGGGATGACGAGATCACCGGACTCACGGCTGCCGAGGTGGCCGAGCGTGTGGCCGACGGCCGAACCAACGCCTATCAGGCCGATTCGAGCCGGAGCATCGGCAGCATCATCCGCGCCAACGTCTTCACGATCTTCAACGCCATCGTCGGGTCGTGCTTCGCCGTGCTCCTGCTCCTCGGGCGGTGGCAAGACGCGATCTTCGGCCTCAGCGCCCTGGCAAACACGATCATCGGTGTGTGGCAGGAGTTCCGTGCGAAGGCGGCGCTCGACCGGCTTGCCCTGCTCAATGCGCCCACCGCCCGCGTGCTGCGTGATGGTATCGAGGACGAGATCCACCCGACCGCAGTCGTGATCGACGACATCCTCGTGCTCCGCGCCGGCGACCAGATCGCGGCCGACGCCGAGGTCATTCACGCCCGCGGGCTGCAGGTCGACGAGTCGATGCTCACGGGCGAGTCGGATGCCGTCGACAAGCGTCCTGGCGACGAGGCGCTCTCTGGCTCGATCGTCGTCGCGGGAGAGGGGATGGCGCGCGTCATCCGTGTCGGTGCCGATTCCTATGCCAACCGGTTCGCGGCCGAGGCCAAGCGATTCTCGCTCGTCTCGAGCGAGCTGCGTTCCTCGATCAACCTCGTGCTGCGGGTCGTGGGCTGGGCGATCGGGCCCATGGCGCTTCTGGTCCTGAACGCCCAGATGATGGTCTTCGGCGGATGGGTCGCCGCGTGGGAGAGTGGCGACTGGGTTCAGGCGGCTGTGAACACCATCGCCGCGGTCACCGCGATGATTCCGCTCGGGCTCGTGCTCATGACCAGCATCGCCTTCGCTGTGGGCGCGGCAAAGCTCGCGGGGCGCCAGGTGCTCGTCAACGAACTTCCCGCCGTCGAGGGGCTAGCGCGCGTGGACGTCGTGTGTCTCGACAAGACCGGCACGCTCACTGCGGGCGAGATCGAGTTCGATGCCGTTCATCCCGTCGGCGGTGCTGCGGCGCCCGGATGGGATGAGGCGCTCGGGTGGTACGGCGCCGATCCGGCGGCCAACGCCACAGCGCGGTGCCTGCGCGACCCCTACCCGCTCGAGGCCCCTGTGGTCTCGGCGGCTGTCATCCCGTTCTCGTCCGCACGCAAGTGGAGCGCCGCGTCGTTCAGCAGCGGTCCGTCGGGAGCCTGGGTTCTCGGTGCACCCGAGATGGTCTTTCCGGAGGAAACCGGGGCCGGCACCGAGCTCGGGTCCCTGGTCGCCGAGCTTGCCGCGACGGGACGGCGCACCCTCGTGCTCGGGCACTCGCCGCATCCGATCTCCGATGAACAGGCCGAGGCGGAGAGCATCCCCGATGATCTCGTCCCGATCGTCGTGCTCACGTTCCGTGAGCAGGTGAGGCCGGATGCCGCGCAGACGCTGTCGTACTTCCGGGAGCAGGGGGTCGGCATCCGTGTCATCTCGGGCGATAACCCCCGCACTGTCGCTGCCATCGCGCGTGAGGTCGGAGTGGACGCACCTGAGGGGTTCGATGCCCGGCAGCTGCCCGACGACGACGAGGCGCTCGCTGACGTGCTCGAGACCTACCACGTGTTCGGCCGTGTCACCCCCGAGCAGAAGAAGCGCATGGTCACTGCCCTGCAATCGCGTGGACACACCGTGGCGATGACCGGAGACGGCGTCAACGACGCGCTCGCGATCAAGACCGCCGATATCGGCATCGCAATGAACTCCGGCGCCGCGGCCACGAAGGCTGTCGCGCGCCTCGTGCTGCTGGATGGCCAGTTCTCGCACCTTCCCGATGTCGTTGCGGAGGGGCGCCAGGTGATCGCCAACATTGAGCGCGTCTCGATGCTCTTCCTCACCAAGACCGCCTACATCTTCGTGCTGTCGATCGTGTTCGGCATCCTGGTGCTGCAGTTCCCGTTCCTGCCCAGGCAGCTCTCGATCACCGACGGGCTCACCATCGGCATCCCGGCGTTCTTCTTGGCGCTCATGCCCAACCGGCAGCGCTACATTCCGGGGTTCCTGCGGCGGTCGCTGAGTTTCGCCATCCCCGCCGGCGTGGTCGTCGGGGCGGGGCTCACCCTGTACACGCTCGGCGCGCAGTCTCTCGGCGTCGATGAGCAGCAGATGCGAACTGGCGCGACGATCCTGCTCGCCATCGTCGGGATCTGGATTCTCACCGTGCTGTCCCGGCCGATCAACCGCTACAAGGGCCTTGTGATCGGCGCGATGTTCATCGGACTGGTGCTGATCTTCTCGGTGCCCCTGGCGACGGAGTTCTTCCAGCTCACGGACCCGGGCGAGGATGCCGCGTACCTGCTCACCGCGGTGATCGTTGCGACAATCGGTGGGATCGAGATCGTGCGGTTCATTCACCGCCGATTCGTGGCGCGGGATACTGCTGCACGGATGGCGGGCGCGAAGACTGTCAGGGCCGGGCGTCAGCGGCGGCGCGGAAGAAGCGGTTCGTCGGCGGAAGCCACAACACCGCGAGAGTGAAGATCTCCAGCGAAAGCTGAATCGCGGCGATCCAGTCGAAATCAGCGGTGGCGATGGCGAGGGCATGCAGCGGTACCTGGATTGCCAGGTACACCGTCAGGGCGATCCTCGACAGTCGGCTCCCGCGCGCGACGCCTGACGCGATCCCGATGATCAGCAGCCCCACGAGGATGATGGCGGCCCCGATGAGTGACACGACGAGCACATCTCCAGAGCTGGACTGGGTGTAGCGGCTGAGCAGCACCAGGATGCCGAGAAGGATGCTCAGCAGCCCCGTGAGGTAGACGAAAGCGACTGCCACCGACACGATCACCGGGCGACGCGCGGCATCCGGAGTCGCCGTTCCTGCGCCGCCGTCGGCCGTCGTGTCGTTCACGGCACCACTGTAGCGGGAGGTGTCTGCCGCACGAGACCCCGCAACTCTGGTGAGCCACCGCGCGCTACGCCGTGTCTCACGGGCGATGGGGTGCCTCACGGAAATCCGGTGTCAGGACGTGACGCCGACGCCGACGGTCACCGAGGGGGTGCCCGGGGGAGGGGCCGTCGAGTTGCGCACGATCAGGCGGGCCTGGATGCTGACATCCTGCGCAACCCGCGCAGGGTCCTCGAGCTGTCCGAGCAGCATCCGCGTCGCCTGCATGCCCTGACTGCGTGGCGACTGCTCGAGCGTCGTGAGAGAGAACATCTCGGCGAACTCGTGATTGTCGATACCGACGACGCTCAGCGCTGAGGGAACGGGGATGCCGAGCCGCCGGGCGGCGATGATTGCACCGATCGCGACCTCGTCGCAGGTCGCCAGTAGCGCCGTGGGACGTCGTTCGGGGTCTCCGAGCAGGTCGACGGCAGCCGCATACCCGCCGGGCAGGCTCACCTCTGACCGGACGTGTGTCACGGTCAGACCCGCCTCCGTCATCGTCCGCTGGTACCCGGAGAGGCGCGCGCGATCGACGTGCGGACCGCTTGTGACGGAGACGCCCCCGAGGAACGTGATCTTCGTGTGTCCGAGTTCGATGAGGTGCGTCGTTGCGCGCCGTGCCGCATACTCGTCATCCAGTCGCACGACGCCTGCGTTGTCGCCGATTGCCACCACGCTGACGACGGGACGGCCGATCGCGACAAGTCTTTCGAGCTCGTGGTCGTCCGGTTCGAGGCCGACCGCTATCAACCCGTCGAATCGCTTTCTGGCAAGGAAGTCGTCAAAGACGCGTCGACGACCCTCCGTCCCCGGCTTGGCATCGTAAAGAGTCAGGTCGTAGCCGGATTCGAGAAGCACCTCCTGGATGCCTTCGAGTACCTCGGCGAAGAACCACCTGTTGAGGTAGGGCATGACAACGCCGACGTTGCGGGTGCGTCCGGTGGCGAGGCTTGCGGCGCTCGAGGAGGGCACGTATCCCATCTCGTGAGCGACCCGGGCCACCCGCTCCCGCGTGGCTGCAGCGACGTATCCGTGTCCGGTGAGAGCGCGACTTGCCGTTGCCTTCGAGACTCCCGCAGCGCGGGCCACGTCCTCGATGCCGCTCACGTCGTTGTACCTTCCGGCGGTTCTCTGCGGTTCCCGACACCGCACCTGCGATCGATCGTCGATCCCTTGTAGGGACAGGCTAAACGACGAAGGGCAAAAAGGGGAACCGGTTCCAGAGGAATGTCGTGTCGTCAATCACTATCTCGATAGCGAAAGGAGCGCTCCCAGCCGCAGTTATCGGCTCGTAATGGTTCATCTGTTGTGCGCAGCAGAAGAGGGCGATACGGTGTCATGGAAGCGGTTCCGGAGAGGCTCTTACGAAGGAACCATGTTTGCGCTCAACGAGGAGGAGTCATTCATATGGGTATGACACAGCGTCACAAGGTGCTCGGCGCCGTGGCTATCGCCGGCGTCGCCGGGATCGCACTGGCCGGCTGCGCGAGCGACGGCGGTAACGGCGGTGGCGGCGACGTCGATAACGTCGTGACGATCTACGGCACGATCTCGGACACCGAGGCGGAACTGCTCGACCAGTCGTGGGCCGACTTCGAGGAGGAGTCGGGAATCGACATCAAGTACGAGGCCTCCAAGGAGTTCGAGTCCCAGATCGGTATCCGCGCACAGGGTGGCAACCCGCCCGACATCGCGATCTTCCCGCAGCCCGGCCTGCTCGCCGACCTCGCGTCGCGCGGCTACCTGGTTGCGGCCCCCGAGGCCGTGCAGCAGAACGTCGCGGACTACTGGTCGGAGGACTGGGCTGCTTATGGCACCGTCGATGGCACGCTGTACGGCGCGCCGCTGATGGCATCCGTCAAGGGCTTCATCTGGTACCAGCCCGCAAAGTTCGCCGAGTGGGGTCTCGAGGTGCCGACCACTCTCGACGAGCTCATGGAGGTCACTCAGACCATCCAGTCGACCACGGGCAAGGCTCCGTGGTGCGCCGGCTTCGGCTCGGGCGATGCGACCGGATGGCCGGGAACCGACTGGATCGAGGACATGGTGCTTCGCGACTCGGGTCCCGAGGTCTACGACCAGTGGGTCGCCAACGAGGTGAAGTTCACCGACCAGCCGATCATCGACGCGTTCGACGCGACCGGTGAGTACCTGCTGAACCCCGCCTACGTCAACGCCGGCTTCGGTGACGTGCAGTCCATCAACTCGACCGAGTTCGGCGACCCCGCTGCCGCTCTTGTCTCGGGTGAGTGCGCACTGCACCACCAGGCGTCGTTCTTCACCGGATTCATCGAGGATGCCGGCGGCGTTGTCGCCGAGGACGGCGACGTCTGGGCATTCATCATGCCCGGTCAGGAAGCAGGCGCTCCGGCGGTCACCGGTGGCGGCGAGATCGTCGGCGCGTTCAACGACGAGTCCGACACGCAGGCTGTGCTCGAGTACCTCTCGAGCCCGGAGTGGGCGAACAACCGCGTCTCGCTCGGTGGCGTCATCTCGGCCAACACGGGCCTCGACCCGGCCAACGCATCGTCGGGCATCCTGACCCAGGCGATCGAGATCCTGCAGGACCCGAACACCACGTTCCGGTTCGATGCATCCGACCTGATGCCCAGTGCCGTCGGCGCCGGGACGTTCTGGAAGGGCATGGTCTCGTGGATCAGCGGAACCCCGGTTGACGAGGTCACCGCACAGATCGAAGCCGGCTGGCCCGCCAGCTAGTACGACAGGCAGAGGGGCCGCCTCGCTCAGGCGGGGCGGCCCCTTCGCCGTCTTCCTGGCTAGGATTCGAGCGAGTCCGCTGACGTTCTCGAAAGGAGCGACGTGACCGCCTTCTTCAACTGGGTCGGCATGCTGCACCCGATTCTGCAAGCGATCGTCGTGGTCGTTGCATTCCTCGTGGTGATCGGCCTGATCCTCTTCCTCATCGACATTGCTCCCCGCTCGGGACCTGTGTACACCTGGATCCGGCTCGCGATGTGCGTGCTCATCCCGGTCGCCACGGTTCTGCTGTTCAACTCCCTCTGGTGGGCGGCGATCGTCGCCGCTCTCATCGGTGGGCTGTTCTTCGTGATCGACTACCGATCACGAAACGGCAAGGGCTATTTCATCCAGCTCATCGCCTTCATGACCCCGGCGGCGCTCTTGCTGCTGATCGGTCTGATCCTGCCGTCGATCCAGACCTTCGTCGCGTCGTTCATGAACGCGGCGGGCAACAAGTTCGTCGGGATCGACAACTTCGTCTGGATCTTCACGCAGCCCGAGGGCATCAGGACCGTCGTCAACACGATCGTCTGGGTGCTGATCGCACCGACCGTGTCTACGATCGTGGGACTCGCCTACGCGGTGTTCATCGACAAGACCCGTGGTGAGAAGGTCTACAAGGTTCTGGTGTTCATGCCGATGGCCATCTCGTTCGTCGGTGCGAGCATCATCTGGAACTTCGTGTACGCCTACCGCGGCCCGGAGTTCACCCAGATCGGTCTTCTCAACCAGATCGTGGTCTGGTTCGGCGGAGACCCCGTGCAGTGGCTGCTGAACGAGCCGTGGAACACGCTGTTCCTGATCGTCGTGCTGATCTGGGTGCAGACCGGTTTCGCGATGGTCATCCTCTCTGCGGCGATCAAGGGCGTTCCGACCGAACAACTCGAGGCGGCGCAGTTGGATGGGACCAACGCCTGGCAGCGCTTCATCAACGTCACGGTTCCCGCCATCAGCCCCGCGATCATCGTGGTCCTCACGACGATCTCGATCGCTTCGCTGAAGGTCTTCGACATCGTTCGCACGATGACAGGCGGAAACTTCGGCACCTCGGTGATCGCGAACGAGATGTACACCCAGTTCACGAAGTTCGAGGCGGGCCGGAGCGCCGCGTTCGCCGTCGTCCTGTTCCTCCTGGTGCTGCCGATCGTGATCTACAACGCGCGGCAGATCCGCAAGCAGAAGGAGATCCGATGAGCATGCGGTACGCATCCAGCGCGCCCTCGCGCGCTGATCGCCCGAAGGGGGCGATCCAATGAGTGAGGTTATGCCGATCGATCTCCCGATCGACAAGGAGACCGAGAAGGAGCTCACCCGCGGCATGGCGAGGTCCGAGGGCCCCGCGCGACGTGCGCGCAAGGTTCTCTCGAAGCCGTGGGCGACCGTTGCCTCGATCATCATCGCGGTGGCGTGGACGATCCCGACCTTCGGTCTGTTCATCTCATCGTTCCGGCCTGAGCAGCAGATCAAGACGACCGGATGGTGGACCTTCTTCGCCGATCCGCAGGTGACACTGGAGAACTACATCCAGGTGCTGCAGGCCGGGAATACGCAGCTCACGATGGCCGAGGCGTTCATCAACTCGATCGCCATCACGATTCCGGCGACCATCGTGCCACTGACGATCGCGGCGTTCGCGGCGTACGCGTTCTCGTGGATCGACTTCAAGGGTCGCGACTGGCTGTTCATCTTCGTGTTCGCGCTGCAGATCGTGCCGATTCAGATGGCGTTGATTCCGCTGCTGAGCTCGTTCTCTCGGGGCCTGAACATCTTCGGACTGCAGATCACAGGTCCGCTCGGGGTCTCCGGCGGATACGCACAGGTCTGGATCGCGCACTCGATGTTCGCGTTGCCGCTGGCGATCTACCTGCTGCACAACTTCATGTCGCAGATCCCGGCCGACATCATCGAGGCGGCACGAGTAGACGGGGCATCGCGCGGGCAGATCTTCTTCCGCATCGTGCTGCCCCTGACGATGCCGGCGCTCGCGTCGTTTGCGATCTTCCAGTTCCTCTGGGTCTGGAACGACCTGCTCGTGGCGTTGATCTTCGCCGACGGTCCGGTCGCGCCGATCACGAAGCTGCTCGCAGAGATCACGGGAACGCGTGGAAACGAGTGGCAGCTGCTGACTGCCGGTGCCTTCGTGGCCATCATCGTTCCGCTCATCGTGTTCTTCTCGCTGCAGCGCTACTTCGTGCGGGGCCTGCTCGCGGGCTCGACGAAGGGCTGATCGCAAGAGAACCACGGCGAAGGGGCGTCCCGGAAGGGACGCCCCTTCGTGTGCGGATGCCGGCTGGGGTGAGCATCCGTTATCATGGAGTCGAATCGATTCGACGCCGATCGGGGGCGACGATCCCCGAGAGTCGCGTGACGCCCCCTGAACGGAAACCGTGCTCGACACTGCCTCCACGCCCGTGACACCCGCGGCCGAACCTCCCGCTGACCGGTCGGACCTGACCCCGACGGGATCGGTGCGGCTCCGCTCTGCCACCGGTGCGATCCGCACCCTCGGAGCGAACCCCGCCACGGCGCCGATCATGCTGCACCCGGGCGATGCGATTCCCACACGCCGCCGGGTGCTCTACATCATCCTGCTCGGCGCGTTGACAGCGCTCGGCCCCTTCACGATCGATCTGTACCTCCCGGCCTTTCCGGTACTGGAGGACGATTTCCAGACCACGTCAGCCGCGATTCAGCTGACGCTCACGGGCACCATGATCGGATTCGCTGTCGGTCAGCTCGTCGTGGGCCCGCTCAGTGACAAGGTCGGGCGACGGATGCCGCTGATCGCTGTGACGGTGCTGCATGTGCTGGCCAGCGCGGCTGCAGCGCTCTCGCCGACGCTCATCACCCTCGGCGCCGCTCGGTTCTTCATGGGAGTCGGCGCTGCAGCGGGAGGTGTCGTTGCGATGGCGATCGTGCGCGACCTGTTCGGGGGCAAGCGCCTGGTCGTGATGCTGAGTCGGCTCGCCCTCGTGAGCGGTGTTGCCCCGGTCATCGCGCCCCTTATCGGTTCGGCGCTTCTGATCGTCATGCCGTGGCAGGGGATCTTCGTCGTCCTCGCCGTGTACGGCATCGTGATGCTCGTTTGTACGGTCTTCCTCATCCCCGAGACGTTGCCGCCCGCACGCCGCCACGACACGGGAAGCACCACGACGTGGCAGCGCTATCGGTCGGTGCTCAGCGACCGCGTGTTCCTTGGCGTGCTCGTGATCGGCGGCATGAACTTCAGCGGTCTGTTCTCGTACCTGTCAGCCTCGCCGTTCCTGTTTCAGGAGGGCTACGGATTCGATCCGCAGGCCTACGGTCTGCTGTTCGCCGTCAACTCTCTCGGGATCGTCTTCGGTGTGCAGACGGCCTCGCGGCTGGCCGCACGCTTCGGCCCCCAGTGGGTGCTGGCCTTCTCGACGGCAGGCACCGTGGTGTTCGGTGCGGCGATCATCCTCGCCGACAGTCTGGGACTAGGGCTCTGGGGAACAATGGTCCCCCTGTTCCTGTTCATCACCTCGGTGGGCTTCGGTTTCCCGTGCGTGCAGGTGCTCGCCCTCGACCGCCACGGGAAGGCGGCGGGGACCGCGGCATCCATCCTCGGGGCGGTCAACTTCGGCGTCGCCGGCGCCATCTCGCCGCTCGTCGGCTGGCTCTCCGCCAGCGCTGGCATCACCGCCACGACGATGGCATCGGTGATGGTGGGGTGCGGAGCGATCGCGGTCATCGCACTGTGGGCGATCGTGCGGCCCCGGACGGTGCAGGCCCTCACTCCGTAGGCGCTGCCTTGCCGCGCTCGGCGCTCGCGTGTCTGAGTACCGGCTGGAGCCGGAACAGTCGCACGGTGCGGTGGGATTCCCGTTCGTAGGCGCGGTAGCCGGGCCACTGCGACTCGATACGCGCCCACGCGGCGTCTCGCTCCTGGTCCGGGATGAGGCTGGCGTTCACGAGCATCCGCTTGCCGCGAACGGTGATGGCGGCATCCGGGTGGGCCAGCAGATTCGTCGTCCACGCGGGGTGGTGTTCGCCGGCGAAGTTGGTCCCCGCGACGATCGCTCGCCCCTGCCCGTCGGGTGTGTACATGAGCGGAACATCCCGGGTGAGGCCACTCTTGGCCCCGGTCGTGTGGAGAACGAGCGAGGGAACCAGGACGGCGCTGAGCTGCACTCGACCGCCGCTGAGGGCGGCGAACACTCGCTCGATCGGGGGGAGGAGGCGCGGACCTGCGGCGCGGAAGAGGCGGGTTCTGGTGAGCGGCGCGAGGAGCAAGCGGAGCAGGCGGCGCAGTGGCTTGGCGATCCGCTGTGCGATCTCGGACACCTGACCTGTGCTCACACCCACGCGTTCGTCCTCACCTCGCTATCCTCGCAGCCTCGTCGCAGGCGGACCACCCCCGCGTACCATCGTGGCGTGGCCAGCATTCGACCCTTTCGCCCCGAGGATGAGGCGGCACTGTCGTCGGTGTGCATCCGCACGGCGGATGCCGGAGCCGATGCGACAGGCATCCTGACCGACGACGAGATCTGGCCCGAGGTGTTCCTCCGCCCCTACCTTGCCCGGCATCCGGATGACGCGTTCGTGGTCGACGATGAGGGCGAGGCAGTCGGATATCTCGTCTGCGCACCCGATACGAGGTCTTTCGAGCACTGGTTCAGCACGTCGTGGTGGCCCGAGCGCGGGGCGCGGTGGGCTCGGGTTGCCGAGACCGGTGGTCCGCGCGCGGAACGCACCGCCGGCATCCTTCGCTACGCCGCAGCCAGACGCGCGGGAGCTGAACCCTACGGTGACGCCTATCCCGCTCACCTGCACATCGACCTGCTGCCGCAGGCGCAGGGACAGGGATGGGGGCGTCGCTTGATCGATGCGCTCAGAGAGACACTCCGTGCGCGCGCTGTGCCCGGTGTGCACCTGGTGGCCGACGCCACGAACACGTCAGCTCTCGCCTTCTACGACCGCCTCGGGTTCGTGAGGCTTCCCTCACACGAGGGAGTTCAAGCGTTCGGAATGTCGCTGGGCGGCCCGGAGGGGTCAGGGCCGCGTTAGCCTGCCGGTGTGGAAGACCTCACCGCCCCGACGGGACGCGAACCGGCCGTTACCGCACCACCCCGCGCCGACGGCGAGACGCCGCGGGCGCTCGTGCTCGGTGCCACCGGATATCTCGGCGGACGACTGGTTCCGCGGTTGCTGAACGCCGGATATCGCGTGAGGGTGCTCGCCCGGCATCCGGAGCGCGTCGCAGCCTTCTCGTGGGGAGATCGCGTCGAGGTCGTGGCCGGAGACGCGAAGGACCCGGATGCCGTTGCCGACGCCGTGCGCGATGTCGACGTGCTCTACTACCTCATCCATTCGATGATGTCGGGTCGCTCATTCGAGCAGACCGACCGCGATGTCGCCACCACCGTGGCGGATGCGGCAGCTGCGGCCTCCGTGCCTCGCATCGTGTACCTCGGCGGCCTTCATCCCGACGATGCTCCGCTCTCGCCGCACCTTCGAAGTCGGGTCGAGGTCGGCCAGATCCTGCTGGCCTCGGGGGTGCCGACGCTGGTGCTGCAGGCCGGTGTCGTCATCGGGTCGGGATCGGCGTCGTTCGAGATGGTGCGGCACCTGACGGATGTTCTGCCGTACATGCCCGCGCCCAAGTGGGTGCGAAACCGCATCCAACCGATCGCGGTGCGCGACGTGTTGCACTACCTGCTCGGCGCGGCGCGCGTTCCGGCCGAGGTCAACACGGCCGTCGACATCGGTGGACCTGACGTGTTGCGGTACGGCCAGATGATGAACGGGTACGCGGTCGTCGCGGGCCTCCCGCAGCGGGCCATCGCTGCGTTGCCGGTACTCACGCCACGTCTGGCATCGCTGTGGGTCAACCTCGTCACGCCGATCCCGGCGGCGATCGCGCGTCCGCTGGTCGAGTCGCTGCAGGTTGACTGTGTCGTGCGCTCCTGGGCTGTCGACGATCTCATTCCTCGGCCAGCCGACGGGCTCATGCGATACCGGGATGCTGTTGCTCTGGCCCTCAGCCGCGAGAAGGAGGACACCGTCGAGACGAGCTGGGCCGATGCGGAGCTCTTGGATGTGCCCTCCAGCCCGTTGCCGAGCGACCCGGACTGGGCGGGCCAGGTCGTCTTCGTCGATGAGCGCTCTGCGACGACCCCCGCGCCGGCATCCGCGCTGTGGCGGGTCATCGAGGGTATCGGCGGGCAGAACGGCTGGTACTCCTCGCCCCTGCTGTGGGCTCTTCGGGGCTGGATGGACCGACTCGTCGGCGGCGTGGGATTGCAGCGCGGGCGCCGGAGCAAGGGCCGGCTCTCGGCTGGTGATGCCCTGGACTTCTGGCGCGTCGAAGCTATCGAGCACGGGAGTTTTTTGCGGCTTCGTGCCGAGATGAAGGTTCCGGGTCTGGCGTGGCTCGAGCTGCGGGCGGTCCCAACCGATACCGGGTCGCGCTATGAGCAGCGCGCCGTGTTCTTCCCACATGGCCTCGCCGGGCGTCTGTACTGGTTCGCCGTGCTGCCCTTCCACGGGTTCATCTTCAGCGGGATGGCCAACCGGATCGCGGCGACCGCCGAGACGTTCGTGAGCGATCCGGAGGCTGTCGAGGCCTAGACCAGAGCGCCGCGCTCGAGGCGCACCACGCGATCGACCAGACCCTTCGGCACGGTGACGTGCGAGATCAGCACGACGCACTGGTGCGGCTCGACGGCAGAAAGCAGGTCGGTGAGCAGGGCATCGGATGCCGCGGGATCGACGCCCGCTGTCGGCTCGTCAAGAACGAGGACGGGGAATCCATGCAGGAGGGCGCGGGCTAGGGCGATCCGCTGTGCCTGGCCCCCCGAAACCAGCTGGCCCCGCTCGCCGACCCGGGCATCGAGCCCACCACGCTCGCGCAGCCACGGTCCGAGCCCGACGCGCTCGAGAACCGCCTCGAGGTCGGCATCCGTCGCGTTCTCGCGCGCAAAGAGCAGGTTCTGTCGGATGTCTTCATCGAACAGCATGGGATTTTGCTCGCACAGCCCGACGGTCCTGCGCAGGTCGTCCGAGGCGATCGCGTGCGCGTCGGTATCGCCGATGCGATACTCGCCGGTGCTGTCGAGGAAGCGCACGAGCACGTGCGCGAGGGTCGACTTGCCCGCACCGGAGGACCCGACGACCAAGAGCCTCTCACCGGGGCGGATCTCGAGGTCGACGCCGTGCAGGGCCGTGGCGTCGGCGTGCGGCCAGGTCGCCGAGAGGTTGCGCAGAACAACACCGTCGCCGAGCGCGGGGGCGACTCCGTTCGCGACGGGTTCGTCGCGAACGATCCCCGCGGGCGGCTCAGCCGGAATCGCGGCAGCGATGCGTTCGGCCGACGCGTACACCTGGCGCCACGCTGCGGCGGCAAGCGGAACCGCGGCGAAGACTTCGAAGACAGCCATCGGCACGAGGACGGCCACCGCGAGATCCGGGCCGGTGAGGGTTCCGGCTGCAACGGCGGGCATCGTCACCAGGATTGCGGCGAGCGAGGCTGCGCCGGCAAGCAGCGAGATGATCCCTGCGGCTCCCGCCTGTGCCCCCGCGCGGCGAATGATGGCGCGTCGAAGCTTGCGGTCGGCCTCATGGATGCGGGTGCGGCTGGCCTGCTCTGCACCGTAGGCGAGAAGCACCTCGAGACTGCCGAGGTGGTCGAGCAGGGCATCCGCGAGACGGGAACGCAGCGGCGCGATCGCCCGTTCCGCCCGGGCGCCGGCCGCCCACCCCCAACCGACTGCCACGAGCCCGGCCACCGTGAGGCAGGCGAGGAGGGTCAGTCCTGCGGGCCACGAGATGATCGTCACGAGCACGACGGCAGCCAGTGCTACCGTCGCGGATGCGAGGAGGGGCTGAACCACCCGCAGAGGCAGGTTCTGCAGATCGTCGACGTCGTCCACCAGTGCGCCGAGGACGGATCCCCGCTTCGTGCGGGTGAGTCCGTCGGGGGCGAGGGGGATGAGCCGGCGCACCATATCGGTGCGGGTCGCGGCGAGTTGGCGCAGGGCAGCGTCGTGGCCGGCGAGCCGGTCGAGATACCGGAAGACCGACCGGGTCAGCGCGAAGAAACGCACGCCGACGACCGCGACGGAGATATAGAGCACCGGCACCATCTCGCTGGAGCGAACGATCAGCCAGGCGCTTGTCGCCAGCAGCCCGACGGCTGATGCCTCGGAGATGAACGCGGATGCCGCGCCCGGCCAGAAGCGGCGAACGGGTGGCATCGCGCCGCGCAGGACGTCACGCGCCGTGGTCATGCCATCACCTCGCTCGCTCGCACACCGATGACCTCATCCGCGATCTGCCGGGCGCTCTCACGATGGGAGACCAGGATGACGCCGGCGCCCCGGTCGGCAAGCTGGCGCACCGATGCCCACAGCCGCGCTTCGGTTTCGGCATCCAGCGCGGCGCTCGGTTCGTCGAGGGCGATGATCGTTGCCTTTCCGCGAAGGTGGCGATAGAACGCCCGCGCTACCGCGACGCGCTGAGCCTGGCCGCCGGAGAGTCCTGCTCCCTGCGTTCCCAGCTCGCGGCTCGGAGAGATCTCGTCGGCGCACGCCAGGCGGAGGGAGGTGTCGATGAGTGCCGCATCCGGGGTCTCATCGCCCAGAGCGACGTTGTCGGCAACCGTTCCCGAGATGAGGCCCGCGCTCTGTCCCGCCCACGCCAGCCAGCTGGTCGATGCGACAGCCCGCACGTCGGCGCCGTCGATGGTCGCCGAACCGTCGAAGAGTGCGGCGCCGCGAAGTGCCGCCAGGATGCTGGACTTGCCCGCGCCGCTGGGTCCTTCCAGGAGCACGACTCGCCCCGGCGCGACATCCACGGACACGGGCTGCAAGACACGGTCGCCGCGGCGCACGCGTAGCTCCGTCACCGTGAGTACGCCGACGGAACCTGTTGACGCGGTGCCCGGTGGTGCCGGGGCCAGGTGCGCTCTCGCGGGGGTGGATGCCGCGGCATCCAGCACCGCGAAGATGTCGTCGGTTGCGGCGACGCCCTCCGCTGCCGCATGGAACTGAACGCCGACCTGGCGCAGGGGCAGATAGGCCTCGGGTGCGAGCAGGAGCACGAACAGGCCGACCGTGAGAGCTAGCGAACCGTCGAGGAGGCGGAAGCCGATCGTGACGGCGACGATCGCTACGGCGATCGAGGCGAGGAACTCGAGCATGAAGCCCGACAGGAACGAGACCCGCAGAACCTTCATCGTCTCGCGCCGGTACCGCGTTGTGACACTCTCGATCGAGTCGGCTGCCCGGTGCTGACGGCCGAAGACCTTCAGGGTCGACAGCCCCTGCACGGTGTCGCTGAAGCGCGCGGCGAGTTGGCCGAGGGTTCGCCATTGGCGCTGCTGAATGGCGCGGGTGGCGAGTCCGATCAGCACCATGAAGATCGGAATGAGGGGGAGGGTCACCAGCACGATCAGTCCGCTCAGCCAGTCCTGCCACCACATGACCCCCAGGAGGATCGGGGTGGCGATCGCGGTGAGCACCAGTTGCGGCAGGTAGCGGCCGAAGTAGGCATCCAGCGCTTCGAGGCCCCGGCCCGCCGTCACTGCCAGCTGCGCGGTGTTCCGGTTCGCGAGCCACTCCGGGCCGAGCGTGCTGACGGCGCCGACGAGATGTTCTCGCAGTTCGCTCTCCACGCGAGCAGCGGCTCGCGATGAGGCGGCTTCACGTGCCCAGATCAAGACTGCGCGCACCGCGATTGTCGCGCCGAGCAGTGTCAGCGTCGGCGCGAGCTCGGTCAGCGGTACCCCGCCGATCGCGTCGACAATCGCCGTCGTGAGGAACCAGGCGAAGGCGACGATCGTCAGGGTCTGGGCCAGGCCGATAGCCGCGATCAGGGCGAAGAAGCCGCGGGAGCTCCGCGCGTAGCGCAGGAGCCGCGGGTCGACAGGTCCCCGACGCGTGGGTCGGTCCTGCTCGGCGGGCATGAATCGAGTCTGCCTCATTTCCTCGGGCCGGCGCCCAGGTCGACCGTGCCAAAGGTCCCGCTTCGGGGGGAGTCGCGCACTGGCGCAGCAGCGGTAAGAAACCATGGAATGATCCGCTGAATCGGAGTACAGGGGATCAAATTCCCGCAAGCGCGGATGCTAGGGTGCCTCCATGCGCACATATCGCATTGCCGACGCTGCCCGGCTGCTGGGCGTCAGTGATGACACCGTCCGGCGGTGGATCGATGCAGGCAGTCTCGCCACGACCGGAGCAAGTCCGGTAGAGATCCCCGGTGATGCGCTCGCCCAGCGTGCGATGGAGCGTTCGCAGCAGGCAGCCGACAGTTCCGACGTGCTGTCGAGTGCACGCAATCGGTTCGTGGGTCTGGTGACGCGCGTGCAGGTCGACGGTGTCATGGCGCAGGTCGACATCCAGTCCGGCCCCCACCGGGTCGTCTCTCTCATGTCGGCAGAGGCCGTCCGTGAGCTCGAGCTGCAGGTCGGATCCCTTGCCGCCGCGATCGTGAAAGCGACGAACGTCATCGTCGAGACCCCGAAGGACTGATCAGTGACTTTCCGCGTCATCCCCCGTGCTGCCCTTGTCGCCACGTCCGTACTCATCCTCGCCGGATGCTCGGCGGCAGCCCCCGACCCGTCACCGACGGCCTCGACGCCCGGCGCTTCTGGCGAGGTGACGATCTTCGCCGCTGCTTCGCTCCAGGGGGCCTTCGACGAGATTGCGGAGGGATTCGAAGCCGCCTATCCGGACGTGGACGTCCGCCCGATCACCTACGATGGCTCGTCGACCTTGGCCACACAGATCGTCGAGGGTGCCCCCGCTGACGTCTTCGCGGCCGCAAACGAATCGACCATGGCAACGGTCGTCGATGCCGGGCTTGCCGAGTCTCCGGAGCTGTTCGCCTCGAACACTCTCGTGATCGTCGTCCCGGCGGGTAACCCGGCCGACGTCTCGGAGCTCGCCGACCTCGCCGATCCGGCCCTGTCAGTCGTGCTGTGTGCCCCGGAAGTGCCGTGCGGGTCTGCGTCGCAGAAACTCCTTGCTGGTGCCGACGTGGCAGTGGCGCCCGCAAGCCTTGAGCAGAACGTCACTGCCGTTCTCACGAAAGTCGCTGCCGGCGAGGCTGATGCGGGCCTCGTGTACCGAACGGATGTCTCTGGTCGCACCGATGTCGAGTCGATCGTTCCGGACGGCGCCGAGGCCGTGGTCAACCTCTATCCCATCGTGCCGCTCGATTCCGCTGCCTCGCCCGACGCCGCCGCAGCGTTCATCGCGTATGTGCTCGGTCCCGACGGCCAGAGCGTCCTTGCTTCGTTCGGATTCGGCGCGCCGTGAGGCCTGGCACCGGAACGCTTCTGCCGCGCTCGCTGATCGTTCCGGCGCTACTCGGGCTCGCGTTCCTGGTCGTGCCGCTCATTGCCCTCATCGCCCGGGTGCAGTGGGAGACCTTCTGGGGTGACATCACCTCGCCCGAAGCCGCCCAGGCGCTCGGGCTCTCTCTCGGAACCGGCCTTGCCGCAACGGGGCTGTGTGTGCTGCTGGGCGTTCCCCTGGCCCTGCTGATCGCGCGGTCCTCGCCGCGCATCGCCGCGGTGCTTCGAGCGCTCGTAACGGTGCCCCTGGTGCTTCCGCCGATGGTCGGGGGGGTGGCACTGCTCTTTCTGTACGGAAGGCGCGGCTGGGTGGGAGGTCTGCTCGCCGAGGCCGGCATCGCGCTGCCCTTCACTACGACAGCCGTCGTCATGGCCCAGACCTTCGTGGCGCTCCCGTTCCTGGTCCTGGCGGTGGAAGGGTCGCTTCGCGCCACGGGAACGGATCTCGAACAGGTTGCGGCCGGGCTCGGCGCTCGGCGGTGGATGATCCTGCGCCGCGTGACTCTTCCCCTTGCAGCACCCGGGCTGATCGCCGGCGTGGTGCTGAGCTTCGCGCGTGCTATCGGTGAGTTCGGTGCGACGGCGCTGTTCGCCGGTAATGCGCCCGGGGTGACTCAGACGATGCCGCTGGCGATCTATACGGCTTTCAACGGGGCCGGTGTCACGCAAGGAACTGCCGTGGCGCTCTCGCTGCTCCTGCTGGTGGCGGCGCTGGCCGTGCTCTTGCTCGTCCGCGGGTGGCGGGGCGAGACGCCGAGACGGGGAGTTCCCGGATGACGGCACCGGTTTCGGCGCGGATGCGGGTCATCCGTTCATCGAACTTCGAGCTGGACCTGGAACTCGAGCTCGCACCGGGCGAGCGGGTTGCGGTGATGGGCCCGAGTGGCGCGGGCAAGTCGACGTTGGTGGCTGCGCTCGCCGGCTTCGTCCGCCTGGATGCCGGTCGCATCGAACTCGACGGGGAGGTGATCGCCGACGCATCCGTGCGCGGCAGCACGGCCCGCCGCGGCATCCACGTCGCTCCGATGGATCGCGGGGTCGTGCTCCTCGGTCAAGACGCCCGCCTCTTCCCGCACCTCAGCGCCCGTCAGAACGTCGCGTTCGGACCTCTCGCCCGGGGTCACTCACGCGTCGAGGCTGGGCGCGCCGCCGATGAGTGGCTGGGCCGCGTCGGTCTTGCCGGTCTCGGCGACCGGAGGCCAGCCCAGCTCTCGGGCGGCCAGCAGCAGCGGGTGGCTGTGGCCCGCGCACTTGCGGTGGAACCGCGGCTCGTGCTGCTCGATGAGCCCCTCACCTCGCTCGATATTCAAACGGCGTCAGAGATCCGGATGCTGCTGGCAGACCAGTTGCGCAGCACGGCGGTGGTCATCACCCATGACCCGGTCGATGCCCTGGCCATCGCCGATCGACTCGTCGTGATCGAGCGGGGGAGGGTGACGCAGCACGGGGCGGTTCGGGAGGTGTTGCGGCATCCTGCGACGCCGTTTGCCCAGGCCCTCTCACGCCACGTGCGCATCGCTGGGCGTATCGGCGACGAGGACTGAAAGCGAGGACCGCCTGGCGTAGCGCCAGGCGGTCCTCGACAAGCTCAGTGTTTGACCGGCTCGGTGTTCGGCGGGCTCAGTGGCTGACGAGCTCTGCCTTCTCGATCCGCGACCGCGTGACGCGCTTGCGGAACACCCAGTAGGTCCAGCCCTGGTAGGCGAGGACCAGCGGAAGGAAGATGAGCGCCGCCCACGACATGATCGTGAGGGTGTAATCGGTGCTCGAGGCGTTCTCGATCGTGAGGCTGAACGCGACATCCGTCGACGAGCGCATCACGTTCGGGAACATCGACATCCACAGCGTGAGTACCGCGAACGCGACGGTGAAGATCCCCGCGGTGAACGCCCAGCCCTCGCGTTCCTTCGTGTGGAAGAACATCGACAGGAGCAGGGCGACGGCTGCCAGAGCCGCAGCGGCGATCACCAGCGGCAGCAGCGGCGCTTCGTGGGCTGCGGCGATGAAGATCGTCCAGATCAGGAACGCTGCAGCCACCACGACGGTGATGAAACCGACCCGGGTCGCGAGGCGCTTGGCATCCTCGTGCACCTGACCGTCGGTCTTGAGGCCGATGAAGTACAGGCCGTGCAGGAACAGCACCAGCACGAGGGTGATGCCGCCGAGCAGTCCATACGGGTTGAGAAGCGTCAGCAGCGACCCGGTGTACTCGTGGTTCTCATCCAGCGGCACACCCTGGACGAGGTTCGCGACAGCGACACCCCACAGCAGCGCGGGCAGCACCGACCCGATGACGATCATCGTGTCGAAGCCCTTCTTCCAGCGCAGCCCCTCGCGTTGGTGCCGGTATTCGAACGAGACACCGCGCAGGATGAGGGCGAGCAGGATCAGCAGCAGCGCCAGGTAGAACCCACTGAACAGGGAGGCGTACCACTCGGGGTAGGCCGCGAACAGGCAGGCGCCGGCGACGATGAGCCAGGTCTCGTTGAAGTCCCAGACGGGACCGATCGTGTTGATGATCTGACGCTTGCCGACCTCGTCTTTACCGAGGAAGGGGAGCGACATGCCCACGCCGAAGTCGAAGCCGTCGAGAACGAAGTAGCCGACGAACAGGACTCCGACGATCCAGAACCAGAGGTATGCAAGATCCATGATGATCAGCTCCTAGTAGACCGTCGTCGGGGTGTCTTCGAGGGCAGGCGGTTCGGCGTCCGTGCTGCCGGGCTCAGGAAGCGGGTCTGGTCCCTTGTGCACCGTCTTGAGGATGAGGCCGAACTCGACCACCGCAAGCGAGGCGTAGATCGCGGTGAAAGCGACGAGCGAGATCAGCACCGACCAGCCGGGAACACTGGGGGACACGCCGTCCTCGGTCAGCATGAGGCTGAACACGATCCACGGTTGGCGACCCATCTCGGTGAAGACCCAGCCGACGAGCGACCCCAGCAGCGCGATCGGGGCGCTCCAGATCGCGACGCTCCAGGCCCAGCGGGGAACCTCGCGCTTTGCGTTCTTGCGGGTCAGCCACAGGCCCACGATCGCGATGAAGGTCGCGAGGAAGCCGAGGCCCATCATCCAGCGGAACGCCCAGTAGGTGATCCACAGCACCGGGTTGAAGACGCCATCGACCTGCGCGGCAAGATCCGGCCACTGCGCGGCGTACTGCGCGTTCAGGTCGTTGATGCCTTCGACGCATCCGTCGAGCGTGTGCGTGGACAGGAGCGAGAGCAGGTACGGCACACGGATCGACCAGATCTCGCCGGTGCCGTCGGGAGTCCCGATCGAGAAGATCGAGAAGGATGCGTCGGCACCGCAGGCGGTGTTGAACAGCGCCTCTGCCGCCGCCATCTTCATCGGCTGGGTGGAGACCATGACCAGGCCCAGCTGGTCACCGGCGAGGAACGTACCGGCGAACGCGACGATCATGCCCCACAGCCCGAACTTCAGGGCGGGGCGCATCATCTCGATGTTTCGCTTGCGGGCCATGTGCCAGGCCGCCGCGGCGATCACCACGCCCGACGAGAACATGAACGCCGCGAAGATTGTGTGCGGGAACGCCGCCAGGGCGATCGGGTTGAAGACGACCTCGAGGAAGTTGTTCATTTCGGCGCGCGAGCCGTCCTCGGCCATCTGGTAGCCGACCGGGTTCTGCATGAACGCGTTCGCAGCGATGATGATGTATGCCGACAGCAGCGCGCCGATCGAGGCGATCCAGATGGATGCCAGGTGCAGCCCCTTCGGGAGTTTGTCCCATCCGAAGATCCACAGGCCGATGAAGGTCGCTTCGAAGAAGAACGCCATCAGCCCTTCGAAGGCGAGGGGGGCGCCGAAGACATCACCGACGAAACGCGAGTAGGACGACCAGTTCATGCCGAACTGGAACTCCTGCACGATGCCGGTCACGACTCCCATCGCGAAGTTGATCAGGAAGATCTTCCCGAAGAACCGCGTCAGGTGCAGCCACTTGACGTCGCCGGTGCGGTACCAGACGGTCTGGAAGATCGCGACGGTGACCGACATGCCGAGGGTCAGCGGCACGAACAGGAAGTGGTACAGCGTCGTGAGGCCGAACTGCCATCGGGCTAGCAGCAGCGGATCGAGCAGATCCATGATCATTTCCCCCCAGATCGAGGTTGTGTACTGGTGGTCACGCTACTCCCCGCTCCATCAGTCGGGGTGAAAGTTGGGGCCGTGAATAAAGCGTCCCTGCTGGTGTCTGACCACATCACGCTACCTCCATGGCGGCGAGGTGGACGCGACCGGTCAGCTTGCGACGAGCTCCGCGGTACGCGAGGCCTGCCCGGCGAGAAGCTTGACCACGCACCGCTCCGGATGCCGGGACGCCGTCATGCAGTCGACCCGGAGCGGCCCCCCGGCTTGGGAGAGCACGCCGTCCATGAGGCCCAGGTGCACAGCGCACAGCGTCTCCCGGTCGCGCGCGCTGGCCGAGGCGTGGGGGCAGGGGGAGAGGTCGACGGTCAGTGTCGACTCGTCGACGATGGGATCGAACCCGGCGTCCCCGAGATCCTCCACCAGGGCATCGAGCTGATGGACGGCCTCTGTCGGCAGGTCGTCGACATCCGTCCACGGCATGACCCGACGCATCAGGTCACCGCGCTGCGCAGCAGCCCGGGCCTTGTGGCGTGCGACTGCGCTGGTCGAGTCTCTGTCCTGCCCGGTCGCTGCCGAATAGAGCACTCGCGGGCGGCCGCGTGTGGTGCGGTGCTCGGTCTCGGCCACCACGTAGCCGCCGTCGACGAGCCGCTGCAGGTGTTCACGCACGGTGTTCGCGTGCAGGCCCGTCGCCTCGCACAGTTCGGTGACGGTCCGCTCGGGTCGCTCCTGCAGCAGGAACAGGATGCGGACGCGGGAGAAGCTCGAGATCGCACTGTAGGTAACGCGGGTCATAGCAGGATTATGGGTCGCCGATCGGCTCGCCCAACCGGGAATAAGGTCCCATGGGCGGGGGCCCGGTCGATGTTTGCCACAATGGATGCATGTCCCGATCGCGAGCGACGCGCGTCATCCGCGCCTCAGTCGCCGCGTCGATCGCGACCTTCGTCGCGCTGTTCTCGCACGTCGCAGCGGGCGGAGCGATGCCCTCGTGGCTGGGAATCGCCGTGCCGTGGGTGCTTTCGCTCGCCGTGTGTACGGTGCTCGTCGGCCGCGCGCTCTCACTGCCGCGACTGGGTGTCGCAGTGGTCCTCAGTCAGCTCCTGTTCCACCTGCTGTTCGTCCTCGGCGCTGACAGCGGAGCCCCTGCAGGAACAGTCGCCACCGGCCACGTCCATGGCCTCCCTGTCCTCGATCTGTCGACGGGAGCAACGCCAGTCGCCGCTGACCTGTCGATGTGGTTCGCGCACCTCGCGGCAGCCGTGCTCACGGTCGCGGCGCTGTACCGGGGTGAACGACTCGTCATCCGGCTTGGTGTCCTGGCTCGCGAGCTGCTCGCATGGGTGCGCCGGCGCATCCTCTCCGGTGTCGTCAGGCTTCCTGCGGTCGCTGAGCGACCCGGGATCGTGTTTACCCCGGCGGCGCCGCTGCGTTCGGCCCCCGTTGTCTCGCTCGTCCGGCGACGCGGTCCGCCTCTGTCTTTCGTGGTCTGACTCTCTGTCTCGACTCCCGCGGCTTCCGACTCGGCGCCGGGGGAGGCGTATCGACGTTCACTCACGAAAGGCGTTCCTCATGTCGTTGTCTCTTCGCGCCCGTGCCGGAGCCTTCGCGGCTTCGGTCGCGGTGGCCACCGTCGCGCTGTCTCTCGTCGCCGCACCCGCGTGGGCGCACGACGAGCTCGTCGCGAGCTCCCCGCAGCAGAACGAGCAGCTCACGGTGGCCCCGACCGCCGTCGAGCTGATCTTCTCGGGCGAGATCATGCAGATGGGCGCAGCCGTGATCGTTGCGGATGCTCAGGAGAACGACTGGGTCGCCGGCGACATCCAGATCGACTTCGACACCCTGACGGTGACCCTCGACGAGGGGATGCCGAACGGCGCATACGAAGTGCGGTGGCGGGTCGTCTCGTCGGACGGGCATCCGATCTCCGGCCTCATCCCCTTCACGGTGGATGATCCGGCAGCGGCATCCCCGACGCCGACGGCGACCTCCACGGCCGTGAGTTCACCCACGCCGACAGCAGATCAGACCACCGGTGGTCCTTCCGATGACGCGACCACCGCGCCGCTGGACTCGGCGGCAGAGGACGGCGGCATTCCGCGTGTCGTTCTGATCGGCGCGATCGGGGCGGCATCTGCGCTCGCCCTGTTCGGGCTGGTTCTCTTCTTCCTTCGCGGCCGCGCCGGGCGTGGCCGCCAGGGTTCCGACGAGGAACCCCCGAAGCCCTGAAAGGGAAACCTGTGAACACCCGTATTTCCACCCGATTCGGCATCCTTCTGGTCGCGGCGGCCCTCGGTCTCGCCGGCTGCGCGTCCACGGACACCGGCACAGCGACTGCCACCGAAGCCGACTCCGTCACCATCACGGATGCCTGGGTCAAGGCTGCCGACAGCGGCATGACAGCAGCCTTCGGTGAGCTCGAGAACACCGGCGACACCGACGCTGCGATCGTCTCGGTCACCTCCGACGCGTCCACGACGTTGGAACTGCACGAGGTGGTCGACGACGGCAGCGGCAGCATGGTCATGCAAGAGAAGGACGGCGGTTTCATCGTGCCGGCAGGCGGCAGCCTCACACTCGAGCCGGGCGGCTACCACTTCATGCTGATGGGCCTCACGGCTCCGCTGGTCGCCGGTGACGAAGCGACGTTCACCGTCACGTTCGAGGACGGCTCGACGATGGAGTTCACAGCACCGGTGAAGGACTTCACCGGTGCTGACGAGAACTACAACGGCGGCGGCATGGACATGGACGAGGGCCACTCGGACATGGACATGGGCGGTGACGACCAGTAATGACCGCTGATCGGAATAGCTCCGATCGCTCCGGGTCGACCCGGCGGCAGTTCCTCGTGGGGGGAGCTGTCGCCGGCGTCGGCGCTGCAGCGGCGATCGGCATCGACCTCGCCCTGACCTCCGCCCCGGATGCTCCAGCACCCGCGGCATCCGGTTCGACTCCGCAGGAGGGAACGGAGATCGTTCCCTTCTACGGCGCCCACCAGGCAGGGATCGACACCGCGGCCCAGACCTACGGGACCTTCGTCGCACTCGATCTGCTTCCCGAGGTGCAGCGTGAGGCGCAACGGCGCATGATGAAGGTCCTCACCGACGATGCGGCGCGTCTGACGCGTGGCGAGCCGGCGCTGGCGGACTCGGAGCCCGAGCTGGCGATGGCGAGGGCCCGTCTGACCGTCACGTTCGGTTTCGGTCCCGAGTTCGTGGCGCGGGCAGGAGGGGCCGGGCCGGTCTGGCTGAAGCCCCTCCCTGCGTTCTCGATCGACAGGCTCGAACCGGCCTACACCGGCGGAGACCTGCTCATCCAGATCGCGGCCGATGACCCACTGGTCGTCGCTCACGCGACCCGGATGCTGCTGAAGGACTCGCGTTCGTTCACCACCGTGCGGTGGGTGCAGCAGGGTTTCCGCCGCTCGGCCGGCGCCTACCCCGAGCGGAGCATGCGAAACCTCTTCGGCCAGGTCGACGGCACCGTCAACCCGGTGGCGGGGACGGCGGACTTCGACGAAGTCGTCTGGAACTCGGACGGATGGCTCGCCGGCGGCACCGGGATGGTTGTGCGCCGCATCCGAATGACGCTTGACACGTGGGACAAGCTCGATCGGTCGGGCCGAGAGCAGTCCGTCGGCCGTACCCTCGACAACGGGGCGCCGCTGACCGGGACCGCCGAGACGGACGAGCCGGACTTCGAGGCTCGCAACGCTCTCGGCTTCCCGGTGATCCCGGAGTTCTCGCACATGCGGCGGGCCCGCAGCGAGAACCCCCGGGAACGCATCCTGCGCCGTCCGTACAACTACGACGATGCGCCCACCGGTGGCGCGCTGTCGGACTCGGGGCTGATCTTCGCGGCGTTCCAGGCCGACATCGACGCGCAGTTCGTGCCGATGCAGCAGCGCCTTTCCGACCTGGACTTGCTCAACGAGTGGACGATCCCGATCGGCTCGGCGGTGTTCGCCGTGCCGCCCGGGTGCGCGGAGGGCGGCTTCATCGGAGAGACCCTCCTCGCGTAGCGCCGCTCCCGCTACAGTGATGCCCACGGGACGGATGCCGCGCCGAGCGGCCGCCCCGCTGGGAGGGGAACATGGCGGGTAGGCGACCATTCGGAGTCACCCTGGTGGCGATAATCGCCTGGCTCACGGGTGCGCTGCAGATCATCGCGGGAGTGCTGCTGATGATCGGCGGGGAGATCATCCTGGGCATCGTCGCGATGCTCATCGGATTCATCACGATTCTGGTGAGCTTGGGCCTGTTCGGCGGCAGCAACGGCGCCCGCATCCTCACCGCTGTCGTCTTTGTGCTGAACATCGCAGGGTCGGTGTATCTGATGATCACCGAACCGGCACAGCTCTGGTCAGCTCTGGGCTCGGCGGTGCTGCCGCTGATCGGTCTGCTGCTGCTGTTCACGTCGCGCGCCAACAGCTTCTTCCGTTGAGGCTCCGTGTCCCGGGTCACCGAAGCGCTCATCCCGCCGTCACAGCGCCTGTCGGCCGATGAGCTGCACGATGCGCTGAACCTCGGAGCCGGCGAGGTCGGTCGAAAGCGTTCGGCCTTCCTCATCATGCTCGTGCTCTCGGCGATCATCGCCGCGGCCGGCGTCCTGGGCGATTCGACGGCGACGGTCATCGGGGCCATGATCATTGCGCCGCTTGCCACCCCGATCCTCGGTATCGCACTCGGGATCGTCGTGGGGCAATTGCGCCTCGTCGTCAGTTCGCTGCTGTGGGTGCTGCTCGGGGTGGTGCTGGTGATCGCGATCGGTGCGATGTTCGCGGTGTTCGTCGCCGATCCGTCGGAATTGCAGAGCAACTCTCAGATCACCGGACGCACCTCCCCGGGACTCCTCGACCTCGCGGCAGCGCTCGCGACCGGAACCGCCGGAGCTTTCGCGATGTCTCGCCGCGATCTCAGCACCGTGCTGCCCGGGGTCGCCATCGCGATCTCACTCGTCCCGCCGCTCGGTGTCGTCGGCGTGTGCGCCGGGGTGGGGGAATGGGATGCCGCTACCGGTGCGCTGTGGCTGTTCCTGTCCAACGTCGTGGCGCTCATCATCGCGGGCAGCATCGTTTTCACCCTCGCGGGGTACGCCCGCGAGCCAAGCTCGCTCCCGACCGCGCGACGCCGCCGTGCCTACATCATCGTCGGGATCGCGGCGGTCATCGTCGTCATCCCGCTCGCGTTCAACACCGTTGCCTCGTTCCTGCTGACATCGTGGGGTCTGACGATCCGCAACGCCTCCCAGGAATGGATCAGCGCCGATACCACGGCATCCATCTCTGACGTGCACTGGGTCGGCGTGAACGCCACGATCGACGTCGTGACCGACGACGGCCAGATTCCGGACACCGATGACCTCACGGCAGCGCTCGATGGCCTGCCCGAGTTCGTGGGCGTAACAGTGCGGGTACAGACCGAAGCCGAATACGCGATTCGCTGACGTTTCTAGATCCGGATCGGGAACGTCGCCAGGATGACGACTCCGACCGCTCCCAGCGCTGTGGCGCCGATCAGGAGGAACTTGCGGGCCCACGGTGCGAGGTCGCGTTGGGACATTGCGGTGAGGAAGAGCACCAGTGCGAAGAGCACGGTGAGGAGCGAGTAATTGTCGCCGCGCTGATTGTTGGTGAGCGCCTCCTGGAACTTCGCATCCGCGCGTTCGTTAAGTTCCTGCGCCTCGACGGTGCCGGGAGGGATGTACTCGGGCACCGCGAAGGGACCGGCTTCAACCTGTACTCGTGCGCTGGATGCCTGGCTGAACGCGATCGACATCTCGCCGCCCCACTTGGAGGCCTCGAACCCACACCATGCCGTGAGGACTGCCGTGATCGACAACACGAACACCGCCATGATGTCGAGCCAGTCGCGGCGCGGACGGGTCGCTGGCGAATCTCCACTCACGCGGTCATCCTATGGCTCTCTAGACTGCAGGCAGGCCCGCATCGATTGGCCGTGTCAGCGATACCGCGGAACAGAGGATCACGAATGCAACTGGGAATGGTCGGACTCGGACGAATGGGCGCGAACATCGTGCGCCGCCTCATGAACGACGGGCACGAATGCGTCGTCTACGACGTGAATGCGGATGCCGTGACCGCGCTCGCCGGCGAGGGCGCGACGGGTGCGGAGTCGTTCGCCGACATGGCGAGCAAGCTCGAGGCACCTCGTGCGATCTGGCTCATGATCCCCGCGGGCCTCACCGGCGATGTCGTCGACCAGGTGGCCGAGGTGCTGGAGCCCGGGGACATCATCATCGACGGCGGCAACTCCAACTACCGCGACGATGTGCGCCGGGCCGCGAAGCTCAAGCCCAAGGGCATCCATTACGTGGATGCCGGCACCAGCGGCGGCGTGTTCGGCCTTGAGCGCGGTTATTGCCTCATGGTCGGCGGTCCGAACGAGGCATTCGACCGGATCGAGCCGATCCTCAAGACCATCGCGCCCGGCAAGGGCGACATCGAGCGCACGCCGGGGCGTACCGGCGACTACGCGCCCGAAGAGCTCGGCTACCTGCACTGCGGCCCGTCGGGGGCCGGCCACTTCGTCAAGATGGTCCACAACGGCATCGAGTACGGGATCATGGCCGCGCTCGCCGAGGGGATGAACATCCTCAAGAACGCCGACGCGGGAGTCCGCGAAGCCGAACATTCGGCCGAGATCGCCCCGCTGGAAGAGCCTGAGTTCTATCAGTTCACGATCGACACCCCCAAGGTCGCGGAGCTGTGGCGTCGCGGATCGGTCATCTCGTCGTGGCTGCTCGACCTCACCGCAGCTGCCCTCGAAGAGAACCCCACGCTCGACGGACTCGCCGGCCGGGTCTCCGACTCGGGCGAGGGCCGCTGGACCGTCAAGGCCGCCGTCGACACGGGGGTTCCCGCTCCCGTGCTCTCTGCAGCGCTGTTCGAGCGGTTCGCATCCCGTGATGAGGATCACTACGCCAACCAGCTTCTCTCGGCGATGCGCCTGCAGTTCGGTGGCCACCACGAGCTTCCCACCGGGGATGTGCTCGAGGCAGGTGCTCGCAAGTCCGATCAGGCTGGCTGACCTTCACGGCTGCGCGGCCTGTGCTTAGGCTGTCGGCATGCCAGTGCTGTTCTCGGTCCTCGTCATCGCACTGAGCATCGGTGCGCTCATCGACGCGATCGTCATCTCCGAGAATCGCGTGCGCTACCTCCCCAAGGTCGCGTGGGTGATTCTGATCGTTCTCGTGCCGCTGCTGGGCAGTGTCTTCTGGTTCGCACTGGGACGGGACTATCAGCGTGCGCCGGCGCCCTGGCGCGAGTACACCGACAAAGGGGCTCCGCCGGCGAGCGCCCCCGTGCGGCCCCGCGACACGCGCAGCACCGAGCAGCAGCTAGCCGATCTGGACCTCGAGATCGAGGAGTGGCGACTTCGGGCTGAGATCGAGAAGCGCAAGCGCGATCACCGCGACGGCTCGGCAGGCTGACCGTCCAGCGCGGGAAGATTCGCTTCGAAGGTCGTTCCCTGGCCCGGCGCGCTGGTGACGCGCAGGATGCCGCCGTGTGCGCTGACCAGGGCATGAGCGATCGCGAGTCCGAGGCCCGAGCCCGCAGAATGGCGGGAGGTGTCGCCCCGCCAGAACCGCTCGAACACATGCGGTAGTTGTTCGGCCGGGATGCCTGGTCCGGTGTCGTGTACGCGCAGGATGACGCGGTCGGCGTTCATCCGTGTGCTGACCGTGACGTCGGCATCCGGCGGAGTGTGCTGCAACGCATTACCGACGAGGTTGCGCGCGACCTGGGTCAACCGAGGTTCGTCGCCGAGGACCCGCGCGGGACCATCGGTGTCGACGATGAGACGGCGTTCAGGATGCAGCACGCGAGCGTCCGAGACCACCTCTGCGGCGACGGCGGCGAGATCGACCGGCGTGTTCTCGAGGGGCCGGCCGGAGTCGGTCCGCGCGAGCAGGGACAGCTCGTCCGTCAGCAGCCTCATTCGCCCCAGCTGTCGCTCCACGCGCGCCATCGCTTCTGCGAGGGCATCGGGGTCGGTCAGACCACCACGCAGGTAGAGCTCGACCCAGCCGCTCGCTGTGGTCAGCGGCGTACGCAACTCGTGCGAGGTATCTGCGACGAACGAGCGCATGCGGTTTTCGGCATCCTCTTGCACATCGAAGGCGAGGTTCACGGTGCTCGCCATGCGAGCGATTGCCGGGTCGCCGCTGCTCTCGACCGGAAGACGGAGGGTGCGGTCGCCCTCTGCGATCCGCTCGGCGTGCTCAGCCATCGCCGTGAGTGGGCGAAGACCACGACCGACGACGATCGCCGCCGCAATGATGAGGATGATGGTCGTCACCACCGCCGTCACCGAGAGCGCCGAGATCAGGAGAACGCCATTGGCCTCGCGATCGGTTGTGCGCACCACGAGCACGGCGGAGGTCACCGGGACTTCGCTCTCGTTGTCGCTGAACGTCAGCGAGAAGCCCGTCGTGTCGATCGTTTCGGCGAGGTACCGACCGTCGATATCGGTTGGCTCGTGAGCGGCGCGAGCCACAATCGTCGGGACATCGGCTTCGGGGATTCCCGCGGCTGCGAGCACGCCCTCGCCGTCGAGAAGAATGATGCCGAGCGAGCCCGCTGCGATGCGCTGCACGTTCTCGTCGGAGACGACGGCGCCGCCTGTCGCGTTCAACCCCGCGGCCATCCGCTGGGCAGGGCCCTCGGCTAGAGTGCCAGGATGCGGAGCGGGTGCGAGTGAGCGGAGGCATCCGTTTCGCCCTCCGCCGCGCTGGCGCCGCGCGTGCGTCACTTGTGGCCCTGGCAGTCTTCGCGGGGCTCTCGGGCGCGCTGGTCAGCGCAGCGACCGCGGTGGACGAAACTCGCGTGGCGCGCGTCGCAGCGGACGGGCTGGCGAGCACCGGGTCAACCGGTGTCGCCGCGGTCGCGATCGGGATGCTCGCCGTGCCGGTCGCTCTGGCGGCGGTGCTGTCGGCAGTGGAGGTCGCTCGGTCGCGCACCGGCGAGACGCGATTGCTTCTGGCCCGCGGCATGCGGCCGCGCCGGCTCGTGACGATGGCGGTGTTCGAGGCCGCCCTCATCGCAACGGTGGCGGGCCTCGCCGGTGCTCTCGGAGCCGGTGTGTTCTTGTGGATGCTGACGGCAGCCGCTGCGCAGGTCGTGCTGACGGCTACGGGTGTTGCGGTGTTCGTCGTCGGCACTGCGGGTGCCGCGGGGCTGCTCGCCGGTCGCGAGAGCCCTCCGGCGCGGGGCGTCGCGGTCGCTGTCGCTGCGATCATTGTCGTCGCCATCGTCACCGGGGTGGCGACCTGGCGCCTTCTGACCTTCGGTGTGGATCCGATCTCGTTCCTGGCCCCGGCGCTGCTCCTGCTCGTGGTTGCCACTGCATCGACCGTTCTCGCCCTTGCCGGGCTCCGGATGCTCAGCAGCGCGGCGTCCCGGAGTCGGGGCCTCATCCTCGTCACGGCGCTGCGGCGGCTCTCTCGCAGGCCCGGGCGCTCCGCCTCATCGATGATCGCCGTCGCCATTGCGGTCGGAATAAGCGTCGTGGCAGCCTCGTACACCTCCAGCGCTGTCGGTGTCGGCGAAGGACCGGAAGCGCTGCGGGTGGGCGCAGACCTTCGCGTCGTGACCATCCCCGCGGACGTCACACCCTCGGCAATTTCCGCCGCAGCCGGGGCGGACGCCGCAATGGAAGGCCGTCAACTGGTTGCAAGCATGCCCTCGACGCGCTCGGAGCGCGACCGCGTCCCGATCCTGGCGCTGGAATCACAGAAGATCCGCGAGGTGATGACGGCGATCCCCGGTGTCGTCGACCCGGGCGAGTGGTCCGAGCGCTTGAGCCGACTTTCGAGTGCCGGCCAGATCCCCGCTCTCGTGTCGCAAGACGTCGCCGACGATCTGGGGCTGATCGAGGGTGACTCCCTTGCCTTGGATGCCTCCTCGCCCTCACTGACTGCGGACCTGGTGGTCGCCGGCGTGGTTCCCGTTATCCCAGGGACACCCGGCTCGCGAGGTTTTCTCGTAGATCTCGCGCGCCTGGCCGTCGTGTCGGGGGAGCGGGTCGAGCCCAATCAGCTCTGGATCGCCGCCGACGACCCCGGTGCCTCCGCCGCGCTGATCGAACGGGAGTACCCGCAGGTGGTCGTGCTCGCCCCCGATCCGGCTGTTGCAGCAGACCGTGTCGCCCAGGGATCAATCCTTCAGGTGTCGGCGATCGGGTCCGTCCTCATCGCCCTGACTCTGCTGGTCCTGCGCGGCAGAGTCAGCGGAGTCGAGGCCCGCGACGCGGCGCTGCTGTCCATTGTGGGAGCCGGCAGGCGAGGTGCGACCACGGTGGTGGCAACGCAAAATACGACGGCGCTCGTCGTCGGTTTCGTGGCCGGAATCATCGGGGGAGCGGTGACGGCAGCGGCGACGGTGCCTCCGGCTGTCCGGTGGGCATCCGGTGATCTTCCCGCTGCCTACCCCGTCGGCATCCAGGTCGATGTTCCCGCCTTGCTCGTGCTGCTGGCGGTGCTGCTGGTCGGTGGACTCGCCATTGCCTGGTGGGTCCGTCTTCCGCGAGCGCTCGCGCGGCTGATCCGAGAGGACGAGTAACGGATGCCACCGAATCGCCTCTCGGTTCTCCGCCTGCTGCGGCGTCGCTTCGGCATACCGCGCGGTGCCGCGACGGTCATCGTCGTTCTGGCTGCGCTGACTGCTCTGCTCATCTCCGTTGCGCCCCGCATGCTCGTCCAGGTCACTCGGGACGAGGTAGCTCACCAGGTGGGGCAGCTCGCCCCGACAACACGAGACCTGACCGGGACGGTATCGGCGGTCGTGCCCGATGGCGGCATCCCGGGCCTGGAATCGTCACTGTCGAGCGCGCGCGATCAGTGGCCGTCGATCGTTCAGAGCCTGGTCGGTGATGGCGAGGTGGCGGTCTACACCGATCCGCTACGGGCATCGCCGGAGGCTCTGGGGCCGACCTCGCCCTTTACTGACGTTCACCTCATGGCAGAGCCGGATGCCCTCGCGCACCTGCAGATTGCCGAAGGGGCGTGGCCGAGTGCGTGGTCGGGTTCCGGGCCGATCGAGATCACCCTGTCGGAGGACGCGGCCGCCACGATGGACTGGCCGATCGGAGAGCGGCGCACGATTCTCACCGCGACGGCACCGCTCGAGCTGGTATTGACGGCGACGGTGCGAGCAGCAGATCCGGATGATCCGCGCTGGCTTCATCTGCCAACAGCGCTTACGGCAACCGTCTTCGACGACGGGAACCGGCGTCCGGTGGCGACCTCCGCTGCCTGGATTGATCCCGGGACCTGGGAGGTGCTCGACCCGCCAGGGACGGTGGTCGTGTGGTACCCGGTCGATGCTGCCGGTGCCGCCGACGTCGATGTCGCGCAGCTGCTTCCCGCGATTCGCGCAATCGTCACGTCACCGCTGCCGCTGGGCCCGGGTGGCGATGTTCGCGTGGCGCTCGATTCCGGTCTGGTCGCCGCGCTCGGCACCGCCGTCGGGCGTACCGAAGCGACGCGTGCGATCCTTGCGGTGGCGGCGGTAGGCCCTGTCGTCGTGGCCTTCTCGCTCGAGGTCCTCGCGGCGGCGCTCATGGTGCGTAGACGTCGGCTGCAGCTGGCGCTGCTGGCTGCCCGAGGCGCCGCCTCGGCGCAACTGCGGCGCCTGCTCGCTCTCGAGGGCGCGCTCCTCGGCGTGCCAGTCAGTGTCCTTGCGGCCGCGCTGGGGGTCGCTCTCGTTCCCGCGGACGCAGGCTGGGTATCTGTCGCACTCGCTATCCTCGCGGGTGCAGTTCCGGCCGCGGCGCTCGCTCTCGCACTGCCCCGGAATCTCCTGGCTGTCGGTCGGGAAGACCTCGATCGCCGGCGGCGCACGCTGCCGATGCTGGCGATGCAGGCTCTCGTGGTCGCGCTCGCCGCGGTAGCCGTGGCGGTATTGCTGGTCCGCGGGGCGGGCCCGGGAGCACTCGATCCTCTCGCGGTGGCCGCGCCGCTGCTGCTGACAGTAGCTCTCGCGCTGATCGTCGTGCGGCTGCATCCGATCCCCCTCGCTCTGGCCTTGCGTCTGCAACGGCGTCGCTGGGGAGCGACGGGCCTCGTGGGCGCCGCGCGCGCCGTCCGGGAACCGGTTGCCGGGACGGCGGCAGTGCTCGCGATGCTCGTGGCCGTCGCGATCGCGGTGTTTTCCTCGGTTGTGCTTGCCACCGTCGACCGTGGCGCCGTCGTCGCGGCTGAGCGCATGGTCGGCGCAGACATCCAGATCTCCGGCCCGTACGTTGATGCCGATCAGCTCGACACGATCCGGGGGGTCGAGGGTGTCGCGGCCGTCGCGGGCCTGCTGCGCGGCGACTATCTGCCGGTCACGGGCCCCGGGGGCCGCGTAACCGCCGAGGTCATCGCCACCGATCCGACGGCGCTCGCGGCTGTGCAGGACGGAATGGTGGGAGCCTTCCCCGGGGGACTCGCCGACGGGGAGATCCCCGTGCAGGTCGTCCCCTCGACGGCGCTCGCGGCCGAGCTCGGTGGAGCGATCGACGCCATTTCGGGGGCGCCTGCGGAGGCAGCCGAACCGATCGAGCAGATTCTGGGTCTCACGGCTTCGTCGGAGTTCGTCGTGATGGGGGCCGATGACTACACCGCACTCACCGGCAAGGGCTTTTTCCCGCGCACGGTGCTGATCGAGCTCGCACCGGGCTACGACGCCGCTGCCGTCATTGATCGGGTCGGTCAGATCATCGGCGGCACGTTCTCGGTGAGTCTGCTGGATGCCTCAACCGACGAGATCCGCAGTTCTCCGGCGGTCACGGCCCTGCAGGTCGCCTTGCTCAGCGCGGTCGGTATCGCGATCGCGCTGTCGGCGGTTGCCGTCCTCGTCGTGGCCGGCGTGACCCGCGATGCGCGCTCCCGCGTCATTGCGCTGCTGCGCACGATGGGCATGGGGCGCCGCGAGACACGCGGCGTCGTGGCGTGGGAGTTCGTTCCGCTCGGAGTCACCGCCTTGGTGGCTGGCGGGGCTCTCGGCATCCTGTTGCCCCTTCTGATCGTGTTCTCCATCGATCTGCGCCCGTTCACCGGTGGGGGCGGCCAGCCCTCGCTCTTCATCGATCCCGTCCTGAGCGCTACGCTCGTCGCGATCGTGCTGGCAGCTCTCGCCCTCGCCGTGATCGGCGGCGTGCTGAGTGCTCGCGCGACCTCGACGGCGACAGTGCTGCGAATGGGGGAGGACTGAGATGACACCAGCACCCTCGGCTGAAGCCGACATCCACTGCGAAGGACTCGTGCGGATCTTCACCGTCGCCGATATCGAGGTGCAGGCCCTCCAGGGCCTTGACCTGTTCGTCGGTCGCGGGGAACTTGTCGCACTCGTCGGAGCCTCGGGTTCAGGCAAATCGACGCTGCTGGCGATTCTGTCGGGATTGGATACCCCCACGGCGGGGAAGGCTGTGGTCGCTGGCCGTGACCTGCCGTCGCTGACCAACCGCGATCGCGTGGCCTACCGGCGCGATGTGGTGGGCTTCGTCTGGCAACAGACAGCGCGGAACCTGCTGCCCTACCTCTCCGCGCTCGAGAACGTCGAGCTGGCCGCAGCCATCGGGCGCAAGCCTCGTGCGAAGGAGCGTGCGCTGCGGATGCTGGATCTCGTCGGGGCTGCCCACCTGGCAGGCCGGCACCCGGCAGAGCTCTCGGGCGGGCAGCAGCAGCGCGTCGCGATCGCGGTCGCACTGGTCAATGAGCCTCGGGTGCTGCTGGCCGATGAGCCGACCGGCGACCTCGACGAGGAAGCATCGGCGGAGGTTCTTCGCACCTTCGAGCAGGTCAACGCCGAGCTGGGAACCACCGCTCTGATCGTCACCCACGACCCGGCGGTCTCTGAGCACGTCCAGCGGACTGTCCAGATCCGGGACGGTCGTACGGCAACCGAAGTGTTGCGCTGGACTCACACCGATGACGACGGACGCGAGCACGCCATGGCCGAGGAGTTCGTCGTGCTCGACCGAGTCGGGCGGATGCAGCTGCCGGCGGACTACCTGACGAGCCTGGGCCTGCGTGATCGGGTGCGACTACAGCTTCAGGCCGATCATGTCGCGGTGCGGCCCGGTCACGAGGGCTCTGCAAGCCGGGGCGGAGCCGGAGAGACACGAGACGAGGCTACGGATGAGTGAGCGTTCCGTGGAGCCCGTGGTCACGGCATCCGACCTGTCGGTGACCCACGTGACGCCCGCCGGAGAGGTGCACGCCCTCGTCGGGGCCTCGCTGGAGCTGTACCCGGGCGAACTCGTCGTGCTCATCGGCCCCTCGGGGGCGGGAAAGACGACCCTCCTGCACGTCCTTGGCGGTATCGAGACGGCGTCGAGCGGATCGGCCCGCGTCGGAGAGGTCGTCATCACGGATGCCTCGGAGCGTGACCTCGACAGGGTCAGGCGTGAGGACGTCGCCTTCATCTTCCAGTCGTTCGGACTTCTGGACGCGCTCACCGCCGCCGAGAATGTCGAGATCCCACTGCGGATCGCCCGGACCGAACCGGGCGCGCGCGACGAGCAGGTCGCGGCGCTCCTGGAGCGGGTCGGCCTGGCTGGCCACGCCGGGCAGCGTCCGTCGGAACTGTCTGGCGGTCAGCGTCAGCGTGTCGCGATCGCTCGGGCTCTGGCGGCGTCGCCGCGGGTGCTGCTGGCCGATGAACCGACCGGCCAGCTCGACTCGCACACCGCCGATGCAATGATCGATCTCATCGCCTCGGTCGCGCACGACGACGGGGTCGCGGTGCTGCTTTCGACACATGACCCGTCGATCGTGGCGCGCGCGGACCGGGTCTTGGAGATCCACGATGGGGTGCTCACCGAACGAGGCGTTCTCGCGCAGCCCGCGGCATCCGGCTGATCGGCGTCTCTAGATCCTGCGCTGTCGGATAGCCTGAGCGCCAGGTGACACGGCGAGACAGCGGGGGACCCACATGGAGCTGAGTTCGTTTCCGATCATCGGTATCGCGCTTGCCGTGTTGTCAGCGGCGCTGCTCACTGTCGGAAACCACCTCCAATCAGTCGGAGTCGAGCGGGCGAAGGGAGCCAGTACGTCGGGGCTCGGGGCCGCGGGGTTCTGGGCTCTCGCGAGGACTCCGGTCTGGCTTCTCGGCTCCGTGCTGTTCGGGCTGGCGATCCTTGCACAGCTCACCGCTCTGGCGTTCGCACCCCTGATCGTGGTGCAGCCCGTCGGTGTCATTGCTTTGGTCTTCGCATCGGCGCTCACCGCGCTCGTCACCCGGCGCAGGCCCAGCAGCGCCGAGATCGTCGCGATCCTCGTCGCTGTCGCCAGCCTTGCCGCGTTCGTCGGAGTGGCCGCCGCCGTCAGCGTGCAGACGACGATCACCGACCGTGAGCTCATCCTGATCCTCATCATCCTGCTCGTCGTTCTTGCCGCGACCTTCGCAGCACTCGCTTGGCTGCGGCGGCGCGGCATCCCTCCCGTTGCCTACGTCGTGCTCGGCGGGCTGTTCGCAGGATTCGTCGCAACCCTCGGCAAGACCGTCATCCTGCGCGTCCAGACCGCCTGGGCCTCTCAGGACTTCAGCATCGACGACACAAACCTGCTGACGATCGCCTGCCTTGTCGGGATCGCGGTTGCCGGCGCGCTGTCGATCTACTTCGTGCAGACAGCCCATACCGTGAGCAACCCGCAGACAGTTGTCGCGGGGCTCACGATCGTCGACCCCTTCATTGCTGTCATCCTCGGCATCACCGTGCTCGGCGAGGCAGTCGGAGCGCCGCTGTGGAGCTTCGGCGTGTTCGCCGTTGCCGGCGCCGGCGCCATGTGGGCGGTCTGGCGGCTCGCCTCGATCACGCAGCCGTCGCGGTGACCAGCTCGCGCTCAGCGACGTGACCGGCGGATCTTCTCGGGAAGAATATCCCCATGCCTGCATACGAATTCTCGGCTGACCCGCGCCGTGTCGATCGGGTCACGGTTCACCGCTGGCTGAGTGAACTGTCGTATTGGGCGCGAGGACGCAGCCGCGAGCAGCAGGATGCCGCGATCGAGAACTCCCGCAATTACGGGATCTATGACTCCGAGACTGGTGCGCAGTTGGGCTACGCACGGATCGTGACGGACGGCGCGACTTTCGCCTGGCTGTGCGATGTCTTCGTCTCTCCGGATGCCCGAGGCCGGGGCATCGGAAAGGCGCTCATGGCCGGGATCGTCGCGGACGTCGAACCGCTCGGCGTCCGCCGTGTCATGCTGGCGACCGCCGACGCGCACGGACTGTACGCCCAGTTCGGATTCGAAGGCGTGCGCGCGCCCGAGAAGTACATGGTTCTCGGAGCCCACTGACACGTCGGGCGCGTGTCGGGGCTGCGCGGTACGCTCGCGGAATGCATCGCCTCACGCGGGACGAAGCGCGCCGGATCGCCGTGCGTGCGCAGTTGCTGGATGCCGATCGTCCCGGCGACGTCGTCGAGGTCGCCGAGCAACTCGGGAGCATCAAGATCGACCCGACCGCAACCATTGCTCCCGCGGAACAGACCGCATTCTGGAGCCGAATCGGGTGGGGCTATGAGCCAGGTCAGCTGAAGAAGGCCGTTGAAGACGATCGTCTGCTGTTCGAATTCGACGGGCGGTTCTTCGCCTCCAGCCTGATGCCCTACATGGTGCCGCTGATGCGTGCCCGGCAGCTGCGCGCCGCATCTCGCGAGTACCTCGAGGCAAACGCCACCTTTCGCAAGGATGTGCTTGCCCGCCTACGCGCCGAGGGGCCGCTGCTGGCATCCGAGATCCCTGACACCAGCGTGGTGCAGCGCAGCAACGAGAGCGGCTGGTACGGATCGAACCAGGTGCCACGGATGCTCGAGCTGCTCTCGGTCATCGGCGAGGTGGCAGTGGTCCGACGCGAGAACCGGCAGCGAGTGTGGGACCTGGCAGAGCGGTTGTACGGTCCGGATGACGGATCCTTAACGCCCGAGGAAGCCGAAGAGCGGATGCAGCAGCGACGCCTTCAAGCTGCCGGGATCGCGCGCCAGAAGTCGCCCTGGAGCGACGTCGGCATGGCGGGGGAGCCGGCGGAGATCGAGGGGAGCGCGTGGAAGTGGCGCGTTGACCCCGAGGCGATCGCCGCCCTCGACGACGACCCCGGGGGCCGCGTCGCGATCCTCAACCCGTACGACCGGATGCTCTTCGACCGCCCGCGCCTTGCCGAACTGTTCGATTTCGACTTCATCCTCGAGCAGTTCAAGCCCAAAGCCCAACGCGTGTACGGCTACTTCGTGCATCCGATCCTCATCGGTGACCGTTTCTCGGCGCTGCTGGATGCCGAACTCGACAAGAAGAAAGAGAACCTCGTCGTCTCGGCCGTCCACGAGCTGATCCCGTTCGATGACGAGGAGCGCGAGATGGTGGATGCCGAGATTCGCGACCTTGGAGAGTGGCTCGGTGTTCCGGTGGTGTTTGCCTCGGGACGCCGATAGGCCCGGCGCGTACCCTCGGATCATGGCGCACCGGATCTTCACCACGAGCTTCGCGTCGGTCTACCCGCTCTACATCGCGAAGGCCGAACGCAAGGGGCGAACGAAGGGCGAGGTCGACGAGATCATCGCCTGGCTCACGGGCTTCGATGACGACGCTCTGGCGCGACACCTCGACGAGAGCACGACGTTCGAGGAGTTCTTCGCGGGTGCCGACCTCAACCCGCGCGTCTCGGCGATCACCGGGGTTGTCTGCGGCGTTCGTGTGGAGGAGATCGAGGATCCGCTGATGCAGAAGATCCGATACCTCGACAAGCTGATCGACGAACTGGCCAAGGGCAAGGCGATGCCGAAGATCCTCCGGCAGGCGTGACGTTGCCGCTCGTCAATCATCTGGGTATCTCGGTCGCCGACGTCGCGGCGACTGCTGACCGATTCGAGCCGGTGCTCACCGAGCTCGGCTACGTTCGCACGGATGCCGGGTCCACAGTGTTCTGGACGAGACCGGGCGAGACGGAACTCATCTTCTATCCCGCTCGTGACCCCGGGAGCGGTCCGCACGAGCATGGCAGGGTCGGCTGGCAGCACCTCGCGTTCGCGGTCGGCTCGCGCGCAGAGGTGGACCGACTGCACGCGGTGGCGGTGGCTTCCGGCTGGGGCGCGGTCCGCGATCCCAAGCGGTATCCGCGCTTCACGCCCCGGTACTACGCATCCTTTCTCGAGGATGAGAACGGCATCCGTATCGAGTTCATGCACAACCCGCCGCGCGAGGCGAAGGACTGACGTCAGGTCTCGACGGAGGGGGCGACCGCCGGGATGAATGTCGGAGGTATGTTCTAATGTCGAGGCATGACGAACTCGCTCGTGGGCATCGCGGAAGCGCTGGAAGCGCTCGCTGCTGCCGGCGCCGAACGGTCGCCGGAGTCGCTGACTGCAGCTGAGCTCGTTGCCGTGAACAAGGCTTACGGTGCGCTGCGGCGGCGCGTGGATGCAGCATTCGCGCCGGTTGCCGCCGAGATCGCTCGTCAGTCGCGGCGTGAGCTCGGCAAGCAGTCTTTCGCCAAGCGTCAAGGGTTTGCCTCGCCTGCCGCGCTGATTTCGACCACGAGCGGCACCGGCATCGGTGAGGCTTTGCGCATCGTCCAGGTCGGCGAGGCCACCGCGCCCCGCATGACGCTCACGGGTGATCCGTTGCCCGCGAAGCGGCAGTACGTGGCGGCGTCTGTCGCCCGGGGGGACCTCGGGGTGACGCCGGCGGCGGCGATCGTGACACTCCTCGACCGGCTGGCCCTTCGTGTAGACCCTGCGCGCATCGACGAAGCAGAACGGCAGCTCGTGGAACTTGCGCCCGGAATGCGGCCCGACGAACTCTCGAAGCTGCTGGCGCGCGTCGAGGCGCACCTCGATCCCGATGGTGTCGAACCGCAGCACGAGGATGCCCGGGCGCAGCGCTCTCTCGTTATCCAGGAGCGCGACGGCATGGTGACGCTCACGGCAAAACTGGATGCCGAGACCGCGGCGCCCGTGAAGACGGCGATTGAAGCGATGGTGACCCAGGTCTTGCGCCGCAACGAGCATGCATCCACCGACGAGCGCGACCTGCGATCCGTGAAGCAGCTTGCCGCAGACGCGTTGGCGGACCTGTGTCGGCACGGATTGAGCTGCGACCGTGTCCCCACGGGCCCTGCAACCACCGTCGTCGTGCGTATGAGTCTTGAGGAACTGCAGAGCGGAATCGGGGCTGCCACGATCGACGGTCTCGATCAACCGGTTTCGGCAGGAGCCGTCCGCCGGCTCGCGGCCGACGCCCAAGTTATCCCGTGTGTGCTGGGTGGCGAGAGCGAGATTCTCGACTGGGGAAGGCTCAAGCGTTTGTTCACTCCCGCCCAGAAGCTTGCGCTCGCAGGAAGAGACGGCGGATGCATCTTCTGCGGCGCCCCGCCGGGGTGGTGCATTGTTCATCACGCGAAGTGGTGGGAACGAGATACCGGTCCAACCGACCTCGAGAATGGCGTGCTCCTGTGCACCGGGTGTCACCATCGGGTTCACGACGATGGATGGGATGTCGAGATTGAGAGCACCGGCCCGACTGGGCGGGTCTGGCTCGTTCCGCCTGCGTGGATCGACCCCGCCCGGACGCCCCGCCTCGCGGGCAGCTCCCGCCTCGCCCTCACTGCCTGAGCGTTCCGACGCTGGTTCGGGCGGCAGGGGGCCATCGGGTACGATGGACAGGCTGTTCTGGTGACGTGTCTGAGCGGCCTAAGGAGCACGATTGGAAGTCGTGTGTGCGTGCAAGCGCACCGTGGGTTCAAATCCCACCGTCACCGCCAGAACGAAGGCCCCGACTCCCCTAGAAAACACTGGGGAGGCGGGGCCTTCGTCATGTCCGGGGGAGGGGTTGCAGTAACGCAGCGGTAACAGAAATCTCGCGCGCCGGGAGACTCACTCTCACGATGGGCCTTGACCCTTGATCGTGGACACGGTGTCGGGTGGGTTATGCCGCTTCCGCGAGGGTAGCTGATCTCGCGGCTT
>NZ_JBNVBV010000006.1:0-209247 GCF_052274505.1 Microbacterium sp. F2
TGCTCATCGGCGAGCGCCGCTTCTACGAAGACATCTTCGCGGAGCTGCGCATCCCCTACGCGCCGATTCACTGGAACGCCGACATCAACGTCGACATCGCGGAGCGGATCGACAAGACCGCTCGCGTGCAGGAGCTGATCAACAGCTTCCGCGTCCGCGGCCACCTCATGGCCGATATCGACCCGCTCGAATACAAGCAGCGCACCCACCCCGACCTCGAAATCGAGTCGCACGGGCTGACGTTCTGGGACCTCGACCGGGAGTTCGTCACCAACGGCTTCGGTGGCAAGCGCACGATGAAGCTGCGCGAGGTCCTCGGTGTCCTCCGCGACTCGTACTGCCGCACGATCGGCATCGAGTACATGCACATCCAGGACCCGGAGCAGCGGGCCTGGTTCCAGCAGAACCTCGAAGTCAAGTACACCAAGCCCGGGCACGACGAGCAGCTGCGCATCCTCAGCAAGCTGAACGAGGCCGAGGCCTTCGAAACCTTCCTGCAGACGAAGTACGTCGGTCAGAAGCGATTCAGCCTCGAAGGCGGTGAGTCCCTCATCCCCCTGCTGGATGAGATCCTGCAGGGGGCCGCAGAGACCGGGCTCGACGGAGCCACGATCGGGATGGCGCACCGCGGGCGCCTGAACGTTCTGACGAACGTTGCCGGCAAGACCTACGGCCAGGTGTTCCGCGAGTTCGAGGGACGCGTCGCGATCGGCTCCAAGCGTGGCTCCGGCGACGTGAAGTACCACCTCGGGACCGAGGGTACGTTCGTGGCTGACGGTGGAGAGAAGCTCCCCGTCTATCTCGCAGCCAACCCGTCGCACCTCGAGACCGTCGACGGCGTCCTCGAGGGAATCACCCGGGCAAAGCAAGACCGCCTGCCGATCGGAACCTTCTCGTGGCTGCCGATCCTCATCCACGGAGATGCGGCCTTTGCCGGCCAGGGCGTTGTCGTCGAGACCCTGCAGATGTCGCAGTTGCGCGCCTACCGCACCGGCGGCACCGTGCATGTCGTCGTCAACAACCAGGTCGGATTCACGACGCTGCCGCAGGATGGCCGCACGTCTGTCTACGCGACGGACGTCGCAAAGACAATCCAGGCGCCCATCCTCCACGTGAATGGGGATGACCCCGAGGCCGTGGTCCGGGTAGCCCAGGTAGCCTTCGCCTACCGCGAGCGGTTCCATCGCGATGTCGTCATCGACCTGGTCGTCTACCGCCGGCGCGGACACAACGAGGGCGACGATCCTTCGATGACCCAACCGCTGATGACGAACCTCATCGAGGCGAAGCGGTCGGTTCGCCGCCTGTACACCGAGTCGCTCGTCGGCCGCGGTGACATCACGGAAGAGCAGTACGAGCAGGCAAAGAAGGACTTCCAGGATCGCCTGGAACTGGCCTTCGCCGAGACGCACGCTGCCGAGACCGGTTCTTCCCAAGTGGCGAGCGCACCGATGACCGGCTCGATCGACACCATCGGCGAGCCCGAAACGACGGGCGTATCGCGCGATGTCGTCCAGCTCATCGGAGACGCATTCGTCAACAAGCCCGATGGCTTCACTGTCCATCAGAAGCTGCAGCAGCTGCTCGACAAGCGCCAGGACATGAGCCGCAACGGCAGCATCGACTGGGCGTTCGGCGAGCTCCTCGCGTTCGGTTCGCTCCTCGTCGAAGGCACGAACGTCCGAATGGTCGGCCAAGACTCGCGACGCGGGACATTCGTGCAGCGTCACGCCGTGTTCCACGACCGTGCCAACGGTCAGGAATGGCTGCCGTTGGTGAACCTGTCCCAGTCGCAGGGACGCTTCTGGATTTACGACTCCCTCCTCAGCGAGTACGCCGCGATGGGCTTCGAGTACGGATACTCCGTCGAACGGTCCGACACGCTCGTGCTGTGGGAGGCGCAGTTCGGCGACTTCGCGAACGGCGCGCAGTCCGTCATCGACGAGTTCATCTCGTCCGCTGACCAGAAGTGGGGTCAGCAGTCGAGTGTCGTGCTGCTGCTGCCGCACGGCTACGAGGGACAGGGCCCCGATCACTCGTCGGCTCGCATCGAGCGGTACCTGCAGATGTGCGCTCAGGACAACATGATCGTGGCGCGGCCATCGACGCCGGCGTCCTATTTCCACCTGCTTCGTCGTCAGGCCTACGCACGCCCGAGGAGACCCCTCGTCGTGTTCACGCCGAAGGCGATGTTGCGTCTTCGCGGTGCGACGAGCCCCGTCGAAGACTTCGTGGGCGGCAGGTTCCAGCCGGTGCTCGATGACGATCGTGGAGTCGACAAGAGCGCGGTCAAGCGCGTCTTGCTGCATGCCGGCAAGATCCACTGGGATCTGAAGTCGGAGCTCGAGAAGAACCCGAACCCCGAGATCGCCCTGGTGCGGCTCGAGCAGTTCTACCCCGCACCGGTCGAGGACCTCAATCGCGTCATCGACGAGTACCCGAACGCCGAGTTGGTGTGGGTGCAGGACGAGCCCGAGAACCAAGGGGCCTGGCCTTTCATCGCCCTCGAAGTGGTCAAGCACCTGCACGGTCGCACGATTCGTCGCGTCTCCCGTGCCGCCGCAGCATCCACCGCTACCGGCTCCCCCAAGGTGCATGCCGCTGAGCAGGCGGAGATCATGCAGAAGGCGCTCACCCTCTGAACGTCACCGTGCTGGTCAATCCGGCGGCTCGCGCCGGAACGGGCGGCACGATTGCGAATCGGGCCGCCGAGCGGCTGCGCGAGCACGGCATCCGCGCGACCCTGATCAGCGGTGGCAGTGCTGCCGAGTCGACGGAGTTGCTGAAAGAGACGGTGCGGCGGGGCACGGATGCCGTGGCCGTTGTCGGCGGCGACGGAACCGTGTCCCTGGCGATGCAGGTTTTGGCCCACGGCGCGACGCCGCTGGGCATCATCCCGGCGGGAACAGGTAACGACCTCGCCGAGATGCTCGGGATCCGAGAGATGCGCGCTGACGAGGCTGCCGACGCGATCGCGCGGGGAGTGACCCGGGAGATCGACCTCGCACGCATCCGTCGCCACGGCCAGCCTGACGTCTACTTTGGTTCGGTCCTGGCGAGCGGCTTCGACTCCCGGGTGAACGACCGAGCCAATCGGATGCGGTGGCCTCGCGGCTCGTCGCGATACACCATCGCCATCCTCCGAGAGCTGGTCGCACTGCGCAGCTTCGCGTACGAGCTCGAATTGACGGATGCCGAAGGCGCTGTGACGCGGCACGATGGCCCTCTTCTGATGGCAGCGGTTGCCAACGGAACCAGCTACGGCGGGGGCGTGCAGATCGCGCCTCGCGCGAACCCTGCCGACGGGGAACTGGATGTCATCCTGGTTCGCCCCACGCGGCGCGCGCGCTTTCTGCGCCTCCTCCCCCGCGTGTACCGGGGAGCGCACGGAGATGTCCCAGAAGTGAGCATGCACCGCGCTCGGGCGGTCCGTCTTCGGGCGCCAGGCGTCACCGCCTACGCGGACGGCGACCTCATCGGGCCGCTGCCGGTGGAGATCGATGTCGAACCGCGGGCGCTTCGTGTCTTCGTCCCGTAGCGGACATGGACTGGGGCGGTCTTCGCTGCACAGCACTCAGCCCGCGGGCGGAGCAAGGCCCAGACGGGGTGCGAGGGAGTCAAGCGCGAAGTCCAGGCCTGCGTCAAGGGCCTCGCCGCCGTGTCCCGCGCCGGCAATGGTGTCGGAGAAAACCGTGAACCCGGCATCCGAAGCCAGGGCTGCATTCGAGACCTGACCCGGCCCGAACACGGTGTCCTGATCGCCGTGCGTGAACACGGCGACGTGCCCAGCGTACTGACCGGCGTGAGCAGCAAGAGCCGCGCTGGGTGACGCAGCCTGGAATGCAGCGGCGTCCCCGGCGAAGACCTCATCGATGGTCTGCTGGACGTGCTCTGATCCCGGATACTCATTGCCCGAGATGTCCATCACGTTTCCCCAGATCTGCGGGTTCTGCGCCCCCCACGTGAAGGCGCAGGACCCGCCGTTCGAATAGCCTCCGATGACCCAGAAAGACCGATCGGCGGTGACGTTGAGGTGTGCCACTGCCCACGTGGGGATGTCGGTGGTGAAATACGTTGAGACAGCCCCGTACGTCGCGGAGTCATGACACGCCGGGTCTCGATCGATGGCACCCAGCTGGTCCGCGACGATGGCGATGGGCGCGAGCCCGTTGTGAGCTGCAGCAAACCTGTCGAGCGCAGCAGCGATACTCGTCGGATCGGGGGTGCCCGGCTGACCCATCATGAAGACGATGAGGGGGAGCCTCGGCGGGTTCGCGACAAGGGCAGCAGGCGGCAGGTAGAGCGCGGCATCCCTCGGCGAATACCCCTCGGCGGGGATGCGGTCCTCGCCCGAGAGGGCGCTAACCCGACCGGTCGCCGGCATGTCGGCGCGCGCCGTCCAGGTGGAGAAAAGCGCCGCGGGATCATCGGCCGACGTGGCGGGCGCGGGAAGCGGCAGGTCATCCAAGGCTTGGATGCCAAAGACTGCCGCCGGGGTGTGTGTCAGCCCATAGGACGCGTTCACCCCGAGCGCTGCGGCCATCAGAGCCGCCACAGCCATGACGACGGCGAGCAGACGCCGCCACCAGGGACCGGTGAAGGCGACGACGAGGCCAGCGACCGCGAACCCGAAACCTCCGCCAATCCACAGCGCTGCGTGATCGGGCAACGGTCCGTCAAAGGCGCCGAGAGCCTCGGCAGCCAGGGCGAGGAGAAAGCCGCCGACGAGGCCAGCGACCACAGCGATGAGCCAGCGCCACGGATGTCTCGGAGCAGGCCACACGATGACAACGGCCACCGCGACGACGATCGCGCACAGGACACCGAGGATCGGGCTATCGATCAGTTCGAGCGTCAGGAACCACTGTCTCACCGGTCACCGCCGTATCCGGCCCGGGCCACCGCGACGAGCTCGCGGGCCGACGGCTCCGACAGGTAGGCGCGCAAGACTGCCATTCCGATGCTCGGAAGTTCCACGGGGTCGCTGTACGCGAGGTAGAGCGTGCGATATTCCGGGCGGAACTTGCTCTTGAAGCGGAAGAGAGACGCAAAACCGTACGCCGGCTCGAGCGCGGCAGCTACCTGTTCGAGGAGGGATGCGAGCAGCGTGCGGTCATTCTCGGCGGCAACACCGGGCTTGCTCGCCAGCGGAGCGCCAGACAGGCTCACCACCTCCAGACCGTCATCCTTGGCTCGAAGTGCGGTCTTGACAATGACGAACTCCATGAGCCCGTTGGGACCGTCGACGCGGCGGCGCATATAGTCGAGAGTCCAGCCCACGCGTCGACCCGATCGCCACGACGGCATCCAGCTCGTCACAACCTGGATACGCCCATCGGGATCGACCGCGAGGACCAGCGCCACGTCCGGGTCCTTCGCCTCCTCGATCGAACCGAGGGTGAATCCGAGCTCGGGAAGGGCCTTTTCGGCGACCCATTGCTCGTCGATCTCTGTGATCTGAGCGATCTGGTCAGCAGTGAGGTCATCCCATCGCGTCCACAGTGCAACGAACCCGTCCCTCTCGGCCCGCGTCAGCGGCTGGCGGACCTTCTGCCAAGCCTTCCCCGTCAGTGTGAGGTCGGCAAGCACCATCACTGTCTCCTCACCGACCGATGTGTAGGACCAGCCCATCTCCCGAAAGATCGGCAGAAACTCGTCGTGGATGCTGTAGAAGGCCGGCGACCATCCCCGATCTGCGCAGTCATCAACAAATCCCCGCACCGTCTGGTCGCGCTTGCCGGGCGCGCACAGCGGGTCTGCGATAGCGAGGGCAACATCGCCCACCCGCCGAAACGCCACCGCTCCTGTGCCGTCGGCGGTGTACCAGTGGTCGTTTCCGCGCCAGGTTCCCATGAACCCGAGGGTCCCACCGCCACGGCGAAGCAACCGGCGATAGTGCTCGTCGTCTGCGACGACAGCGTGCTGCGGGAACCGGTACATCCGCAGCATCGCGACGATGAAGACCGCCCAGAACAGGACGCCCACCCACTGGTAGATCAGCAGCGCGGCACCGTGAGTAGGGTATGGCGGCTGCCCGAGATTGCGCAGGAACGATGGCGGAACGAACCGGCGCAGTGTTTCAACGAGAAGGTCGGTGACGCTGACACGCTGAACGTAGCTCTGCCGGAAGATCGATTCGGCGACGACGTGGGTTGCGGCACACGCAGCAAGAGCGGCGCTGACCGTTCCGGTGAACCACACCACCGCGCGACGATCTGCCCGGACGGGGAAGAATCGCCGCAGCGCGACCAGCACGACGACCATGGCCAGTGACACCCCGATTGCGGCGATAGCCCACAGCCCGTATTCCAGCCAGGTGGGATCGGCCCAGGGACCGACGGAGACGGTTCCCGCGATGACGGACCACATCGCTACGATACCGATCAGCCCCTCGACCGCAACCGCCAGGACGAGCGCAGAACGCCGACCACGGCGTAGGCCGAGGGCGGCGACCAGCAGCAGGGCAACCGGCACGAGCGCCATCAGGCCCGGGCCGACACCGCGCGTCACCACGACAGCCAGCTGATGGTCACAGAGCGGGCTGTACCGTGTCGCGCACAGATCGACGAGGTTCTCGTCGTACTGGGTGAAGAACGAAACGGCAAACGACAACGGCCCGCGTCCGCCGCCGGCCAGCACCGCCGCGAGCGGACCGAGGCCCGTCACCGCGACGACCAGTGCCGTAACGGAGCGCGTCTCGCGGGTGGACGATCGGTGCCAGGAACGTCGCGGGGTTCCGCGAACGAGCCACAGCCCCAGCAGGAGCCCGAGCACGGCGGCGACGAGGCGATACCACGCGTCGGTGTCGCCGGCATACAGGGCGAACATGGCCAACACGGCGAAACCGACGACCCGGATGCGGCGACGCCAGAGGGCGGATGCCAGCGCCGAGGCAGCCATGAGCGCACCGACCATCGCCGTTGCCGGGTCGAGCACCGGCGTTTCTGCTGCTTCGACGGGACGCAGATCTGACACCGTCCACAGGAGGGCATGGAAGGCCGTGGCGACGAGGTTGCCGGCGAGGGCAACAGCAACGGTCACCCAGAGCAGCCGGAGGCGGCCCAGCACCCTTTCGGCGTACGCGAAGCCCGTCAGCGCGAGCAGGACCGTGAGGATCGTGTCAACAGCGGAATCTGGAACGAAGATCGCCGTCAGCGGCGTCCACCAGCGCCCCTGGGAGAAGACCGCGACCGGCCCCACCCCCCAGAGCGATCCGTCGTCGCCCCACAACGTTCCGGTGAGAGCTGCGCATGCAAGGACAACGCCCGCTGCTGATAGCGCGACGGGGTGTTCCGTGATGTACCGTCGGACGACGCTCAGGCTTCTGAGCGCAGCGAGATCGGGCCGTGCAGGCTCGACAGCCGCCACCGGCGCACCTCCCGTTCACACTGTCGCGCCGAAACACTACAGCGAGGCGCTCGACGTGGGGAGGGTGATCGTGTGGATCAGTGATGAGCCGCCTGTGCGGCACGCAGCGTCGAGATCACCTGGTCGCGCAGCTCCTCGGGAGCTGTCTCCTTGCACGCTCGTGCGACAGCCTCGGTCAGAGTGGTCGCTACGAGCGCCTCCTCGCGGCAGGCCGGGCAGTGCTCAAGGTGCTCTCGAATGTCGGCGTGCTCGGTCTTGCACACCTCGTTTCGCAGGTACTCCTCCAAGTCCCGCGTGGCCTTAGCGCAGCCGCAGTCAGTCATGTCTCGCTCCTCGAGGCGGCGACCGAGATGCCCCGCTCGGTCGCATATTCGGCCAGCAGCTCCCGCAGCATCCGTCTGCCACGGTGCAGACGGCTCATCACGGTGCCGATGGGGGTTTTCATGATGTCGGCGATCTCCTGATACGCGAAGCCTTCGACATCGGCAAGGTAGACCGCGAGGCGGAAGTCTTCGGGAATCGACTGCAGTGCGTCCTTAACGATGGATGCCGGCATGTGGTCGATCGCTTCGGCTTCCGCCGATCGCGTGCGCGTTGAGGTCGTGGACTCTGCGCCGCCGAGCTGCCAGTCTTCGAGATCCTCGATCGCGCTCTGGTACGGCTCCCGCTGCTTCTTGCGGTACGTGTTGATGTACGCGTTGGTCAGGATGCGGTAGAGCCAGGCCTTCAGGTTCGTGCCCTGTGTGAAGCTCGACCAGGAGGCGTAGGCCTTGACGAAGGTCTCCTGCACAAGGTCTGCGGCATCCGCGGGGTTGCGCGTCATTCGCATCGCAGCCGCATAGAGCTGGTCCATGAACGGCAGGGCCTGCTCTTCAAACTGGGTGCGCGGGTCGGCCGGCGCCTCGGCCTGATCAGTCATCACGCGCCAGTCTACGTCCGGCGCCATAGCGATCGTCATCGGGCTCCTTCCGTCCCTCATTAGGCTAGGAACCGATGAGCGGCGAGAGATATTCCACCCCGACCGGTTCCGGAGAATCCGGCTGGTCAGCTCCGCGCGCCGCGGAAGCGGTCGCCGCCCGTCTGGCGGTCCCCGGATCCAAGTCGCTGACGAATCGCGAGCTGATCCTCTCGGCGATTGCCGATGCTCCGAGCACCCTCCACGCTCCACTGCACTCCGACGACTCGGTACGCATGGTGGCAGCCCTCCAGGCGCTCGGCGTCCAGATCGACACCGTCGAGGGCGACAGCCCGTTCGGGCCCGACCTGATCGTGACTCCTCCTGGCAGCGCAGGGTCGGCCGGTGCGTCGTCTTCGGGGATGCACGGCGCAACAGTCGACTGTGGGCAGGCAGGGACCGTGATGAGGTTCATCGCGGGTATTGCGGGGCTGGCCGACGGTGATGTCGTAATTACAGCGCATGAGAGCGCCCTGCACCGTCCCATGGGTGCGATGATCACGGCCCTTCGCGACGTGGGCGTGGACGTCGATGATGAGGGTCGCTGGGCACTCCCCTTCCGCGTGCGCGGGCACGGTCACATCCGCGGCGGTGAAGTCGTGATCGACGCGAGCGCCTCGAGCCAGTTCGTGTCCGGGATGCTGCTCGCGGCGCCCCGTTTCGACACCGGTCTCCACCTCATCCATTCCGGGTCGCGGCTGCCGAGCATGCCCCATATCGACATGACCATCGAATGCCTCGCGCATCGCGGTGTGCACGTCGAGAGACCCTCCCCGCGGGAATGGATCGTGCCTCCGCAGCCGCCCCGCGGCAAGACCGTCGCCATCGAGCCCGATTTGTCCAACGCCGCCCCGTTCCTGGCAGCTGCCATGGTCACCGGCGGCAGCGTCACGATCACAGGCTGGCCCGCGCACTCCACCCAGCCAGGGGCGATGCTCGGGACCATCCTGCACGACATGGGTGCCCGCGTCACGCGTCGTGGTGGAGCCCTCACCGTCGCTGCGGGACGCGGCATCCGTGGCATCGACATCGACCTGTCAACGGCGAGTGAGCTGACACCCACGATCGTCGGGCTCGCCGCCTTTGCCGCGGAGCCGACGACGATCACCGGCGTGGGTCACATCCGCGGCCACGAGACCGACCGCATCGCAGCGCTCGTTGGAAACCTGCGCGCGCTCGGCGGCGCCGCCGACGAGCTCGAGGACGGTCTGCGCGTTGTTCCCCAGCCGCTCCACGGCGGGGTGTGGCAAGCGTTCCATGATCACCGCATTGCGACCACCGGCGCCCTGATCGGCCTCGCCGTCGATGACGTCGTGGTCGACGACATCGGAACGACCGCGAAGACAATGCCGCAGTTCCCGCAGCTGTGGGCCTCGATGCTCGAAGGGAACGACGCGGAGTGAGCTGGCTCGGGGACGTCGACGATGACGATGAGCTCGGCATGGACGAGAGCGATATTCGCGTCAGGCCGAACCCCAAAGCCAACCGGCCGCGCACGAAGCGCCGCCCTAGCCACGCGGATGCGCAGATCGCACGGGTCCTGGCGGTAGACCGCGGCCGTTACACGGTGCTCGTCGGCGAGGACACGGATGCCGAACATCAGGTGACCGCCGCCCGGGCACGCGAGCTGCACCGCACCGCGATCGTCACCGGTGACCGCGTGCGGGTTGTGGGAGATATCTCTGGAGACGAGGGAACCCTCGGCAGGATCGTCGGAATCGAGCCCCGCACGTCCCTCCTGCGGCGAAGCGCCGACGACACCGATCAGGTGGAGCGTGTCATCGTCGCCAACGCCGATCAGATGCTCATCGTGATCGCCGCCGCCGACCCGGAGCCGCGCCCACGCCTGGTCGACCGCTACCTTGTCGCCGCGCTGGATGCCGGCATCCGCCCCCTGATGGTCATCACGAAGACCGACCTGTCCGACCCGGCGGAGTTCCTGGCGCACTTTGCGGGACTCGACCTCGAAGTCTTCACCAGCGCACGCTCTGACATGCCGCTCGAGCGGATCGGTGCCGCGCTGGTCGGTCACAGCACCGTCTTCGTCGGACACTCAGGGGTGGGCAAGTCCACCCTTGTCAACGCTCTGGTTCCCAGCGCGGATCGGGCGACGGGACATGTCAACGAGGTCACCGGTCGGGGACGACACACATCGAGTTCGACGGTGTCCTTGCGCTACGAGGCTCCCTCGGGCACGGGATGGGTCGTCGACACCCCCGGCGTACGCTCCTTCGGGCTCGGTCACGTCGATCCTGACAACATTCTGCGGGCGTTCACCGACCTTGCCGAGGTTGCGCGGGAGTGTCCGCGTGGATGCACCCACCTGCCGGATGCGCCCGATTGCGCCATCGCGGAGGCGGTGGCAGCGGGACGTCTGGGGCCCGAGGCGGCAGCGCGGCTGGATTCGCTGCAGCGTCTGCTCACGACGTTCGCAGATCGCCCCTGAGCGCCGGCGCGGCGCTATCGAGGGCACGGCGGGGAACGCGCGGCTCTAGGGTGGAAGTATGACAGTGCGTCTAGAACCCGGCACAGCTGCGCCCGACTTCACCCTCGTGAACCAGGACGAGACGGATGTCTCGCTTCACGATCTTCGGGGCACGGGCGTCATCCTCTTCTTCTACCCGCAGGCGATGACTCCGGGGTGCACGACGGAGGCCTGTGACTTCCGCGACAGTGTCGAGCCGCTTCGCAGCTCCGGGTACGTGGTGCTCGGCATCTCGCGCGACGCTCCCGCCAAGCTCCGGGCGTTCCGCGAACGGGACGCACTTCCGTACGACCTGTTGAGCGACCCCGACCGCGCCGTCCACGAGGCCTACGGAGCGTGGGGCGAGAAGACGATGTACGGCAAGATGACAGAGGGGGTGCTGCGCTCGACCTTCGTCCTCGACGAGAATGGCGACATCACGCACGCCCTGTACAACGTCAAGGCGACGGGGCACGTTGCCCGAATCCGCGGTCTGCTCGGTCTCTAGTCTTCCCGCGCCGGTGGGGCCGCGCTGCGAACGGCGATCACCAGAATCACGAGGGCGACGATCGCCGGAATAGCGATCACGACGCCCGTGACCGGATGCGCGTACTGGCCTGTTGCGGCGCCGAGGGCGACGGCGAGGATCAGCAGCTGCGTCACGATCGCTCCCGAGCGACCCCATGACAGCCCTCGCCACGTCGTGATGCCGAACACCGCGACGATCGCAGCCCCGGCCAGCGTCAACACGATCAGGGCAATCGCACTGTCCATCGCGGCGGTATCGCCGGCGATGACCGCAACAGTTTCCCATGCCGCGAGCGCGCCGAGCCCCGCTGCCTCCAGCAGCACGATCCCGCCTGCCACTCGAGCGGCAGTCATCGAGCGCGTCACTGCATTGACCTCCCGATCACTCGGCCCGCTCATAGCGTTCTTGCATCGTCCTCACGAATGAACCCTTGATTCGGGTGAACGGCTGTGGGACGATGGGTAAAGCCGTGTGCTCCCACAAGGTCGTGGGACGAGACATCTTCTCGTACACCTCATAGAGTATCCGACCGCCCCGTGGCCCGATGCTCATTCCCCATCAAGGAGCACCCCCTATGGATTGGCGCGACAAGGCCGCCTGCTTGACTGTCGACCCCGAGCTGTTCTTCCCGGTAGGAAACACGGGTCCAGCGGTCGACCAGATCGAGAAGGCAAAATCCGTGTGCGCCCGGTGCACCGTCACCGAAATCTGTCTGCAGTATGCCCTGGAGTCCGGTCAGGACTCGGGTGTGTGGGGCGGGCTCTCCGAAGACGAGCGCCGCGCCCTCAAGCGCCGCGCTGCACGCGCGCGCCGCGCCAGCTGACAGCGTCGGGTACGGCGACGTCAGGCCGCGGTCAATCGAGCGCGATGTAGCGCAGCGGGATGTCGATCGTGACTTCCGTGCCGCTTCCGACGAGCGTGTGCCAATCGATCGTGCCACCCAGCTCTCCCTGAATGAGGGTGCGCACGATCTGGGTGCCCAAACCTCGGCCGACCTGCCCTTCCGGCAGGCCCACGCCGTTGTCGCGGACACGCACCAGGAGTCGTTCGGGGTCCCGCTCGGCCTCGATCTCGACGTCGCCCTCTTTGCCGGCGAGGCCGTGCTCGACGGCGTTCGTCACCAGCTCCGTGAGGGCCAGCGCCAGAGGCGTCGCGTACTCGCTCGGGAGCGTGCCGAAGCGCCCCACGGAACGGGTCCGCGCACGTGTGGTCGGCGCGGCTGCCACTTCGGCGACGAGTTTGAGAACGCGATCGAAGACATCATCGAAGTCGACGCGTTGCGTGAGTCCTTCGGACAGGGTGTCGTGCACGACGGCGATCGCAGAAACCCGACGCATCGCCTGGGTCAGCGCTTCTCGGGCCTCCTCCGTATGCGAACGGCGAGCCTGGATACGAAGCAACGAGGCGACGGTCTGCAGGTTGTTCTTGACCCGATGATGGATCTCTCGAATCGTCGCATCCTTCGTGATGAGCTCTTGCTCCTGGTGGCGCAGCTCCGTGACGTCGCGGCACAGCACGATCGCACCGATGCGCGTCCCGTGATCGCGAAGGGGGATCGTACGCAGGCTCACCGTCACCCCGCGCGCCTCGATGTCGGCACGCCACGGCGCCCGCCCCGTCACCACCAACGGAAGCGATTCGTCGAACTGGCGCTTCTCGGGAAGGATCTCCGTCGTCACCTCGACGAGCGACTCGCCCTCGAGCTCGTCCTCGAATCCCATGCGGTTGAACGCCGAGAGTGCGTTGGGGCTCGCAAACGTCACGGTCCCATCGACATCGAGGCGCACAAGACCGTCCGATGCTCGAGGCGCGCCCCGCCGTGGCGCTGTCGGAGCGCTCAGATCGGGGAAGTCACCCGAGGCGACCATCCCGAACAGATCATCGGCACACTCGTTGAAGGTGATCTGCTGCCGCGAGGGAGTACGCGTCTCGCCGAGATTGGTGTGACGGGTCAGCACTCCCACCGTGGTGCGACCGGAGCCGGCCCCTCGCACGATCGGTACCGCACGCACCCGGGTCGGGGTCTCTTCGAACCAGTCCGGGGATGCCGAGTCGACGATCATTCCCGTGAAGAACGCCTCGCGGATCTGGGTCCGCCACTGCGGGCGGACCGGGTCCCCGACGATGTCACGGTAGAACAGGGTCGCAGCGCCGCTGGGGCGGGCATGGCCGACAGCAACGAACGAGTCATCCGTCGTCGGAACCCAGATGACGATGTCGGCGAACGCGAGATCGGCCAACAGCTGACCGTCCCCGGCCAGGCGGTGGAGCCATTCGACATCCGCACCGGTGGAACGCCCCTGGGCATAGACAAGATCGCTGAGGGTCGACATCGTTTCAGCCTAGAGCCCCGGCATGGATGCTCGAACTACGCAGCTTTGCGAGTATCGACGGCGAGCGCCTCAGCCACAAACCGTCGCACGCTGGACACGATCGGGGATCGCCGGGCAACGTCTGCGATCGGGCGGGCGGCCAGGAGCGCACCGTCAGCCGAGCGCGGATCTTGCGGCACGAACCACACATCACGGATGCCGGCGAACCGGTCGAGACTTCGGCGTACCTGACCGCGGGCGTCGATGCCCAGGGAGCCCGGGCGCAGCCGGTTGGCGACCACCGCGATCGGTGTCGCTCCCACTGTCTCGCGTAGCTGTGCGTAGCCGCGAACGAAACGGCTGATGCCGACCGGATCCGCAGCGGCCACGGCGACGATGAGATCAGCCTCCTGGAGGGCGGCGATCGTTGCGGCGTTGCGCCTGTCCCCCGCGAGATCACTCACGATCTCCTCGTCGCGGTCCAGCGGCGCTGCGACATCGACAACAGTGTCATCAGCCCATTCGCGGCACACCGCGAGGGCGGCGCGTACCCGATCTTCACGCAGCTCCGGCCAGCGTGATGGACGATTGATGCCGGTCAGAATCTGCGGCCCGCGCCCGAGCCGCAGCGCGATGCGATCGAGTTCAGCGACATCCAGAGCACCACGACTCACTTGTCGGCAGGCGGCGGCGAACCCCGGGCCTTCATCGGGGAGCCCCAGCGCCAACGCTATCGACGGCGCGTGGGAGTCGGCGTCGATCAAGGCGACGTCGCGGTCGCGGGCGAGCTCCACTGCTAGTTCGATCGCGATCGTTGAGCGCCCGGGCGACCCTGCCGGGCCCCAGACCGCGATGACGCGTCGCCCTGCCCGAGGAGCGGGAGCAGCCGGCAGCGGATCCCGGAGGGCACGCACGAGCTCGCGACCGGAAGCGCGAGGCGACATCGGGACGCCGAGTCCGAATGCCTGAGCAAGGCGCGCCGACGCCTCCCCCTCCCCCACCGGGACGATTCGGATCCCCTCCCGATCGCACGCCGTCACGAGCTCGCGCGTGAGTGTGTCGTGGCGCGCAGCAACGACGAGAAGGTCCAGCTCCTGATCGCCGGCCTCGTGGACCCCACCGCGGGTGGCCGCGATACCGGGCGCCGTCACCGGCACCGCCAGCACGTCCCATCCGAGCCGCGACAGCTCGTCAGCCAGCCGTGTCGCGTGGGGCTCATCCAGCGCGATGAGCGTCCTCATTGCTGCCCCGGAGTCCAGGGCACAACCGAGAGCGCCGAGCCGTCGGCGATCGCAGCAAGCGCGGCGGCGACATCGGCTCGGGGGATCACCAGCTCGACCGCTGCCGTTCCCCCTGCCAGTGGCGAGTCGTCCCGGCTGACGCTGACGACTGTCGCGTCGGCCACGAGGATGCGTGGCGTATCGAAGCGCGACTGATCCAGGCGCGGCGCTGCCCACAACTCCACGGTCGATCCGGCCACGACGGATCCCGGTACCTCGGCCGCGCTGCGGACGACGACCGTCGTCGAGCGCGTACTGTCGTCGGTCACGAGGGCGTCAGCAGGCACGAGCTCTCCGGCCGAGACCGTCCGCGCCGCGACGAGCCCTTCACCGAGATCATCAGCCCCCAGGTAGGCGTCAGATGCAGCTCCCAGAGCAACATCCACGACGGCAAGGTCGGCTGCCGCGACCGGCTCGCCGGGCACGATCGCCCGGACGGCGACGTACACGGGTTCGGTCTGACGCGCCGCCGACACGATGAACCACACACCACCGACAGAAGCCAGAACCAGAACGATGCCGACAAGGAACCGCAGGTCGGCCCACGCGGGGCGCCGGGACGTTCGAGACGGGGAGAACATGCGAACCATGGTGGCCGAGGCATGCGAAAGGCTCCCGCGCTTATCCACAGCGTGCGCTGCTGCGCTGCCCTGTCCGAACCCGGCGTCATAATGGGGACATGCCCCATCCCCCCGCTGCCGACGCGCGCCTGTTGACGCCCTCGCAGGTCGCCGAAGTGCTCGCGATCGAGGTCGATGACGTGGTGGCCCTCGTCTTGGCCGGACAGCTCCGCGGGATGCGTGTGGGCGAGAGCGGGCAGTGGCGGATTGACGAGACGAGCGTCGAGGCCTACCTCGACGATCAGGTCGAGCAGACCCGCCGCATGGCGCTGTGGCACCAGTCTCAGACCGCCAGTTTCCCCGAGCTGTGGGGCACCGGAGCCATTCGCAACCCCGACTGATCCACGGGCTTCTGCGGGTCAGAGCCCCGAGTCCCCGGCCGCCACGATCAGCTGCGCGAGCGCGCCGAACGGAACCATCCGAAAGCCGGTCACCGCCGACGGATGCCGCGGGGTATCGAGGTCGTGAAGGGCAAGATCGAAATGATCGGCACCGGCTCGGTCCACGGTTCCGGTCAGGGAGTCGCCGACGACCAGCTCGACCAGGACGGGAACGCGCCGGCGCGCGAGGTCGCGCAGGACGAAACCGAGATCCACCCGCTCACGGAGGGCTTGCCCCGAACGTCCCGAGGCGCTGTGCAGGAGGTCGGCGTGCGGCATCCGTAGTCCCATGAGCCCGGCGAGGGGCACGATGCTGACGGAGGACGGTCCTCGATCGAGCGCGAACCAATCGGCTCCCACCGCAACGATCCGCCCTTCGACATCGCCGCCACCACTCAGGTGCGCCCGAACCTGAGCCTGGGCATCCCGCAGCACGAGAAGCCGGTCCCGCAGCGATACGCGCGACAGGCGCACCCGCTCAGACTCGGAGGCGAGGGCTGCGCGCTCTGCTTCCCACTCGGCGGATGCTTGAGCTTCGAGGTCATCGAACAGCCGGTCCCATCGCACGGGGCGAGCGTACGTCCCAGATGAGGAGTCGATGAGAAACTGTCCACAGCGAGGCCCCGGCCCCCACCCGGCATCCTGCCGTGTGCTCTACTTCTCGACATCCTGTTACCGGTCGAGAGTGAGATCTCATGGCGACGACGCAACCGAACTTCGCACGTGCGTACCGCGCGGCAGATGAAGCGGCCGAGCTGAACCAGTACTTCGCGCCGCAGCGCACGAGCACCGCCGACCTCCCCGATCCCGAGGCCTTCTTGCGCAACATCTCGCGCGGTGTCCTGGAGATCTTCGCGGGTGTTCGCGAAGTGGACCAACTCGCCAGGTGGCTGACCGAGGATGCCTATCGGAAGCTCGTCACCCGAGCCAACCTCGCCGCCCGCGCACGAAGTGCCCGCGGCATCCCCGCGAAACGTCCCGTGCATCAGATCGTTTCCGTACGCCACTCCTCACCCGCGGATGGCATCGTCGAGGGCGTCGTCATCGTCCGCGGCCCCGCCCGCACCCGTGCGGTGGCCCTGCGGTTGGAGGGCATGGACGGCCGGTGGCGCACCACCTCGCTCGCCCTGCTGTGACGATGCCGCGAACGGCAACCCGCCTTACTGCCGGTACGACGACAGGAAGTTCCCGAGCCGCTCGATCGCCTCGGTGAGAACGCGAGACTCGGGAAGCGTCACGATCCTCACATGGTCAGGGGTCGGCCAGTTGAATCCCGTCCCCTGCACGAGCAGCACCTTCTCCGCGACGAGGAAGTCGTACACGAGCTTCGCGTCATCGCGAATCTCGTAAACGTTCGGATCGAAGCGCGGGAAGGCATACAGCGCCCCCTCGGGCTTGACGCAGCTCACGCCCGGGATCGACTCCAGGGCCTCCCAGGCGGCATCCCGCTGCTCGTGCAACCGCCCCGTGGGCGCAATCAGCGCGTCGATCGACTGGACTCCCGACAGCGCAGCCTGCACGGCGTACTGCGCCGGAACGTTGGGACACAGCCGGGTCGAGGCCAACAGCGTGATTCCCTCCAGGAAGCCCGCCGCGTGATCCTTCGGTCCCGTGATCGCGAGCCACCCCGAGCGATAGCCTGCGACTCGATAGGTCTTCGAGAGCCCGTTGAACGTCAGCACCAGCAGATCCGGCGCCACAGCAGCCATCGGAATGTGGGTCGCATCGTCGAAGAGGATGCGGTCATAGATCTCATCAGCGAGGACCAGAAGAGAGTGCTCGCGGGCGATGTCGGCGATCTGTTCGAGGACTTCCCGCGTATAGACGGCACCGGTCGGGTTGTTGGGGTTGATGACAACGATCGCTTTGGTGCGCTCCGTGATCTTCGAGCGGATGTCCTCGATGTCTGGCTGCCAGCCATTTTGCTCATCGGAGAGGTAGTGGACCGGCGTCCCGCCCCCCAGGCTCGTCATCGCCGTCCACAGCGGGTAGTCGGGAGCCGGGATCAGCACCTCGTCGCCCTCGTCCAGGAGGGCCTGCATCGTCATCGTGATGAGCTCGGAGACACCGTTCCCGAGGTACACGTCGTCGGGGTCGAGCGCGGGGAATCCGGGGACCTGCTCGTATCGGTAGACGACGGCGAGTCGGGCTGACTTGATACCGCGGCTGTCGCTGTAGCCGTGGGCCTCGGGGACCGCCTCGATCATGTCCCGCACGATCTGGAACGGAGCCTCGAAGCCGAACGCTGCCGGGTTTCCCGTGTTCAGCTTGAGGATCCGGTGTCCCTCGGCCTCGAGCCGATCGGCCTCGACCAGGGCCTGTCCCCGGATCTCGTAGAGGACGTGCTTGAGTTTGCTCGACTGGTCGAGCGGCCGGGGGTGGGTCATCCGTTCAGGATAATGCCGCACCCGCCGGGCCACCTGACCGCGCGTGGCTCGCGCTCTCGCGCCCTGCGGTTACTTCTTCTTGTCGGCTGCGCGTCGCTGCGCGCGGTTTAGTGGCGGCTGGGCTGACTGCGCCGGCGCTTCGCCATCGGTGCGCTGACCGAATGCGCCTCGCGCGGCGGGAGCCGCCGGCGCGACCGGCGCCGCGGGCGCGGATGCCGCAGCCTGACGGGCCCGACTGGTCGCCGCTTGCTGCACCTGGCCGCGTTCGTTGCGCACCTCGACCTCACCAGCGTCGTTGGCCGCGGAATACTGCAGTCGCTGCCCCTCCACGGGCGCGATAGACAGACCCTTCGCCTCGACTTCGGCGGCGCTCTCGCCCTCGGCGCGACGCACCTCGACCTCCAGGTTGTAGAGGTAGCCGACTGACTCTTCCTTGATCTGGCCCATCATCTGCTGGAACATCTGATAGCCCTCGCGCTGGTACTCGATCAGCGGATCACGCTGAGCCATCGCGCGCAGGCCGATGCCGTCCTTCAAGTAGTCCATCTCGTAGAGGTGGTCGCGCCAACGGCGGTCGACGACCTGAAGCACCACGCGCCGCTCGAGCTCGCGCATGGCGGCTTCGCCGAGACTTTCTTCGCGCTTCTGATAGGCGATGCGAGCATCCGAGATGATCTCGCGCTTGAGGACCTCGGGAGTGACCTTGCCCTTGCTTCCGGACTCGGCGACGACCTCGTCGATCGTGAGAGAGACCGGATACAGCGTCTTGAGTTCGGTCCACAGAGCGTCGAAGTCCCAGCTCTCGGTGTGACCCGTACCCGTGTGGTCGTCAATGAGCGTGCTGATCGCGTCCTCGATGAAATGCTGGACTCGATCCGCGATGTCGTCTCCCTCGAGGATGTGCCGACGATCCGAATAGATCGCTTCACGCTGACGGTTGAGGACGTCGTCGTACTTCAGCACGTTCTTGCGTAGCTCGGCGTTACGCGCCTCCACCTGCGACTGAGCGCTCTTGATCGCACGCGAGACCATGCCGGATTCGATCGCGACGTCATCGGGGAAGTTTGTGCGCGAGAGGATGGCCTCGGCAGCCCCGGACTGGAACAGCCGCATCAGGTCATCGGTCAAAGACAGGTAGAACCGACTCTCCCCCGGGTCGCCCTGACGGCCTGAACGACCACGCAGCTGGTTGTCGATGCGGCGCGACTCGTGCCGCTCGGTGCCCAGAACATACAAGCCGCCGGCGGCCACGACCTTCTCGGCCTCTTCGGCAACGTGATCGCGGGTGGCCTGGTACACCGCATCCCACTCGGCCTCGTACTCGTCCGGCGTCTCCACCGGATCGAGACCCTTCGCCTTCATCTCCTGCACCGCGAGGAACTCAGCGTTCCCGCCGAGCATGATGTCGGTTCCACGACCCGCCATGTTCGTTGCGACGGTCACCGCACCCAATCGCCCGGCACGGGCCACGATCTCGGCCTCCCGCGCGTGGTTCTTCGCGTTGAGCACCTCGTGCTTGATGCCCTTCTTCGCGAGCAGGCGCGACAGGTACTCGCTCTTTTCCACCGACACCGTGCCAACAAGCACCGGCTGCCCCGACTCGTGGCGCTTCGCGATATCTTCGACCACCTGGGCGAACTTCGCCGGCTCGTTCTTGTACACGAGGTCCGACTGATCCTTGCGGATCATTGGCTTGTTCGTGGGGATCGCGACGACCCCGAGCTGGTAGGTCGACATGAACTCGGCAGCCTCCGTCTCGGCGGTACCGGTCATGCCAGAGAGCTTGTCGTAGAGGCGGAAATAGTTCTGCAGCGTCACTGTCGCGAGGGTCTGGTTCTCGGCCTTGACCGGAACACCTTCCTTCGCCTCGATCGCCTGGTGGATACCCTCGTTGTAGCGACGGCCGACCAGGATTCGACCGGTGTGTTCGTCGACGATCATCACTTCGTCGTTCATAACGACGTAGTCCGTGTCGCGCTTGAACAGGGCGAGCGCCTTGATCGAGTTGTTCAGGAACGAGATCAGCGGGGTGTTGACGGACTCGTAGAGGTTGTCGATCCCGAGGTAGTCCTCGACCTTCTCGATACCCGGCTCGAGCACGCCGATCGTGCGCTTCTTTTCATCGACCTCATAGTCGACGCCCGGCTCGAGAGTCCGAGCGATCTTGGCGAACTCGGCGAACCACCGGTTGGCTTCTCCTGCGGAGGGACCCGAGATGATCAGCGGCGTACGAGCTTCGTCGATGAGGATCGAGTCGACCTCGTCGACGATCGCGAAGAAGTGTCCACGCTGGACGAGATCCTCCCGGCGCCAGGCCATGTTGTCGCGGAGGTAGTCGAAGCCGAACTCGTTGTTCGTGCCGTAGGTGATGTCTGCGAGGTACTGCTCCCGGCGTACCTCGGGGGTCTGTCCCGACACGATCGTGCCGGTTGTCATCCCTAGCGCCCGGTACACGCGCCCCATGAGGTCGGCCTGATAGCTGGCGAGGAAGTCGTTGACGGTGATCACGTGCACACCCTTGCCCGCGATCGCGTTCAAATAGGCGGGAAGCGTTGCGACCAGCGTTTTGCCCTCACCGGTCTTCATCTCTGCGATGTTGCCGAGGTGCAGCGCAGCGCCGCCCATCAACTGCACGTCGTAGTGCCGCTGACCAATCGTCCGTTTCGCGGCCTCCCGCACGGCGGCGAAGGCCTCCGGCATCAGCTTGTCGAGCGTCTCACCAGCCTCGTAGCGGGTGCGAAACTCCGCGGTCTCGTCTCGCAGCTCGTCATCGGTCAACTGCGAGTACTCGTCCTCGAGGGCGTTGACCGCCTTCGCAACCTGCTGCAAACGCCGCAGCAGCCGACCTTCGCCGGCACGCAGGAGTTTCTCGAGAGGATTGGCCACGGAAAGCTCTCCATCTGTCAACGGCGGCACCCGGAGTGCCGACCCGGCGCGAACCGCGCGCGGACATACCGACTCATGTTACCGGGCCGTGACCTTAGCGTGCGCTGGGTCCGCTCCCAGCGGAAGCGCTCACCCCCGCCGGCGCGGCGTGCACCCTGAGTCTCTCGGGGAAGACCCTGAAATGTCACCGACAGTCAGCCGGCATGCTTGGCCCGGCCAACAGGGCCGGGATAGGTTGCACGCGGGGGATCACACGAAGCCGTCCGCACGTATCGGGGGAATGCTTCGTCGCGAATGGAAGGCGTGTGTCTATGGCCGTGTGGCGTCGATGGGTGTTGCCCATCCTCTTGGTGATCGTCTTCGGCGCAATCGCCGCGGCACTCGTGAAGATGGCCTTCTTCCCTGATACCGCGACAGCATCGGCCGATCCGGGAGGGCAGATCGCCGAGCCCGTTGTTCCCGTCGTGCGCCAGAGCGTGATCGACGAACTGACCCTTGAGGGAACGATCGCACGCGACGAAGCCGTGACGGTGCGCTCTGAGATCGACGGAACCGTCAGCGAGGTCAAGGTCGCGCCGGGCCAGACGGTGACGGCCGGTCAGGTGTTGATGACGATCAAGCAGTCCTACCCCGTCAAGACGATCGACGTGCTGGCCCCAGAGGCCGGCGAGGTGACCGCCGTCGCGGTGGTCAAAGGCCAGGCGACGAGCATCGGAGGCGAGATCGCGACGCTCAGCCCCGCCCGTTATCACGTGCAGAGCACCATCGAGCCGGTGCAGCTGTATCGACTGCTGAACGCCCCGACCGAGGGGGAAGTGACGATCCAGGGCGGCCCCGCGCCGTTTGCGTGCACGGGGCTATCGGTCCAGGTGTCCGAGGACGGCACGACGAGCATCACGTGCGCCGTGCCGGCCGATCAGACGGTGTTTGCCGGGCTTCGGACCGAGCTGTCCATCCAGGTAGCCACGGTCGATGATGCGCTCGTGGTCCCGGTCACCGCTGTGCGCGGCGGAGCCGGTACGGGGCTGGTATGGGTGGATGCCGGCACCGGCGATCCCCTCGAGGAAAGGGAAGTCGGACTCGGAGTCAGCGATGGCACCGTCGTCGAGGTCGTCTCGGGACTGACCGAGGGCGAGCAGGTGCGCCAGTTCGTCCCCGGTCTCGCGGCCCCGAACGAGCCGGTCTGTTACGACGACGGCATGGGTGGTCAGTTCTGCGAGGATCCGGGGTGGAGCTGGTGAGTCTTGTCAGACTCGAAGGTGTGACCAAGCAGGTCACACTCCCCGACGAGTCGACGCTCGACATCCTGCGCGGGGTTGACCTTGCCGTCTCGGCAGGAGATCACGTCGCGATCGTCGGACGCAGCGGCTCGGGCAAGTCCACGCTGCTGAACATCCTGGGCCTGCTCGATCTGCCGACCTCGGGAACAGCCGAGTTTCGAGGCACACCGGTCGCCGGCATCCGACGCGGGCGGCTCGACCGGATGCGGGGGCGCGATGTCGGCTTCGTCTTTCAGCAGTTTCACCTGCTTGCCGGTCGCACAGCGCTCGAGAACGTCGAGATGCCGCTCGGATACGCGAGCGGCAAGCAGTTCTGGCGCCGCCGGGAGCTTGCCTCGGCGATGCTCGACCGTGTGGGCCTGGCACACCGGCTCGACGCGCCTCCCGAGCGCCTGTCGGGTGGCGAGCAGCAGCGCGTCGCGATAGCGCGCGCCCTCGTGCGTCGTCCGGCTCTCATCCTCGCCGACGAACCGACGGGGGCACTGGATGTCGAGACCGGTGCCGCGGTGATGGCGCTGCTCGATGACATCGCCACCGAAAGCGCCGCCGCGCTCGTGACGATCACCCACGACCTTCACGTTGCCGCTCGTGCACGACGGCACCTGCGACTGGCAGACGGCGTGCTCTCCCCCGTCGAGCTCGATCGGGCGTTCGCTGACACCGCGCTCGGGGCGGTGTCAGCATGAGCGGGTTTGTCGGCGCACTCCTGGAGGCGTGGGCGGAACTGCGCCATCACAAGCTGCGAGTCCTGCTGAGTCTGATCGGTATCGCCGTCTCGGTTGCCGCGCTGACCGCGGTCGTCGCACTGGGCGAGTATCAGCGGCAGGCCGCAGCAGAACAGTCAGACCGATACGGCGGTCGCGTCGCCACGATCTCGGTATCGGCATCCGCCACCGACGGGGGTCCCATGAATTGGGACAGCTTCAACGAGGACGTCTCCGGCGCTGCCGCACGGTTCAATCTGTCCTCGATTTCGCGGCTGGCGGCATCCGTGACCCTGCAGGTACAGACTCCCGAGTGGGTCAGACCCGTCACAACGATGCTGGTGGACCCCGCCTACCCCGTCATCCATCGATCGACAGTTGCCGAGGGCCGCTGGTTCGTGCCGGGTGACGAGGGACTGCTGGCGCCGCCCGTCGTGGTCAGCTACCCCCTGTGGACAGCGCTGGGAGCACCGCCGCTCGCGACGCATCCGACGATCGAGGTGGTTGGCGCCGCGGGAGGCACGTTCCCCATCGTCGGCGTCGCGCCGCGCGAGGGCGAGTGGGACCAGAACAAGCAGATCTGGATGCTCTATGACGGATACCGGGACCGTGTGGACTCGCTGCCCGCCGATACCGGGGTCACCTGGGAGCTGTGGGTGCCCGAAGAGATCGTCCCGACTGTCGGTGCACTGCTGGCGTCGGACGTCCGCGCCGCGGCCGGGGACGCGGTACAGGTGTCGGTCACCCGCACCGACTGGGGTTCACGTCCCGATGCGCAAGCGTCCGCGGCGATGTTCGAACTCGTCACCGGTTCGATAGCCGTCCTGATCCTCGTGCTCGGCGGGCTGGGGCTCGTCAACATCCAGCTCGTGGCGATGCGTCAGCGCATCCGGGAGATCGGGGTTCGCCGCAGCTTCGGAGCCACCGCCGGCCGGATCTTCACGGCGGTCCTTCTCGAGAGCGTCGTCGCCACCGCGGTTGCCGGTGTCGTCGGGATCGTGCTGGCGGTGGCCATCATGCGCACACCCATGGTGCTCGCCATGTTCGGCGCTCTGCAGGATGTGCCACCCTTCCCTGTTCGTGCCGCGATCACCGGGCTGATCGCATCTGTGGCGATCGGCGCGTTGGCGGGATTCCTGCCCGCGCTCGTGGCGGTGCGCTCACGCGTCATCGACACCCTGCGCGTGTGACCACTCAGCCCGAACACGGCTGCGCGATTCTAGGATCAAGGCATGGCCGGTTTTTGGGGACGACGCAAGCGTGAACAGGCCGAGACGGCGCAACAGGATGCTGACCTCGCGCGCCGCGCGCAAAGCTCGCTCGTCGCGGCTGACGAACACATCCGTCTTGCCGTCGACGAGGTCTCGTTCGCCGAAGCCGAACTCGGACCGAACGCCGTCGACGACTTGCGCGCCGCACTCGACTCGGTGCAGACCCACATGCAAGAGGCCTTCCACCTGCACCAGCTCAACCATGACGAGATTCCCGATAGCGCCGACGAACTGCGCACTCGCAACACCCGCATCATCCAGCTGTGCGACTGGGCAGAAGACCTCCTCGAAGACCGGATGGCGGCGTTGGCCGAGCCGATCGAGCGGGCGCGTCGAGCGCCGGAGATCATCGCCCGCGTTCGCGCTGACGTTGCCCGTATCCGGGCCCGCCTTCCCCACGCACGGGACACCGTCGAGCGGCTTGCCACCAGGTACTCCACACGCGCGTTGGAAGGTGTGGGCGCCAATCCCGCGGAGGCCGAACAGCTCCTGAGCTTTGCCGAACACAGCGCGGGAGTCGCTGAGCGTCGGCGGGAAGCCGGGCAGCGGGAGCAGGCTAATCTCGCGATGGAAGCTGCCACCGAAGCGGCTCGTCGCGCCGAGACCTTGGTCGATGCCGTCGAAACATTCGAGGTCGAGGCCCTCCGGGCTGAAGCGACGCTCGGCGCGATCGTGGAGGACTCGCGTGGGGATCTGATCGCGGCGCGTACCGCGCCGCAGGTTCCTGCCGTCATCGAGGCGATGTCAGCACTGCAGGCTGCCCTTTCCGCACTTCCCGCCGCCGGCGTGAACACCGATCCGTTCGAGCACTTGACCCGGATGCGGGAAGCGAACGCGGCACTCGATGCGGCAGTGGCAGCGGCGCTCGAACGCGCATCCCGACCGATCCCGGAGCTGGGCCATGTGCGAAACGCGATCGATGACGCTGACCGCCAGCTCGCGGTAGCCCGAGACGTCATCGCTGGACACCGGGGCTGGATCGGTGCTGACGCGCGCACGCGCCTTGCCGAAGCCGAGCGCGTCCGGGCAGACCTGGACCGCCTCGTCGGAGGCTCCGCCGCGACCGTCCCCACCATCCCCGAGGACGATCGCGAGCAGGCCATGGAGTTCGCCCGCCGCTCGGCCCAGCTGGCAGGTGACGCGTTGCGGTATGCCCAGCGCGACATCGACGCATCCCGTCCCGCGGCGGGACCGCCGCCGCAATGGGGCGGCCCCATGGAGGGCTTCGGCCGCCGCGCTGGCGGCGGTTCGGACCTCGTCGGAGGAATACTCGGGGGCCTGGTGATCGGCAGCATCCTCGACGGAATCTTCGATTGAAAGACGGATGCCGCGAGCTGGTGGGCCCGCGGCATCCGTTCTCGATCTCGCGGCAGCGCCGCGAGCACTCAGCTCACGAGGGCTGCCGGGCTCGCCTCTGTCGTGAGGGAGATCACACCGTAGTCCCAGCCCTTGCGGCGGTAGACAACGCTGGGGTGATCGGTTGCGGCATTGATGAACAAGAAGAAGTCGTGGCCGACCAGTTCCATCCGGTCGACCGCCTCCTCGACAGTCATCCACTCAGCCTCGAACTCCTTCGTGCGGATGACGACGGGCGTGTATGCCTCGTCGTCCTCACCGTCGACGATCGGCACTTCGCCGGTCGCCACACGCCGGAGCACGTCTGCCGATGCGGGCTGGATGTCGATCCCGTCGAGCTCGCCGCGCTCCTTGTCGAAACTCGCCTTACGAGGGTGGTTTCGGGCGTCCACCCTCTTGTCTTTGGCGCGGCGCAACTGCTCGCACAGCTTGTCGACAGCCATGTCGAGCGCCGTGAACTTGTCGGCATCGGTTGCCTCAGCCCGCACCAGCGGACCCTTGCCGGTGAGCGTGAGCTCGACGGTGTGGTCTTCGACCCGACCCGTGCGGTAGGTGCGGTGAGTGACCTTGACATCGATGCGCTGCGCACGGGGTGCGAGGTGTTCGATCCGGACGAGTTTCTCTTCGACGACCGAGCGGAAGCGATCGGTGATACCGACTCCCACGCCGACGATGTTCGTGTCCATCTTGACCTCCTTGTTTCCGGTCCGCCCGGTTCCAAGGGCGGACCATCAGTCGCCTTGTCACCCCCACGTTAGACCCTGGTCACCTGCCTGTCACGCACGACTTCCGCTGTGTCCGCATACTCGCAGGAACCCCAGCGAGGGCACATTCTCCCGGCGCTCAGCGACTCCGAGAACGCCACATCGGGACTACCATTGCCCCGGTTATCCCTGCGTGTCACGTGACCACAGCAGCGGAGTGGACGCCACTGTGACAGCTCCGATAACCGTCGCCCCTGCCGCACGCAACGCATCGGTCGCCGCCCGCAGGGTCGCGCCGGTCGTCACGACATCATCGATGAGGACGACGGGCCGCAAAGGCACCGAGCGCACGGTGAACATCCCCTGCGTATTGCGTTCCCGCGCCGCCCGGCCGAGTGCCCGTTGATCGACGCCGGAGCCGACGCTGCGGAGAGCGGGTAGGCAGTGGAGCCCAGCCCGCCTGGCGATGAGCTCGACCACGCTGTAACCGCGGCGGCGAAACGCGGCTGACGACGATGGGATCGCAACCGGGATGACCGCAGCTGCAGCTATAGCAGGCACCAATCCCCCGGGCACGATATCCGTCCTCTCCATCGCCCCGCGCAGGGCAGCCCCGAACGGGCGAGCGAGGCCGGTCCGACCCTCGGCTTTGAGCGAGCGCATGACCCCGACGACGGGCCCGGCGTAGTCCATCGCGCTGACCACCGCGAGACCGGCGAGCGTCCGGTGCCTGACTCCGCCGCTGCGCACCGCACGCTCGCACTGCCCACACAGTGGGGAGTCGGGCTGGCCGCATCCAGCGCAATCGACCGGGATCAGCCACGAGAGTGCTTGCACTGCGGCATCGCGCACCCATGCGGCAGCTCGCGGGGAGAGAAGGGTGTTCACTGCCCCACCGTGCACCGGAAATGCTCATCGCACCAGGGGCTCACCACGATTCCCCGAAAGACTGCGCCAACAGACCCGCTCGGGAGGAGCCGATGGGTCACTGCTGCGGCGTGCCCTGCTGAACCGCGAGAAGCAAGATCCCCTCCGCGGTCTGCAACCAGTTCGCGCCGCGGCGCACGTAGAGCCCGCCCTCCTCCGATCGGAGGCGAACGCTCGACGTGGCGGTAGCAACCGTCGAGATCGAAACGCCGGCGGGACCGGAAACCGTTGCGGAGGCGCCCCCGACGACCTGTTCGACGAGGTTGGTCTCGGTTCCTGATCGCACAACGACGGCCACAGTGACGTCATCCGTCCACGCCATCGACACGGCCTCACCCTCGATGCTGCCCGCAACGGTCGGCTCTCCCAATCGAGCTGGGACTCCATCGTTGTTTCGGATGACCCCGGACAGCCATACCTCGGTGCGATCACCGACGCGCACAACGCCTGCCATGCGTGTCCCGTCTCGGGAGATCGACACGGCCTGCACATCGGTGGCGCCGGCTGCCGCCCACGGCTGCGACAGAAGCGGTGACTCGACGCCGGGACCGAAGGCGGTGAGAGCGGCCGGTGAACGCGCCGGAATACTCCAGACGAAACCCCGGGCATCGATCACGGGATCTCGAAGCCCGCTGCGGGTGTCGAGGACCACGACATCGTCGGTAGCTTCAGCGCGTGCAACCGAGCCGTCCGCTGAGCGGACCGCTGCGCTTTCCTGGTCCGGTCCGACCTGCACGGCCACAGGATTACTTCGGACAACGGCCTCCGAGAGCCCGGGAATCGCCGTGATCGCGTTGCCGGAGAGGAAGCCGAACCCTTGGTCGGTCATCACCAGCGGGCTGCCGGTAACCGCGGTCGAGCGGGTCGGTACCGGAGTCGCAGCGATCGGGACGCCGTCGACGGTCAGCTGCACCTCCGTGATCCCGGCGGTGGCGAGGCTCGCTTCCAGTTGCGTTGCCATGCGGTCGATCGTGAGCTGGGGCAGTGCGAGTACCTCCGGCGACAGCTCAACCTGCGCAGTTCCTGCGCTCCGGGGCACCGACGAATAGACGGAGGTCACGTCGTCCGTGAATGCTGTGGATACTGCCCCGGTGAGCCAATCGCTCGGCTGCTCATCGACCAGCGCCGTGGTGATGCGTACGGCAGCGGATGTGGTCGGGAACCATCTCTCGTCGGGAACGAGATAGGTCCACGACGGGTCGAAGTACATCACCGAGTACCGATGGAAGACGGTGCCGAACACACTCTCGTCGAGGACGATCCCGTCGGGGGCTCTCTCGATCCGCCACTGGCCCGCTATCTCGACCAGTTCGAACGCGAGAGTTGCGGTGCCACCGAGGGCCGGCTCGTAGCGGCCGGTCTCGTCGACACTGGCAACGGGCGCAAGGGTGACTTTGACCATGTCATCGACCGCCGGCTGAGCAACGATCTGCCCCGTGGGCACGATCGTGACACCCGCTGAGGGGTCCCACGAGGACTGGATCGAGGGTGCAAGAAAAGACCGGGCGGCCTGCCAGTCATTGCTCGAGCCCGATCCAGCCAGGAGGAACCCCTCGACGATCTCCTCCGGAGTCGCTCCGGGCTGGGCTTCCTCCGGGAAGAAGCGCACCTCAGGGCCGGTCAGCACCTCATCGACGGGCCGACCAGCAGTGACCGGTCCACTGACGGGCAGCCCCGCGCAGGCCGAGAGCGCCAGGATGCCGACCATTGCCAGCGCGCTTGCGATGAGCCGCCTCATGACTGAGCTCCCGGTGCTCGGTCACCGCTGGGGACAGTCGATATCGGCTGGGTGTGCTCGAAGGCGTCGACCGTGTTCTCATCGCCGGGGTCGAGCGGAATGGGCGAGTCCAGCGGAAGCGCCGCGGGTCCCGTGCGGTGCGCGCCGCGCGGAAGCGTGAGCACGAAGTGGGCCCCGCGTCCAGGTTCCGACCACACAGCCAGCTCTCCGCCGTGAAGCTTCGCGTCGCCGAGTGAGATCGCCAGGCCCAGACCCGTTCCGCCCAGGGTGCGCTTGCGGGACGGATCGGCGCGCCAGAAGCGGTCGAACACGCGTGCGGCGTCCTCGGCGGCAATACCCATGCCGAAGTCTCGGACTCCGACAGCGACAGCTTGCTGATTGCTGTCTACGGTGACCACGACCGGCTTGCCCTCACCATGCTCGATGGCGTTCCCGATGAGATTTCGCAGGATGCGGCGCACCCGCCGGGGATCAAGATCTACCGGCGAGTAACCGCCCGGTGCGACCAAGCGCAAATCAGTGCCGTGCTGGTGGGCGACCTGCTCCATCGAGGCGATCACATCTTCTGCCACATGGGCAAGGCTCGTCGGTTCCAGCTCGAGCTGCACCGATCCCGCGTCGTATCGGCTGATCTCCAAGAGGTCGCTGAGGAGAACTTCGAAGCGCTCGACCTGAGCAGCAAGCAACTCGGCGGCGCGCGCAGTCGCCGGGTCGAAGTCATCGCGGCGGTCGTTCAACATGTCGGCGGCAAGCCGGATGGTGGTCAGGGGGGTTCGCAGCTCGTGCGAGACATCCGAGACGAATCGCTGCTGCACCAGGGACAGATCAGCGAGCTCCTTGATTTGAGATTCGATACTGTCGGCCATCGCGTTGAAGGACTCACCCAGCGTTGCGAGTTCGTCCTCGCCGCGCACGGGTAGCCGAACACCGAGCTCCCCTGCCGCGAGCTTCGCGCTGGTCTGCGCAGCTTCACCAATGGGGGTTGTAACCGAGCGGAGCACGAACCAGGCGATGCCGCCGATGAGCAAGACCAGTGCGACGCCGACGACCCACAGCGTCGCCTGAACGAATCGGAGCGTCTGATCCGCGCTTTCCAGCCCGTACGCGTAGTAGACCTCGAAGTTGCCGACCTGCGGAAAGATCAGCTGCTGCCCGACGACGATGCCGGGCGTGCCCGAAGCATCGAGGGCTACCGACTGCCACCACTGCTGGTTGGCATCGGCCCGCACTTTCTCGCGCAGCCCCTCGGAGATGATCGCCGTGTCGAACTCGCCGACGCGGTATGCCTGCGCTGCGGCCGAGGGCGCCCCCATGCGAAACGTCGCGATCATGTCGGTCGAGGACTGCTGCTGCAGCGCCGTGCGCAGCCCAAGCCAGACACGTTGGATCTGCGCCGGATCTCCCTGCGTGTCAGCGCTGTCGAGCACCGTCTGCGCGGATGCCGTCGCACGAAGCGCCTGCTCGGTAACCTCGTCGCGGCGGGAGGCGAAAAGATCGTCCTGGATGGCCAGAGCAGTCCAGGTCACGGCGATGAGGACGGCGAAGGCCGTAAGCACGATCGTCACCGAGAGCGTACGAAACCGCAGCGAACGTCGCCACAGGTGCACGAGGTTGTCAGGCCACGCCCTCCAGTTGCGTCGCCAGATCAGCGGGCGAAACGACGGCTCGGCGGCCCCTTGGGAGCCCACTGTCTCACCTCACGCGACCGCTGCACGCGGCTCGATCGTCGACAACACTCACTCCACTGCACCGGCCCGGTAGCCCACACCGCGCACTGTCGTGACGATGCGGGGGTTGTCGGGGTCGAGTTCGACCTTGGCGCGCAGCCGCTGCACGTGCACGTTGACCAGACGCGTGTCGGCCTTGTAGTGGTAACCCCAGACCTGCTCGAGCAGCATCTCGCGCGAGAACACCTGCTGCGGCTTGGAGGCAAGCGCGACGAGCAACTCGAACTCAAGGGGCGTGAGCGAGATCACCTCGTCGCCGCGTCGGACTTCGTGACCGGCGACATCGATCGTCAGGTTCCCGATCCGCAGTGTCTCCTGCGACGGATGCCCGCCGGGGCGCAGTCGTGTGCGGATGCGGGCCACGAGCTCCTTCGGGTTGAACGGCTTGACGATGTAGTCGTCAGCGCCCGACTCCAGTCCGCGCACGACATCGGCGGTGTCGGTGCGTGCTGTCAGCATGATGATCGGGATGCCTGACTCGGAGCGGATCGCCGTGCAGATCTCGATGCCGTCGCGACCGGGAAGCATCAAATCGAGCAGGATCAAGTCGGGACGTTCCGCGCGCCAGGTCTCGACAGCGGCGTTTCCGTCAGCGCAGAAGACCGTGTCGAACCCTTCCGTGCGCAGCACGATCCCGATCATCTCCGCCAGGGCGGTGTCATCGTCGACCACCAGGATGCGTGAGTTCATCGCGCCTTCGTTCCTTGCGTCCAGCCTGCGCACTGGCGGCAGGCAGCCGCGGGTGCTTCCCCCGAGAGTAGTCGACTCCACCTGTACGCACGCCGTTGATTCGCGCGCGCGTCGGCACCGGCCCGTGCGTCGGCGACGCGCAGGACCCAGCAGCGACGGGCACGAGCGGGTCTGCGTCCCGTGTGACACGATGGAACTCACGCCGATTCCAGCCCTGTAGGAGGAACCCGTGACCGCGTACCCGTCTTGGACGCCTGCGCCGCGGCCTGGGATCATCCCGTTGCAACCACTGACGTTCGGCACGATTCTGGGTCGCTCGTTTTCGGCGCTGCGACACAACCCGAAGGTGCTGCTCGGGTTCGCGATGGTCGTGCAGACGATCGCCTACCTCGTTGTCACCATCGCCATCTCGGCGGTCGCGTTCGCAAGCTTCTCGCGGCTCGACACCGTGCCGGCCGGCACCGACGAATGGGATGCCGTCCTGACGGGATCGATTACGCTCACCGCGCTATCGGGTCTCGTGCTCGGTCTTCTCGCGGGCGCCGTGGGTGTGCTCGTGCAGGCCGTGGTCATCTCCGATGTCTTGCACGCTGCGGTGGCCGAGAAGATGACGCTGCGGATGCTGTGGCAGCGTGTGCGGCCCGTGGCCTGGCGTCTGATCGGCTACACGATCCTGCTCTCGCTCGCGATCGGCGTGATCGTGATCATCGTCGGCGGGCTGATCGCCGTCCTGGCTGTCGCCGTTCCCGCCGCCGCAGTCATCCTCGGAATCCTCGTCATCCTCGCAGCCATCCCCCTGAGCCTCTGGCTGTCCGTGAAGCTGCTGCTCGTTCCCGCGGTCCTGATCGTGGAGCACACGTCGCTGGGCGCTGCTCTGGGGCGCTCGTGGCGGCTGTCGCGGGGCCGATTCTGGGTCATCTTGGGGATCATCGTGCTCGTCTCGCTCGTCTTCGGCGCCGTCGCCCAGGTCGTCAGCATCCCGTTCTCGTTCCTCGCCTCGGCCCTGACGACAGTGATAGCCCCCACGGGCGATGAGAGCGCAGCGGCGATCATCGGAATCGTCGCAACCCTCGGTCTCACGCAGATCGTGACCCTACTCATCCAGTCGGTCGCCGTCATCGTGCAGTCAACAGCCGCGGGGCTCGTCTACATCGACTGCCGGATGCGGCACGAGGGCCTCGATCTCGACCTGCTCGAGTACGTCGATCGCAGGGATGCGGGAGAGGCGGGCCTCCCCGACCCGTACGTCGTGCACATCGGCCGCGCCGTGCAGCCCCGGTGGCCTGCGGCGTACGCGCAACCAGCTCCGTTCGCCCCGCCGCCGGGGTACGTCATGACGCCTCAATCTGCAGCTGTGTCGACATCCGCGTCGCCGACACCCGCCACGCCGACCGCTGACCCGGCGTCGTCGACGCCTCCCGCGGGCCCCGATGACGACCAGACGACATGGGCGATGCCTCGGTGATCTCAGAGATCCCGCTCATCCCTGACGGCGAACAGGCTCGCGACTGGGCCGTGCAGGAACTCGCGGATCCGGTCTATCAGGCGGCGAAGCCGACGTGGTTCGACCGAGCGGCACAGGCGGCGCGGGATGCGCTAGCTTCCCTGTTCTCGCCCGATGTCGCACCAGAGTGGGCAGCGATTCTCGCCCTCGTCGCCGCGATCATCGCCATCGCGGTCATCGTCATCGCGATTCTCGTGTGGGGAGTCCCCCGCCGGGCATCCTCACGGCGAGCCCGCACCGGTGAGCTCTTCGGCGACGTCGACTATCGAACTGCCGACGGACTGCGGACAGCAGCTGAGGCTGCCCGCAGCCGCCGGGACTGGGACGCGGCGATCGTGCTGCGCTTCCGGGCAGCAGCCCGCGGCCTGGCCGAACGAGGCTTGATCGAGCTTGCCCCCGGCACGACAGCCCGGCAGTTCGCGGTGCGAGCCGACGCGCTGACAGCGCCGACGAGCGGGCGGGTCGGAGACGCCGCCACCGTCTTCGAGGACGTCCGCTATCTTCAGCGGCCGGGGACCGAGGCCGGGTACGAGGTGGTGGCTGCGGCAGACAGCGCGCTGGCCCAGCTCGGGTCCGTGCGGGCCGATCCGGCCGAGGTGCCGGCGTCATGAGCCTCGACACCCGCGAGCGCCGCGCGGCTCGAGCCGATCTCCCAACCACCAGAGCCCGCCGGGGTTCGGCGGTCGGATGGATCGCCATCGTCGCAGCTCTCATCGCTGTCGGCATCGTCGGTGCGAGCATCGTCGGCGGCAGCGAATGGAGCCAGCGCGAGTCGCTCGATCCCGAATCCGCGGCCCCGACGGGCACCCGGGCGCTGGCACGCATCCTGGCCGATCAGGGCGTCGACGTGCGCATCGTCCGCTCGCACGAGCAGGCCGCAGCGGCGCTACGTGAGACCGCGGCAACGCTCGTGCTTCCGGATGCACCCGCGCTCTCCGACGAGGCGATCTCCGCCCTCACCACACCTGCGACAGACGTCGTCCTCATCGATCCGCGATCGCGGACGCTCCGCCTGATCGCCGACGGGGCGAACGCCGTCGGCGTCGCCGATGACGCGCTCGTGCAGCCGCAGTGCTCAGTGCCAGAGGCGCAGCGGGCGGGAGCGATCCGTCCGCGAACGGTCTTCGTCGGTACGGATGCCGCCCAGTGCTATCCGGCAGCGGGAGGCTATGCGCTGCTGGTGCGCGAAACTGTCCGCCCCGATGCGCCGGGTACGCAACGCGTCTCTGCCGTCGACGGCGCTGCACTGTTCACGAATGAACACCTGCCACAGGACGGCAATGCTGCCCTCGCGCTGGGCCTCATGGGCAGGAATGCGACGCTTGTCTGGTACGTCCCGTCCGTGGCCGATACCAATCTCGACCCCGCGAACCCGTCCCTCGGCGAGCTCACTCCGCCGTGGGTCAGCCCCGTGATCGTCCTGGCGCTGGCGGCTGCAGTCGCGGCGGCGCTGTGGCGCGGCATCCGTTTTGCACCGCTCGTGGGCGAGCGACTGCCGGTGACGGTACGCGGCGAGGAGACGACGCGGGGCCGAGCCCACCTGTACGCACGATCCGGCGACACCGCGCACGCCGCGTCCCTGCTGCGCCATGGTGCACGCGTGCGGATCGCGCGGTTGCTCGGCCTGTCAGGATCGTCGTCGGCAGCAGAGGTCGCCGACGCGCTTGCCAGCGCCTCGGTGACGTCGCGGGAGGATGCGCGAAGCATCCTGGACGGCGCCCCGCCACCGTCACGGCGCGACCTTGACGAACTCCACGACCGATTGCGCAGACTCGAAGCTGCAGCGCGCGCGGCACTTCACCCCGAAAGGAACGCCCCATGACGACTCCCGACCCGGCGCCGACGACTGCCGACGAATCCGTCCTCGGCGACGACGCCGCCCGCGCCGCCGTCGGGCGCGTTCGAACCGAGATCGGCAAGGCTGTCGTTGGACAGGATGCCGCCATCACGGGTCTCCTGATCGCGCTGCTTGCCCGTGGACATGTCTTGGTCGAGGGCGTACCCGGTGTCGCCAAGACGCTGTTGGTACGGGCGTTCAGTCGGGCGCTCGGCCTCGAAACGAAGCGCGTGCAATTCACGCCCGACCTCATGCCCGGTGACGTCTCGGGCTCCCTCATCTACGACGCTCGGTCAGGCGAGTTCGAGTTCCGCGAGGGCCCGGTCTTCACCCACATCCTGCTCGCCGACGAGATCAACCGCACACCGCCGAAGACGCAGGCTGCCCTCCTGGAGGCGATGGAAGAGCGCCAGGTATCCACCGACGGCGTGACCCGCCCGCTCCCCGATCCGTTCCTTGTCGCCGCGACCCAGAACCCGATCGAGCACGAGGGAACCTATACGCTCCCCGAAGCTCAGCTCGACCGGTTCCTCCTAAAGCTCATCGTCGATATGCCCGCACGCGATGCGGAAGTCACGGTGCTCCGCCGCCACGCCGACGGCTTCTCTCCCCGGGACCTGGATGAGGCCGGGGTGCGGACCGTCGTCACTGCGGCGGACCTCCGGGCGGCCCAGGCGGCGGTGCGGGACGTCACCGCCACCGATGACGTCCTCGGCTACATCGTCGATCTCGCGCAAGCCACGAGGCAGAGCCCCTCGGTGCAGCTAGGTGCGAGCCCGCGCGCCGCCACGGCGCTGCTGGCGACGGCGAAAGCGTGGGCGTGGCTCGGCGGATCACCGGCCATCACCCCCGACCACGTCCAGACGATGCTGCTGCCGACGTGGCGGCACCGTCTCCGGCTTCGTCCGGATGCTGAACTCGAAGGGGTGTCGGTCGAAGCGCTGCTCCAGAGCATCCTGCAGCAGACCCGCGTCCCGCTGTGAGCCCCGCATGTATGTGACCGGTCGCTACCCGCTTCTCGTGGGTGCCGGCGCTGTTCCCGTGATCGTCGGTTCGGTCGGCGGAATCCCCGCCTGGGCAGGGGCAGCTGCCTGGCTCGGGCTCTGCGTGCTGCTGCTCGGGATCGATGTGCTGGCCGCCCCCAACCCGCGTCAGGTGAGCATCACCCGCGCCGGACCGACGAAGGTTTTGCGCGACCAAGCGACCCAGGTGACGGCGACAGTCACCAACACGGGTACGCGAGCCCTCCGCATCCGTGTTCGGGATGCCTGGCAGCCAACCGCGGGCGCAGCCACCGGAACGGCGGTGATACGGATCGACCCGGGCGCGTCGGGCCGCGTGGTCACGTCGCTGCTGCCCCGTCGGCGCGGAGAGCTGCGTAGCGTCGGACTCGCACTGCGCTCCGCGGGGCCCCTCGGGATCGCGGGGCGGAGCGCCCTGATCGCCGTTGCGGGAAGCATCCGGGTTCTGCCGCCCTTCACCTCGCGGCGTCATCTGCCCTCGCGCCTCGCACGGCTGCGCGAGCTCGACGGGAACACCAGCGTCCAGGTGCGCGGACAGGGCACGGAGTTCGACTCGCTGCGCGAGTACGTGCGCGGCGACGATGTGCGCTCGATCGACTGGCGCGCCACGGCCCGGGCCAGCGCCACAATGCTTCGCACGTGGCGCCCCGAGCGCGACCGCCACATCGTCATCATCATCGACACCGGTCGCACCGCCGCGACGCGCGTCGACGACGGCGTGCGACTAGACGCCGCGATGGAGGCGGCCCTGCTTCTCTCAGCGCTTGCAGCGCAAGCTGGAGACCACGTCCATCTGTTGATGTTCGACCGGGCGGTGCGTGCCCGTGTGACCGGTCGCGACGGTGCGGCGCTTCTGCCGGCCCTCGTGGACGCCATGGTCGCCGTGGATGCCGGGCTCATCGACACCGACTGGGACGCCGCCTTTGCGCAGGCCCGGCGCCTGACCACCCGGCCCTCGATGGTCGTCGTGCTCACGGCGCACGACGATCCGGAGGCCTCTCGCGGCTTCCTCGGCGCTCTCCCGCTCATTCCCAGCCACACGCACGTTCTCGTCGCCGCGGCCCAGCCAGAGCAGACCGAGGAGCCACAATCCGATGCTTTCGAGGCCGCAGCGCGGGAGCGGGCCCGCTGGGATGCCGACCGAATGGTGACGGCGCTCTCCCGAGCTGGCGTGGACGCACTGTCGGCATCCGCCGAGGACCTGCCCCCGCGCGTTGCCGACCGCTACCTCGCACTCAAGGCACTCGGTCGGCTCTGAGCACGCCGCCCGGGGGCCCAGATCGCGACCGGACCCGGTGAAAAGGGGCTGATTTCACCCCTCCGGGGCGAGTCGTTTGCCTGTGAGTCGCCTGAGAGCGCTACGTTTCGGCCGAATGAAAGGAGCCAGAGATGGCTGAGACCACTTCCGCCCCCGGCACAGCAACGAAGCTCATCGCCGAGGCCCTGGGCACGTTCCTGCTCGTGTTCGGTTCGATCGGCACCGCCCTGTTCGCCGCGAACTTCGGCGCGAGCGAGAATGGCACCTCGCTCGGCGTTGGTTTCCTCGGCGTCTCCCTCGCCTTCGGTCTGACCCTGATGGCCGGCATCTACACGTGGGGTCCAATCTCGGGCGGCCACTTCAACCCGGCGGTCACGTTCGGGCTCGCCGCTGCCGGACGGTTCGCCTGGAAAGACGTTCCCGGCTACCTCATCGCCCAGATCATCGGCGGCGCCGTCGGCACGACGCTCATCGTGCTCATCGGACTGTTCGGACCTGACGGGTGGCTCAGCGCAGCTCAGGATGGCGGCTTCGCGAGCAACGGGTACGGCTCGGCATCCCCCGGCGGCTTCGGCCTCGGCGCAGCAATCGTCGCCGAGGTCCTGCTCACCGCGATCTTCCTGCTCGTGATCCTCGGGGTGACGCATCCCCAGCGCAATGCCGAGAAGTTCGCGGGACTTGTGATCGGCTTCACGCTCACGATGATCCACCTCGTCTCGATCCCGATCGACAACACCTCCGTCAACCCTGCCCGCTCGATCGCAACGGCCATCTACGGCGGCGGTGAAGCACTCGCGCAGCTGTGGGTGTTCATCGTGTTCCCTTTGGTCGGAGGCCTCCTCGCCGGATTCGCACACCGCGCGCTGTTCGAGCGCAAGCCGCTCCCTCCCGTCCAGGCCGAGGCACGCGTCAGCTGACAACGCACCCCGCACACAGAAGCGGCCCGTCTCCTCGGAGGCGGGCCGCTTCTGTGTGGATGCCGGAACTGAGGCTCAGATCAGGTCGAACCGATCGAGCTCGGTGACCTTGCCCCACGCCTTCACGAAGTCACGCACGAACTGCTCGTTCGCGTCGTCGCTCGCGTAGACCTCGGCGATCGCGCGCAGCTCCGAGTTGGAGCCGAACAGCAGGTCGACGCGGGTTCCGCGGCCGACGAGCTCACCCGAGCCGTCCTTCTTCCCTTCGAAGGCGTGCTGGCCGGGGTCCAGCGCCCGCCAGGTCGTGCCCAGGTCGAGAAGGTTCACGAAGAAGTCGTTCGTGAGCACTCCCGGGCGCTGGGTCCACACGCCGTAGGCCGAACCGTCGTAGTTGCCGGCGATGACGCGCAGACCCCCGACGAGCACAGTCATTTCGGGGGCGGTGAGGGTCAGGAGGTTGGCTTTGTCGATCAGCAGGTGCTCTTCGGGCAGCCCGGATGCCGCGGCCACGGGGCCGAGGTAGTTCCGGAACCCATCGGCCGCCGGCTCGAGGTACTGCATCGACTCGACATCCGTCTGCTCCTGCGACGCGTCGGTACGCCCGGGGTGGAACGTCACGACGGCCTCGACACCGGCATCCTTTGCGGCCTTCTCGACACCGGCGTTGCCCGCCAGCACGATGAGGTCGGCCAGTGACACCTTCTTACCGCCCGCAGCTGACGCATCGAAGTCGGCCTTGATGCCCTCGAGCACGCCCAGCACCTTCGCGACCTGCGCGGGGTTGTTGGCCTCGAAGTCCTTCTGCGGGGCAAGGCGCAAACGAGCGCCGTTCACGCCGCCGCGCTTGTCGCTGCCGCGGAAGGTGGATGCCGCAGCCCACGTGGTCTGCACGAGCTCTGCCACAGTGAGGCCCGACTCGAGGATGCGCTGCTTGAGGAGCGCCGCATCGGCCTCATCGATGAGCGGGTGGTCAACCGGGGGCACCGGGTCCTGCCACACCAAGTCCTCGGCAGGGACCTCCGGGCCGAGGTAGCGAGCCTTGGGGCCCATGTCGCGGTGGGTCAGCTTGAACCAGGCGCGAGCGAACGCGTCAGCGAACGCTTCCGGGTCTTCGAGGAACCGGCGCGAGATCTTCTCGTACTCGGGGTCGAACCGCAACGCGAGGTCGCTCGTGAGCATCCGGGGCTCGCGACGCTTCGACGGGTCGTGGGCAAGGGGCACCATGTCGGCACCGCCGCCGTTGACCGGACGCCACTGGTTGGCACCCGCGGGGCTCTTCATGAGCTCCCACTCGTAGCCGAACAGGATGTGGAAGAACTCGTTGTCCCAGCGGGTCGGGTGGTAGGTCCAGGTGACCTCGAGACCACTCGTGATCTGGTCGTCGCCCTTGCCCGAGCCGAAGTTGTTCTTCCAGCCAAGACCCTGCATCTCGGGGCCGGCGGCCTCGGGGTTGTTCTCGAGGTACGAGTCGGATGCCGCGCCGTGCGTCTTGCCGAAGGTGTGACCGCCGGCGATCAGGGCAACGGTCTCTTCGTCGTTCATCGCCATCCGCTTGAAGGTCTCGCGGATGTCGATGGCCGATGCCAGCGGGTCGGGGTTGCCGTTCGGACCCTCGGGGTTGACGTAGATGAGTCCCATCTGCACCGCGGCGAGCGGGCGCTCGAGGTTGCGCTCACCCGTGTAGCGCTCGTCGCCGAGCCAGGTGGTCTCGGGGCCCCAGTAGACGTCGTCATCCGGCTCCCACGCATCGATACGTCCACCGGCGAACCCGAACGTCTCGAAGCCCATGTTCTCGAGCGCGACGTTGCCGGCGAGGATCATGAGATCGCCCCACGACAGCGCGCGCCCGTACTTCTTCTTGACCGGCCACAGGATGCGGCGAGCCTTGTCGAGGCCGACGTTGTCGGGCCAGCTGTTCAGCGGCGCGAACCGCTGCTGGCCGGTGCCACCGCCGCCACGTCCGTCCATCACGCGGTAGGTGCCAGCGCTGTGCCAGGCCATACGGATCATGAGGGGGCCGTAGTTGCCGAAGTCAGCCGGCCACCAGTCCTGCGAGACCGTGATGGTCTGTTCGATGTCCTTCTTCACGGCGTCAAGATCGAGGGACTCGAACGCGGCCTTGTAGTCGAAGTCACCGCCGTAGGGGTTCGCCTCCACGGGGTTCTTCGCGAGGATCTTGAGGTTCAGCTTGTTCGGCCACCACACCTGGTTGGCCGAACCGTTCGTGGGGTGGGGCTGCGCATGGATGACGGGGCAGGCGCCGTCGCCCGTAGCCTCGGCGACTTCTGCCTCGTCGGTGTCGGTGACGGTGACAGCCTGATCGATGTCATTGGGCTGTTCCCCCAGGGGGGTGACTGCCGGGTCGTTTTCGCTCATGATCGTCCTTCCGTGACGGTCGGGTTGTGGGTAGGTGATGAAGAGTCGGTCTCTGTCGCGGCGCACGCTTCGCACACGCCCCAGAATGTGATCTCGGCCTGGGCGAGTGCGAAGCCGTGGGTTTGCGACGGATGCAGACACGGTGCTTCGCCGGTGACGCAGTCGACGTCTTCGACCCGCCCGCACGAGGTGCACACCAGGTGGTGATGGTTGTCGTCGATGCGGACCTCGAACCGCATGGGCTGGCCGGCCGGCTGGATGCGGCGCACCAGTCCCGCCGCCTCGAAGTCGCTCAGTGCGTTATAGACGGATTGCAGGGTGGTCCCGGGGGCGCGGCGGTCGACATCCGCGAAGATCGCATCAGCGCTGGCGTGAGGGTGCTCTCGCAGAGCGTCGAGCACCGCGAGGCGCGCGCTCGTGACCCGGAGCCCCGCTGCGCGGATCACCGATTCGACCGGCTCTGGGCCGGCGATCCCCCGCGCATCCATCACACCTCGACGCTAGCGCATTTTTGATCAGTTCAAAAGGAGCGAGCGTCGAGGATGCCGCTCATCCGCCGCTCCACAGGCGCGGGGTGCCGGTGTGGAACTCCGTGAGGTCCCCCGTCTCACCGGCACGCACCGCTCGCCGCCCGACGACGAGCATGTAAACCAGGAACGCCGCGAGCGCAGCGGTTCCGATACCGATCTTGAGGGCCCACGGCCACGCCTGGGCGGTCACGAAGCCCTCGATGACCCCCGCCACAGCGAGCGCGAAGACGAGTCCGATCGCCACCGTCGCCAGCGCCCGACCCTCCGAAGCGAGCGCCTCACCGCGCGTGCGCGGACCCGGCGCGACCCATGACCAGAAGAGGTGAAGGCCGGCCGCGACGGCGACGAAGACACACGTGAGCTCCAGTTGCCCGTGCGGAAGGATGAAGAGGAAAAACGTGTCGATGCGGTCGAAGGCTGCGAGCACGGCGGCTGCCGTCCCGACCGCGACGGCATTTTGTACCAGCACCATCACCGGCCAGATCCCGGTAATCCCGAACAGCACGCTCTGGGCTGCGATCCACGCGTTGTTCGTCCAGACCGTACCTGCGAAGACGGCCGCGGGATTCTCGCTGTAGTAGCCCTCGAACTCGACATCCGCGTAGTACTCGAGTTGCACCTGTGAGCCCAGCGACGCGACCAGCGCCGGATCACGGGAGATCCAGGTTGCTACCACCGTCGCGACCACCACGAACAGGCCAGCGACAGCGAGGGTGGTCCACCGCAGCCGGTACAGCGCCGCCGGCAACTGCCAGAGGAAGAAGCGGGGGATCTGCCGAAGCGGATTCTCACCGCGGCCCGTCAGCCGGCGCCGGGCGCGCGCCAGGAGCAGCGAGACGTAGTCACCCTCGGCAGTGCGCCCCGCGGTCGTCTTGATGTCGGCGAGATCCGCCGACGCGGCCCGATACCGGGTGACCAGTTCATCGATCTCGGCACCCGAGAGCCGACGGGAGCGGCCGAGCTGGTCCAGCCGCTCCCACTCCGCGCGTCGCGCGTCAGTCAGGGCATCGAGATCCATTTGCTTTACTGTACCCATGGCCCCCGAGCACCCGATGACGGTCGAGATCCGTCAGGACGAAGTGCTCACCGGCGAAGCAGTCGCGCTCGACATCCAGCCCCTGAGCTTCTTTCAGCGAGCGCTCGGCTGCCTGATCGATGTGGTCGCATCTGTCGTGCTCCTGATCGTGCTGGCCGTCGTGGCGAACTGGCTGCTGGGCGGCGCGTTCCTGGATGCCGCCGCGGCGCCGATTCTCGGAATCACGACAGTGGTCGTCGTCCTGGTGCTCGTTCCGGCGCTCGTAGAGACACTCACGGGCGGCTCGAGCCTCGGACGGTGGGCGGTGGGCGGTCGCATCGTGCGCGTCGATGGCGGTGCGTCGGGATTCCGACACGCGTTCATCCGCGCCTTCATCGGGGTGTTGGAGATCTGGCTGACCGCGGGCGCGGTGGCGGCGATCGTCGGTGCGTTCACGCCACGGACGCAGCGCCTCGGCGACCTTGTCGCCGGCACATACTGCGAGCGCTCACGTGCCCCGAAACTTCGGCCACGCCCCGTCGAGGTGCCCCCGGCGTTGGCGAGTTGGGCGGCGGTCGCTGACGTCGGGCGCATGCCCGATCGGCTGGCACGCCGTGTCTCGCAGTTCGTTCACCAGGCCGTCTACCTCGACCCCGGCGCGCGGACGCGGGTCGCCGCAGCGCTGGCAACCGAGGTCGCTCCGTACGTGTCGCCTCTCCCGCCGGTCGATCCCGAGACGCTGCTGCGTGGTGTCGTCGCCCTGCGGCGAGCACGTGAAAGGCGGGCCCTGGCCCTACAGAACGAGCGCCTCGCCACTCTGACCGCCGGGGATGCCGACACCACGACGGTCCGGACGGTGCGTCAGTAGCGGTAGTGCTCCAGCTTGTACGGCCCCTCGACCGGAACGCCGATGTAGGCAGCCTGATCGCCGGAAAGCTGCGTCAGCTGGACTCCGAGGGCGGGAAGATGCAGGCGCGCAACCTTCTCGTCGAGGGCCTTGGGGAGCGTTGCAACACCCAGTGGATAGTTGTCGCGCTTGGTCCACAGCTCGATCTGGGCGAGGACCTGATTGGTGAACGAGGCGCTCATGACAAACGAGGGATGACCCGTCGCGTTCCCGAGGTTCATGAGGCGTCCTTCGCTGAGGACCAGCACGCTCCGGCCGGTGGGAAGTCTCCACTCGTGGACCTGGGGCTTGATCTCGACGCGCTCGGTTCCGGCGAGGCTTTCCAGGCCCGCCATGTCGATCTCGTTGTCGAAGTGCCCGACGTTGGCGACGATCGCGAGGTGCTTCATCGCGAGCAGGTGATCGACGGTGACAACGTTGCGGTTGCCGGTTCCCGTGATGAGGATGTCGACCTGATCGATGACATCCTCGAGCCGGGCGACCTGGAAGCCGTCCATGGCCGCCTGCAACGCGCAGATCGGGTCGATTTCGCTCACGATGACGCGAGCTCCCTGGCCACGCAGCGCCTCAGCGGCCCCCTTGCCGACATCCCCGTACCCGGCGACGAAGGCAACTTTCCCGCCGATGAGAGCATCGGTGGCACGGTTGAGACCGTCGGGCAGGGAGTGGCGGATGCCGTACTTGTTGTCGAACTTTGACTTGGTGACCGAGTCGTTCACGTTGATCGCACGGAACAGCAGCTCGCCATCACGTGCCAGCTCATAGAGCCGGTGCACGCCGGTGGTGGTCTCTTCGGTCACACCGACGAGCTCCCGACTCATGCGCGTGAAGCGCTCAGGGTCGCTGGCAAGGGAGCGACGCAGCGCGTCGAGAACCACCCGGTACTCCGCGGAATCGCCGGGAGCGGCATCCGGCACTGCCCCCGCCTTCTCGAAAGCGACGCCCTTGTGGACGAGGAGGGTCGCGTCACCGCCGTCGTCGAGGATGAGGTTCGGACCGTCGAATCCCTCCGCTGACCAGTCGAAGATGCGGTCTGTGCAGTCCCAGTACTCGGCGAGGGTCTCGCCCTTCCAGGCGAACACGGGAACGCCCTGGGGCCGGTCGACGGTGCCGGTCGGACCCACCACAACGGCAGCTGCAGCCTCGTTCTGGGTCGAGAAGATGTTGCAGCTGGCCCACCGCACCCGGGCTCCAAGAGCCACGAGCGTCTCGATGAGCACAGCCGTTTGCACTGTCATGTGCAGGGATCCCGCGATCCGCGCACCGCGTAGCGGCTGCTGCGGACCGAACTCCTCGCGCAGAGCCATCAGGCCCGGCATCTCGTTCTCGGCGAGGCGGATCTGGTGGCGCCCGGCATCGGCGAGCGCGAGGTCGGCGATGGCGTAATCGAGCGCGGCGATCGTGGAAGTCGACATGAGCGCTATTCTCCCACGCCGTCGGCTCCCGAGACTGCGCCGCTGTCAGGCCCGCAGGGTCTCGTGGCGCACAACCACCCAGCCTCGCGGCATGGCGAGCCGTTCGGTGTGAATACTGCACAGATCATGCGCGTGGATCACGCCCTCGGGACCCAGCGGGCCGAGCACAGCCATCTGGTCACCGTAGTCGTAGGTGAGCGTGGCGACGGCTTCCCGCGCGCACGCGATCTTGGAGCACAACCGTTCACGCATCACCGTCACGGTACCCGCACGCACGCAGCGTCATCCGTCGCCACGCGGGTCCCGCCAACCACCGCCGCCGTTCGAGTGTCACGCGTTGCGGGTCGCAGGCGGCGCAAACCGTGCATCCGTGACACCGGGACGGTGAGATCCGGCGGGGCCAGCCGATCTAGGATGGGCGCATGGCCTGGCGACGCTCCCGCTCAGCCCCGGCGAGATCCCGGCGCCCCGCACGTCACGGACGCCACGGGCGCGTCGGACGCAGCCCGGTCGTTCGTCCACCGCTCCCGCCCCTGGATACCCGCATCGACCGGTTCGACCTCACCGTCGGCACCGCGGCGGAGTTCCTGCGCTCGGCGTGGGAGGAGCTTCGCGACGTCAGCTTCGAGATCGGCGACATGCCCCCCGCAACGGATGCCGACGGCATCCCGCGGTGGGCGGTACTCACCGACCAAAAGCGCATCATCCTGTACCGAGTGCCGCTGGAGCGCCTGTCGCACCTGCACCGCAACGACGATCTGCATCGCCGGATGATGATCGAGGGGGCAGTGTTCCGAGCTGCGGCGCAGTACCTCGGCAAAGATCCGTGGGATCTGGGACCCGACCGCTTCCGCTACTTCTGAGGATCGCTCAGGGGTAGACGACGATCGGCTCCTGGCCTGCGGTCGAGGGGAACACCGGGAAGGCGCCCAGAGCACCAGCACCGACGTAGCCGACGCTCGCGCGCACGGGACCCCCGGTGAGCTCGTAGGCTGTCGAAGCCCGCAGGGGCACCTGGACGCTTGCTCCCGCGGGCACGGCCACCGAAACAGGATCTGACCCCGGTTCCGCAAGCTCAACCGTCACATCCGCCGCGCTCGGGTTGGCGATGGTGAGGATCGGACCGGGCCCGCTCGGCACAGCGATCACAGCTGAAGACTCGATCTGCAGGGACGCCTGATACCACGCGAAGTCGGATCCCGCACCGAAGCCGGTCGTCTGCCACACCGCCGCCGCGACGGGTGTCGAGGCCACGACGTCCACCGCGTAGGAACCGACCGGCAGGCTCGGCATCTCGACGGCCGCCGGGATTCCCGCCCGGAGCTGAACGTTCACCGGGTCGATGGCCGGCGTTGAAGCACCGACAGGGCGCACCGAGATCGTCGCCACGGTGTCCGCATCCGGCGAGAGCACCCGCACCATGGTTCCGGAAAGCCCCGTCCCGGTACCGAGAGCGCCCTCGGTGACCGTGACCCCGACGATCGTCTGGCTGGTGGCGAGCTCGCTGAGCGCCCCGGACTGGTCCACCCCGCCGGGCTCGAGCACCCGGGTGATGCTCGACTGCAGAGATGCCGCGACCGGGGCACCTGATGCTTGCACATGCACGACGGGGCTCTCCTCGCCGAGGGCGAGGCCCGCGAGCGGGATGATGCGCTGCGCGCCGGGACGCACGACGATGTCTCCGCCACCGGGTGGAACCTCGGCTCCGGAGGCTCCGTAGACGGTGAGCGTGACAGTCGCTGCCACCTCTCCCGGGTTCGAGAGCACGATAAGGTCGGCGGCGCCTGTCGTGCCAGCTCCGGCCACGAGCCACGAGTCCAGCAGCGGCAGCCGGCACGACGCCGCGCTGTACCCCGCAAGGTCGGGGTCACCGACAGTCGCTGAACCCGCGGCAGCGAAAGGCTCCGACCCCGGCGACGAGCGAAGCACGAGGGGAGCTGCGCCCGCGGCATCCGAGTCCAACTCGCCGCGATCGATCGCGCTCTCCCCTGCCGTTGCCACAGCCTGCGGCGCTGCCACGGTGATCGAGCTCACGGCTGTCGAGTCTCGCGCTGACACGAGCAGGTCGCCGGCACAGACAAGGGTCTGACCAGCCGACGGCGGCGAAACAGCCACTGACGCAGGTTCCGGCGCTATCGCGGGAACCTCGATCAGCGGCACCAGCACGATCGCCGCAATGGCGCCCGCTCCCGCGAGCCCACCGAAGACAGGCCTGAGCCAGCGTGAGGCCGATCCGGTCATGTCGCCCTACCTTTCTGAGTGTTCCCGATCGTGTTGTTGACGCGGCAGGATCGGGAATGTGCGAGCGAGGCAGGGATGGTTTTCATGCTGGCTGCATCGGATGGCCAAGGAGGCTTTGCCCCCTGCCTCGCCGCTTCTTCCTGACCGCTGATTAGGAACTGCGATCGATCGCTGTGTAGGGCAAGGACGGGGGGGAAGAGGCCGCACGCGACTGACGAGCGAGGGAGGTTCACGATGACAGTCGCAGTCGGAATCGATGTCGCCAAGGACATCCACTGGATAGAGGTCAAAGTCGCCGAGACCGGCACGGTGCTGACCAGCCACGCCGTCGAGAACACCCCGGCAGCGATCGCTGGAATGATCGATGAGGTCCACGCCGCCGAGACCGTTCACGGTCCCGCCCGGGTCGGGATCGATCTGCTGGGCGGGATCGCCGGCCTGCTGGAGGCGATGCTGATCGAAGCCGGGCTGACCGTGGTGCACGTGCCCGGGCTGGCGGTGAACCGTGCTCGCCGCGGCACCGTCGGCGGCGAGCACAAGAGCGACCCGAAAGACGCCCGGGTGATCGCCGACCAGGTCCGGATGCGCGATGACCTGCGGCAGGTCACCGCGATGCGGGAGGATGACGTCGAGCTGCGGCTGCTGGTCGGCCGCCGCAGCGAGATCGTCGCCGACCAGACCCGCCGCGCCGCCCGGCTGCGGGACCTGCTGGTCTCGATCAACCCTGGCCTGGAGCGCATCGTCGACGTGACCACGAAGACCGGGCTCTGGCTGCTGACCCGCTACGCCGCCCCCGGCGAGCTCCGCACCGCCGGCCGGGCCCGCGTCCTGGCCCACCTGCGCAAGCTCGACCACGTCAAGGCCGCGAGCATCACCGCGCTGGCGGATGCCGCGCTGGCCGCCGCGCACGCCCAGACGATCAGTGTCCCCGGCGAAGCCGTCGCCGCGGACCTTGTCCGTGACCTGGCCCGCGAGATGCTGACCGCCCGCGACCAACTGCACCACATCGACCGGCGCATCGAGGGGACCCTTGACCGGCACCCTGACGCGGCCCTCATCCGCAGCCTGCCCGGCATGGGGGCCACCCTCACCGCGGAGTTCCTCGCCATCACCGGCGGGATCGCCCGCTACCCCGACGGCGACCACCTCGCCGCCGCGGCAGGCCTGGCCCCCGTCCTGAAACAGTCCGGCAAGGTCCGCTACCTGCAACGCGCCCGCGCCGGCGATAGCGCGCTCAAACGCGTGTTCTACCAATCCGCGTTCGTCGCGATCACCTGCGACCCCACCTCGAAGGCGTACTACCGGCGCAAGCGCACCGAAGGCAAGACCCATCACCAAGCCGTCCTCGCCCTCGCCCGCCGACGCGTCAACGTGCTCCACGCCGTCCTCCGCAACCGCGACCCCTACCGGAGCCAAGCCACCCCACACGCCGCTTGACAAACGCATTAGGAAGCCTCCTCGCCCGTCGGCTCGCTCGGCAGAGCCTGGGCCTCCTGCGCGCCGTCCTCGAGGCGCCGAGCCCTTCCGGCATCCATCGCCCGCTCAGCGGGTGTCAGGCCCACAATGCGCGGATGCTGCCGCGCACGGGCCCGGCTCCGCCCCGTCGGCGCCGCCAGCAAGAGGGCGATCACGATGACAGCGATCTGAAGGATCTGAAGCGCGATTCCGCCGGCTGAACCCTGGGCGCCAGGCCGTGCAGCGATGTCGGAGGTGACACGCCACAGATCGCCACGCTCGGTTGCTCCGACGGGATCGAGATCATCGCGCTGATCGAGTGCGGTGGCGGACTCGCGCCGGAGCACGTCAGCCGCCGGGGCGTCGGCGCCGGGAGCGAGTAGGACGAACGCGATCCCCTGCTCGCCCAGCGCTGCCACGGCGTCGGGCGAGGTCGAGGTCACGAGCGCCGCGGCCGTGGCAGCAAGCTGGGATGAGGCGTCGTCCATAGCAGTCCGGGTCTCGAGGACGGTGCTGTGGGCACCCAGCGTCTCGCTCCCGCCCCAGACGACGCGTGCGGCGAGACTGCCGTCGGCTTCGGGGGTCAGCACCATCGTTCCTCGTGCGGTGGCGCCACCGCTATCGGCTTCCACGTACGCCGGCAGCGTGCTGGTCGGACCGTTGGTGAGGGCTGTCGCACCTCGCGCCGACGCCGTGAGCGCGGGTGCTGCCAGGATCACGAGAGTCGCCATGCAGACAACCGCGACGGATGCCGATACCGCTCCGGCATGCCGTCGGAACCGAGCCATCTCGGCCCGACCGAGCTGATCGAGTGTCAGGATGGCGCCGCCCACCATGCCCCACCACGCGAGACTCAGCCCCGCCCCCGGCCACAGCGTGAGAGCGTTCGCGCCGTCGAAGCGCACCGCGATCGCGGTGGCTGCCACAGCTGTGGCAACGCCCAACACGACCAGGGCGAGGTGCGCAAGCCCGACCGGCCATCGCGGTGTCGCAGCAGCGGATGCCGCCAGCAGCGCGATCGGCACCAGCAGCGCTGCCGGAACCCACAGTGGCAGGGCGGAAAAGAGCTCTGCCCAGCCTGCACCGCTCGAGGCCGGGAACCCGAGAGAAACCCACAGGCGAGTTCCCGCATCCGCCGTCTGCGCAAGGGCGTCGATCGGGGCGCCGGGGTCGGCGAGAAGCCCCCAGGGGTTTGCCGCGTGAAGCTGCGCCCATGCCACGGGCAAAAAGATCACGATCGTCGGAACGGCGACCCAGAGCATCCGTGCGACGCCGGCTCCGGAACGACTGACGGCGGCGGCAATGATCCCAGCGAGCAGGACGAGGGCGAACGCGGGAGCGAGCGAGGGAGCCGCGGCGATGACAGCTGCGGCCAGCAGCGAGGCAGCTGCTGCCGGGACCCACGAGCGGTGCGCGACGGCACCGGCAAAGACCAGCCACGGCAGCAGAAGGTGCACGATCACACCGGTCGGGATGCCCTGGGTCAGGGCAACCAGGAAGGTCGGCGCGAGCGCCCACGCCACACCGGCAGTGATGCGCAGCACCGGACGATCGGTGATCCGCGTCGCCGCAAACCACCCGCCGAGAGCTGCCAGCGGCAGAGCCGCCAGCCACAGGAGGACGAGAGCCCGGCTAGGCGCGAAAGGCCAGAGGGAGCCGATGACCGCCACGACCGCCGAGAACGGGTCGGCCGGGCCCGACACGTTCCACCCCGTTGGTCGGAGTCCGTACGCCGCATCAGCCCAGAGCCCTGCGACGGTGTCTCGCAGCGGCTGGAGAGCTCCGCCACCGAGCGCCGGCCACGCTAGCAGGGCGGGGAAGGCAGCGAGTGAGACAGCTGCCATCGCGAGGACGAGCCAGGCTCCGCCACCGCCGAAGAAATGAAGCTCACCACGCGGGAGCGCGTCGGGATCGTGCTCGGTGGGCTCGGCCGCACGCTCGCGCGCGAGCGCGGTCGAGACGCGAAGAGAGGCGATCCTCGACCAGGGCACGCTGCGGTGACGGCGCAGACGGCGTCTGCCGCGCGCGATCGCGGCAAGGCGCACCATCGCCAGAATCGTGGCCGCCCACTCCCCCGCGATTCGACCCGGGTCCTTCATCACCAACTGGGCGATCGTGCGGCCGAGGGCAAGGAACGGCAGCGACAGCCAGATCGGAACAAGCAGCAGCGGATGCGCAGAGGTCAGGCGTCGGTGCAGCTGGGCCGCGCGACGTCGCGCGATGATCATGCGACGCCGGCTACCGGTTTCAGCGAACGGAAGCCCGGCAACCCCATCACCCGAAACGCCGACGCGCGTGGTGGGGGCCAGGGCAACGCGGCCTCCCATGAGGCGTGCCGCCACCGCGAGGTCAAGGCCTTCGTCCGCGTCGCGCAGGGCCGGGTCGATCCCGCGCAACGCCCGGAAGACGGACCCGCGCACGAGCACGGCACGGATGTCGGAGCCCAACACATCGGTGATGCCGTCGCGCTGGCCCTGGTCAAGATCTCCCGCAGCAAGCTCCACCGACGCGCCGGCGCGCGTCATGCTGACCCCGAGCGACACGATCCGCTCAGGTCTGTCATGGCGGACGAGCTTTGGCGCCACGAACGCGAGCGTGGGTGAGAGCTCAAGCTGTCCGGCGAGACGGGCCAGCGCCTCGGGTTCGGGAGCGGTGTCTTGCGCGAGCAGCCACAGCAGGTCGGCATCCATCACCGTGCCGCTTCGCGGGTCCGGCTCGAGGGCAGCGCTGGCCACCGCCGCCGCAAACCGCGTCCGCCGTCCGAGACGGATGACGCGCACGCCGCGCCCGTCGGCGGTGGGATCGGGAAGGCTTCCGGGTTCGAGCGCGTCCTCGACAGCCGGGTCGGTTCCGCACACCACGAGGGTCACGGCATCCGGACGACGAGAGCCCGCCGCCAGGGACGCGAACGTGCGACGAAGGTGGTACGCCGCGGACGTGCGACCGTCGGGACGCACGACGACGATCGCGTGAACAGTGCCGGGCATGACGCCGTCAGCCTATGGTTGCGTCCGCCGACCCAGGCGCCTTGGGCCCGGCGTTTCCGGTCGAGGGCCTACGGGGAGCTTCGACCCCGCCGCCGGTCAGCTTGCCCGGCGCTTGAGCTTGCGACGCTCGCGCTCGCTGAGACCGCCCCAGATCCCGAATCGCTCGTCGTTCTGCAGCGCGTACTCCAAACATTCGCCGCGCACGTCGCACGAACTGCAGATGCGCTTGGCGTCTCGCGTCGAGCCGCCCTTCTCTGGGAAGAAGGCCTCGGGATCGGTCTGTGCGCACAGCGCGTCGGTCTGCCAGGCGAGCGCGTTCTCGTCTTCGGGGTCGATGCGACGCACACCGGGCACACCAAGATGCACCGGGTCGACGAACCAGTTGTCCGGGACACCCGACCGATACTGCGAAGCCGACATGTCGTTCTCCCCACCTCAAGAACTCCCCCACGCGGTCAGCGTGTTGCAGTAATTACACCGGTGTAGTTCGCTGCGGTCAAGTCGCAGATCGTAAACCCTCAATCGCCGCCTTAACCTTCTTGGCGGAATTCCCGGCGTGTCGCGGGTCGCGACTAGCGACCCGGTTCGGCGACGAACACCTCGCCAGGGCCCGAAATCGAGACGGATCTCTCGTCCGGGGTGATGAGAACCGCCGCTCCGGGGCCGAGCGTGACGCGATCGCGAGTACCCGCACCCGTGATCTCGACCTCACCGGAGGTCGCGACGGCGATCGCGATGCCGCTCATGCGAACCTCGACAGGCGCGCCGGAATCCGCCGTCACCTGTGTCAGAACAAAGTCGGGAACGTCGCCCGTGAAGATGCGGGCTGGACCCGGCGCCGGATCGAGCACGGGCGCCGGTCCCGGCCGGGGATCCAGGATCGCGGTCAGCTCAGCGACATCGATGTGCTTCGGGGTGAGTCCCCCACGCAACACGTTGTCGCTGGCTGCCATGATCTCAACGCCCAGCCCTTCGATGTACGCGTGCAGGACACCCGCTGGGACAAACACGCCCTCACCTCGACGCAGGATGACAAGGTTCAGCAGCATGGCGACGACAATGCCGGGATCGCCGGGATAGTGGCTCTGAAGGTGGCGCACGAGCTCCAGCTCATCCCTGAACTCGTCGGATGCCGCATCCGTCGCCGCCGCGATGATCTCACTCACCTGCGGACCTGCTGCCGGCGAGAGAATCCAGACCAGTGCTGCAGCGAGCGCCGCCGCGTCATCCGGATGCGCGTCGAGAACGGCCTGCAGCGGTGCTGCGGCTCCCCCGACGACGTCGAGGAGCCGCCGGGTGGCGGCGAGTTCCCGGAGGCCTGCCAGGGCGAGGAACCGGTCGCTGAGCGCCACGATGATCTCGGGCTTGTGGTTGTCGTCTCGGTAGGTCCGCGTCGCAGCGTCGCGCGGGGTCCCCTCGGCCTCCTCGCGAGCGAAGCCCGCCTCGGCCTGCGCTTTAGAAGGATGAGCCTGAATCGACAGCGGCGAACCAGCCGCGAGGATCTTTAGCAGGTACGGAAGGCGCTCCGGAGTGCCCTCAGGAGCGTCGCCAGAGGCGAGCCACTCGCCGAGAGTACGACCGTTCGGTGTGCGCGCGGGGTGGCCGGGGTGGTCCCCAAACCACACTTCAGCCTCGGGCGCACCGGTCGGGGTGCGTCCCTCCAACTCGGCGATCAGAGTCGTGGACCCCCAGGCGTAGTCGCGGGGCGTGTTCGTGAGCGGAACCAGCACGCGACCAGCGTACCGACGGCAGCACCAGCATCCGTGCCAGCGATCCCCGCACCGGGCAGACGCTGAGCGATAGCCTGAGAGCACCATGGCCCGCTTCAGCCGTCATCCAGCTTCGGCGCCGCCGGTCGCTCCAGAGCGGGAGCGCACCCGGCATCTTCTGCTGCGTGGATGGATGGTCTTCAGCCTCTTCTTCGCGTTCACCGCTCCGGGCTGGGTCCTCGGATTCGGCGTGCCCCTCACGGCCATCGTCGGCGGTGTGATCGTTGCCGGTTCGGCGATCATGGTCGCGGTCATCCGCCCACCGTTCCAGTGGCGGCGGCTGCCCTGGATCGCCGGGACGTTCATCCTGTGGGCGGGGCTGTCCATCGCGTGGTCGGGATGGCGCGAGACATCCGCACTTACATGGCTGCTGCTGGTCGCCACGACCTTCCAGGGGATCGCCATCGCGAGCGTGCTCACGTGGCGCGAGATCGTCCGAGCGATCGGGGCGGCCCTCGGCTGGGTCATTGGGCTGTCCCTTGCCGCCGAGATCCTGGTGGCGTGGCTCGTCGGCGGCCCGCTCTACGCCGGGTTCGAGACGGATGCCGCAGCAGCCGCCCCCGAGTGGATCAGCGGCGGCATCTTCGCCGGCGCGCGCATCGACGGCGTCATCGGGAACCCGAACCTGCTCGGCATGATCGCTCTGCTGGCGGTCATCGTGTTCGCGATCGAGTTCGCCGCACGCGAGTCGCGCCGGATCATGCTCGGCGTGTGGATCGGGCTGTCTGCCCTGACGCTCGTGCTCGCGGCATCCGTGACCGCGTGGATCGCCACCGCCGGGGTCGCGCTCGTGCTGGCGACCGTACTGCTGATGCGGACCGCGCGCAGGCCCGGCGAGCGCACGCGCTACTACGTCGGCTACGCCCTGATCGGTGCGGCCGGGGCGGTCGCGCTCTGGATCTGGCGGGTCCCCGTCTTCACCGCGCTTGACCGGACGGCTGACCTTCTGGATCGCGAGACGATCTGGACCGCCGTCCTCGATCGCGCAGGCGACCACTTCGCGATCGGTGGCGGCTTCGCAACGCCGTGGCTGCCGTGGGATCCCGCGTTCCAGGATTGGATCGTGCTCGATGGCAGGCAGGTCACGCAGGCGCACAGCGTGTGGGTTGACATCCTGTTCCAACTCGGTGTCGTCGGCGTCTTCCTGCTCGGTTTCGCCTACCTGGCGTTCGTGTGGCGTTCGTGGTTCTTCGCCGTCGACCGGCCGCGCTGGGATCTGCGAGCCGACCGGCCCTACTCGGCGCTGACCCTGCTGCCGACGCTCACCGCCGCCGTACTCCTGGTCCAGGGTCTTGCCGAGACGGCGCCCCTCATGGGCTGGGGATGGATGCTGATGATCCTGCTCGGGTCCAAGATCAAGCAGTCCCCGCACATCGGCGAAGGACCCGCGGAACAGCGTTTGGCGATAGAGCGCGGGGAGCTCTTGCGCGCCGGCTGACTCGGTGATTCCGGCTGTTCCGGTCGCGTTGGATTCGGTGGGAAGGCTCGGGAGTCCGTGACCGATCTGTGATGTCGGCCAGCTAGCGTGGCCATCGATGACGGTTTTCGGAGCCCCTACGACCACCCTTCCTGTCGTCGCCCCTTCCACCACGATCTCGCTGCGCCGCGCCCCGCATGTGTGGGCCGGCGTCGTCTTCTTCATCGCCTTCACGGCACCCGGATGGGCGGCGGCGTTCGGCGCACCCGCGGCCGCTGCCGCCGGCATCGTCGCGTGTGCGGGAGTTGCGATTCTCGCCCTCCGCGTCATCCGCGCTCCCCAGTGGCGCGCCCTGCCGTGGACTGCGCTTGTCTTCACGGGATGGGCTGGAGCCAGCATTGCCTGGTCGCGGTGGCCCGAGACAACGGCGCTGACGTGGGCTCTGCTCGCGGCGACGACGCTCGTTGGCATCGCCCTTGCGGCGATGCTCACCTGGCGCCAACTCGTCTCAGCACTCGCCTGGGCGCTCGCTACCGTCATGGCGTTCTCGGTCGCCTTCGAAGCGTGGGCGGCCCTCATCGTGGGTGGTCCGGTCGGAATCGAGTTTGCCGCCGTGGATACGCACACCGAGCGTAGTGATATCTGGACGAGCGCCCAGCTGTTCACCGGCGGCCGCCTCGATGGGATCGTCGGTAACGCCAACCTGCTCGCGATGCTGGCGCTGCTTGCAGTGGTCGTGGTCAGCATTCGTCTGGCTATCGAGCGACACCAGCGGGGCATCTTCATCGCGGTACTTGCAGTCTCGGCGTATCTGTTGGTTCGCACCGAATCGGCGACCGCATTCATCGCGACGATCGCTCTCGCGATCGCGCTTGTCATCCTGCTGGCGGCACGTATGGCGCGCACGGCGGCGGGTCGCATGCGGGTCTATCTCGCTGCAGCAGTGGTCGGCGCGGTCGCGGCGGGCCTCGCGTGGGTGATGCGGCGCGGCATCCTGTCGTTCCTCGGCCGCGACGGAGACCTCACCGACCGCACCGAAATCTGGGATCTCGTGTTTTCCCGCGGGGCGGCTCAGCCGGTCGTCGGCAACGGCTTCGCTACCCCGTGGATCCCCTGGGATCCGGCGTTTTCGGACTGGATCGTCATGCCTCGGGGCCTGCATATTATCCAGGCCCATAGCGTGTGGGTCGACGTGTGGTTTCAGCTCGGCGTGGTCGGCGTGGTAGTACTTGCCGCCCTCTATGCGCTCTTCGTATGGCGCACGTGGGTGTTCGCGGTGCGCCACCACCGCTGGCAGCGCCGTGACGACCGCGTTACCGCCACGGTTTCGCTCCTCCCCGTCGCGGTCGGGGTGATCGTCGTCATCCAGGGAATTACCGAGTCCAGCCCGCTCCTGCTGTGGGGGTGGATGCTGACAGTGCTGTTCCTGGCGAAGCTGCAGCCGCGGGATCGCGCGCGCCGCACGGAAAGCCTCAAGGACGGGAAGGTAGGCTACGGTCTCGGCCTCGATCAGCCACCCTTCGTCTGACCGGAGACTTGCTTGGTGACCCACGTCCTCCAGAACGTCGTCTTCCCCCTCGAACGCGACCCCGACCTTCTGCCTCTCTACGCCGACCCCGAAATCTGGTCTGTGATCGACGAGCAGCCCGTGCGGGTATCGAGCCGGGCCCACCTGGGCAACATCCTCGACCGTCGGCGTGCCCGCATCGTCGCCGGGCGCCGCGTGTCGCTGGGAACCTACTTCAACGCCTTCCCCGCCTCCTACTGGCAGCACTGGACGGTGGTTCGCAACATCCGCCTCACTGTTCGGACCAGCGGTCCTGCGACGGTTCTGGTCTATCGGTCCAACGGAAATGGAGTCCGACAGCGACTCGACACTCGCGAAGTCACGGGCGACTCGGAAGCGCACTTCGATCTGACGCTTGATCGCTACAGCGACGGCGGCTGGATCTGGTTCGACATCGTGGCCGACGAGAGCGCAGCAGTGTTCGAGGGCGCAGAGTGGACCACCGAGCAGGAACCCGTCCGCACGGGTAAGGCCAGCCTCGGCATCACGACCTTCAACAAGCCCGACTACTGCGTGCAGACGCTCGCGAGCCTGGCTGACAGCCCTGATGTTCTCGAGCTCGTCGACCGGATCTTCGTCATCGACCAGGGCACCGACCTCGTCGCCGACCGACCGGAGCACCCCGAGCTCAGCGAACGGCTCGGGGAGACCCTACAGATCATCCGTCAGCCGAACCTCGGTGGATCGGGTGGATTCTCTCGGGCGATGATGGAGACTTTCGACCGCCCAGAGAGCGACTTCGTGCAGCTCCTCGACGACGACGTTCTCATCGAACCCGAATCTCTTCGTCGGTCGATCGTGTTCGGCCAGTACGCCACCCGCCCGACGATCGTCGGTGCGCACATGTTCGACCTGTTGGATCGCCCGAAGCTGCACGCCTGGGCGGAGGTCGTCGATGAGGTCCCGTTCATGTGGCGAACCCTCTACCAGGAGGAGTTCCCCCACGATTTCAGCGCGAGCAACCTGCGCCAGACGAAGATCCTGCACCAGAGATTGGATTCGGACTACAACGGTTGGTGGATGTGCCTGATCCCGATGGAGACAGTCCGCGAGGTTGGCCTCGCCCTGCCGGCGTTCATCAAGTGGGATGACGCCGAGTACTGCCTCCGCGCTGGCGAGGCAGGGTTCCCCACGGTTTCAGTACCCGGCATCGCCCTGTGGCATGTGTCGTGGGTCGGTAAAGACGACACCATCGATTGGCAGGCCTATTTCCACGCCCGCAACCGCATCGTCGCAGGACTCCTTCACTCCCGTGCTCCGGAGGGAGGCACGCTCCTTCGGCACAGCCGAAGGATGGATCTCAAGCACCTGATGATGATGCAGTACTACCCGGTCGCGCTTCGCCACCAGGCACTGCGCGACATTCTGAGCGGGCCTGCGCACATGTGGCAGAACCTCGCCACTGCCATGCCTGCCGCGCGAGAACTCGCGGCCGAGTTCCCCGAGACGGTCGTGCACCGCGACGACAGCACGAAGCTCCGCGCCCGCAAGGGTCGCGTCGTCTTCAAGCAGTCCCGACGGCACGAGTTCGATAGCCCGACCGGTGTGCGTCTGCGATGGTTCACGCTCAAGACCCTCGTCTCTCACTGGATTCACCGGCCCGATGCAGCAAACCTCGCACAGCCCGAAGTGGAGTTCGGCAAGCTCGACGCGCACTGGTGGCGCGTTCCCGTCTATGACAGCGCCCTCGTGAGTTCCGCCGATGGCCGCGGCAAGAACATCTACACCCGCGACCGCGACCAGTATCGACGCAAGCTCCGCGAGTCTCTGCGGCTGCACCGCCAACTCCGACGACGGTGGCCGAAACTGGCTGAGCAGTACCGCAGAGAGCTGACTCGGCTCACATCGCCCGAGGCGTGGCGCGCCGCATTCGAGGAGGAGCGATGACGCCGACGCCCGCGGCATTCGATCCGCTTACCGCCACCATCGTCGCTGTGACGTTCAACCGTTCCGGATTGCTCGCTCGGCTGCTGACCAGCATCAGCGAGATGGATCCGAAGCCCGGTCGCGTCGTGGTCATCGACAACGCATCGTCCGACGACACCACCGAGGTCGTGGAATCCTTCCGCGACCGTCTTGGCACCGAACTGGTCTATCGCCGACTCGAAACCAATACCGGGGGGTCCGGAGGATTCAGCGCTGGGATGCAGACGGCTTATGAACTGGGGTCCGAGTGGATCTGGCTCATGGATGACGACGTCGAAGTCATCCCCGACGGACTGGCGAAGATGGGCCGGTGGTCGGAGCGTTTCCGCTCGATCCAGGGTCGCCGCTACGACTTCGACGGCAGCGAGTTCTATTGGCAGTACCGCATCGCCGAGCGAATGGGGATCCCGATCCCATTTGCGCCCGCTGAATTCGACGGCTCGGGGTACAAGGAGATGAACTCCGGGTGCTTCGAAGGAATGTTCATCCACCGCGACATCGTCCGTCAGATCGGGTTGCCAGACCCGAGGTTCTTCATCTATTGGGACGATCAGGTATATGGCTGGCTGGCATCTCGGGTCACGACATCGGTCATCGTGAACGAGTTCGTGCTGCGTCGCACCCGCGAGATCAAGCAGTGGGATATGGGCGTGCGCCACATGAACGCCTCGAGCGACTCCTACCGGTACTACATCATGCGCAACCGCGCCCTTATCAAGCAGTACTACCGAGCGAACGACTTCTACCGCCCGCTTCCGTTCGCTGTCGGCACGGCACTGACATTCGCGAAGGAGCTGATCCGACTGGTCGTCGTCGAACGCACGGTTCGCGGCACCAGCCACCTGTTCCGTGGACTGCGCGACGGCCGGGAGATTAGTCGAGACCGGGGGTGGATGCCGATGCCCGCGCTGGAACGGCAGACGACGACACCCTGAGTCCGCTCAGGCGAGCGTGTTGTTCCACATCGTCAGGGCCGAGCCGATGGCCATGTGCATGTCGAGGTACTGGTATGTCCCGAGGCGTCCGCCGAAGTGGACCCCCGCCTCGCCCTTCTGCAGTTCCCGATAGGACAACAGTCCCGACCGATCCTCGGGGGTGTTGACCGGGTAGTAGGGCTCGTCGTCTCGGGTGGCGAACCGCGAGTACTCCCGCATGATGACGGTTCGGTCGGTGGGGTGGCGATCGGCGCGCTCGGGGTGGAAGTGCTTGAACTCGTGGATGCGCGTGTACGGGACGTCCGCGTCGGCGTAGTTCATGACCGGGGTGCCCTGGAAATCGGCTACGCCGAGGACCTCTTCCTCGAAGTCGAGGGTTCGCCACGACAGCTCACCAGCCGCGAAGTCGAAGTACCGGTCGATGGGGCCGGTGTACACGATGGGGACCTGCCCGACGGTGGCCGACTTGTTCAGAGGCTGTGTCTCATCGAAGAAGTCGGTGTCGAGTTTCACCTCGATGTTCGGGTGGTCGGCCATCCGCTCGAGCCAGGAGGTGTAGCCGTCCACCGGGAGACCCTCCCAGGTGTCGTTGAAGTAGCGGTTGTCGTACGTGTAGCGCACCGGCAGGCGGCTGATGACCTCGGCGGGCAGCTCGGTCGGATCGGTTTGCCACTGCTTTGCGGTGTAGTCGCGGATGAATGCCTCGTACAGCGGCCTCCCGATCAGGCCGATGGCGCGCTCTTCGAGGTTACGGGCCGCCTTCGGGTCGAACTCCCCCGCCTGTTCGGTGATCAGCGCCCGCGCTTCGGCTGGAGAGTAGGCGGCTCCGAAGAACTGGTTGATCGTGCCCAGGTTGATCGGCAGGGGATAGACGACTCCGCCGTGGTTCGTGTACACACGGTGCACGTAGGGCGTGAATGCCGTGAATCGGTTGACGTACTCCCACACTGTCGCGTTCGAGGTGTGGAAAAGGTGGGCGCCGTACCGGTGGACTTCGATCCCGGTGGATGCTTCGGCCTCGCTGTAAGCGTTGCCGCCGATATGCGGTCGGCGGTCGATCACCGTCACGCGACGGCCGGCGCTCGCGGCGCGCTCAGCGATCGTGAGACCGAAGAAGCCCGAGCCGACAACGAGAAGGTCCATGGTGGATCAGACTTTCGATCGGGGAGCCGCGCATCGGCGGCTCGGTGCGCGGTCAACCCCGGCAGTCTACCGGCGCCGTGCTCCTGGGCTCCTCAGCGGCTGCGCAGGGAGTGAACTGACGCATCTACTACCATGATGCGTTGACCGAACGAAGGGGCGATCAGGCACATGATCGAGAGCTGGTCGGCTGCGATCGCGCCGTTCACGGTGGCGGTACTCGCGCTGATCCTCCCCGGGGCGGTCATTGTCGCCGCCGGCTGGGGAATCCGAAACGCCAAGACGCTACTGCTCGTACCAGCGACCTCGGCGGCCGTCATCGCCGCGGCTGCCGTACTCGCTCCTCTGGTGGGCATGCGATGGTCGTTTCTCCCCGTTCTCGCGCTCACGATCCTCATTGGCGCTGTCGCGTTCGGTCTGCGTCGACTTGCCCGAGGGCTCGCAAGCCCCGCCGACACGCCACACCTCGTGTGGTGGACTGTCGGCGCACTGGCAACGGCGTTCGTCGTCATCTCTGCACAGCTGGTGTGGGCGTTCGCGGACCCCGACAACATCGCTCAGCGATTCGACAACATCGTTCATCTCAACAGCGTTCGGTACGCCGTCGAAACCGCCAACGCGTCGGCGTTCAACATCGGCGCCACGTCCGACATCGCGTTCTATCCGAATGCCTGGCACGCCCTCGCGTCCCTGGTGTCCGTGACCACCAGCGCGACGGTGCCCGTCGCGGTGAACGTCGCAAACATCGCCGTATCGGCGCTTCTTTGGCCCGCATCCGTGACCGGGCTCGCCCTCACCCTTGCCGGGGAACGCGCGGCGGTGGCCGTCTCTGCAGCGGTCTTGTCCACGGGGTTCGGCGCCTTCCCGGCGCTGTTCTTCAACTGGGGTGTGCTCTACCCCAATGCAACCGGGTACGCGGTCGCTCCCGCGGTCATCGCCGTCGCAATACGGCTCGGCCGAAGTCCCCGCCCGCTGCTCCTGCGCGACGTGGCATTGCTCCTGCTCCTTGCCGGCGGCGCGTTCCTCGCCCATCCGAACGCGCTGCTGGTCGCATACGCGCTGTCCACTCCCCTGGTGCTGATCCAGCTGCTGCAGCACGCCCTGCACGTGCGCACGCTTCGCGCATCCGTGCGCTCTGGTGTCGGCGCCGCCGCATTGCTCGCATTCGGGCTGATCCTGTGGATCGCCGGCCGGACGTCCGCGGAGCATTCCGGCTGGGACCGATGGCAATCCGCCGCCCAGGCGTTCGGCGAGGGACTTCTCGCGGCGCCGAGAGGTTTCGCGCCGGCCTTCGTCGCCGCGGTTCTTCTGGGTGCCGCGGTGGTCGCGATCGTTCGGCGCCCGTCATTGTTCGTCGTCGCCGTACCGTTCGCTGTCACCGTGTTCCTCTTCGTCATTGCATCGGGCACGCCCCGCGAGTTCTTCCTCCGGGAAGCTCTGACCAATCCCTGGTACAACGACGCCAATCGCCTGGCCGCCATGCTCCCCATGGGAATGATCCCGCTCGCGGCACTCGGGGGCGCATATCTTGCCGATCGCCTCGGCGACCTGATGCGTTCGTGGTCCTGGAGCCGGAGCGCGCGAGGCGCAGCGATCGTCGCGGTCCTCGTCGTCTTCACCCTGTCGGTGGCTGCTGCCGGCAATGTACGCGGTGCGCTTTCGCAGGTCAGGGAGGCCTACTCCTCGACTCCGGATTCTCTCCTGCTGAGCCCGGACGAGCGCGCACTGCTCGAGCGCCTCGGCGACGAGGTCCCCGAGGATGCCTTGATCGCGGGCAGCCCTCGCACGGGTGCCTCCCTCGCTCTGGCCATCGCGGGGCGGGACGTTACAGAGATGCACGTGTTCGGCACGCGGAGCGACGACGAGTTGTACCTCGACGCCCACCTTCGCGACATCGACGAAGACCCGCGCGTGTGTGGCAGCATCCGCGCGCTGGGGGTCGACTATGTCCTCGATTTCGGCGATCGCGACATTCTCGACAGCGCCGAAGGCGCGCAGGCGTACGCCGGGATCCAGAATCTGGCTCCCGGCGAGCACCTCGAACTGGTCGACTCGCAGGGCGACGCGCGACTGTTCCAGGTCGTGGGTTGTTGAGCATGACACGACGCGATATCGCCATAGTCTTCGACTGTCTCTACCCCCTCACCAAGGGCGGCGGCGAGCGCCAATACGACGCGTTCGCCCGCGACCTCATCACGCGCGGCGAGCACGTCGAGTACCTCACCGCGCGCCAATGGGAGGGTCCGGCACCAGAGGCTCCGTACCGCATCGAGGCGATCACCGGTCGGCTTCGTCTTTACGACGACGCGGGCGTGCGACGCAGCGGCGCGGCACTGCGATTTGCCACAGGCGTGTTCGGGGCGCTCCGGCGCCGACGGCGCAGCACGCGCGCGGTCATCGTCAGCGGCCTGCCCGTGCTCAACGTCTTCGCGGCGCGGCTTGCCCTCATCGGCTCACGAACACCTCTGATCGTGGACTATCTCGAAGTATGGGGGCGGGCGCAGTGGATCGCCTACTCCGGCGTGGTCATGGGCACGATCGCTTGGCTGCTGCAGCGCGTCGCCATCGCGATGACACCAATTGCGACCTGTCACTCGCAACTGAGCGCAAATCGCCTCCGTGGCGAAGACTTCCGCGGCACACTGCTTGTCAGCCCCGGCCTCATCGACGGCACCACAGCGAGTAGTCCGCCCAGGCATGCGACACAGCCCCCGTTCGTGCTCTACGCGGGCCGTCACATCGCCGACAAACGCGTCGAGTCTCTCCCCGCGGCGGTTGCGGCAGCCCGAACGGCGGTTCCCGACCTCGAACTCGTGATCCTCGGCGAGGGAGCCACGACGGAACAGGTCCGCGCAGAGGTAGGCCGCGTCGGTGGCAGCGCATGGACGCGGATGCCCGGCTTTATCGAGCAGGAAGAACTCACCGATCTCATGGCAACAGCCGCGTGTTTGACAAACCCGTCCCGCCGCGAAGGCTACGGCCTGGTCGTCGTCGAGGCGGCAGCCCACGGTACGCCCGTCGTGCTTGTCGCCGACGAGGGAAACGCAGCGACAGAACTCGTGGATGACGGCGTCAACGGCTACGTCGCCGCATCCGACGCTGCCGACGATCTGGCAGCAGCGATCGTCGCGTGCGTACGCGACGGCGATCGGCTGCGAGACTCGACCTACCAGTGGTACCAGGATGCGGTACAGACCCGCACGATCTCCCGGACGATGGATGCCATCGTGGCGGCGATCGACGGACACCCCGCCCCCAGCCACCCGAACGAAGGACACCTCCCGTGACCGCGACGAACGACGCAGCCGAACTCGAGCTGACGATCCTCATGCCGTGCCTCAACGAGGCCGAGACGCTCGAGGTCTGCATACGCAAGGCGCAGGGCTTTCTCGAGGGGTCGGGCATCGCCGGCGAGGTGCTCATCTCTGACAACGGCAGCACAGACGGCTCCCAAGAGATTGCGCGGCGCCTGGGCGCGCGCGTGTCCCACGCCCCTCGGCGGGGATACGGTGCGGCGCTCATCAACGGCATCGAGAACGCCCGCGGTCGATACATCATCATGGGCGACGCTGACGACAGCTACGATTTCGAGAACCTGCAGCCGTTCGTCGATCGGCTCCGGGACGGCGCCGACCTCGTGATGGGCAACCGATTCCGTGGCGGAATAGCTCCCGGGGCGATGCCCCCGTTGCACAAATACCTGGGCAATCCGGTGCTCTCGGGAATCGGCCAGCTCTTCTTCCGCCCGAACATCGGCGACTTCCACTGCGGGCTGCGCGGGTTCAACCGTGACAGCATCCGGGATCTCGATCTTCAGACGACCGGGATGGAATTCGCCTCCGAAATGGTCGTCAAGTCGACCCTCGCGCGCCCCAAGTACCGCATCGAAGAAGTGCCCACAACGTTGAAGAAGGACGGCCGCTCTCGCCCGCCCCACCTGCGGAGTTGGCACGACGGATGGCGACACCTGCGGTTCCTGCTGATCTTCGCGCCGCGGTGGCTGTTCGTCTACCCCGGGCTGGTGGCGTTCTTCCTCGGAGCGATCGCCGTGGGCGTGCTCTCATTCGGCGGTGTCCGCATTGGCGGCATCGGGTTCGATGTCACGACGATGGTCTACGCCAGCGCCCTGTGCGTCATCGGATACCAGTCGCTCCTGTTCTTCTGGCTCACCAAGCTCTACGCGACCCAGGAGGCCTTCCTCCCGACGAGTGCGCAGTTTCGGGGAGTGGCCGCCCGATGGACGGCGGAGCGGGGGCTGCTTGTCGGTGTGGCGCTCTTCGTGCTGGGCGTGGGGATAGGTATCGCGCAGGTCATCCGTTGGGGCAGCCTCGACTTCGGGCCGCAGGACGCTGCTGAGGTCGTGCGGATCGCCATCCCCAGCGCCCTGGGCATGATCCTCGGTTTCCAGACGATCATGATGAGCTTCTTCTCGGGCGTCCTGACGACTCCACGACGCGAGCAACGTCCGGATGCCGTGATCGAGAGCTGAACGGCGTGCGAATCCTCGTCGATCTGCTCGGCTTCACCGGCCTGAGGGGAGGGACCGAAACCTACGCGCGCGAACTGCTGCCTCGACTTCCGAGGCTTCTGCCGGGGATCGAGTTCGCCGCGCTCACCGGTCGCGCGGGAACCGAACACGTGCGCGAATTCTTCCCTGGACGTGTTCATACGCTCGGGTGGGTCGGCGCTGGCCCGGCGAGCTGGGCAGCAGGCGCGATCGTCGCTACCGATACCTTTGCAAGGCGCAACGGCGCTGACCTGGTCTGGGCGCCGGCGAACTTCGGGCCGATCGTCCACGGTGTCCCGCGGGTTGTCACCGTGCACGATGCGATCTATGACGAAGTGCCCGGCAGTCGCCGGGAACGCGCGCAGCGCGCGGCGACGTCATGGCTGATGACCCGCTCAGCGCGCACCGCTGACCTCGTTCTCACGGTCTCTCATGCGGCTGCGGCCAGCATCCACAACCTATTGGGCGTCCCCGACGATCGCATTCGCATCGCCCATAACGGCAGCGAGGCACCCCGCCCCGTCGCTGACCCCTGGGCAGCGATCGCCGATCTGCGTATTCCTCGGGACCGGTCGGTCCTCTTGAGCACAGGCAGTCGCCTTCCACATAAGAATTTGGAAGGTCTCCTGGACGCCCTGAGTCGTATCCACCCCAAGGATCGGCCAGTTTCAGTCATCGCAGGAAGCAAGCTCCCTGACCCCTTGGCTCCGGAGGTGACTCGGCGAGGACTTGACGATGACGTGATCCTTCCCGGCTGGGTGACACGCGACCAGCTCGAAGCCCTTTACCAGGTGGCGGCCGTGTACGTCTGCCCGTCGAGAGCAGAAGGATTCGGGTTACCTGTGCTGGACGCGTTGCGTCGAGGCGTCCCCGTCATCGCGAGCGACATTCCCGTGCTTCGAGAGGTAGGCGGCGGCGTCGCGAGCTACGTACCAGTCGGCGAGCCCCGCTCGCTTGCCGATGCGATCCAGCGCACTCTCGGCACTCCATGGGATACGGACAATCGCGAGGCAGCGCTCACGTGGGCCGCAAGATTCACCTGGGAGAGCGCCGCTCAGGCCACTGCGCAGGCCTTGGCTGATGCACTCGACCGGTCCCGGCGCGGATCGAGACGATGAGCAGCCTCAGCATGCGCAGGCGCCTCTTCGGATTTATGCTCCCGCCGGCGCTGTCAGCGATATCACCGCTGGTGGTGCTGCCTCTCGTCTCGAGAACGGCTGGCCCTGGCGGATGGGCCAGCGCCATCGCCGGCGAGGCTGTCGGGACATTCATCGCCATCGTCGTCGGCTACGGATGGGCAGCGATCGGACCGGCACTCGTATCGGTTGCGCTCGACGACGCTCATCGGGCTCGTTTGTACCGCGAATCGATCGCCGTCCGCCTCCTCATCGCAACGGTAGCGATTCCCGCGCTCGCGATCATCTGCTGGTTTATCGCTTCACCTGGCGCGGAATGGCTCACCGTCCTGATGGGCACCCAAGGCGCTGTGATCGCGTTGTCGTTCACCTGGTACTGCGCGGGCGTCGGTGACCCACGCACCATCATCTTCTACGACGCACTCCCGCGCCTCATCGTGACCATCGCCGCTTCCGTAGTCATCGCCGCGACGGGATTCGTCGAGGTCTACCCCATCGCCGGGATCCTCGTAACCCTTGTGGGAACGGCGGTGTTCACGTGGCGACTACTGCGAAAGGAGCCGGGATCCTGGCCCTCGCTCCGCGAGATTCCGAGTCTCTTGCGGAGCGGCTTCCCGGTGGCCCTGAACGACGCGACGCAGAGCGCGTACTCGAGCGTTCCCGCCCCCCTCGTGAATGTCACTGCTGCACCCGAGGCGGCCGCGGGGTTCGCGTCCGCCGACAAGATGTTCAAGCTCGGCAGCATCCTCCCCTTCACCCTCGCCAGTGCGCTCCAGAGTTGGGTGGGTGAAGTCAGTGGGCGCGAGCGCGCTCGTCGCGTCCGCATTGCCCTCGCCGCACACGGAGGGTTCGGACTCGTGGGTGGCGTCGCGCTCGCTGTTCTCGGACACTGGGCCAGCCTCATCCTCTTCGGGGAGGCGGCAGCAGCCGGCTACGCGATCCTCGCGACCATGGGGCTGGTGTTCGCCTTCCTCTCGCTGCGCACGTCGATGATGCGCCACGTACTTTTTCCCGCGGGCCAAACGCGGGTGGTCGTTCGCGCCTCACTCATCGCGAGCGCAGTCGGCATACCTGTGATGATCGCACTGGCCATCACGATCGGCCCCATCGGCGCGGCGATCGGCTACGCCGTCACCGAAGGATTGTCCACCCTGCTGCTCTGGGCTCCGTGCGCAGCGGCCGTCAGGGCATGGCATGAGACCCCGCCTGTAGGAAAGTGAGATCGCACAGATGACGAAGCCAAGCGATGGCTCTTCGCCCGCACCCCGCCCCGCTATCGGTGCGGTCGTTCTCACATGGCGCGACCGCGCGCAGACGCGTGAATGTGTTGACCGGCTGCTCCGCAGCCCTCACGTCGCCCGAATCGTGGTCGTCGACAACGAAGCGGACGGGCGCATCGCTTCCTTTTTCAGCGCCGATCCGCGGCTGTCCTTCCATGAGCTGGCGTCGAACACGGGATTCGCGGTGGGCGTGAACACCGGTATGCGAGATCTCCTCGAAGACTCTGCGATCGAGAGACTGCTGGTGATCAACAATGACGCAACCCTCGACCCCGATGACCTCGCGAAGTTGAGCGATGCACTCGATCGAGACTCATCGCTCGGAATCGTCGGGCCGCGTATCGTCACTCCCGAAGGCAGATTCTTCTCGGCAGGCGGAGTGCTCAACCGTTGGACCTGGAGTATCCGACAGCCGCGGTCGGGAGAGCGGCCGGATTTCCTGACATGGGCGTGCGTGCTCCTCAGAAGAGAGACGATCTCGAGAGCCGGAATGCTCGACGAGCGCTTTTTCATGTATTGGGAGGACGTTGAGTACGGGTTTCGACTGGCCGACGCCGAGGTCGGGTTCGCCGAAGTTGCGGAGGCACGCTTGGTTCACGCCGTGTCGTCGTCTCACGCGCGTGCAGGCTCGCGGGTTCTGGCCTACGCGAGCCAGGCGTTCCGGCACTTTCTCACCCTCCGTGGTGGTCGGACCACGGCGTTCGGCCTTGCTCGCCTCGCCACCAAGGCCGCCGTCACAGCACTATCGGGTGACGTGCGAGGCGCGAGGTACGTGCTCGCGGGATGGCGCTTGGGTAGACACGCACCGGACCCGGCGTACCTTGCGTTCGAGCAACTCCCGTGACGGACACACAGCACGGACCCCCAGGCAGAATGGAGATCGTGAATCTTGGGCTCATCGTCACCACGCTCGGGCGTATCGACGCCCTCCGCGCCCTGCTCGCTTCTCTCGATGGGCAGTTGACACCGAACGACCAGGTCGTTTTCGTCGCGCAGGGTAACCACGAAGCAGTGGCGATACTGGCAGACGAATACGCCAGGCGCGGCCTACCTGTCACTGTTACGACGTCCGAACGCGGGGCGTCGCGCGGACGTAACGCCGGCGTCGCGGCGCTTCCGCCGGGCGAGTTCGTGGTGACATTTCCCAACGACAACACGAGCTATCCACGCGGGACGATTACGTCGCTCCGCGGAGTGGTCTCCGCCCCGGGCTTCCTGGTGGGCGGGTTCACGTCATGGGACGAGCGAGGGCCCAAGACGACTCTTCCCGACCCGGGCACCCGACTCGACATCTTCAACGTGTGGAGCGTCATCGAGATGGGCATCCTCATGAAGAGGTCACTCTTCGATGAGGTCGGCGGCTTCGACGAGAGCATCGGACCGGGCGCCGACACCCCGTGGCAGGTCGCGGAAGGTACCGACCTGCTGCTGCGGGTGATGCAGACCCGCCCTGCCGTCGTCGACTCCTTCGTTTGGGTCGACCGCGCCGTCCACGTGGACGGCATCTCGACAGCCTTCGGCCTCACCGACACCGAACGTCGCCGAAAGCTGCGGGCATACGGCAGAGGAACAGGTCGGGCGGTGAGCGTGCATGGGTACCCGCTCTGGTGGCGCGCCGCCTTCGTCGGAGCCGGACTGCTCTACGGCATCCGCAATCCGAGGCCGGTGCGAGTCAGCGACGGGTGGCCCATGTTCGCCGGACGCCTCGAAGGCGCGCTGGGCCGCACGTTTGGGCAGCGGAGGATGGTCTCGACCACCCGCTGACGCGCAGGGCACCGATGCTAGGCTGTGGCGGTGTCATCGAGAGTTCTGATCACCGGTGGCGCAGGCTTCATCGGATCCCATCTCAGCGAGCGTCTGCTCGACGAGGGACACGAGGTCATCTGCGTCGACAACTTCTTCACGGGCAGTCGCCGCAACGTCGAACACCTCTTCCCCAATCCTCGGTTCGAGGTCATTCGTCATGACGTGACCTTCCCGCTGTACCTCGAAGTCGACCAGATCTACAACCTGGCTTGCCCCGCCTCGCCCGTGCACTATCAGCACGATCCCGTGCAGACGACCAAGACCAGCGTGATGGGCGCCATCAACATGCTGGGGCTGGCCAAGCGGCTACGCGTACCGATCCTCCAGGCCTCGACCTCGGAGGTCTACGGGGACCCGGCCGTGCATCCGCAGGTCGAGGAGTACTGGGGCAACGTCAATCCCATTGGCCCGCGTTCCTGCTACGACGAGGGTAAGCGAGCGGCCGAGACGCTGTTCTTCGACTACCGCCGTCAGCACGACCTCGACATCAAGGTCATTCGCATCTTCAACACCTACGGGCCTCGCATGCACCCCAACGACGGCCGTGTGGTCTCGAACTTCATCGTGCAGGCGTTGCGTGGCGAGCCCATCACGATTTACGGCGACGGCTCGCAGACGCGGTCGTTCTGCTTCGTGGACGACCTCGTCGACGGCATGGTGCGCCTCATGAACACGGGACACGACGTGACGGGCCCGATCAACGTCGGCAACCCGGGCGAGTTCACCATGCTCGAGCTCGCGCAGACCGTACTCGAGATCACCGGCAGTTCTTCCGGCATCGAACACCGCCCGCTGCCCCAGGACGACCCGAAGCAGCGGCAGCCCGACATCACCCTTGCTCGCCGCGAGCTCGGCTGGGAACCCACCGTGGAATTGCGTCGCGGCCTCACCCAGACAGTCGACTACTTTCGCGGTGTCGTCGCCTGACGCGTTGTTTCACGCCCGCGTCTAGCTACGTGTGAGCTCACCGAGGGTCCCGGGTACGCACCAACCTCCATGAGATCAGCAGACCCGTAAGCATCTTGAGACCTACGCGAGTGGCTCTCGAATTCGACACATTGCCGCCCTTCGATTCACCCTCTCGCGCGTGAAAAGTGATGGGCGCCTCTACCAGCTTGAAGCCATTCTTGAGTGTGACATCGAGAAAGTGAGCGTTGAACTCAAGATTGACGCTCGGGTCGTAGTCTGCGAGATGGTCTCTAAGGAAGGCGGAGCGGCAGAGCTTGTAGGTCGTGCCGAGGTCAGTGACTGTGCCTCTGCCAAGGTGCTTGAACTCAAGAAACTTTCCACCGATGAAGTTGCCCCAGAACATGAATGTGGTGAGTTGCGTGACCTTCTCGCGCAGTTGTTCCACGATACGCGTACCGTTTACGACATCACCGTGCGGAATATATGCAAGGAGCTTCTCCAGATCGGAGGCTCGAAAGGTCATGTCGCCTTCGCACAGTGCGACGAGCTCCGTGTCGGTGTAGCTCGCCCCTTCGCTCAGCGCTCGGTATACGCAACGACCATATCCTGGCTTTTCCTCAACGACGACGGTCGCACCCGCATTCGCTGCAGCACGGGCCGTGCCGTCGGCGCTGTTGTTGTCGACGACCACCACCCGCTTCGTGAGAGGGTTCGCGAGGAAGTCCGAAACGGCGTTAGCGATACTCGCCTCATCGTTGTATGCCGTGAGCACTACCGTGACCGCAGAGCGATCTACAGTGTCGCGCGATAGCTCATGCCCCTGGCGGCGCCGACGATAGAAGAGAAGAAAATCCGCGAGGATGAGAACGGTACCGAGAGTGAGGGGCGCGCCGGACATCCACACAACGTCACGGAAGAAACCGTCGGCAACCGGAAAAGCGAGCCTGATTGGCACGTTGATCAACGAAGCTACCGTGAAGACGAACAGTCCCACAGCCGCAAGTACCGCACCCCAGAGGGCAAGAGGAGCTACACGCGTTCCCGCCGAAACGACTCGCGAGTTGGGCGCGATAGACACGGACTAGCCTCTGTCCCTAGAGACGGCGCCTCCCGGGTGGAACGCCGCTCTGCACGGAGTGCCCTGGCCTCGCCGAACCATCCGATGCCAGCTCGAACCACGGTGAGCAAGAGTATTAGGCGTCGCGCGAATCACGGACCAAGTCTAGGTGCGACATCTCGGTCCCCGAACCATTCGCTCCAGAAGACCGAGACGTCCGAGCGGCGAAGGAGAGGAACGAGAACAAGCCTCGATGTCCGGCGACCCGAGCAGCATAAAACACGCAGCCGCCGACGACGTCCGCTGGGGCCACGTCGGGGACAATAGGACGATGGCGCGCGTAGTGAGATCCAGCCCGACGCTTCTCCGATGGAGGATAAGCCGCGCATGGGCTCTTATTGCCGCGCCGCTGCTGGTTGGGGCGGCACTCGTCACGGGTGCCAGTGCGTCTAGTGGCGCAGAGGCGAACGGCAGCGTCCGCATGTCAAGCGATATTGGTCCGACGTCAGCGATTGCGAAGACGGCCGATCTCAGCCAGTTCAAACCGGGAAACATCATCAGCGACGCGGTCTTCTTCAACGCGGGCACGATGTCCGAGGCGCAGATTCAGTCGTTCCTCGAGAGCAAGGTGGCTACATGTAGATCGGGCTACACGTGCTTGAAGGACTACTATGTGCAAACCCGTTCGATCGCTTCAGATGCAATGTGCGGCGCCTACGCCGGAGGTGAAGTCGAACGCGCTTCTCGGGTGATCTATAAGGTCGCGCAAGCCTGCGGGATCAATCCGCAGGTGATCCTGGTGATGCTCCAGAAGGAGCAGGGACTGGTTACTTCGACTGCGCCAAGTTCGTGGGCTTACCAGGCCGCTATGGGCCAAGGATGCCCAGATACCGCGGCATGCGACGTCCGCTACTACGGCCTCTTCAACCAAGTGCACGGTGGCGCGTGGCAGCTCAAGCGCTACGCCAACCCGCCGGGTACAAGTAACTTCTTCACGTGGTATTCGCCTGGACGCACCTGGAACGTGCTCTACCACCCGAATGCCTCATGTGGCCGAGGCCCAGTCTTCATCGAGAACCAGGCGACGGCCAATCTTTACTACTACACGCCTTACCAGCCGAATCAAGCTGCTCTCTCGGCCGGGTACGGCCTCGGTGACGCCTGCTCGAGCTATGGCAATCGGAACTTCTTCAACTACTTCACGGACTGGTTCGGCTCGACTCAAGGTTTTGGTGTACCAGCAGAGTTTGCGGACGTATATGCCGCCAACCGAGCCTGGCTGGGTCACCCGCGTTCCGCAGTCAGCTGCTCCTCGGAAGGCTGTGTGCAGTCCTTCGAGGGAGGGATGATCGCACGGGGACCGTCAGGCGTCTTTGCTGTGACAAATGCGTATACGACCACATGGGGAAACTATGGGCGAGAGTTCGGCCCCCTGGGGTTCCCGGCATCTGCCCGGTCGTGCGCGGACATGCAGGACGCGTGTCGCCAGGAGTTCGCAGGGGGCTGGCTCGTCTCTAACGATCGGATCGGTGTGCGCCTGGTCGCCACGGATGTCCGAACAGTCTGGGGCTACTGGGGCAGGGAGTACGGTCCGCTCGGCCTGCCTCTCACCGATGCGCAGTGCAGCTCCTCCAGGTTCTGCATACAGGTCTTCGAAGGGGGGTGGGTCGTGTCGCACGACGATATCGGGATTCGTGTCGTGCCAAATTCGAGCGTGACGACATGGTCCAACTGGGGACGCGAGCTCAACATTCTCGGAATGCCGACCTCTGACCCCACACCCACGAATTGGGACAACTACACGCAACAATTCCAAGGCGGAGTCATCACCGTCACCAACGGGCAAGGCAGACTCACCTCCTCGACCGATCCCTGGGTCGGTACCGCGTTGGCCAACACCTGGCTCGGCGCTACTCAATCAGCCGGCCCCCTATGCACCCTCAACGGCGGCAACTGCTACCGCCCCTACGACGGCGGATGGATCGTCCAAAGCAACGCAGGCACCTTCGCGCTACCCCGCGAGGTCGTCCGCGTCTGGTCAGACTGGGGACGCGAATACAACATCCTCGGTTACCCCACCAGCGCCCCCTCCGCCAACCCCACCAACGGCAACTACACGCAACAATTCCAAGGCGGAGTCATCACCGTCACCAACGGGCAAGGCAGACTCACCTCCTCGACCGATCCCTGGGTCGGTACCGCGTTGGCCAACACCTGGCTCGGCGCTACTCAATCAGCCGGCCCCCTATGCACCCTCAACGGCGGCAACTGCTACCGCCCCTACGACGGCGGATGGATCGTCCAAAGCAACGCAGGCACCTTCGCGCTACCCCGCGAGGTCGTCCGCGTCTGGTCAGACTGGGGACGCGAATACAACATCCTCGGTTACCCCACCAGCGCCCCCTCCGCCAACCCCACCAACGGCAACTACACGCAACAATTCCAAGGCGGAGTCATCACCGTCACCAACGGGCAAGGCAGCAAAGACTAGGATCGGTCACTCCGTGGGACGACCGTGGCGCAGAATGCACGGGCCGGCTCTCACCACCCCGCACACGTTGCGAAACGAGACGCGTTGACGCTGGCTTAGGCTCCGGCTTTCAGCTTCCAGAGCACGAAATCCATGTCTGGCGAGTCAATGACGGGCTCGTAATACTCGCGGACCACGTCGAAATACTCAGGATAGACGGCCTCGGAGTAGTCGTGCTTCTTGCGAGTCACGACGAAGGGAATCCGTTCGTCTTCAACGAAGCTCCGGAACTCATCCACTGGCGAAGCGAAAAGAAGCGCGTCCTCGTAGAACCGTCGATCGATCTGGAACCCGATGTCCTTGGGGCCGATGATCTGCGTTCCCCCGGGAACCAACTGCTCCGCTTCTCTGACGAAGCGATCCATGCCCCGCTCGCCGTAGTAATAGCGTGTTGCGTAGGGTGACAGAACGTTGACCGCAGCTGCGGTAACCTGCGCCATTACCGGTGTCAGCAAGAGTGCGATGACTGCACCGGACGCCACAATCGAGGCAATAGAAATCTTCGGCCGCTCACGGCTATTGAGCCGCACGAGCAGAAGCGCGGCGACAGTCACAATGGTGACGGCGACGAAACACCACAGCGAGAGGAACGCGAGATCCGCGAGCGTGCGCCCGTGAATCTTCTCGTTCCTCGTCGCGAGGAAGAACATGCCGATGGCGCCGCCGAAGATGACAATGATGTGGAGGCCGCCGATGATGCGACCCGGTGCCGAGCGAAGACCCTCGAATGCGCGACGCGGCACCAAGCTGACGAGCGTTGTCGCCGCCAGCGCGAGTGCAGGGACCGCAATCGGGGTGTACTTCGGGAACTGGAAGGGGCTGGCGGAGATGAAGGCGTAGCCGATCAAGATCACGACGCCCGAGGCCGCACTCAACACGACAAGCCGCGCATCGACTGCGGGAACTCTGAGTACAGGGATAGCGACCGCGGCAACCATCGCCGCGACGAGCAAGGCTGGCCCAATCCAAACGAGCGTCGCACCCGGACCTTCAAAGAGAGTGGCAATTGCGCCGGAGACTCCACCACGCCCTGGCGTTCGCGAACTCAGCGACTCAAAGAGGTAGTCGAACGGCAGACGCGCATCAAAACCGATGAGTGCGCCGGTGATGACGAGCAGCGCGAGGGACAAGAGTGTTCCTGCCGCGAAGCTTCCAACGACTGCGATGGCCTTGATCCAACGCTGGGATGACGAAAGGAGCGCGGCGACACCGATGATGAGAGCGACAAAGCCGCTGATCGTGAACTTCGTCGCGACGGTGAGTGTCGCAAAAGCGACGAGCAGGAGGAGCATCCGCACCGATAGCGCATCCTGCTTGACGGCGGTCGCAAGCCAGAGCCCCAAAACCACGACAAGTACCCCGAACGATCCATCGATGTCGGGAACGAGTGCGCCGCTGATGATCTGGGGGCTAAGAAGAACGAGAGCGGCAAGCGTGACGTAAGCGAGCTGTGGCGCGTTGGGCATGATGCGTCGCAGAACCAGGAAAAGCACATACATCGACGCGATTACACAGACGAGTCCGAATGCGCGCACGGACACAGGAGAGAACCCGAAGACGCCGACAAACCCGGCCAACAGATAGTCGTATAGAGGTGGGTGCCAGAGGCCGAAGTCGGCAGGTCTCAGTTCCCCGTTGTAGTAAAAGGGCGCACCGTTCTTCAGGATGCCATCAGCGACATACGGAAACACCGCCTCATCAATCACGTACAAATCGCCCATTCGAGGAATGGAGAGGGCGAGATACCCGAGCGTTACGATTATCACCCCGAGTAGGCCGCCATGACGGAGAGGACCCAAACGCAGGCGCGGAGCTGCTTTTGCGGGCAGTGCTGTGGGCTGAGGACTATTCATAGAGCGGCAACTTCTGACTTCTCCTGGCCGCACGATTGTGAGGCCGTTCGGGTGGTGGGAATGAGGCGCGGACGATCGGCAGGGGCAGGAATATCGATGATGCTCGGCATCTCATTGTGGACTGGTTGGCTCGGCGGACTGTTTATCGCCTACCTGGGGTTCGAGATCAAGGCCGACCGACTCCACATTGCCAGGCCCTTCATTGCTCCTCTCGCGCAGAAGTATGCGTCGAGACGACCGTTCGATGAGCATCTTCCGGGAGATGAAGTTGTAGACGACGACAACCGCCGTGGCGACGATCTTTCCCCCGAGCTCGGAGAAGTCGAGCAGTTCGACTGCGAAAAGAAGGATCGCCTGGTTCAATCCGAGCGCGATGACGTTGAGGCCAAGAAAGTATGCAAACTCTTTGGGAATATTCCGGCCCGGACGAGCAACAAACACGAACTTTAAGGTGAGGACATAGTTGAGGATCAGTGAGATTGTGAACGAGATACTGCTGGCAACGAGGTACTGGAGCCAGGTCAACAGCAGCACATACAAGCCGTAGTCGACCGCAAAGGACACAACCCCAACCCCGAGGAACCGAATGAACTGTCCCAAGAGGCGGGCTGATCGACGCGAAGATTCCCGTCGCGCGGGCGTAGTCACTGATGCTGCACCGGCAGCTAGCCTATTTATCGGCACAGCGACGACACCGACAGCGATCTGGTGACGGTACGACGGCGGTAAGAGCTCACGGCACGCTCCCGAGCCCCGTGGAATCCGTGTCGACATGTCACCGGTTGATGATACCCGACTCGTTTTGAGGGCACCTGCAGCAGCTGTCGGCGGGCCGCCGATCCATCCGCAGCCGGCTCTTGTTCCCGCACCTAGTCGCAGCGCACGAAAGCGAACGGATCTGCCTTGACGCGCCACCCGAGTTCGTCGCGTGCACGCGAGGGGTCCGCGACACTGAACGACCGGATCGAGGCGTCGCCGTCCATGTAGCGATCCGGACACGCCGCGGCCAACTGGGAGTTGTCCACTCCCCTGCCGCTGCCGATGTTCACCGCACCGATGACGTCATCCCGCTGGGCGGCGAGGAGCAGCGCGCTCGCGACGTCGTCGACATGCACATAATCACGAACGAAGTGCGGCGTCACGGCCAGAACAGGGGGCGGCCCTTCGACCAGCGCGTTGAGGAGAGAATCCCGACAGCCAGGTCCGAAAACGTTGAAGATGCGAGCGCTAGCGGCAGATAGGCCGCGATCGAGCGCGAACTCCTCGAGCTGACGCTCCGCCGTGATCTTCTCTGTTGCGTAAGCCGACACGCCTTCGGTGGGATCCGATTCTCTCCTGGGCGCTCGATGACGATCACCGTAGACAGCAGCAGAGGATGCCAGAACGAAGCGGCTCACACCTGCCTGGACTGCAAGTGAGGCAACCCGAAGCATCTGCTCCACGGCGGTGTCGATCTGCCGGTCGCTTGCCCCTCTCGGTGCCCGCACAAGATAGACGAGCGCCTCGGGACGCACGCTCCGAAGGATCGCCTCCACCTGAGCGGGGATCGACACGTCAACGGCCAATGATCCGCTTCTGCTTGTCGCCACAACGGGGAGATCGTGAACCCCGGAAAGGCGTGACACGGCTCGTCCAATCGGGCCATTAGCACCGACAAGAAGCGTGCTCGGAAATACGGAGGCCCTCAACAGATCGCTCATTGGAGGGCTGAGAACCCGAAGGCTCGCAATCGAGCCCTGAGCTCCTCGTCCGTGATCTTGTGCTGGAGCGTGTCAGCGAGTGTCTCGTCGACCCAGGCGAGCGTTTCCCCCCGACCGTGATCGTCGTGCTCCGTCAAGACAAAGATCTTGGGATGAGTTGTCGCATCCACGGAACTTGCCTGATACGAGAGCTCCTCGAACATCTTCTCGCCGGGGCGCAAACCGACGATGTCGATCGAAAGTTGCGGATTGACGGCGTTGATCAAGCTCTGCGCGAGGTCGAAGACACGGATCGGGTCCCCCATATCGAGGACGAAAAGCTCGCCGTTCTGCCCGGTCGTAGCTGTCTGGATGACGAGTTGCGCGGCTTCGTCGATTGTCATGAAGTAGCGAGTGATATCTGGATGAGTGACCGTCAGGTTTCTTCCAGACTGGAGTTGCTGCCGGAAGGTCTGCATAACACTTCCCTCGCTCTCGAGGACGTTGCCGAAACGAACGCCGGAGAATCGCGTGGATGTGCTCTGGCGACCGAGATCAGCGACGATGAGTTCTCCGATACGCTTCGTTGCTCCCATGACGTTCGTCGGGTGCACCGCCTTGTCGGTCGAGACATAGACAACCCGTTTCACGCCGTGCGCCTCGGCTTGCCGCATGACGTTGAGAGTGCCCCAGACATTGTTGTTGAAAGCCTCGACCGCGTTGGCCTGCATGAGAGGAACGTGCTTGTAAGCAGCCACGTGGAACACAAAATCTGGCGCGTGCGCGGCCATGAGCTGAGCGACTCGCGACTCGGACTGCACGTCCGCGATCTCGACGCGGACACGGGGGTCGCTGCCCAACTGCTGGCCGAGCCGGAAGATGGCCGGCTCCGACCTGTCCACACACACCACGAGGGCGGGATCGAGGGCAGCCAGTTGCGAGACAATCCGCGACCCGATAGACCCGCCTGCGCCGGTGACCAAGACGCGCTGCCCCTCAATGAGCGCGCGAGCATGCACCATGTCGTGCTTCACCGGCGCGCGACCAACGAAATCCAGCACATCGACGTCGGTGAGATCCGATACCGAGACCCGCTCTCGCGACATGATCCGATAGGTGCGGGGGATGATGGCGAGTTCGACGCCCGCTCGCGTGACACGTGACGTGAAATCGCGCACCACGTCCCCGGAGGCCGAGGGGATAGCGAAGTAGACAGCATCGACGTCGTAGTCGATCACGACTGCCTCGACATCAGAGAGCGTCCCGAGAATCTCGACTCCCGTGAGCCGGTCATCGAGGTAGCCGACGACCGAATCGCCTGCGCTGGATACGTCCTCCGCGAGGCTCCTGCCCGCCGTTCCGTATCCCGCGATCAGTATCCGTCGACCCGACATCCGGTCCCCTCAGCTCAGTGTATGAACTCGAGAATCCTATCGACCTCGTGTCCCTCGCCTGGGAGCCCGCTGGGGAGTCGCCGACGTTCCCTCATGCGGCGCTATGAGAGGATGATCCGGCCGGCCGGTACCAGGGGGAAGCCGGGAGCGTACGCGCGAGTCTGCGCTGTGCGCGGGTGAAGAGGAAGGGTGTCGAGCAATGACCGTCACGCTGACGGCCATCGTGACTGCACACAGCGAAGGGCGACTACTCCGCCCAACGATTCGGTCAGTACGCGCGGGCTTGGAGAAGGTCGTATCCGACGGCTATTCGGCGGAGCTTCTCATCGTCGCGGACAACGCAAGCCCGCATACCCAGATGCAGATCAGTCGCGAGCTGAAGAGGGGAAGCGCAACGGTTCCGAGCCGTGCGATTAACGTCGCCGTCGGCGACGCTGGCGCGGCGCGCAACGCGGCGGCGCAGGCAGCGCAGGGCAAGTACGTGGCGCTGGTGGACGGCGACGACATCGTGTCCTCCGACTATCTCGTGAAGGCCCTTGAGCTACTGGAGGCGACCGATGAACGCATGATCGTTCATCCCGAGTACGTGATCAGCTTCGGCGCCCGCTCCCTCCTTTGGCACATTAGATCCGCCGTGACCGACGACGTCAGCTACCTCGATCTCATACGCCACAATCCCTGGCCCGCATGCAGCGTCCTGGAGCGGCAGGTGCTACTGGACACGCCATACCGACCCATGGTGGAAGGGACGGGCTACGGCCCCGAGGACTGGCTGTGGAACATCGAGACAACCGCGGCGGGCGTGCGGCATCATGTCGCAACCGATACCTACTTCTTCTATCGGGTACGAGAGTCCGGCGGTGTCAACAACCGGCATTCCGCGTCAATCTTGCCGTCGTTTTCGATGAGCGAGATCGAGGACGCACTGCCCAACGAGGACAACGAGGAGCAGGCGACGAAAAACGTGCCACCCCTGTCGCATCGGGTATACCGAACAGCGCTGCCGACGGCACGGTTCGCCACGAGCTGGCTGAGCTGGGAGGCCAAGCACGCCATCTACCGGTCGGCTAGATGGGCGCTGAGAGCCGCAACCCGCCGGGGGAAAGTATCGCGGGCCGAGCTCCCTCTGCGTTCAGAGTATCCCCCGCTCGCCGCCGCGCTTCGAGAGGCGACGAGCTACGAGCCGGCCATTTCGTGGACCGCTTCGGCCATCGACGGGTTGGTTGCATGGGAAGCGTGCGATGACGGCTACGGACGAGTGCTGAAGAAGGCGCTCGACCAGATCGGTGAACGTGGGGACGCCCTGGTGATGGTGCCCTGGCTTGGCGTCGGCGGCGCTGATCTCGTGTCCCTGAACTACGCGCGAGCACTGAACGAGACCTCCGAGTTCCACGGACGCACGACGATTCTGGGAACCTTCGATGTGTCGCGCACTGATGACGACCTCATCCCTGACGAGCTCAATTACGTGCACCTGGACTCACTCTGGTTGGAACTCCCGCTACGGATTCGCCAGCGCCTGATCGCACAGCTTGTCGTGCTGTTGCGTCCCCGACTCATCGTCTCGGTCAACTGCTTTCATCTTCTCGAGGCGCTGAGCGCATACGCCGCACCGATCACGGACGGGACAGACGTGCACACGACGCTGTTCTCTTTCGACAAGATCGGGGACGGTTACCCGACAAATCCGATAACCGATGACGCGCAGCGGGCCTTCCTCGACCACATCGCAGGCGTGCTTACTGACAACAGCAACAGTGCGGCACTCATCGACGATGTCCTTGCCCTGCCGACGCCGAACGTCGCCGTTCATGTGCACCGTCAACCCGCGGAAGTATCTCCTCAAGGGTCACTCATCTCTCACCCGGCGACCCCATCCGCGACGGTCCGGCTCCTCTGGCCTCACCGGCTCGATATCGAGAAGAGGCCCGACGTCCTTCCGGCGATCGCTCACGGGCTGGCCCAGGCAGGCGTGGACGCAGTCATCGACGTCTGGGGCAAGCGAGTGCTGTCCGAAAACAGCGACACGTTGATGGCCGATCTTGCACGAGCCGGAGTGCGTTACCGGGGACCGTACACGGGCGGTCTCTCCGCGATCAACCTGTCTGACTACGACGCGCTGCTCCTGACTTCGGAAAACGAAGGCCTTCCTCTCGTGCTGGTCCAATCCATGCTCTTGGGGCTTCCTGTGATCGCGTCCGGGGTAGGGGGCGTGCCAGACATCGTGCATGACGGTGTGACGGGCCTGCTCACATCTGGTCCCGAGGACGTTGAGGGATACGTTCGGGCAGTGGCCCGGCTGGTCAGCGAGGAAGGACTTCGAGAAGGCCTGATCAGCCGAGGCCGGGTTTTTGCGGAACAACATCACTCCTGGGCCGCCTTCGTCTCGGCCGTCGAGAGGGATCTCGTGCACCCACGTGCGCGGCGCGAACGAGAACCCGTGGCCTAGGCCTAACTGAGGGACGAGGCTGCCGAAGCGTCAGCCTCGGAACCCTGGACCGCACGGAAGTACCCGACAAGCGTGGTCAGGCGAGCATCGAAGGCCCCGACGGAGAACTCTTCGGAGACTCGCGCCTTCGCGAACTCTGCACGCCCCCTCGCATCTCGGGGGTTGTTCCTGATAGCCAGGAGAGCATCGAGATACGCCTCGATGTCGTCGAACCTGCCGATCGGATAGCCGGTCAAGTCGCTCAGAACTTCTCCTACACCTCCGACAAGCGGCCCCACGACAGGGATACCTTCGCACATCGCTTCGAGGACGGTCAACGGAATCCCTTCCCACTCACTGGTCAGGACGTAGGCGCCGAAGACCTCGAGTGGCAGCTCAGCAAATGAGGCGTAGGGCGGGTGACGAACAGCGCCCGCAGCGTCGAGCACAGCCAGGGACTCGGAGAGGCCGCTGGAGCCCATGACCTCCTGTCCGTAGAAGTGGAACTCGATCGGCATATTCCGTTCCGCCGCCCGAGCGGCAAGTGCGGCGTAGATGTCGAGCCGCTTGGGCAAGTCGAACCGCCCAGCCCAGAACACCCTCAGGACATCGGCCGCCTCGTCACGAGGAGCGGAGGCAGACCGTCGCGCCGACGAGACGACGCTGCGCTGGACCAGGAACTTTTCCGGCGCGTAGCCGTGTTCGTGGACCAGACGAGTTGCATAACTCTGGCTGTCGACGAGCACCTTCGATACCGGATCCAAGAAGCCGGGTGTCCGGAGGAACATCACGGAGAGAGCCTCGCCGTCTTCGCTGCGATCGATCGCAAAGCTCGTGAGGAAGAGGTTAGAGTGCTGACTCAGTCGGGGGCCATGACGCTCGATGACGTCGAAACCCACCGTGCTGTTGAACGCATGGACCGTATGCGGTTGGTACTGAGCGATGAGTTGAGGAACGATCCATTCCACGAATGCGTCGCGCGGCACCCCACGCGCGAGCAATGGCGCGAGTTCTACGGTGCTCACGCCAGCGGGCACTTGGTCAAGCCGCGTCGAGATGACCGGCTCAGTCGTCAACAGAACAACGCTCGCCTGCGGGTCCTGGCGCTTCACCGAGGACAGGTATTCAATGAGCACGGAATCGCCGCCACCGGTCCGGAGCCATGGGGCGAAGTAGAGATAGTCGATCGACGACGGTAATGCATCGATGATTCGCAGGTAGGCGCTGGATTCACGAACGATCTGGGGCGTGGGAGGACCCCACCGCTCGATCCATGCCCCGGTATCTTTGCGCGGGTAGGGAAGGAGCGGTTCAATGCTGTTCAGCGTTGCCCATTCTGCGAGCACGCTCGTGGGCACAGGACGCGGGCGGCTGCGGCGCATGAAGGATGACAGTGCGTCACGCCAGGGTTTGACGAGGCGGCCGGCGACTCGGAGAATTCGCGCGGGACGTAGGGCACGCACGGGTAAGGGCGGCGGATCTGTCGCCAACCGTTTGTCGGTGAGGAGCGGCACTCTCTCGAGAACTGGCCCGGCTCGCCAAAAAGGGTGCTCCGAGCCCCATCGACGGATGAATCCGACGCTACCGATCGGAGTGCGTACCGCTATCCCCTCCTCGGCGAAAGCAGCAGCAAGCGCGAGAGACCCTCCGCGCAGATCACCGGCGGCGACTGCCTGCCGAACGGTGTCGGCGCGTGCAGCGAAAATTGAGGCCCACACATCGACGTGCGCAAGCAGCCGCGAGACTTGGTCGATCCCATGCGAGGTCGGCTGACGTCCGATTCCTGTCCGCTGGCCGAACGTCACGATGAACTCAGGGCGGATGACCTCACCGCGTGCGACTCGCGCCGCAGCACTGAGCCAATCCACCCCGACCAGATCACCCGCCTCCACGACCCCGACGACGTCAGCCGTGGACTGGCTGAGGCCCCGGCCCGCGAGAACCGCGGCGTCAGAATCGCCGATGAGAACAACACGAGCGTGTGAGCGCACCACCGCAGGGAGCCCATCCGCGCATGACTGCGCGACGGCCAGCACAAGCGATGTCTGCGCCACCGCAGAGGCTGCCTCCGCCGACTCCAGGAGCGAGCGGACGGTCGGGACGGCCTCTCGCCCATGCCGCCACACCGGAATGACGATCTCGATACGCACACGCACATCGACTCCTTCCGGCACCGCACCATGCTAGCCGCACGCCACTTCGCGCAGCGGTCCACGATCCTCACACGGCAGATTAGGATGCTGTGGTTGCGTGTTCCGCTGACGCGCTGAGGGATCCATGACGAACGAAACGCTCTCCGGCGCCGACCTGCGTCCCCCCGGTACGGGGCTCGGCCTGATCGACGTGCTGCGCCGACGGCATCTGCTGATGTTGTTGGTGCGCAAAGAGGTGCAGATTCGTTACCGAGGGTCGGTCCTCGGCTGGCTCTGGTCCTACGTCAAGCCGCTGATTCAGTTCGCCGTCTTCTTCGTGGCTCTTGGCATCTTTCTGAATCTCAACAGTTCGGTCGGGTACTACCCCGTGTACTTGTTGGCGGGTATGACGGCCGTGACGTTCTTCACCGAGGCGTTCACGAACGGCACCCGCTCGATCGTCGACAACGCTGCGCTGATCAAGAAGATCTACTTGCCGAGGGAGCTTTTCCCCGTGTCGAGCATGCTCGTCGCGATCATCAACACGATCCCCCAGGTCATCGTCGTCTGGGCGATCGCGCTCGTCATCGGTTGGGAGTTCTCTCCGATCGCGGTCGCAGCCATTCTGTGTGGACTGCTGATCGTCGCGCTGCTTTCCACCGGGCTGGGGCTCCTTTTCGGCGCCATCAATGTCGCGTTCCGTGATGCGCAGAGTTTCGTCGAGATCATCGTGATGTGTGCGATGTGGGCATCACCTGTCATGTATCAGTGGTCGATGGTGCGGCCACAACTCGGGGAGGTCGGCTTCCTGATCTACTGCTTGAACCCCCTCACTGTCGCTGTCGAGCTCTTCCACGCAGGCTTTTGGTTCCCGTTGAACCCTGAGAATGGACAGCTTCTTCCTGACCTGTGGACATTTGCGGGTCTCGCTCTCCTGATCTCATTGCTGACAGTGGTGGTCGGACAGTTGGTCTTCCGGCGACTGGAGGGTCGTTTTGCCCAGGAACTCTGATCGGGACGCGCGCGCAGCGATCGTGGTAGACGACGTTCACAAGAATTTCCGGCTTCGCCACACTCACTCGCTCAAAGAGACATTCGTTGCGACGGTCAAGAGAAAGCCCGTGTCGACCGATTTTCATGCTTTGGATGGGGTGTCGTTCACGATCGACCAGGGCGATTCCGTCGCACTTCTCGGGTTCAACGGTTCAGGCAAATCAACGATGCTGAAGCTCATCTCGGGGGTGCTCACTCCGGACTCCGGACGGGTCCTCACCCGTGGCCGCATCGCCGGCCTGATCGAAGTCGGAGCAGGTTTTCACCCCGACCTCTCGGGACGGGAGAATGTCTTCCTCAACGCCGCGATCCTCGGGATGAGCAAGCGTGAGACCGAACAGCGATTCGATGAGATCGTCGCGTTCAGCGAGATCGAGCGATTCATCGACACTGAGGTCAAGCACTACTCTTCCGGAATGTTCTTGCGCCTCGCGTTCGCCGTCGCGATCCACACAGAGCTCGACATCCTTCTGATCGATGAGATCTTGTCGGTTGGTGACGAACCGTTTCAGAAGAAGTGCATTGCGCGTATCCGCGAACTTCATGAGCAAGGGAAATCCCTCGTCGTGGTGTCACACGATCTCGATATGGTGTCAGGCCTCTGTGCGCGCGGCATTCTTCTTCGCGACGGCAAGGTGAGCTTCGACGGCGACAGCAAGCTTGCCGTCGCCGCGATGCGAGCCTGAGAGTATTCGCGCGTCGACCTCAGCGTCGCCGGAGCACACGGCGGACACGGCGCCACACCGGGTGCCGGTCCCAGATCTCTCGAACCAGGACCTCGCGCTGCCGGTCGAGTTGCTCCGAGAGTTCGCGCGCAAAGCTTTCGCGCAGGCGCCTCTCGATACTGGCAATGAAGAGAGGCATTCCAGCGCCATTTCGTTCCACCCAGGCTCGAAGCGCCGCGTCCCTCACAGCGAGGTCATCACGCTCATGCGCTCCCGCGAGCTCGAACATGCTATTGCCGTCACTCCCGCGAGCAGTGGGACGCTGCGTCCAGTAAGCCAGCGGAGGTCCGGCAAGAAAGCCCAGCGAGTGCCGTGGTGTCAGCCGCAGGTAGAAATCCCAGTCTTCGACTGTCTCGAGCGACTCATCGTAATACCCGACATCGTCGTGGATGGCACGTCGGTACAGCACAGAGATCGGTACAGCCCGATTGATCTCGAGCAGCTCCGTGAAAGTCACCGAGGAGAGCCCCGGCCAGAATGGCTCCCGCCGCTGTTCGAGCCAACCACCATCAGCTGCACGCTCGTAGATGATCTCGGTCGGCACCACGACGCCGGCCTCCATGGGATGCGCGTCAAGGTAGGCCACCGTCGATGCGAGGAAGTCCGGATGCCAAAGGTCGTCATCGTCGTGCAGTACGACATAATCCGCTGTTGCGGCACGGACTCCCAGGTTGGCCGCAGCGCAGCGACCACCCGGGGAAGACGTCGCCAACACGCGGGTGCGACCTGCTAGCGGCGACGAAGCGACGACAGCACGAGCGGCGTCTTCGTCGCCCTGATCGTTCACGACGAGAACATCGAGTTCGTCGTGCGACTGAGCAGCGATATCGGCGAGCGCCCTCGCGAGGAAGTACGGTCGATCTTTCGTCCGAACAATCACCGATACGCGTGAGCTCACTCGGTCAGCCTAGTTGTTGTTGTCTCAGAGCCCCCGGGCGCGAGTGCGCCCCCGCGAGCCGTGTCGCCCGATGGGCAGTCATCGTCTACCGTGATCGAGCGCCTTGAGCAGGTAGACGCCGTATCCACTCTTCACGAGCGGCTCGGCTCGTGCGCGTAGTTCGTCATCTGTGAGGAAGCCCATTCGCCAGGCCACCTCCTCAGGACACCCGATCGACAGGCCCTGGCGTCGTTCCACGGTGCGGATGAAGTCTGTCGCCTCACTCATGGAGTCGAAGGTCCCTGTGTCCAGCCAGGCGGTACCGCGGGGCAGGATCTCGACCTTGAGGCTGCCCCGGGCGAGGTACTCCTTGTTCACATCGGTGATCTCTAGTTCGCCCCGAGGCGATGGGCGCAGTCCCTTCGCGATATGGACGACGTCATTGTCATAGAAATACAGGCCGGGAACGGCATAGTTGCTCTTGGGCGCTACCGGCTTCTCCTCGAGCGAAACCGCGATCCCGGTTGAGTCAAACTCGACGACCCCATACGCGGTAGGGTCATCGACCCAGTACCCGAACACCACACCGCCGCTCAGGGTGTTGTATTGCCGGAGCCGCGTCCCCATCCCCTGGCCGTAGAAGATGTTGTCGCCCAGCACCAAGGCGACGGAATCGGAGCCAATATGGTCTTCTCCGAGAATGAAGGCCTGGGCAAGCCCGTCCGGAGACGGCTGAGCCCGATAGCTGAGTGAAACCCCGAACCTACTCCCGTCGCCGAGCAAGCGTTGGAACTGATCCGCGTCCTGGGGGGTCGTGATGATCAGAATGTCTCGAATACCGGCGAGGATGAGGGTCGACAGAGGGTAATAGATCATCGGCTTGTCATAGATCGGGACAAGCTGCTTCGATACTCCGAGGGTGATCGGGTGCAGCCGCGAGCCGGTGCCTCCCGCGAGGATGATGCCGCGCATGTCTCCAGTCTCGCTCACCGCAGCAGATGCAACAAATGTGCGCTCTATCCTGGAGCGATGCGGACGCTTCTGGTTACGGGTGGTGCGGGGTTTATCGGGTCGAACTTCGTGCATCATGTCGTGGGGCACTCGGAGGACCGGGTGGTGGTGCTGGACAAGTTGACGTATGCGGGGAACCGCGCGTCACTGGAGGGGCTTCCCGAAGACCGGGTGCAACTGGTCGTCGGTGATATCGCGGATGCTGCGGTCGTGGATCCGCTGGTCGCGGATGCCGACGCCGTCGTGCATTACGCGGCGGAGTCACACAACGACAACAGCCTGCATGATCCGCGTCCGTTCTTGGATACGAACATCGTCGGGACGTACACGCTGTTGGAGGCTGCCCGGAAGCACGGGACCCGCTTCCACCACATCTCCACCGACGAGGTCTACGGCGATCTGGAACTGGACGATCCCGACCGGTTCACCGAACACACCCCCTACAACCCCTCCTCGCCCTACTCGTCGACGAAGGCTGGGAGCGATCTGCTCGTGCGGGCGTGGGTGCGTAGCTTCGGTGTACAGGCCACCATCAGCAACTGCAGCAACAACTATGGGCCGTACCAGCATGTGGAGAAATTCATTCCCCGGCAGATCACGAACGTAATCCGCGGGATCCGCCCGAAGCTGTACGGGGCTGGACAGAACGTGCGGGACTGGATCCACGCCGATGATCACTCCTCGGCGGTGCTGACGATCCTGGAGAAGGGTGAGATCGGGCAGACGTACCTGATCGGCGCGGATGGGGAGAAGGACAACAAGACGGTGGTCGAGCTGATCCTCACCCTGATGGGTCAGGATGCTGACGCGTACGATCACGTCACCGACCGAGCAGGGCACGACCTGCGGTACGCGATCGACTCCACCAAACTGCGCACCGAACTGGGATGGGTGCCCCGCTACCGGGACTTCGAAGCGGGCCTTGCCGCGACCATCGACTGGTACCGCAGCAACGAGGACTGGTGGGCGCCGTCCAAGGTCGGCGTCGAGGCGTTCTACGCCGCCAAGGGGCAGTGAGCGTGACTGAGTACGGCAAGGCGCTGCAGGTGACCGAGACCCCGATCCCGGGGCTGGTCGTCGTCGACCTCCCGGTTCACGGAGACGCGCGGGGCTGGTTCAAGGAGAACTGGCAGCGGGAGAAGATGACCGCGCTGGGCCTGCCCGATTTCGGGCCGGTGCAGAACAACATCTCGTTCAACGATGCGGTCGGCACCACCCGCGGGATCCACGCCGAGCCCTGGGACAAATGGGTCTCGGTCGCGACCGGGCGGATCTTCGGCGCGTGGGTCGACCTGCGTGAAGGCCCCACCTTCGGCGCCGTTTACACCACCGAACTCGACCCGTCGAAAGGGATCTTCGTCCCCCGCGGGGTCGGGAACTCCTACCAAACTCTCGAACCCGACACCGCCTACACCTACCTGGTCAACGACCACTGGTCCCCCATCGCGACCTACAGCTTCCTCAACCTCGCCGACGAAGCGGCCGCCATTGACTGGCCCATCCCCCTGGACCAGGTCCAGATCAGCGAGAAAGACAAGAACCACCCCCGCCTCGCAGGCGTCACCCCGATCGGTCCGAAACGGATCCTCATCACCGGCGCGAACGGGCAACTCGGCCGCTCCCTCCGCGCCGAGCTCGGCGACGCCCCCCACATCGAGTACGCCACCCGCGAGGACCTCGACCTCACCAGTCCCGACCTCGAGACGGCCCGTCGGTGGCGAGACTACGACACCATCATCAACGCCGCCGCCTACACCGCCGTCGATACCGCCGAAACCCCCACCGGCCGGCGCGACGCATGGGCCGCCAACGTCACCGCCGTCACCCACCTCGCCCGCATCGCCACCGACAACGGCATCACCCTCGTCCACGTCTCCAGCGACTACGTCTACGACGGCACCTCCCAGACCCCCTATACCGAGACCGACCCGATCGCACCGCTTGGGGTCTACGGCCAAACCAAGGCCGCCGGCGACCAGATCGTCGCCACCGTCCCCCGCCACTACATAATCCGCACCAGCTGGGTTATCGGCGACGGGCACAACTTCGTCCGCACCATGGCTTCCCTCGCCGAGCGCGGGATCGACCCCACCGTCGTCGCCGACCAAACAGGACGCCTCACCTTCACCACCGACATCGCCGCAGGCATTAGACATCTCGTCGACACCGGCGCCCCCCACGGCACCTACAACCTCACAGGGTCCGGTCAGCCCACGACCTGGTACCACATCGCCCGCACCGTCTACGACATCACCGGCCACGACCCCCAACGCGTCAGGCCCGTCAGCACCACCGACTACTTCGCGAATGCCAGTGGCCCCGTCGCGCCACGACCCACCAACAGCACCTTCGACCTCACCAAACTCCACACCACCGGATTCACCACACCCGATTGGCGTGAGTCACTCGCGCTCTACCTGAGCTAACGGAAAGTCCGCGGCATGGGTGCCGAGCTCCCCCTACACATCGACGAAGGAAGCATCACCCTCACAGCTCGGCATGCAGCTGCCACACCCGCTCGCCGGCTTCGCGCCACGAGAAGGCCCGCCCGCGGTCGGCGGCAAGCGTGGCAGCGCGGCGGCGTTCGGCGTTCGGCCCCAGAAGCGGCACGACGGATGCCGCGAGGGCATCCGCTCCACCCTCGATGAGCGTTCCCCCCTCGCCCACGAGCTCGTGCTGAGCCGGTGATGCTGCTGCGACGACGGGAACGCCGAGGGCGAGGGCCTCCAGCACACGCCATCCGTAGGAGGGCATCTCGCCCGGAGCCACGAGGACGGATGCCGACGCCATCGCTGCTGCGCGATCGACCGCATCCATCGCCGGAACAAGGATGGCCGAACCGGCGACCTCCGCGATGCCCGGCGGAGGATCGAGAACGACGACAGGCGTCTCCGCCGCTTCCCGCCCCAATGCGGCGACGAGCTCACCCAGTGCCTCCGGCGTGACCCCCGCCCCATCGACGACGACGGCCCCCTCGGGCACCCCTCGCTCACGGCGGCGTCCGACCGCGTCGCGCGGCTCGGCGAACCCCTCCGGCGCGGCACCGGCGATCACGCGTAGCCGATCCCCGAGCTTCGTGCGTTCACTGAGTTCCTCCGCCATGGCGTGCAAGGGTACGACGACGGCATCCGCGTACCGCTGCGCTCGCTTGAGCATCGCGCGGTGCCAGGCGACGCTCGCTTTGGGCAGACGTTCCGGGTGCGTCCAGGGCGTGAGGTCCCAGATCGTGACGACCGTCTGATCGTGGTTGTGAACCCGGTCATGACGCACCAGCGGCGCGAACAGCGTCGGAGAGTGCACCATGCCGGCGCCGAGCCCGCTGGGCAGTCCCAGCGACACTGCGGTCGCCGCTTCACGGCGCGGGATGGGAGAGACATCGACGCGAGCGAGCCCGTCCAACGCCTTGACCGCTCCGAGGGCATCCTCACCGGCCGCGGGGACGGTCGCGGCGACCTCGCACCCTCGCGGTGCGGATGCGATGAGCGCGCGCGTGAGTTCGCGTGACGCCATCGCGAGATCGGGATCGGTGGGCACGACCAACTGATCGAGCACCACCCTCAGCGTGGTGGTCATGCGGCGGGTGTGGGTGTCGGTGTCGGAGGATGCAGCACCTGACGCACATAGTCGCGGACGAAGGCGAAGTCGTCGGCCGACATCTCTTCGGGGATGACGCCGATGCCGCCGACCGAGCTCGGTGTGAGCTCGATCGTGGTGACCGGCTGCTCCTTCGACTTCAGGGCCAGCTCGGCGAAGTACGGGATCATCGACTGCGGGATGTCGGTCTGCACGATCGCCGTGCCCGCGCTGAGCACGTCGTTGAAGCGGTTCAGGACGTTCATCGGAGTGAACTGGGCGAGGATCGCTCCTTGCAGCTGGCGCTGGCGCAGCATCCGGTCCCAGTCGCTCGTGGTGTACCGCGAGCGGGCGTACCACTGGGCGGTGTCGCCGTCCATGTGCTGCAGTCCCGGCTCGATCCACCCGATCGCCCATTCCTCGGCCGGCTGGCCGTCGTAGGCGGGGCCGCCACCCTTGGGCAGGCGCTCGGCGACCTCGATGTCGACACCACCGAGAGCATCGATGAGTGCCGCGAAACCGTGCATGTCGATGAACACGTAATAGGGGATCTCGATCCCGAGGATGCCTTCAGCGGCGTCTTTGGTCGCCTCGATGGCCGGCTCAGACCCGTTGGTGACGGCATCCGGGTACAGGGCGTTGCCATCGCGGCAGACCTCGACCTCGGTGCGCAGCTGGTTGATTCCGCTCGACCAGCCGCAGGTCGGATCGACACGACCGGTGTGGCCGTCCGGGTAGAGGTCCTGCATCGGGCCGGGAGCGAACGGTGCGTGCGCCAAGTCACGCGGGATGCCGGTGATGGTGACCGCTCCCGTGTCGGCGTTGATCGAGACGACCGAGATGCTGTCGTAGCGCATCGAGTCGCGACCCTCGCCGCTGTCGGCGCCGAGCAGAAGGATGTTGTAGTAACCGTCCGACGGTGGCACCGACGGCCCAGACTGCGCGAAGATCGTGCCGAACGAATCGCGCACGCCCACGAGCCGATCGGATGCCCAGACCACGCCGCTGCCGGCGAGAACGAGAGCCCCGACACCGACGAGCGCGACAGCGAATCGCGTGATCGACCCGGTGCGCACGAGACGCACGAGGCGCAGGGTGTCGATCGTGAGGATGATCCACAGGAGCAGGTAGGCGAACAGCAGCGCCTGCACGCCGAGCAGCACGAACCAGTTCGTGGCGATCGCGACGAACGCCTGCTGCCAGAGCAGGAGCGTGACGATCGAAACCGCGATCAACGTCCAGCCGAAGAGGGTCGCACCGAGACCGAACCGGCCGAGACGCCGGTTTCCCGCGAGAACCTGCGCCGATCCGGGGATCAGGAAGTTCAGAATGAGCAACCACCACGCTCGACGCGTCATCATCGGCCGCGATGCCGCGTTGGGGTAGCGAAGCGGGCGGTTCTCGATCACCGGCCGACGCACGGATTGCTGCGCTCCGGTCATGCGAGGGGGGCTGGCGACGCTCACAGCGCCTCCTTGAGCCGCCGGTTTTTCTCCTCGACGACGCCCTCGAGTTCGCGCGCGTACGTTTCGATGGCATCGGCGTGAGCGGGGTCGGCGATTCCCAGCATCCGTACTGCCAACAGCCCCGCATTCCGGGCCCCGCCGATCGACACCGTTGCCACCGGGATGCCGGCGGGCATCTGCACGATGCTCAGGAGCGAGTCGAGTCCGTCGAGGGTGGCCAGCGGCACGGGAACGCCGATCACCGGCAGCGCGGTGACCGAGGCGAGCATGCCGGGCAGGTGCGCGGCGCCGCCAGCTCCCGCGATGATGACACGGATGCCGCGGCCCCGTGCCTCGCGCCCGTAGGCGATGAGCTTGTCGGGCGTGCGGTGGGCCGAGACCACCTCGACCTCGTGGGGCACGCCGAAGTCCGTGAGCGCCTGGGACGCATCGCTCATGACGCGCCAGTCGGAGTCCGAGCCCATGACGACACCGACGAGCGGGGCGGGGGAACTGTGGAGCGCAGCGGTCACCGGACCAGGCTAGGGTGCATGGCTGGGGATTGCCCGGAACGGCACCCCCGAAGGGAGAATCCGTCAGGAAGGGCGGATCGCGTCGATGCCCTCGAAGCGACCGAAGTCACGATCAAAAGTTGCGACCGGGCACGCGTGGGCACGGGCGACTGCCGCAATGTAGGCATCCGACACAAGGTTTCCGATCGCACCGGAAGCAACGCACATGTCGAGGAACGGCTCGATCCCGTCAGTGAGGCCGGGAACAGACCGGTAGCCCGGAGCCCGGGTGATGGCTTTGGCGTAGGAGGCCGCTTCGGGAAGTGTCAACGGCTTCTCGAAGACTCGACGGCTCGTGGCCACTCGTACAAACCCTGACCACACCGCATCGGGGACGAGCACCTCATCCGAAGCCAGACGCTCCACGAGGAAACGTCTGGCCGGCTCATGGTCCGGATGTCGGGTGGCGCTGGCAGCAACCAAAACGTTGACATCGACCAGAATCACGGGGATACCGACTCGTCCTCATCGAGCAGGTCGTAGAGCGCTCGATTGGAGCTGACGTCTACCCCCGGCAGCACTCCGCCAGCCTCGAAAGAGGGCAGGTCGACGACAGCCGCGGTCTCTGGCTTCTCGACGAGGTAGGCACGCAGGGCGTCATCCAGAAAGGCGCCGAGGGTGACGCCCCGGTCGGCTGCGCGCTTCTTGGCGCGCGAAAGTAGCGCGTCATCGATGGAAAGCGTGGTGCGCATGATGCCGATTCTAGAGCATCACGCGCATCACCTCTCAGCACTCGGCAAGATAGGAGGTGCTCGGCAAGATAGGGGATCTGATGACAGAACAACACGTCAGCATCGCGGACGACATCGATGCTCTGCTGCGCGCCCGGTATGGCGCTGCGGCTCCCGAGCTGACCGAGCCGGCCGCGCTCAACTCGGCAACGCTGGCAGGGCTCTTGCGTCACCACACGGTGCGCAGCTTCACCGACGCGCCGGTCAGCGACGAGGCGATCACCGCGATGGTCGCTGCCGCCCAGTCGGCGGCCAGCTCCTCGAACCTGCAGTTGTGGAGCGTCGTCGAGGTTCGGGATGCCGCCACCCGGCGCGCCCTCGTGGACGAGGTCGGCACGAGCACCTTCGTTGCTGACGCTCCCGTCATCCTGTTGTTCGTCGCAGACTGGGCCCGGGCCTCGGCGATCGCGGCGGCCGAGGGCGAGTCGGATACAGCCGCTGACTACCTCGAATCCACCCTGGTCGCGTTCGTCGATGCTGCGCTTGCCGCGCAGAACGCCGTCGTGGCAGCGGAGTCGCTCGGACTCGGCACCTGCTACCTTGGGTCGGTTCGCAACAACCCTGAGCGCGCCGCCGAGCTGATCGGGCTCCCCGCCCGAGCGATGGTCGCATTCGGCCTCGCGGTCGGATACCCCGATCCCGCCGACACCGCGGGGATCAAACCGCGTCTCGCGCCGGGTGCCGTGCATTCCCGCGAGCGCTACAGCCCGATCACGGATGCCGACATCGCCGCCTACGACTCCGAGATCGCCGCCTACCACGCGAGCCAGGGCCGCCCGACCGGATGGAGCCGGGCCGTCATCCGTCGCGTGAAGGATGCGGAAGGGCTCAACGGGCGCGACCGGATGCGCGCCTGGCTCACCGGACGCGGCCTGCCCTCGAACTAGGCATCCGTTCCGGCATCTCCCGGCGGGTCAGTCCTGGAAGAAAGCGGCTGCCGCACGCGCGTCGTAGACGACATCATCGAGATCGGCACCGAAAGCATTGACGTGCCCGACCTTGCGTCCCGGGCGCGGCTCCTTGCCATAGGTGTGGATGCGGGCAGACGGATGCTGCGCCATCGCCGCCGCGAACCTCTCTGACAGGCCGCCCTCGCTGGGTCCGCCGAGGATGTTGATCATCACCGACCAGGGCGCGACAGGCGACGTATCCCCCAGCGGAAGGTCGAGAACGGCACGCAGGTGCTGTTCGAACTGGCTCGTCACTGCACCGTCCTGGCTCCAGTGACCGCTGTTGTGCGGGCGCATCGCAAGCTCGTTCACGAGGATGCGGTCATCGGCGGTTTCGAAGAGCTCCACCGCGAGCATCCCGGTGACACCGAGCCCCTCGGCGATCCGCTCGCCGACCTCGGCAGCTGTCGCAGCAAGGCGAGCGCTGGCGCTCGGCGCCGGCGCGAGCACCTCGGCGCAGACACCGTCGCGCTGCACGGTCTCGACGACGGGGTACGCGCGAACCGCGCCCGATGGTGTGCGCGCGACCTGTTGCGCGAGCTCTCGGGTGAACTCGACGAGTTCCTCGACCAGTAGCGCGCCGCCCCCGGCATCCTCGGCGAGCGCCGTGAACCAGTCGGCAGCGCCGTCTGGCGTCGAGACGACCCGCACACCTTTGCCGTCGTATCCACCCCGAGGCGTCTTCACGACGGCCCGACCGCCGTGTGCATCGAGGAAGGCGGCGAGCTCATCGGGACCGGTGACGGCAGCCCAGTCGGGCTGCGGCATCCCCATCTCCTGCAGCCGCGTGCGCATCAGCAGCTTGTCTTGCGCGTAGCGGAGGGCGTCGGGGCCGGGGTGTACGGCAACGCCCGCGTCGACGAGCGCGCGCAGGACCTGCTGCGGCACGTGTTCGTGGTCGAACGTGACGACATCGACCTCGCGCGCGAACGCGAGCACGGTGTCGGCGTCTCGGTAGTCGCCGACAGCGGATGCCGCGAGAGCTGCCGCCATCCCCTCCTGCTCGGCGAGCACCCGGATCTCGACGCCGAGTTCGACAGCGGGCGCGATCATCATTCGCGCCAACTGTCCGCCGCCGATCACACCGACGCGATAGGTCATAGCAGTCCTCCCGTTCGGATCCATTCTGTCGCGAACCGGCCGGATCACGGCGTCGGTGGCCCGCGGGCCCGGATCGCCTCAGGACTCGGGCGGCGCCTGACCGTCTCGGTGGGCGAGGATCTGATTGACCTCGACCTGGTCGATGAGCACTTCGTGAACGAGCGCCACCTGGGGAACCCGGGTCATCCGCATCGGCGCGTCGACACCGTTGGACAGGATGAGCGTGCCGCTGCCGGCCAGGCGCTGCAGAGGCCCGCGGCGCATCTGCACCGAGTACCCGCGAACGTGCGCGAGCTCGCGCCGCCGGGTTACGAACAGCCCGCTGCGCTCGATGACACGACGCGTCGTGATCGTGTAGACGTGCGCACGCCACGCCAGGAACGGCAGGAACACGAGCACGAAGATGACAACAGCCGCTGCTGCCAGCAGCATCCAGTTCTCGAACGGTGCCGGAAGGTTGTCGTAGAAATACCCGGCGGCTGCGGCGACGCCGATCAGGACGATCGCCGACAGGATCAGCGCAGGCCGTCGGCCGCGGATCTTCGCGATCAGCAGTTCGGGCGTCGAGACGCCGGGCGCGGGCGCCAGCGGTCGCCCGACAGAACTCGGCGACAGGGAGTACCCCGACGACCCGGTGCCCGGCTGCAGCGACATACCCCCATTGTGGCGGTCTCAGCGGACATGGATGACGTCCCCCGCCGCGACCGGCACCGATTCACCACCCACCGTGACGACCAGCCGACCTGCGTCGTCGAGCGCGGTCGCGCGGCCCTCCAACACATGATCGTCGGGCAGTATGACGCGAACCTCGCGCCCCAGGGTTCCGCAGAGCCGCTGAACCTCGTCGCGAACAGCGGCGCCACCGTCGGCAGACTCTGCAGCTTCCAGCATCCGGTCGAGACCGTGCAGATAGTCGGCGAGCAGGCGATCCAGGTCGACGTCTGCTCGGGCGATCGCCAACGAGGTCGCCGTGGACACGGGGAGCTGCCCGGGCGTCATCCGCGTATTGACCCCCGCCCCGACGACGATGGCATCAGGTTTCCCCGGAACCATCTGCGACAGGATTCCGCAGACCTTTGCGCCGTCGATGAGAACGTCGTTCGGCCACTTCAGCGCCACGCGTGAGCCGTCTCCTTCGTTTGGAGGCGCGAACACACCCCGAATCGCGAGCGTCATCGCCGCGCCGGCGATCAGTGGCACCCACCCGCGCCGGTCGGTGCGGATGCCGGGTACGCGGACAAGAACCGAGATCGCCAGGGCAGCGCCGGCCGGTGCAGTCCACGTGCGATCCAGGCGCCCTCGTCCTGCCCGCTGGTCGTCGGTGATCAGCACCGACAGGTGGGGGTAGGCATCAGGCTCTCCCGCCACCGCCACCAGAAGATCGGCGTTCGTGGACCCGGTGTGGGCGACCACATCCAGCCGGCCCGCAATGATCGCCGCCCGCGGAAAGTCGACTGCCTGCATCCGTTCACTGTAGGGCCGCCGGTCTCGGCCACCCCGACGCGAATCGTCACGGTAGGAGAAATCGCGGAGGTAGGCAGATTCCCCCACCAAATGGCCTACGCCGGGGATATCGCCTACCTCCGGGAGGGCAATGACCACCGCCTCCGCATCGGGAAAGGCATAACGGATGCCGCGGCGCGTTGTCGCTGGTCTCCAAGGGCTTCCCGCGACACGCCGATAGTGTGGAGGCGTGACCGACGACAACGACCTGTTCACGACGGCCGGCAAGATCGCCGACCTGCGCGCGCGCTACCACGAGGCTGTCGTCTCCGCCGAGGAGTCAGCCCGCGAGAAGCAGCACGCCAAGGGCAAGCTCACGGCCCGCGAGCGCATCGAGCTGCTCGTCGATCCCGGCAGCTTCACCGAGCTCGACGAATATGTGCGCCACCGCACGACGGCGTTCGGGATGGACAAATCGCGCCCCTACGGCGACTCTGTGGTCACCGGCACCGGCACGATCCATGGCCGCACGGTAGCGGTCTACGCACAGGACTTCTCGACCTTCGGCGGATCGCTCGGCGAGGTAGCCGGCGAGAAGATCATCAAGGTCATGGAGCTCGCCCTCCGCTGCGGGATGCCGATCATCGGCATCCTGGATTCCGGCGGCGCGCGCATCCAGGAGGGTGTGGTCGCCCTCGGCAAATACGGCGAGATCTTCCGCCTCAACACGCGGGCGTCGGGTGTCATCCCGCAGATCTCGATCATCATGGGCCCCGCCGCCGGTGGCGCCGTGTACTCCCCCGCCCTCACTGACTTCGTCATCATGGTCGACAAGACCAGCCAGATGTTCGTGACCGGCCCCGATGTGATCAAGACCGTCACCGGCGAGGACGTCGGGATGGAAGAACTCGGCGGCGCCTACACCCACAACACCAGGTCAGGGGTCGCGCACTACCTTGCAGAAGACGAAGACGACGCTATCGACTACGTCCGCACGATGCTCGGCTTCCTCCCCGACAACAACCTCGCGGAGATCCCCGAGTACGAGAGCCCGTTCGAGTGGGAGACGACGGATGCCGACCGCACTCTGAACGCGATCATCCCGGACTCGGCCAATCAGCCCTACGACATCCACGACGTCATCGGCCATATCGTCGACGACGGGGATTTCCTCGAGGTGCAGCCGTTGTTCGCCCCGAACATCGTGATCGGCTTCGGCCGGATCGAGGGACGGACGGTCGGCATCATCGCGAACCAACCCTCTCAGATGGCGGGCACCCTCAACATCGAGGCCGGCGAGAAGGCCAGCCGCTTCGTTCGCTTCTGCGATGCGTTCTCCATTCCGATCGTGACCCTCGTCGATGTTCCGGGATACCTTCCAGGCACCGACCAGGAGTGGACGGGAGTGATCCGCCGTGGCGCCAAGCTGCTGTACGCGTACGCCGAGGCGACAGTGCCGCTCGTGACGGTGATCCTGCGCAAGGCCTACGGCGGCGCGTACATCGTCATGGGATCCAAGCAACTCGGCGCCGACGTCAACCTCGCCTGGCCAACCGCCGAGATCGCGGTCATGGGAGGCCAGGGTGCGGTGAACATCCTGTACCGGGGCGAGCTCAAGAGGGCCAGCGAGACCGGCGAGGATGTCGCTGCCGTGCGAACGCGGCTTGCCAACGAGTACACCTACAACGTGGCATCCCCGTTCCTCGCCGCCGAGCGCGGCGAGCTGGACGGGATCATCGAACCGGCCCAGACGCGCGTGTCGATCGCCAAAGCGCTGCGGTCCCTGCGCGGCAAGCGCGCAAGCCTCCCGCCGAAGAAGCACGGAAACATCCCGCTGTAGGACGCGATGAGTACCCGAGAATCAGGGCCCGAAGAGCGCGAGCCCGCCGTGCCGATCAACATCGTGCGCGGCGACGCGACTGCCGAAGAGATCGCGGCAGTCGTCGCCGTCGTGGCTGAGCACTACGTCACCGAGCACGCCGAGGCCGTCGCCGACGAGCCTCAGCGGTCGGCCTGGGCACTCTCGCAGCGGGCACTGCGGGAGCCGCTCCGGCGCGAACTGGGCTGGAACCGCACGCCCTGTTGACCCGCGCCGACAGAATTGGCCTGGTTTGCGGGCAGTCCAATTTTGTCCCCCAAAATACCTACAGACGAATCGTTGCGACTCGGCAAGACTGGAACAGCTGGAACGCAGTAGCGTTCGGCTGAACTGCCGTCACCTCTCGTGTGACGCGGCCCAGGTTCGGCCACGCGGCCGGTTTTCGGGTAACCGTCCGCACCGGTGGGGGTGGACCATCTGTCCACCCCCACCATCCTTTTCGGAGGACGTTCACTCCCGAGCGTCGTGCTCCCCGGGGAGTCGAGTGATCTCGGTCCACAGGTCGACGGTGTCTTCGTCGCTCAGGCCCCGGCCCGCATCCGAGCGACCCACGACCGTTACTGCCACGCTCTCGTGCGGGGACGTGCGGATGTAGAGCCGGTCCGATTGTGCCGAGCGCAGCGCGGCGACCAGACGTTCGCGGATGCTTGCCAGACTCTCGGGGTCGATGCCGTCCAAGCCTCCCTCGTCGAGGACCGTGACCGTCGCGCCACGGCGGCGGGCTGACTCAAGTTCGTAGCGCACCGCATCGTCGAGCAGGCGAGCTCCGCGCAATTCGTCGCGCAGACTCCCTTCGGCAAGTCGCGCCTCGACGCGTTCGTCGGGGGTCAATGCGCCGCCCTGCGCGATCGTGCGTGCAAGCACCGGACCTGCAACCGACAATGCTCGCTGAATCTGCACGCGGCGCTCCCGCTGACGCACGGTGTGGGCTGCCTGCCACGCCGATGCCGCGCGCTGCAGTTCAACGAGCTTCGCCGTGTCTTTGGCAGCACGATCTGTCAGCATCACCAGCAGTTGCGCCAACCCCACCCACAGGATCGAGCCGACAAGACCCTTCTCGAGCGCATCGAGGATGCCGAGCCAGTACCACGAGACGGCGGCGAGGAGACCGATGCCCACCCACGCGAAGATCGGGCGACGCCTCACCATGACGATGACCATCAGAGCGCCGATGCCACCGAGATACCAGACGACGTACGGTTCTTCGATCGCCTCCCGCGGCACAGCCAGCGACAGCGCGTTGGGGACGATGACCGTCGTTCCCAACGCCATGAGCGCGGCTGCAAGCGGCATCCGGTCGGATGATGCGCCCGGCGCCAATCCGGGTGCGGCCGGCGTCACATCGTCGTCTTCGGGGTCGCGGTTGCCCCACAGCAGCGCGACGCCGGTGGTCACGACATAGAGTGCGACGGCAGCGACGAGCACCAGTGGCTCGGTGAACGGACCGGTCCACCACAGCCCGCGCACGGCAAGGTAGGCCGTGAACGCGAAGGCCAAACCGATCAGCAGGCGGCGGACACTGATCATGCTCGGGCCCCCTGCCACGTAAGGCGCACGAGCGTCCCGCTCGAGTCGGACGTAATGTGCACGGTGCCGCCGACGGCTGCCACCCGAGCAATGATCGATCCGCGTATTCCGAGTCGATCGTCCGGGACCGTGTCGAGATCGAACCCGTCGCCGAGGTCTTGCACCTCGAGGTGCAGTCGCTGGGTGTCAGGCTCCTGACGCGCGCAGACCATCAAGCCGATACCGCCGGCGTGCTCGATCGAATTGGCAATCGCCTGCATAGCCGCGAGGATCAGCGCGTTCGCGACCCGACCGGGGATCTCGGGCGCGTCATGGCCGTACGCGCGTTCCACGACAAGATCGACACCGAGCCCGCGCGCACCACGCTCCACTTCTTCAACGAGCGTCCCGAAAGGTCGTGGCGAATCGCTGCCCAGACCCGCATCGGTTTCTGCGTTCGCGAGTCGCGTCAATGCCTCCTGCGCCATCGCCACGGCGAGACCCTGCTCCCGGGGGGTTTGCGCACGCTCAGAGGCGATGAGAGCTGCGAGGACGCTGTCGTGCATGAGAGCGGCGACAGCGACGCGCTCGCTCTCAGCCGCTTCGGTGACCGCCGCAGCGGTGTACGTCTCCACCGCCGTGCGACGGGACTCGTCGACGTTGTCGGCGATCGACCGGAACATCCACCCCAAGGTCACAAAAACCCCACCCAGGATGATGGCGAAGGACACGTCCAGCAGCGTCGGCCACCAGAAATCGACGGCGAATCCGGCCTGGGCCAAGCGGGTGATCCCGAACAGCACGGGCACGAAGATCGTCCACGCCATCTGCCACACCAACGGCAGGAACATGATGGAGGAGGCTGTGACCACGCTGACGAGGAACCATGTCCACGGTGGATCGGACGGCGGGATGTCCTGCCCCGCCACCACGAAGGGCCAGGCGACGAGCGTCGCGACGAAGACGGCGCAGAAGGTGATGGCGGCGGGTGCGATGCTTCGACCCACGACATAGGTGACGAGCAGGGCCGCCAGCGATCCGAAGTTCGCGACCATGAAGGCCACATGCCAAGCTTCGGGCTCCTGCACCGAGCCCAGCGCCGCGACGAAGGCTTGCGCACCGAGGGCAAGCGATCCGACCGCCAAGACGATGCTGATCATCCGCTCGATCCGCCGCCGGGTGAACGAGCCGAGGCCCGCCGTCGGATCGTGGGCAAGGGGGATCTGCGCCCACGCGGCGGCCAGCGCTCGCTCGCGGGGGTGGGTGTCGGCGCTCATCGCTTGTCCGATGCTCCGGCAGCGAACCCGTCAGCCGAGACGAGGCCATCTTCCAGTGCGCGGCGGATGAGGTCGAACTTCGTCGAGGCCGATCTCCCGACCTCGACGTACTTGACGCGCACGCGGCTGATGTTCTCTTTCGCCGTCGAATACGCGATGCCCAGGCGCTCCGCAACAGCTTTCAGAGGCAAGCCGGCGGCATACAGACGCAGCACGTCTCGTTCTCGCGCCGACAGCTGTGCGTCGGCGAACTCGCGGTCACCCTCGATGGCGCTTGCCCATTCGACGTTGTTCAGCGGATCGCCGTTGGCCACGGCGTGGATCGCCGAAATCACGTCGTCGATCGGCGAGGCCTTGCTCACGACGCCGATCGCGCCGGCCAGGAGGGCTTCTCGCACGGCCGAGGGCCGATCGGCCACCGAGTGCACCAGGATGCTGGACCCGTCGGTGACAAGTCGCCCGACATTCTCTCGTACTGTCGTCCCGTCGCCCAGGGTGAGATCGAGCACAACCACATCGACCGGCGGAGCGCTCGTGGCACGCCTCCAGCGGACATACTCGGTGACAGTGCTTCCCGAGAAAACCACCTCGGGACCCCCGTCTGTCACACACGCCGCCTCTACCCCCAAGCGGACGGACTCATGGTCATCGATCAGAGCCACCCGCGTCATGGGGTCACTCTACCGAGCGGCATCGCGTCGCAGCAGTGCGACAGCCTCCATGTGATGCGAATGCGGAAACAGGTCGATGCCGCGCACCCGGTCGGCGCGGTATCCATGGTCGGCGAAGCGGGAGAGATCGCGGGCGAGAGCGACCGGGTCGCACGCGACATAGACGATGGATGCCGGCCCCAGAGCTGCCAGATCGTCGACCACGGCAGCACCCGCGCCGGTGCGGGGCGGGTCGAGCACGACGGTGCCGCGCGCGAGCCGTTGCCGGTCCCGGTCGCTGATCTTCTGGCGAAGTGCCCGTGTCCAGCGGTCTACCCGCGCCGTTTCCGCTCGCGCTCCGACCCATTCGGCGAGGTTCTCGCCGGCGTGCTCCGTGGCCCGCTCGTTCCCCTCGACCGAGGTGATACGCGCCGCGGGGCCGGCCAGGTCACCAAGAAGCGCCCCGAACAGACCGACGCCGCCGTAGAGGTCGAGGTGCCACCCGTCCGGGTCGACACCGTCAGCGAGTGCTTCGGCGACGACCGTTGTGAGGGTGGATGCCGCCAGGCGGTGAACCTGCCAAAACCCGCCGACATCGACGCGGAAGCGCCGGGCACCGACGTGTTCGACCACGACCTCGCTGTGTCGTCGGGCTGAGCCACCACGTCGATCGGCGGCGTCGGGGCGCGGAAGCACACGAACGTGGCCGTCGGCGGGCTGGACCAGGTCGACCCGCCCAGGTGCCGGACGCCCGAGCGCCGCGGCTGCCCGCTCGATCGCGGCCGTCGCCAGGGGCATGCTCTCGGTCGGAATGACGCGATGGCTCCGCGCGGCGTACGCACCCATACGACCGTCATCGTCCACGTGCAACGAGACCCGGGTTCGCCACCGCGTGCCATCGGGCTGCTCGGCAACGACGTGGTTGCCGACGGATGCTGCGCGCGGGCCCTCGAACTGGACGGGCACCTCCAGGTGGCCGGTGCGCTGCAGGGCTGTCGCGAGGATGTGCCGCTTGAGTTCGCGCTGGTGGCTGAGCTCGATATGACCGAACTCGGCGCCCCCGGGCCGATCTGCGGGATCGCGATCGACATCGGCTTCAGGCCAGATGTGGCGCTGGCGATGGGGCGATGGGTCGGTCACCTCGACGGTGTCCGCGCGCCAGAATGACGCCTTCGAGGCGTCGGTGAGCCGGGCGCGTACCCGTTCACCGGGGATCGCGTCTGCCGTGAACACCACGCGACCATCGAGCCTGCCGACGAACACGCCACCGTGTGCGGCATCCGTGATCTCGAGGTCGACGATCTGTCCCACTTCGCCGGTCATGCATCGAGGATCTCACGGCCCGCTACCGTGGAACGATGCGCGTCCTACTGGCATCGACCTCTCCCGCCCGGCGCGCTCTGCTGCGCCAGGCCGGTATCGAACCGCTCACCATGGCTCCGGAGGTCGACGAGGACGCGGTCATCCACGCCGTCGAGACCGCGGAAGGACGAACGCTGCCGCCCGATGAGCATGTGCTGCTGCTCGCGCGGCGCAAGGCCCTGGATGTCGTCGCGCGGCTCGCGCTCGACGACGCGGAGTTCGACGGACTCGTCATCGGCGGCGACTCGATGTTCGAGCTCGACGGCCGGGTCCTGGGCAAACCGCATGAGCCGTCAGTGGCGACTGAGCGGTGGCACGCGATGCGGGGGCGCACCGGCATCCTGCACTCCGGGCACAGTATGTATCGCGTCGTCCCGGGCCAGACTCCGATCGAAGCGCACGCAGTGGCTCGCGCGTCGGTGACGTTCGTCGACGACATGACGGATGCCGAGATCGACGCCTACGTCGCCACCGGCGAACCCCTTGCTGTTGCCGGCGCGTTCACGGTCGACAGTCTCGGTGGCCCGTTCATTTCCCGCGTCGAGGGCGACCCCTCAACAGTGGTCGGAATGTCGCTGTCGACACTGCGAAAACTGGTTCGAGAGCTCGGCGTCGCGTGGACGGACCTGTGGAATCGCTCGGAAGATTCAGCGCAGCATCCGTAGACCTCGCTGCACGTTCATCGGGGTTTCTTGTCGGATCAATCCAATTTCGCACCCGAGGGCCTCGGTAGGCTGACATCCATGCCTCACATCGCCAAGGTCCTCGTAGCGAACCGCGGCGAGATCGCCGTCCGCATAATCCGAGCAGCACGAGACGCCGGCAAGGGCTCGGTGGCGGTGTACGCCGACCAGGATCGCGACGCACTGCACGTCCGCCTCGCGGACGAGGCGTACGCGCTGGAGGGCGCAACGAGCGCCGAGACGTACCTCTCGATCGACAAGATCCTCTCTATCGCCCGGCGTTCGGGCGCCGACGCGGTCCACCCCGGCTACGGCTTTCTGGCCGAGAACGCTGATTTCGCACGTGCCGTGATCGCCGCCGGCCTGACCTGGATCGGCCCCTCTCCCGAGGCCATCGAGGCACTCGGCGACAAGGTCACCGCCCGCCATGTCGCCGAGAAGGTCGGCGCGCCGCTTGCCCCCGGCACCCCCGGGCCCGTCTCGGGGGCCGACGAGGTACTCGCGTTCGTCGATACCCACGGGTTGCCGATCGCGATCAAGGCAGCGTACGGTGGCGGCGGCCGCGGCCTGAAGGTCGCCCGCTCCCGCGACGAGGTTGCCGAGCTCTTCGAATCAGCGACGCGGGAGGCGATTACCGCCTTCGGGCGCGGCGAGTGCTTCGTGGAGAAGTACCTCGACCGACCCCGTCACGTCGAAACCCAGTGCCTCGCGGATGCCGAGGGCACTGTTGTCGTCATCTCCACCCGTGACTGCTCGCTGCAGCGGCGCCACCAGAAGCTGGTGGAAGAGGCGCCGGCACCGTTCCTGAGCGACGAGCAGCACCGCATCCTCGTCGAGTCCTCCAAAGCGATCCTGCGCGAGGTCGGCTACCTCGGCGCCGGCACGTGTGAGTTCCTCATCGGGGCCGACGGCACGATCTCGTTCCTGGAGGTGAACACGCGGCTCCAGGTCGAGCATCCCGTCTCGGAGGAGGTCACCGGGATCGACCTCGTCCGCGAACAGTTCCGCCTCGCCGAGGGCGAAGCGCTCGGCTACGACGACCCCGAAACTGTCGGCCACTCCATCGAGTTCCGCATCAACGGCGAAGACCCGGGTCGGAACTTCCTGCCCCAGCCCGGCGACATCCACGTCTTCAAGACCTTCGGTGGTCCCGGCATCCGCCTCGACTCGGGCGTGACAGCGGGCGACTCCGTCAGCGGTGCGTTCGACTCGCTGCTCGCGAAAATCATCGTGACCGGTCGCGATCGCGCCGAGGCGCTGGATCGCGCTCGGCGGGCACTCGACGAGTTCGAGGTGGCCGGGATGCCGACAGTGCTGCCCTTCCACCGCAAGGTCGTGCGCGACCCCGCCTTCACTGCCGAGGACGGTCAGTTCGGGGTTTACACGAGCTGGATCGAGACCGCGTTCGACAACGACATCCCGGCATGGGATGGCGAGATCGGCGCACCGCGCGCGGAGGAGCCGCGACACACCGTGGTCGTCGAGGTCGCCGGAAAGCGCCTCGAGGTGAGCCTGCCCGACCGCGTCGTGACGGCACCTGCCGGCCGCGGGCGCCCCGCTGTTGTGCCGCCGTCGCGCCGCTCGCACGCGGGCAACGCCGTGTCAGGCGCCTCGGGCGATGCGGTGATGGCGCCGATGCAGGCGACGGTTGTGAAGATCGCCGTCGAGGACGGTCAGCAGGTCGTCAAGGGTGACCTGGTGCTCGTTCTCGAGGCGATGAAGATGGAACAGCCGATTCAGGCGCACAAGGATGGCGTGATCGGCGCGATCAATGCCACACCCGGGGCGACAGTGTCGGCGGGGCATCCGCTGCTCACCATCTCCTGAAACGGCCCCCGCGTTCAGGCCTATTCTTCGGGCTCGTCGCGGTCGACGATGTGCATTGCGCGCGCGGCATCCGTGATGGTGCCGGCAAGCGACGGGTACACGGCGAATACCCGGGAGACCTGGTCGACCGTGAGGCGCCGCTCGACGGCGATCGCGATCGGGTAGATGAGCTCGGAGGCCCGGGGCCCGACGATGACGCCGCCGACGACCGTACCGCTGCCCTCGCGGGCGATGAGCTTGACGAAGCCGTCCGAGATCCCCATCATCTTCGCCCGGGGGTTCGACGACAGGGGCAGCTTGTGGACGACACCGCCGATGAGGCCTGCGGCGATGTCTTCCTCACCCCACCCGACGGTTGCAATCTCGGGCGCCGTGAAGATGTTGGCGGTGATGCGGCGCTTCTCGAGCGGGATGACGACATCACCGAACGCATGGAAGACGGCGGTACGCCCCTGCATCGCCGCGACCGAGGCCAGCGGGAAGAAGTTCGTGCAGTCGCCGGCGGCGTAGATGTTCGGGACGGAGGTTCGTGCCACTCGGTTGACGCGGATGTGGCCGCTCTGGGTCAGTTGCACACCCGCCTGTTCGAGGCCGATGCCCGCGGTGTTCGGAATCGAGCCAACCGCCATCAGGCAGTGGCTTCCCTCGACGCGCGTGCCGTCCGAGAGGGTCACGACAACACCGTCGCCTTCGCGCACCACCGACTTGGCTCGGGACTTGGGAAGAAGCGTCATCCCCCCGCGCAAAAAGACACTCTCGATGACAGCAGCGGCATCCTTGTCTTCGCCCGGCAGGACCTGGTCGCGGCTGGAGATGAGGGTGACCTTGGACCCCAGGTTCATGTACGCCGAGGCAAACTCCGCGCCGGTCACACCCGAGCCGACGACGATGAGATGCTCAGGCAGCGTCTTCATGTCGTAGAGCTGCGTCCAGGTCAGGATGCGTTCCCCGTCGGGCTTGGCGCTGGGAAGCTCCCGCGGCGAGGCGCCCACCGAGATCACAAGGGTGTCGGCTTCGATGCGGTCGAAGTCGGTGCCGCCGGGGCCCGTCGAGACGACCACAGCGTTGTCATCCTCAACGCGACCGTGCCCCTCGAGGATCGTGACCCCCGCCTGCAGCAGGGACGCACGCATGTCTTCGGACTGCTGGCGCGCCAGGGCGAGCAGCCGCTTATTGACCTGCGCGAGATTGATCGCGATTTCCGGCTTCAGAGGGCGCCCGTCGCCACCTTTGGCGAACAGTTGAACGCCGAGTTCCCCGGCGCCCGCGATAGCGACAGCAGCGTCAGCCGTCGCGATGAGTGTCTTGGACGGCACGACGTCGGTGATGACCGCCGATCCCCCAACGCCGGCCCGCTCGACGAGCGTGACATCCGCCCCTAGCTGCGCTGCCGCAAGCGCCGCCTCGTATCCGCCGGGGCCCCCGCCGATGATCGCGACGGATTGGGTGCGCTCGAAGCTCAAAGACATGCGTCCATTGTTTCAGGAAGCCCCCGTTGTTCCCGCCAGTCGCGGGTTCTTAGAGTAGGAGCATGTCAGACACGCTGAGCAACCCGCTCGATGATCCTCACGCCGACCCGTTCGAGGTCGCGCGAACCGCTGCATCCGATATTGCTCGTCTCACCGGCGTCGAGCACCATGACATCGCGCTGACCCTGGGCAGCGGCTGGGGCAAGGCAGCCGACCTCATCGGCGAGACCGTCGCGACGATTGCGGCGACGGATGTCACGGGCTTCAGTAAGCCGGCATTGGAAGGGCACGTGGGGTCGCTGCGCAGCATCCGTACCCCCAAGGGAAAGCATGTGCTCGTCATCGGTGCACGGACTCACTATTACGAGGGTCACGGGACGCGCCGTGTCGTGCACAGCGTGCGCACGGCTGCGGCGACCGGTGCGAAAACGATGGTGCTCACAAACGGTGCTGGCGGCATTAAACCGTCATGGAAACCGGGTCAGCCCGTGCTCATCAGCGACCACATCAACCTCACCGGCGCATCGCCCCTCGAGGGCGCGACGTTCATCGACCTCACCGACCTCTACTCGCTGCGACTGCGTGACGTTGCCCGGTTGGTGGATCCGACTCTCGACGAGGGCGTCTACTGCCAGTTCCGCGGCCCCCAGTACGAGACCCCGGCCGAGGTCCGAATGGCAAAGACGATCGGCGGACACATCGTCGGGATGTCGACCGCCCTCGAGGCCATCGCCGCGCGTCAAGCCGGCATGGAGATCCTCGGGTTCTCACTCATCACGAACATGGCTGCCGGCATCCAGACGACCCCGCTCAGCCACCAGGAAGTGATCGAGGCAGGCAAAGAGGCTGAGCCGGTGATTTCGGCGCTGCTGGCGCGCGTTATCGGCGAGCTGTGATGGGGGTGATCGACACCGCCCGGGCCTGGCTCGAGCAAGATCCCGATCCGGTCACGCGGGAAGAAATCGCCGCCCTGCTCGATGCCGCGAATGCCGGTGACGCCGCAGCGCTGGGCGACCTCGACGATCGCTTTGGCACCCGCCTCGCGTTTGGAACCGCGGGTCTGCGGGGTGCGCTGGGAGCCGGATCGAACCGGATGAACCGCGTCCTGGTGACACAGGCAGCGGCAGGGCTTGCCGCGTATCTGCGCGAGCGAGCAGGGGCTGATGCCACCCCGCGCGTCGTCATCGGGTATGACGGTCGCCGTAACTCCGATGTCTTTGCTCGCGACTCCGCCGAGATCTTCGCGGGGGCCGGGTTCGATGCCGTGCTGCTGCCCCGGCTGCTCCCGACCCCTGTGCTCGCGTTCGCCGTTCGCCATCTGGATGCCGCGGCCGGTGTCATGGTGACGGCGTCCCACAATCCGCCCGATGACAACGGCTACAAGGTGTACCTCGGCGGCGCTGACGCCGGGTCGCAGATCGTTTCGCCCGCGGATACCGAGATCGCGGCACACATCGATGCGGTGGCTGCTGGCGACATCCGTGATCTGCCGCGCAGCGCGGGGTACGAGATCGCGCCGGAGTCCGTGGTCGACGCCTACGTCGAGGCAACAGCGGCAGTAGCCCCCGCGGGTCCCGGAGCCGACGGGATGCAGTGGGTCTACACCGCGATGCACGGCGTCGGGTGGGAGACGCTCGCGCGCATCCTCGATGCTGCCGGATACCCGGCACCGACGCCGGTGGCCGCCCAGATTGAGCCCGACGGGCGGTTCCCGACCGTGTCATTCCCGAACCCCGAGGAGCCCGGGGCGATGGACCTCGCCTTCGAGACGGCTCGGGAGGTCGGGGCAGAGTTCATCCTCGCCAACGACCCCGATGCCGACCGCCTGGCTGTCGCGATCCCCGACCCGGCAGCGCCGGAGGGGTGGCGCCGGCTGACCGGAAACCAGATCGGGCTGCTGCTCGGGTGGCGGGCTGCGCGGGCGGCGGATGCGGCATCCGGCGCAACCCTCGCCTGTTCGCTGGTGTCCTCGCCAGGGCTGGCTGCCGTCGCCGAGCACTACGGGCTGGGGTTTGCCGCCACGCTCACTGGTTTCAAGTGGATTTCCCGCGCCCCGGGGATGATCTACGGGTTCGAGGAGGCTCTCGGGTACCTCGTCAATCCCGAGACCGTGCGCGACAAGGACGGGATCTCGGCTGCCGTCGCGATGCTCGGGATGATCGCCGAGGCTCGGGCATCCGGTCGCACGGTGGCCGACTTGTTGGCCGAATTCGACGCGACATTCGGAGCATTCGCCAGTGACCAGATCTCGCTGCGGGTAAGCGACCTGTCGCTTATCGGCAGGATGATGTCGGCGCTGCGCGCAACTCCCCCGGCGACGGTCGGCGGAATCTCGGTGGACCGGATCGACGACCTCCTGCACGGAGTCGACGGCCTTCCGCCCGGCGACGTGCTGCGCCTGTGGCTGGAGGACGGGTCTCGCATCATCATCCGTCCGAGCGGTACCGAGCCCAAGCTCAAGGTGTATCTGGATGTGCGGGCCGAGACGGCGGATGCGGCATCCGAGCGACTCGCAGCACTCGCCGACGGCGCCCGGGATCTGCTCGCCGCCGTCGGCTGACGCATACCGTGGCTAACTCCTCACATCCAGGTCCGGATACCGCTGCCGACGCTGCGAACGCTCGGGATGCCGGCGGAACTGAGGAGTTAGCTGCGGGTCACAGCTGGCGCTGGCGCGCGTGAACGGCCTCGAGAACGTCGACGAACAGCGGATGCTCCGGCCCGAGCCCGGTGATCCGGGTGACAGCGGCCGCGGCATCCGTGTCTCGAAGCAGCTGCTGGAGCTCCTGGGACTGCGGGTCCTCCGGGTCGTCGAACGCGAGCGCGGCACCAACCGCGGCCAAGAGGCCCGACACCGACATGCCGCGCTCCGCGGCCTCGGCTGCGGGACCGATGAACCGCTCGTGCCGTGACAGCTTGCGCAGCGGCTGGCGCCCGACCCGCCCGACGGTGTCGGGCAGCGCCGGGTTCTGGAATCGACGCAGAATCGTCGCCCGATAGTCGGCGAGCTCGTCGAGGGGAAGCTCGTGCTTGGCCGTCAGCAGCGCCGAGGTCTCTTCGAGCGCGGCGATGACCTGTCCTGCGATCGCCGGATCGGCAAGGGTCTGCGCGATCGTCACGTGCCCGGCGCGAGCTCCCAGGTACGCGGCTGCGACCCGTGGGCCTATGCCGCGAAGCTCTCGGGCATCGTCGAGTCGGGGACGACCGTCGTGATCACCAAGCCGTGGCTGAACCTCGCGTTCTTCGATCTCAGATCGCTTGGCGCCTTCACGAACCTTGCCCCGGACGTCGACACCTGGGCCGTTGGTGGCCACTCACTCGGCGGGGTTCGTGCCTGCCAGCTGACGCAGGATGCCGAGGCGCTGATTCTGTTCGCTTCCTACTGCGCGAACGACCTCAGCGCGTCGGGGTTGCCGGTGCTGAGCCTCGCCGGTGAGCTCGACGGCCTCTCGACTCCCGAGAAGATCGCGGATGCCCGCCCGCTCCTCCCGGCGGATGCCGACATGGTCGAGATCGCGGGTGCCGCGCACTCGTCATTCGGTGACTACGGCCTGCAGCCCGGCGACGGCACACCGACCATCTCCGATACCGACATGACCGAGACCCTCACGTCCGAGATCGACCACGTCTTCCAGACGCAGGTTGCTGATTGACACGCCCGCAGGGGGCACTGCGGCATCGATCGGTGGCTGCTGCGGGACTGCGCCAACTCCGCACATCTGCCGCCTCAGCGGCAGTTCCTGTCCGCTCGTGCCCTAACCCGAGGCAATCGTGAGGAGTTAGCAGCCACCGACCGGCGAGCGGCGCATCCGCCCACCGGACGCCACGGCCGCAGCCAACTCCTCATACTCGCCGTGCCGATGGACGTTTCAGCCTGGTAGCCCCGGCCGCGCCCCTCATTTTGCGGAGTTGGCAACGCCCTGCGGGCAAACACCCCGGGCGAGAACCGATCCTCCCCACGTCGCTCCTGAGAGCCGGTCTCCCCAGCGATGACATCCGTTGGCTGTTATCCCCATCACGACGGTTGACTCCACGCATGCCGAACGCACCGAGCGCGACATCCCCCGCCCTCCACCGCCAGATCCTGGAGACGTCGGACCTCCGCGCGCACGGCCTGTCGGAACGGCGCATCAGGTTGTTGGTTGATTCCGGGCAGCTCCTTCGCGTGAGGCGCGGCAAGTACCTCGCGGTCGATGCGCCACCATGCCTCTCCGAAGCGGCACGCTTGGGCGGTCGGCTGGACTGCGTCTCTCTGCTCCGCGAGGCAGGCATATTCATTGCATCCGAACCGCCGCTTCACGTGCAGCTCGACATCGGCGCGAGCCGGCTGCCAGCGCGCCCGCACCACGTCGTCGCACACTGGCGCGCCACCGGAGCCCAGCGCTGTTCGCCGATCACGCCCTGGATTGAGGCCCTCGCGCAGGCCTGCCGGTGCCAGGATCCGCGATCCGCCGCCGCGACGCTCGACAGCGCATGGCATCGGGGACTTGTCGACGAAGCAGAACTGCAGGAGGTCTTCGCGCGTCTTCCGCTGCGTTACCGAGCACTCCGCGGGCTCCTCGATCGACGGGCGGAGTCCGGCACCGAGTCGCTCATGCGGCTCATCCTCCGCACGCTCGGATGCGACATTCGTGTGCAGCAGCACATTGCCGGGGTCGGACGGGTCGATTTCGTCGTCGATGGCTGGCTGATCATCGAATGCGACAGTGAAGCGCACCACGCGGGCTGGGAGGCTGCAAAGCGCGATCGGCGCCGCGATATAGCGGCGGCGACTCTCGGCTACACGACGATCCGGCCGATCGCGGAAGACATCCTGCATCACCGAGATGAGCTAACCGCGACGCTTCGCACGATCATCGAGCGAGGTAATCCCGTTCGTGCTCGTCGTCGCTAACTCCGCAAGACCACGAGGTTCTGCGGACTCGCGAGATCTGCGGATGCATGACTTGCCCGCTCGTGAGGAGTTAGCTGCGCGATAGGCGTCGCCGCTCGTCCCCATCCAGCGTCAGCACGACCGGTCGCGCCTTCGCCGACGTTCACGCCGTCGCGGTAGCTAACTCCGCAAATCCGGGCTGGATGCCGCCGCGACGCCATCGTCGACGGGGATGATGGACCGATCTTGAGGAGTTAGCGACCCTCGTCCGCAACCTCTGGCCTGCGACCGCAGCCGCAGCCGCTTAGCGGTCGAAGCCCTCGCCGATGAGTTCGATGAGTTCCTCGCGCTCCTCGACCGGCAGGAAGGCACCGGCCGCGGCGTTGAGCTGGAAGACTTCGAGGTCGTCGAGGCCGTACTCGAAAGCGTCGGCGAGGATGGCCAGCTCACGAGTCAGCGACGTCCGGCTCATCGTGCGGTTGTCGACATTGACCGTCACCGAGAAGCCCAGCTGGTAGAGCAGGTCGAAGGGGTGATCGGCGAGCTCCTCGCCCCACGCCGAGATCGCTCCGGTCTGCAGGTTCGAAGTCGGCGACAACTCGAGCGGAATCTCGCGGTCACGCACCCAGCGGGCAAGGTCACCGAACTGAACCAGCACCTCGTCACCCGCGCGGGAGACGACATCGAGGTCTTCAGCGATCCGCACCCCGTGGCCGAGGCGCAGCGCTCGCCCATCGAGCAGGGCCGAACGGATCGAGTCCAATCCGGCGGCCTCACCCGCGTGGACGGTGACGGGGAAGAACTCGCTGGCGAGGTAGTCGAACGCCTCACGGTGGCGGGAGGGGAGGAATCCGTCTTCGGGGCCTGCGATGTCGAACCCGACAGCCCCGCGCTCACGCCACTGCACGGCCAGCCGCGCGATCTCCAGGGACCGGTCGGTGTGCCGCATCGCGGTGATCAGCTGCCCGACACGGATGTCGTGACCTGCCTGCTCTGCGGCATCCTCACCCTCCTCGATGCCGTCCTGTACGGCCTCGACGACTTCCTCGAGCGACAGCCCACCCGACAGGTGCTGCTCGGGCGCCCACCGCACCTCGCCGTAGATCACACCGTCGGCGGCGAGGTCCTCGACGAACTCACGGGCAACGCGAGTGAGCCCCTCGCGGGTCTGCATGACCCCGACGGTGAGGTCGAAGGTCTTGAGGTACTCGACGAGCGAGCCCGAGTCGGAGCGCTCGGCGATCCAGTCGGCGAGATCGTCAGCGGTGTCTTCGGGAACCTCAAGACCGACCTCGTCGGCAAGCTCCAGAATCGTCGCCGGCCGCACACCGCCGTCGAGGTGGTCGTGCAGCGACACCTTGGGGAGCTTGCGGATCGACATCCCCTGCAAGACGTGGTCACCGTGCTGATCGATCGACATGAGGGCTCCTGGAAGAAGGGGGATGGCTGTGGCGGGGAAGAACGAAGGATGCTTAGGCGGTGATGCGTTCGAGAACGAGGGGGGTGCGCGAGACCTCGGCCTCCCCAATCTCCCATGCGTTCTCGAGCGCGTCCAGTGCTCGCGGGAACCGCGCGGCATCCTGCGCCGAGAGCGTGAAGAGCGGGGCGCCGGATGCCACGGAGTCGCCCGGCTTGACGTGAAGGTCGATACCCGCGGCATGGATGACGGGGTCCTCGGCGCGTGCACGACCGGCACCCAGCCGCCACGCGGCGATTCCGAACGGCAGGGCCTCCATGCGGGTCACGATCCCCGCGCGAGGCGCGGTCACGGTGTGCGTCTCGCGCGGGGCGGGCAGCTCGGCGTCCGGGTCCCCGCCCTGGGCGAGGATCATCGCGCGCCACGAGTCCATGGCGCGTCCATCGGCGAGCGCCGCCTCGACGTCAGCATCCGGCTGGCCCGCCAATGCGAGCATTTCTCGGGCCAGAGCGAGGGTGAGTTCCACGACGTCGGCAGGTCCGCCGCCTGCGAGCACCTCGACGGATTCCCTGACCTCGTTCGCATTGCCGATCGCAAGGCCGAGCGGCGTGTCCATGTTGGTCAGCAGCGCTGTCGTGGCCACCCCGGAGTCAGTGCCCAGCGCCACCATCGTGCGTGCGAGTTCGCGGGCACGATCCACGTCGCGCATGAACGCACCTGAGCCGAACTTCACATCCAGCACGAGCGAGTCAGTGCCCTCGGCGATCTTCTTCGACATGATGCTCGAGGCGATGAGGGGGATGGCCTCGACGGTGCCAGTGACATCGCGCAGCGCATAGAGCTTCTTGTCGGCAGGAGCAAGGCCGGATCCGGCGGCGCAGATCACGGCACCCACGTCCCGCAGCTGCGCCGTCATCTCCTCGTTCGAGAGCGCCGCGCGCCAGCCCGGGATGGACTCGAGCTTGTCGAGAGTTCCGCCGGTGTGCCCGAGGCCTCGCCCCGACAGCTGCGGCACGGCGACGCCGAAGGATGCCACCAGTGGCGCGAGCGGCAGCGTGATCTTGTCACCCACCCCGCCCGTCGAGTGCTTGTCGACGGTGGGCTTGCCGAGTCCCGCGAAGCTCATCCGCTCCCCCGAGGCGATCATCGCGTCGGTCATGACCCGGATCTCGTCACGCTGCATGCCGTTGAGGAGCGTGGCCATCGCGAACGCTGCCATCTGCGCGTCAGCGACGTATCCGCGGGTGTAGGCGTCGACCATCCACCGCAGTTCGGGTTCGGGAACGGCGCCTCCGTCGCGCTTGATACGGATGACGTCAACGGCGTCGAACGGCTCCATCGGGGCCTCGGTCATGCGCGTACCTCCTCGAGGTCGCGGGGCCCGAAGGCATCCGGGAGCACTTCATCGATCGTGCGGATGCCCGAGACGGTGTGCAGCAGCATCCCGGGTGCGGAGTGCTCGTAGAGGAGCTGTCGGCACCGGCCGCACGGCATGATGATCTGCTCCTGCCCGTTGACGCACACGAACGCGGTGAGTCTGCCGCCACCGCTCATGTGCAGTGCCGAGACGAGTCCGCATTCGGCGCACAGCCCAACGCCGTACGAGGCATTCTCGACGTTGCATCCGACCACGATGCGTCCGTCGTCGACGAGCGCAGCGGCTCCGACCGAATAGTTCGAGTACGGGGCGTAGGCGTGGCGCATTGCCGAGATCGCCTCGGTGCGCAGCCCGTCCCAATCGATGTCTGTCATGCGGATCCTCCCGGCTCACGCAGGTGTCAGCGCCCCCGCTGGTGGCGAGGGCGCTGATCCCGTCATTCCTTGATGTAGGGCTTTCCGTCGGCTGCCGGCGCCCGCGAGCGTCCGACGACACCGGCGACGACGAAGATCGTGACGACGTACGGCAGCATGAGCATGAACTCGCTCGGCACCGGCGATCCGACGATGCTGAGGGTGTTCTGCAGGCTCGACGCGAACCCGAACAGCAGCGCCGCGAGCGTCGCCTTGATCGGGTCCCACTGGCCGAAAATGACGGCCGCGAGCGCGATGAAGCCGGCGCCGGCTGTCATCTCCTTGTTGAAGGCGATGCCGTTTCCGATCGTGAACACTGTGCCGCCGAGGCCCGCGATGGCGCCGGCGAGCAATACGTTCCAGAACCGGGTCGCATTGACCTTGATGCCGACGGTGTCAGCGGCCTGCGGGTGCTCACCGACGGCGCGCAGGCGCAGACCCCAGCGGGTGTGGAACATGCCCACGTAGACCGCCGCCACGGCGATGTACATCAGGTACACGATGATGGTCTGGTTGAACAGCACCGGCCCGATGACGGGGATGTCGGCAAGCAGCGGAATCGGCATCCGGTCGAACCGCGGCGGGCTGTTGAGGGTCGCACCGTTGGGCTGCAGCACCTGCGAGTACAGGAAGCTCGTCAACCCGATCACGAGGACGTTCAGCACGACACCGACGATGACCTGATCGACGAGGTACTTGATGGCGAACGCTGCGAGGATGAAGGCCACGAGAACTCCGGCGACCATCGCCGCGAGAAGGCCGAGGAGAGGCTGACGAGTCGCCGAGGCAACGACGGCGGCGGTGAACGCCCCCGCCAGGAGCTGACCTTCGATCGCGATGTTCACCACTCCGGCACGCTCGCCGATCACGCCGCCCAGGGCACCGAAGATGAGCGGAACGGCGAGTCCGAGCGAGCCCATCAGAAGTCCCGTGACCGGGATCGCCGCGCCCGCCGCAGCCCAGGTAAGGAACCCGACGACGATCGCCAGGATGTAGACGATCACGATCCACAGCGGCGAGCGCGCGAAGGCTCGGACGAAGAACACGGATGCGACAGTCAGCAGTGCCAGCAGCACGACGCAGACCCACGCGGTCGCCATGACGGGCACGGCGAGTTCGGGCAGCTGAATCGCGTCGGTGGGTGTTGACAACCGGAAGGTCGTGACCCCCTCCCGCGGCGCAACGAGCAGCAGGATGGCAAAAAGCGCCGTGAAGATCGTGAGCGCGATCGGAACCTTCCAGCTGCGAATCTTCTCGGGCTGGGCGGTCACCAGCGGGGCGATGGGTACGGTCCCTTCGCCCGTGGGAGATGCGGTCGTGCTCATGCAGCACCCCCTTCGGCGCGGGCTTGCGCTTTCAGCTGCTTCTGCCGCGCCTTCTCACGCTTGCGCCGGTCGCGCTCGGGTGAAGGCAGGAAGAAGATCGTACGCACGAGCGGTGGTGCCGCGATGAACAGCACGATCAGCGCCTGGACCACCGTGACGATCTCGACCGGAATCTGCTCGGCAGCCTGCATCGAGTACCCACCGGCCTTGAAAGCACCGAACAGGATGCCGGCCGCGAACGTCCCCCACGGAGTGGAACGCCCCAGCAGCGCGACCGTGATGGCGTCGAATCCGATACCGGCGTCGATGTCAGCCGAGAAGCCGGTCGTCACCGTTCCCAGCACCTGGTTGACACCGGCGAGACCGATCAGTGCCCCGGAGATGAGCATGCCGTAGACGTACATGCTCGAGACCTTGATGCCGGCTACCCGTGCGGCGTTCGGGTTCTCCCCGACGGCACGGAACTGGAAGCCGAGGCTCGATCGCGACAGGATCCACCACACGAGCACCGTCGCGCCGATCACCAGGATGAACCCGAAGTGCAGGTTGTAGGAGGGCCCGAGCAGATCCGGGAACACCGCGGTGTCTTTCATCGCCGGCGTCTTGGGGTTGCTCGATCCGGGTGCCTGCAGCAGGCCAGGCGTGCGCAGCATCCACGAAATCAGATAGAACGCGATGTAGTTGAGCATGATCGTCACGATCACCTCGTGCGCACCGGTGCGCGCCTTGAGAAGACCCGCGATACCGGCCCACAGCGCACCGGCGATCAGGCCCGCGATGAGAGCGACGACCATGTGGATGCCCCAGGGCAGGTCGAGCGAGAACGCGACCCATCCGGCCGCCGCCGAGGCCATCAGCATCTGACCGCGACCACCGATGTTGAACATGCCGATGCGGAACGCGAGGGCGACACCGAGGCCCGCCGCGATCAGCGGCGTCGCGAAGGTGAGCGTCTCGGTGATGGGCTTGATGGCTCGCTCGAAAGTGGGGGCGTTGAAGTTGTAGATCGCACCCTGGAAGAGGGCAATGTAGGCGCCGCTCACGGCATCCCACACGGCGGCGATGGTGTCCATCGGGCGTGCGAAGAAGTACGCGGATGCCGCCTGCACGTCTTCGTCGGTGAACGCGATCATGATGCCGCCGACGATCAGGGCCAGAAGCACAGCGAGCACGGAGATGATCGCGTTGCCCTGGGTGATGCGACGGAAGGTCTCGTGCCACTTCCCGGGGGGCGGGACCTCCTCGAGACCGGGCTTCGAGCTATGCGTGGGCTCGGATGCCGTCGTGCTCATGCTGCGGCTCCTTCCGTGCTCGGGGTCTCCCCGGCCATCATGAGGCCCAGGACTTCGCGCGGTGTGTCCCCCGGAACGATGCCGACGATGCGTCCGCGGTACATCACCATGATCCGGTCCGCGAGGGCGACGACTTCGTCCAGTTCCGTGGATACGACGACCACGGGGATGCCGGCATCCCGCGTCTGCACGACACGCTTGTGGATGAACTCGATGGAACCGACATCCACGCCGCGCGTCGGTTGCGCGGCGACCAGCAGCGCCAGCTCGCGACTGAGCTCACGAGCGAGCACGACCTTCTGCTGATTGCCACCCGAGAGGGTACCGACGGGAGTATCGACGCCCTGTGCGCGGACGTCGAACTCCTCGAACTTCTCCTGCGCGAACGCTGCCAGTGCGGCGCGCTGCACGGTGCCCGCCTTCACGAACGGAGCACCGTGAGCGCGATCGAGCATGAGGTTTTCGGCGATCGTGAACGGGCCGACGAGGCCATCTTCCTTGCGGTCCTCCGGCACGAACCCGACGCCGGTGTCCAGGATGCCGCGGACGCTCCGGCCGATGAGCTCGGTTCCGTTGAGCGTGGCAGAGCCCCGCACGATCTCCTGGAGGCCGACCAGCGCCTCCGTGAGTTCGGTCTGCCCATTGCCTTGCACACCCGCGACGGCGAGGATCTCGCCACCGCGGACCTCGAAACTGACGTCGTCGACGATGGGGTGGCCGGTGTGGTCGAGCACCGACAGGTGCGAGACCACGAGAGCGGAGTCGCGCAGTTGCGGCGGATCCTTGTGGACCGTGAGTTCGACGGCCCGGCCGACCATCATCGACGCGAGCTCGGCGTTCGATGACTCGGGCGATGCTTCGCCGACGACCTTGCCGAGGCGGATGACGGTGATGCGGTCAGCCACTTCGCGGACTTCGCGAAGCTTGTGGGTGATGAAGACGATGGAGGCGCCGGCGTCCTTGAGCTGGCGCATGATCGCCATGAGCTCGTCGGTCTCTTGCGGCGTGAGCACGGCGGTCGGCTCATCGAAGACGAGGACCTTCGCGTCCCGCGAGAGCGCCTTGATGATCTCAACGCGCTGCTGCACCCCGACGGGCAGCTCCTCGACGAGCGCGTCGGGGTCGACGTCGAACCCGAACCGCTCCGAGATCTCCCGGACGCGCTGCCGGGCCGCATTCAGGTCGAGGAACCCTCCCGCTTTGGTGGATTCGTGACCGAGCATCACGTTCTCAGCGACGGTGAACACCGGGATCAGCATGAAGTGCTGGTGCACCATGCCGATGCCCGCGCGCATGGCGTCGCCGGGACCGTGAAAGTTCTGGACGTGATCGTCGAGGAGGATCGTGCCCTCGTCGGCCTGGTACAGACCGTAGAGAACGTTCATCAGCGTTGACTTGCCGGCGCCGTTCTCGCCGAGGAGACAGTGAATCTCTCCGGGTTCGACCACGAGATCGATGTGGTCGTTTGCGACGAGGCTGCCGAACCGCTTGGTGATCCCGCGGAGTTCGAGCTTCATGATGCCGATCCTAGGAGACAGGTCGGGTCGGCGCACCGAAATGCGTGGCCGACAGGCGGGCGGTGAGGGGCGATAACGACAGTGGCGGGGAGGCTGGATACCCAGCCTCCCCGCCACTGAGGGTTATCAGCCCGCGAGGTACGACGTGACCGGGATCGATCCGTCGATGATGCCCGCGGCGATCTCGTCGAGCTCGGCCTGCAGGTCAGGCGAGACCTTGCTCTCGAAGTCGTGGAACGGAGCCAGGCCCACGCCACCGTTCTCGAGGGTGCCGACGAACGGCGCCGGGTCGAACTCGCCGATGCCGGCGGCCAGGACTGCGTCCTCGACACCCACGTCGATCAGCTTGCGGATCGAGGTGAGCAGCAGGTCGGCAACGGTCGGGTCAGTTTCGAACACGTCGGCGTCGACACCGATGAGGGCGATGTCGCGGCCCGAGTCACGGATGACGGACGCGGCGCTCTGGTAGATCGGACCACCGACCGGGAGCAGAACGTCGACACCCTGGTCGACCAGGCCCTGCGCGGCGTTGATCGCGTCCTGGTTGGCGACGAAGCCACCGGTGAACACGCCATCCTGCGCGGCGGAGTCCCAGCCGAGGACCTCGACGTTGGCGCCGTTGGCCTCGTTGTAGTACGCAACGCCCTGAGCGAAGCCGTCCATGAAGATCGAGACCGTCGGGAAGTTCATGCCACCGAACGTGCCCACCTTGCCGGCGGTCGAGTACGACGCTGCGGCGTAGCCGGCGAGGAACGCGGCCTGCGCCGTGTCGAACACGATCGGCTTGATGTTCGGAGCGTCGGTCTCACCGTCGAAGTCGTTGTCAACGACGTCGTCGATCGAGACGTACTCGATGTCGGGGTTGGCCAGAGCCGACTCACCGGCAGCGGAAGCGAGCGCGAAGCCGACCGTGATGATCATGGTGCAGCCCTGGTCGACCAGGTTGGTGAGGTTCGGCGCGAAGTCAGACTCCGAGTCGGACTGGACCGTCTTGAATTCGACGCCCAGTTCATCAGCCGCACGCTCGAGGCCTTCGTAGCCGAGCTGGTTGAACGACTTGTCGTCGAAGCCACCGGCGTCCGAGACCATGCAGGGCAGGAAGCCCTCGACGACGTCGCCGCCGGCAGCTGCGGTGGTCTCCGTGTCGGTGGGGGCCGACGCGCAGCCGGCGAGAGCAACGAACATGCTTGCGGCCACGAGGCCGCCGAGCACGCGCTTACGGGTGGAAATGGTCAACTGTGCCTCCAGGTAAAGGGCCCGCCCAGACGGCGGGTGCATCTGGAGAATCTACCGAGCGAATCGCCACGATGCATGCCCCAGACAGCCACCACTGAGCAATGGTTACAAAGCCGCAATAGACGCGTCACGCAAACTGCTCGCGCCCGGGCCCTGGCATGTCAGAGCACGTCGCCGCGACCGCCCAGCTTGAGCGCGTCGACGACCCCCTTCACCCGCTGCGCGTGCTCACTCGTTGTCACCAGGAGAGCATCAGGGGTGTCGACGACGACGATGTCCTGCACGCCGATCAGGCTGATCACCCGCGAGGTCTGCGACACGACGATGCCGCTGGATGCGTCAGAGAGGATGCGGGCGTTCTCGCCGAGGATCGCGAGGTCGTTCTTGCGGCCGTGGGAGTTGAGCTTTGCCAGACTCGCGAAATCGCCCACATCATCCCAGTCGAAGTGCCCGGGGATGACGGCAAGCTTGCCCTTCTCCGCGGCCGGCTCGGCAACCGAGTAGTCGATCGCGATCTTGGTGAGGGCCGGCCAGACGCGGTCGACAACCGGTCCTCGGCGGTCGCGATCATCCCACGCCTCGGCGAGTTCCATCAGTCCGGCGTGCAGCTCGGGGTTGTTCGCTTCGATCTCGGCAAGCAGGACATCCGCGCGGGAGATGAACATTCCCGCGTTCCAGAGGTAGGAGCGATCGGCGAAATAAGCGCGCGCCGTCTCGAGGTCGGGCTTCTCCACGAAGCGCTCGACGGTTGCGGCCTCCGGCGCGCCATCCACGAGGAGCCCGTCTGCCTTCTTGATGTACCCGAAGCCGATCGAGGGCTCGGAAGGCTGGATCCCGATCGTGCAGATGTATCCCTGCCGTGCCACCGCGACTGCCTGCTGCACCGCCCATTGGAAGAGGTGCGGAGGCCGGATGACGTGGTCGGCTGCGAAAGAGCCGATGATGACGTCGGGTTCACGGCGTACGAGCACGGCGGCCGCCAGTCCGATCGCAGCTGTCGAGTCGCGGGGCTCGGATTCGAGGAAGACGTTCCGGTCGGGCACCGCGGGCAGCTGAGCCTCGACCGCGGCGCGGTGGGCGCGCCCGGTGACCACGGCGATGCGCTCGCTTCCTGCCAGGGGCTCGAGCCGATCCCAGGTGTCACGGAGCAGGGAATGCCCGGATCCGGTGAGGTCGTGCAGGAACTTCGGCGCGTCGGCACGGGAGAGCGGCCAGAGCCGGCTGCCGATGCCTCCGGCGGGGATGACGGCATAGAAGTCGGAGATCTCCTGAGACATGCCCCCAGGCTACTGGGGCGTCCTTTCGAGGACGTGTCCTGGAGGTGACAGCGAGCAACAGCACTACCCCCGAACTAAGGGTCACCTAAGAGCCGTGTCCGCTCAGGGCGCAATAGGATGGGCTACGCGCCCGAGTGACGCCGAGGGACCTGCGCCAGGTTCCCGTTGGGGCACTGACCGCCCCGCTCGTGTTCGATCCAGGGAGGACGACCGTGTCTGCACCAGCACGCGTCACACCGTCGGTATCCGAAACCACCTCCAAGACCCCTCGTGGAACGCTGTATCGCGGTCACGAGGGAATGTGGTCGTGGGTTCTTCATCGCATCACCGGCGTCGCCATCTTCTTCTTCCTTCTCGTCCACATCCTGGACACGGCCCTCATTCGGGTCTCGCCCGAGGCCTACAACGCGGTGATCGGCACGTACAAGAACCCGATCATGGGCATCGGTGAGGTCTTCCTGGTCGGCGCGATCGCTTACCACGCCTACAACGGGCTGCGGATCATCATCGTGGACTTCTGGTCCAAGGGCGCGCGCTACCAGCGCCAGCTCTGGTGGATCGTGCTCGGCGTCTGGGCGGTGACGATGATCGGCTTCACCCCGCGTCACCTCATCAATGTCTTCAGCACGATGGGAGGCGGCCACTGATGAGCGCTCCCGTCATCGCAGAGCCCCGTGCCTCCCACGCGACCCCGCGCCGCCGCGGCGTGAACCTCGAGAAGTGGGGCTGGGTCTACATGCGAGCATCCGGCGTGGTGCTCGTGGTGCTGATCTTCGGCCACCTCTTCGTCAACCTCATGATCGGTGACGGCATCCGCGCGATCGACTTCGCGTTCGTTGCTGGAAAGCTCAGCACCCCGTTCTGGCAGTGGTGGGACGTCCTCATGCTGTGGCTGGCGCTGATTCATGGCGCCAACGGCATGCGCACCATCACCAACGACTACGTGACCCATGCAAAGACGCGCACCGTGCTCGTGGCGGCGATCTGGGTCACCGCGGCGCTTCTGATCCTGCTCGGAACCCTTGTGGTCTTCACCTTCGACCCCTGCCTCGGATTCGACCCGGCTACCGCGTCCGACACGATCATCGGCCTGTGTGCCTCGTAATCCCGCCGCTCACCTGACATCGAAAGCACAGCACCCGTGACTACTCAGAGCGCCGAAAGCGTCGTCAAGGACGGCGTCCACTACCACCAGTTCGACATCGTGATCGTCGGCGCCGGCGGCGCTGGCATGCGCGCCGCCATCGAGGCGGGCCCCGGCGCGAAGACCGCGGTGATCTCCAAGCTCTACCCCACCCGGTCTCACACGGGCGCGGCCCAGGGCGGCATGGCAGCTGCCCTGGCGAACGTCGAGGAAGACTCCTGGGAGTGGCACACCTTCGACACCGTCAAGGGTGGCGACTACCTCGTCGACCAGGATGCCGCTGAGATCCTGGCGAAAGAGGCGATCGACGCGGTCATCGACCTCGAGAACATGGGTCTGCCCTTCAACCGGACGCCCGAGGGAAAGATCGACCAGCGACGCTTCGGCGGCCACACCGCCGACCACGGCAAGAGCCCCGTGCGTCGCGCCTGCTACGCCGCTGACCGCACCGGCCACATGATCCTGCAGACGCTGTTCCAGAACTGCGTCAAGCTCGGCATCAACTTCTTCAACGAGTTCTACGTCCTCGACCTCATCACGGTGAAGGATGCCGACGGCAACACTCAGGTAGCCGGCGTTGTCGCCTACGAACTGGCCACGGGCAACCTGCACGTCTTCCAGTCCAAGGCCGTGATCTTCGCAACCGGCGGGTTCGGCAAGATCTACAAGACGACCTCGAACGCGCACACCCTCACCGGCGACGGCGTCGGGATCGTGTGGCGCAAGGGTCTGCCCCTGGAGGACATGGAGTTCTTCCAGTTCCACCCGACGGGGCTGGCCGGGCTCGGTATCCTGCTCACCGAGGGTGCCCGCGGTGAGGGAGCCATCCTGCGCAACGCGAGCGGCGAGCGCTTCATGGAGCGCTACGCCCCCACCATCAAAGACCTCGCTCCCCGCGACATCGTCAGCCGCTGCATGCAGCAGGAGGTTGCCGAGGGCCGCGGCGCCGGTCCCCACCGCGACTACGTGCTGCTGGACTGCACGCACCTGGGCGCCGAGGTGCTCGAGACGAAGCTTCCCGACATCACCGAGTTCGCTCGCACCTACCTCGGTGTCGACCCCGTGGTCGAGCCGGTGCCGGTCATGCCGACCGCGCACTACGCGATGGGCGGCATCCCGACCAACGTCAAGGCCGAGGTACTCGCCGACAACGAGACCGTCGTGCCGGGCCTGTACGCCGCCGGTGAGTGCGCCTGTGTCTCGGTGCACGGCTCGAATCGCCTCGGCACCAACTCGCTGCTTGACATCAACGTCTTCGGAAAGCGCGCGGGCCGCAACGCGGTCGAGTACGTCAAGACAGCCGACTTCGTCGACCTCCCCGACGACGCTGCAGCGGGTGTTCGAGAGATGATCGAGGGGCTGCGCAACAACCCCGGCGGCGAGCGCATCGCCGTCTTGCGCAAGAAGCTGCAGGACGAGATGGACAAGGGGGCCCAGGTGTTCCGCACCGAGGAATCCCTGAAGCACGTTCTGGGTGTCATCGAGGAACTGCGAGCCCGTTACCTCAACATCCACGTCGACGACAAGGGCAAGCGGTTCAACACCGATCTGCTTGAGGCCGTTGAGCTCGGATTCCTGCTCGACATCGCCGAGGTCGTCGTCGTCACGGCCCGTAACCGGCTCGAAAGCCGTGGTGGCCACATGCGGGATGACTACCCCAAGCGTGATGACGAGAACTACATGCAGCACACGATGGCCTATCTCACGGGTGACCCGCACTCGTCGGTCGCGGATGACCACATCCGCCTCGACTGGAAACCCGTCGTCATCACCCGCTACCAGCCGATGGAGAGGAAGTACTGACGATGAGCGCGACGCTAGTCTCCACGGATGCCCCTACCGACGCGGCCGCAGGCATCGAACAGTCCGCCGAGTCCACCGGCATCCAGTCGTTCCTGGTGACCTTCATCATCCGTCGCTTCGATCCCGAGGTGGATGCCGAGCCCCGCTGGGTGGACTACGACGTCGAGCTCTACTCGACCGACCGCGTGCTCGACGCCCTCCACAAGATCAAGTGGGAGGTCGACGGATCGCTGAGTTTCCGCCGCTCCTGCGCACACGGCATCTGCGGGTCGGACGCGATGCGCATCAACGGGCGAAACCGCCTCGCGTGCAAGACCCTCATCAAAGATCTCGACATCTCCAAGCCGATCTACGTCGAGGCCATCAAGGGCCTGCCCCTGGAGAAGGACCTCATCGTCGACATGGAGCCCTTCTTCGCGTCGTACCGCGAGGTGCAGCCGTTCCTCATCTCGAGCTCGACGCCGGAGCCCGGCAAGGAGCGTATCCAGTCGATCGCCAACCGCGAGATCTTCGACGACACCACCAAGTGCATCCTGTGCGCGGCATGCACCTCGTCGTGCCCCGTGTTCTGGACGGACGGTCAGTACTTCGGGCCCGCGGCGATCGTCAACGCCCACCGCTTCATCTTCGATTCGCGTGACGACGCCGCGGACGTGCGGCTGAACATCCTCAACGACAAGGAAGGCGTGTGGCGCTGCCGCACGACGTTCAACTGCACCGAGGCGTGCCCTCGCGGGATCGAGGTCACCAAGGCGATCGCCGAGGTCAAGCAGGCGGTGCTGCGCGGGCGCGCCTAAGCCGGGCCGCATCTGCGGCGCGGCAAAGCCTAAGCCGGGCCGCATTGCGGCGCGGCAAAGCCTGAGCCGGGCCGCATTGCGGCGCGGCACGGCCCCGTGCCCCACGTCGGGCTTCATGCCTCGTTGAGGATCTGAATCGCTTCTTCGCCGGGGCTCCCTGGTCGCTACTCTGGCCGAATGAGTACCTCAGACGCGTCGATGGTCGCCGGCGCTGCGCGATCGACGTCCACGCGCGTCGCAGTGTTCGCCGCCTACGCGGCTCAGGGACTCGGGTATGCCGTCGTGGTCACCTCCCTCCCCGCGCTCAAGCAGCGGCAGGGCGTGGATGACACTGTCGTCACGCTCATCGTCCTGGGTGTTGCTATAGCCGCCGCGGGTGGTTCCGTGCTCGCCAACGCGCTCGCCGTGCGCTTCGGGAGCCGCACCGCGCTCGTTGTGGGACTCCTCCTTCAGGCGGCGGCCCTTCCCGCCATCGCACTACCGACCCCCTTCCCGCTGTTCGTCTCCCTCTTCGCGGTCTACGGCATCGGCCTCGGTTGCGTGGATGCCGCAACCGCGATGCAGGGCGTCATCGTGCAGCGCGCCCACGGCAAACCGCTCCTCGGCGGCTTCTTCTCGGCCTACACGGCTGCCGCGATCGCCGGAGCCCTCCTCGTGTCGGCGATCGCAGCGTCCCCCTTTGCTGCGGGCGTGGCCATCGGGACGGCGGGCATTGCAATCCTCGTGGTGGCTGTGGTCGGCATCCGCCTCTTTGCGCGGGAGGTGCCGATCGAGACTGCCCTCCCCGCGACTGAGCGCGCTCGCCTGCCCCGAGCCGGAATCTGGGCTTTCGGTTTCGTCATCCTGGCAGTGTTCGTCGTCGACTCCGCCGTGAGCACCTGGAGCACGGTCTACCTGCAGGACGACCTCGGGGCTCTGCCCGCCCTCGCGCCTCTCGGATACGCCGCCTACCAGGTGTGCGTCCTCATCACCCGCCTCGCGACCGACCGGCTCCTGGGCATCATGAGCAGGCGCCGCCTGGTGACCGGCGCGATCGTCGTCTCGGTGATCGGCGTCGTGGCTGTCGCGCTTCTTCCCTTCGAGATCGCGGCGATCCTCGGCTTCGCTCTAGCTGGGGCCGCGACCGGCATCCTCATCCCCGTGACCTTCGGCGCCGCCGGCGACCTCTCCCCCGCTCACTCCGACCAGGTGATTGCCCGGGTCAACATCTTCAACTACGCCGGGGCGATCCTCGGAGCCGTCATCGTCGGTCTTCTTGCCGACGGTCCGGGACTTGCCATCGCATTCCTCATTCCCGCGGCGGTGCTCGCAGCATCCCTCTCGGTGGTCCGCTGGTTCCGCACGGATACGGGCGTGATGAGCCAGACGGATGCCGCGCCTGAGGCTCGATAACCTGAGACCGTGAGTTCGCCCGACCGCAACCGCCGCGACACCGCGCGCGCAGCGCAGCAGCAGGAGGAGACCCTGCGTGCGCGGTGGGAGGAGACCCAAGAGCGCCTGCTCACGCGGTTCGAAGAGCCGATCTTGTTCGCGACGAAGGTCACCAAGCAGACACTCGCTTGGTTTCCGGTTCGCGTCTGGCGCCACTTCTTGATCGCCAACGGCTTCCTCCTGGCAGCGGGGGTCAGCTACCAGGCGCTGTTCGCAATCTTCGCGGCCGTCTATGTCGCCTTCGCTCTGGCCGGCCTGTGGCTCGGCGGCAGCGAAGAGGCGATCCAGAACCTCATCGACCTCATCAACCAATACATCCCGGGATTGATCGACAAGGACGGGCCGATCACCCCCGACGCCGTGGCAGAGATCGCCACCAACTCGGCGAGCCTGTTCGGGATCACCGGTGCGATAGCTCTCGTGACCTTGATCTGGACCGCCATCGGCTGGGTGACGTTCTCGCGCCGCGCCGTGCGCGAGATCTTCGTGCTGCCACCCGACCGGCGCCCCTACCTGCTGCTCAAGAGCGGCGACCTGCTGGCGGCGGCGCTGTTCGGCATCCTGCTGCTGATCGGCGGCGGACTCGGCGCGGTGGGCACCTGGGCCCTGGACATCGTGTTCTCACTGTTCGGGCTCGACACCGAATCGGTGTGGTTCTCGATCGGTGTACGCACCGCAACCCTTCTCATCTCGTTCGCCATCAACGCCGCGGCGCTGGCTGCGCTTTACCAGTTCCTGACCGGCACGAGCCTGCGGTGGCGCACTGTTTGGCCCGGCGCTCTGCTTGCCGGAGCGGCGGTCACGGTGCTCCAGCTCGGTGCGGGATGGCTGCTGAGCTACACACCGACAAACGCCCTGCTGGCCACCTTCGCGATCTTCGTCGGTCTGCTGCTGTGGTTCCGACTCATCGGCATCATCATGCTCGTCGGTGCGTCGTGGATCGCCATCTCGGCTCGGGACGAGAACATTCCGCTCCTGGAGAAGACCGAAGCTGAACAGCTGGCCGAGGAGCATGCGGCTCTGCTCCTTGCCGCGCAGGTGCGCTTGCGCACCGCCCAAGAAGCACGGGATGCCGCGCCTTGGCACGCGCGGTGGGCAGCGACCCGCAACGTGCGACGGGCCGAAGAGGAACTGCACGAGGTGGAGGCATCCACGCCGCCCGCAGCGCGCGGCCCCAGCGCGCTCGACGGCGTCGTCTGACCTGCCGCGCGCCGATCAGGGAGCCCCGGCGCACCGTGTCGGTGACGACGCCTAGGCTGAAGCTCGTGCCTCGAACAGTTCGTATCGCCTCCATCAATGTCAACGGCATCCGCGCTGCCACACGCAAGGGAATGCTCGAGTGGATCGACCAGGCGGACGTCGACATCATGGCCCTACAAGAGGTGCGCGCAAACGAAGAGCAGCTGACCGCGGCGCTTCCCGGGTGGCGGATCGTGCACCACGAAGCGCTCCAGAAGGGCCGCTCTGGTGTCGCGGTGGCGAGCCGGGTGGATGCCGGGGCTGTCCGGACGGTGCTCGGCCCCGAGCCGCTGGACCAGTCGGGCCGGTGGATCGAGGCTGACTTCGACATCGACGGCGAAACCCTCACTATCGTGAGCGCCTATGTGCACTCGGGCGAGGACGGCACCCCCAAGCAGGAGGCCAAGTACGCGTTCCTGGACGCGATGCAGGCACGTCTCCCCCAGCTCGAGGCCCACTCCCCGCTCGCTGTCGTCATGGGAGATATGAATGTCGGGCACCGCCAGCTCGACATCCGCAACTGGAAGGGCAACCTCAAGAAGGCGGGGTTCCTCCCCCGCGAGCGCGCCTATTTCGACCGCATCTTCGCACCCGCGGGTGTCGAGATCGCGTGCGTTGACGGGACTACCAGCACCGGACTCGGGTGGGTGGATGTCGGACGCCGCTGGGCCGGCGAGGTCGACGGACCGTACTCCTGGTGGTCCAACCGTGGACAGGCCTTCGACAACGACACCGGCTGGCGAATCGACTACCACCTCGCCACCGCTTCGCTGGCCGAGCGGGTGACGGGGTATCGCATCGACCGGGCACCGTCGTGGGACACCCGGTGGAGCGACCACGCGCCGGTCGTCGTCGACTACACGATCGGCGGGTGAGCGCACCGGCTGTCACCTGGCCGCGGCCTAGGATTGTCGGGTGACCAAGCCCCGCCTGTACTCCGGAATGCAGCCCTCCGCCGACTCCCTTCAGATCGGCAACTACATCGGGGCGCTCATGCAGTGGCGGGACCTGCAGGAGGCCTACGACGCGTTCTTCTCCGTCGTCGACCTGCACGCCCTCACCCAGCCGAACGATCCGGCAGAGCTGCGCGAGAAGACCCGGCGCACCGCCGCGCAGTACATCGCCGCGGGCATCGAACCGTCCAAGTCGACGCTGTACGTCCAGTCGCATGTGCCAGCGCACGCCGAACTCGCATGGGTGCTCTCGACGCTCACCGGCTTCGGTGAGGCGGGGCGGATGACCCAGTTCAAAGACAAGTCGCAGCGGTACGGCCAGGATGCGACATCCGTTGGGCTGTTCACCTACCCGGTGCTCATGGCGGCCGACATCCTGCTGTACCAGACCGACATCGTGCCCGTCGGTGACGACCAGAAGCAGCACGTCGAGCTCACGCGAGATCTTGCCGAGCGCTTCAACGGACGATACGGCACCACCTTCCGGGTGCCGATGCCCGTCATTCAGCAAGACACCGCCCGGATCTACGACCTGCAGAACCCGACGGCGAAGATGTCGAAGTCGGCCGAGTCGGATGCCGGCGTGCTGTGGCTGCTGGATGAGCCCGCCAAGAGCGCCAAGAAGGTGATGCGTGCCGTCACCGACAGCGAGGGCTCGGTGCGATACGACCGCGAGAACAAGCCCGGTGTCTCGAACCTGCTCGTCATCTACGCTGCCCTCACTGGTCGGCAGATCCCCGCGATCGAGGACGAGTACGCGGGCCGCGGTTACGGCGACTTCAAGAAGGGGCTCGCAGACGTCGTTGTGAACGAGTTCGAGCCGGTGCGGACTCGGGCTCTCGAACTGCTCGATGATCCGGCAGAACTCGACAGGGTCCTGGCCTCAAACGCGGCACGCGCTGAGTCCGTCGCGCGCACGACGCTCGGCGACGTCTACGACCGGATCGGGCTCCTGCGCCGCGCCTGACTGCGCGGCGCAGCGTGAGGGCTCACCAGACGCTGTCCCCACGGATCACAACGTCGCTTCCGCCGTCGACGAACACGACCTGGCCGCACAGGTGCGTGTTCTCGGGGCCCGCCAGCCAGGCGAGAAGCCGTGCGACGACGATCGGTTCGGCGAAGCCATTGAGCGGCATGGGAACTGCCTGCTCGATCATCGCCCGCCCCTCGGCGGTCTCCAGGAGCGGAGCGACCATGGGTGTCAGGATGACGCCGGGCGCCACGGCGTTCAAGGGAATTCCAGCTCCTGCCCACTCGGCCGTAGCCGCGTTGCGGCGAATCCAGCGTGAGAAGCCCACCTTCGTCGAACTGTAGATGAGATTTGCAGTATCGGGAGCCGCGGTCAGCTCTGCCGCCCGCGCGAGTGCCGCCTGCTCGTCCCCGGACAGCTCCAGCTCGATGAGGCGCTCATCGGAGGGCTGGAGGGACGCCATGGACGACACCCCCACCGCGCGCGGTGCGTCTGAGTGAGCGAGGAGTGGACGCAAACCTTCCAGCGTTGCGACCATGCCGAAGTAGTTGACGCCGACGGTTGCGGGGGCGGGAATCGCAAGACCCGCGACGGCGAGGACACCATCCACTGTCCCGCCCGAGAGCTGCGTCACCTCGGTGACGAGTCGATCTCTGCCGCCCGGAGTGGTCAGGTCGACGGTGATGTCGGCATCGCGCAGGTCTACGCCGATGACCTTCTCGCCCCGTTCGACGAGGAGATCGGCGGTTGCCTTGCCGATGCCCGATGCGGATCCGGTGACAACATACGTACGCATTTCAGAGTCCTTTCTCCGACGCCGGGGCGCGGAGCGCTCCGTGACGCTGCACCTGCGACGTTACGCCGGCGCCGGCGTCGCCGCGAGAGACGTACGTCCCGCCCGGCACATAGGGTGGGGCGATGGATGCCATCGTGCTGCGTACCGAGCGGTGCGAACTCTCGCCACCGACCGACGCTGACGTGGATGCGATCTTCGAGGCGTGCCAAGACCCGGCGATCCAGCGCTACACGACAGTGCCTTCGCCGTATCTCCGCGAGCACGCCGAGCAGTTCATCCCTCGCGTGCAGCGCCACTGGGCCGAGGGCCGAGAGGCGACGTGGGGCATCCGTCACGATGGGCGCCTCGCCGGCATGATCGGGCTGTACCGACGCGACCCCGAGTCCGCAGAGCTCGGGTTCTGGATGTCGCCCTGGGCGCGACGACGGCACCTCCTCACGGAAGCTGCCAGGGCGGTCGTTGACGTCGGGTTTGAATCCGCCGGCATGTCGCTGGCGCGTATTGAGTGGCGTGCTGTCGTGGGCAACACCGGATCCGCGCGTGTGGCCCGAGCGCTCGGCTTCCGCTACGAAGGAACGCTCCGCCAGGCACTCGCCGGCCCCCTGCAGCGGGACGACGCCTGGATCGCGGGCCTTCTCCCCGGCGATGATCGCGCGCCGGTCGCGTGGCCGATCATCGATGGAGGCCTGCCGCCGCTTCCCACCCCGTGACAGGATGTCGCCATGCCCGAGATGCCGGAAGTGCAAGGACTTGTCGACTTCCTTGCCGGACGCCTGCCGGGTCTCACGCTCACGCGCGCGACAGTTGCGAACATCGCGGCGCTCAAGACCTACGATCCGCCGCTGGATGCACTCGTCGGCACGCAGGTCGTGTCGGTGTCGCGCCACGGGAAGTTCGTCGACATCGAAACGGGTACGGATCCTGCATCCTCGCTACACCTCGTCTTCCACCTCGCGAAGGCCGGGTGGCTCCGCTGGTACGACGAACTGCCGAGCACGATCATCCGCCCCGGCAAAACCCCCATTGCCCTCCGCACCGCGTTTTCGGACGGCTCAGGATTCGATCTCACTGAGGCCGGCACGAAGAAGTCCCTCGCCGTGTACGCAGCCCGGAATCCCGCAGACGTGCCAGGCATCGAGAGGCTCGGCCCTGATCCGCTCGATCCGGGATTCGATCGTGACGCTCTCGCCGCGTTGCTCAAGGGACGCCGTACCCAGATCAAGGGCGTGCTGCGCGATCAGTCGATCATCGCCGGGATCGGCAACGCCTACTCCGATGAGATTCTGCACGCGGCACGGATGTCACCCTATGCCCTGGCAGCAACCCTGACAGATGCCGATGTCGACACGCTCTACGCCGCGATGCACCAAACGCTCGCGGAAGCGATCGCGACAGCATCCGGCAAACCCCCTGCCGAACTCAAGGACGCCAAACGACGCGGGATGCGGGTGCACGGCCGCCGGGGCGAGACGTGCCCGGTCTGTGGCGACGAGGTGCGCAGCGTCTTCTTCGCCGACAACTCCCTCGAGTACTGCCCCACGTGCCAGACCGGCGGCAAACTGCTAGCCGATCGCCGCCTCTCCCGCCTTCTGAAATAGCGCAGGAGCGAAGCGAACTGCCCAGCGCGGGGCTGGCACCGGGTCTGGCGGGAGCCGGCGTCAGCCGGCGAGGGCATGTCCCCGCGCTGGGCAGTTCGCGTAGCGGCCCCACGCAACCGAGTGGCGCCCCGCGACATAGCGGCACCACCAAAGGAAGTCAGTCGCCGAGCGTATCCATCAGCGTCCGAGCGTCGTCGTCGACCCAATCGAGGGATTTCGTCACGGCCTTCTTCCACAGCCGGTACCGGCGAGCGCGTTCCTCCTCCGACATCTGCGGCTCGAACCGGCGATCGACCTGCCAGTGCTCGCGCAGCTCGTCCAGCCCCGACCAGACACCGACCGCGAGACCCGCAGCGTAGGCTGCACCAAGAGCCGTCGTTTCGACCACGCGCGGGCGTACAACGGGGATGCCGAGGATGTCGGCCTGGAACTGCATGAGGAGGTCGTTCTTCGTCATCCCCCCGTCGACGCGGAGTTCCGAGAGGTCGCGGCCGGCGTCCCCGACGACAGCCTCGATGACGTCCCGGGTCTGGAACGCGGTCGACTCGAGAACGGCGCGAGCGATGTGGGCGCGGGTCACGTACCGGGTGAGGCCGACGATCGCGCCGCGGGCATCCGGTCGCCAATAGGGGGCGAACAGACCCGAGAAAGCTGGCACGAAGTACGACCCGCCGGCGTTCTCGACGGTCATCGCGAGGGTTTCGACATCCTGTGCGCGATCGATGATCCCGAGGTTGTCGCGCAACCACTGCACGAGCGATCCGGTGACAGCGATCGACCCTTCCAGCGCGTAGTGGGCAGGGCCGTCGCCGAGCCGGTACGCGACGGTGGTGATGAGTCCGTGACGGGACCTGACGATCTCAGTTCCGGTGCCCACGAGCAGGAAGTTGCCGGTACCGTACGTGTTCTTCGAATCACCGACCCCAAAGGCAGCCTGTCCGAAAGTCGCGGCCTGCTGATCACCGAGGATGCCGGCGATGGGCAATTCGCGGGCGGTACCCGGCAGCGCAAGCTCGCCCACGACATCCGACGACGACCGGATCTCGGGCATCATCGCGCGCGGAATGTTCCACAGGGCGAGCATCTCGTCCGACCAGTCGAGGGTCTGCAGATCCATGAGCAGCGTGCGGCTCGCGTTGGTGACATCGGTCACGTGCGCCCCGCCGCTGGTGCCGCCGGTGAGGTTCCAGACCACCCACGAATCGGGCGTACCGAACAGCAGATGGCCGGCTTCGGCATCCGCCCGTGCCCCCGGCACGTGATCGAGGATCCACGCGACCTTGGATGCCGAGAAGTAGGTGGCAAGCGGAAGACCCGTCACCTCGGTGACCCGGTCGCCGACACCGTCACGGGCAAGCGCATCGAGCCGGTGCTGCGTCCGGGTGTCCTGCCACACGATCGCGTTGAAGACGGGTTGGCCGGTGCGGCGGTCCCACACGATCGCGGTCTCGCGCTGGTTCGTGACACCGGCGGCGGCGATACCGGATGCCTGCAGGTGAGCCTTGCTGAGAACGCCAGAAATCACCCACTCCGTGTTCGTCCAGATCTCCATGGGGTCGTGTTCGACCCACCCGGCACGAGGAAAGATCTGCTCGTGTTCGCGCTGGGCGGTTGCCACCACGGTTCCGGCGCGATCGAAAACGATCGCCCTCGTCGAGGTGGTGCCTTGGTCGATGGCTAGGACGTGTTCGGCCACGATGCCTCCCGAAGTGTTGAGCGCCTCCAGACGATGGATGGCGCGCCGCTTAGGCTACCGGTGCCGCTGCGGGCTGCCAGGTCGGATCGGCGGCGTGGACTGCGACGAGGGCCGCGGCGACCTCTGCCGTGGCGGCATCCTCGTCCCATCCGAGGACGGGCGCGACGGCGTCGGCGATCTCGGCAACGACCGCGGGAGTCGTCTCACCGCGGAACGCAAGGCTCGTTCGGCGCAGCAGCAGGTCGGCCAGATGGACGACGTCCTCTGTGCTCGCGAGGTAACGCAGCTCGCCGGTGCTGTAGGCCGGAAGGGTCTCGAGTGGCCGGTCCTCGGCATCCTCGTCGACGAACGCGATGACCTCGCGGGCTGTCGTTCCGTAGCGTTCGAGGAGGGTGGCTGCGGCATCCCTCGAGAGTCCCCGGCGGTTCTCGGCGACCCACTGGTGCCGTGCCCGTTCGGTCACCGGGTATCCGGCGCCGCCACCGATGGCGCGGCCGCGGGTCGTGACGACGCGGGGCCGGGCAAGCAACCCGAGGGCGTCGTCGGTCAGGTGGGCGGCGGAGGCACGGAAGGTCGTCCATTTGCCGCCGACGAGGCTGATCACCGTGGTGTCCGCCGACCCGGGGAGCTGCTCGGTCTCGACACGGTAGTCGCGCGAGACGAAACCGGGGGCGAGATCTCCGTGGCCGGGAAGCGGACGCACACCCGAGAAGCGGTAAACGATCTGCGAGCGATCGACGGTGATGTCAGGGAAGACGTGCCCGATGAGGTCGATGAAGTAGTCAACCTCTGGCTCGGTGCACACTGCGGGCTCTGCCATGTCGTGCTCGAGGTCGGTGGTGCCGACCATGACGCGTCCCTTGAGCGGGTAGATGAGGACGATGCGACCGTCGCGGTGCTCGAAGAAGATCTCGCGACCGGCCGTGGCCGCCAACAGCTCGGGGTTATCGAGCACGATATGCGAGCCCTTGGTTCCGCCCATGAAGCTGGTCGGTGCGCCGAGTGCGCGGTTGGTGAGGTCGGTCCAGGGTCCGGATGCGTTGATCACGACCGCCGCACGGAACGGGAACTCAACACCTGTCTCGGTGTCGCGAAGAATGATCGCGCCATCCACTGCCCCCACGGCTTCGACGTAGTTCGCAGCCCGGGCGAGGTCGCCACCGGCGGCACGACCGTCACGGAGCAGATCGAGCGCGAGGCGTTCAGGATCGTGCACCGAGGCATCCCAGTAGGTCGCGGTGTACTTGACGGTCTCGTTCATCGCGGGAAGATCACGCAGTGACGCAGCGCGTCCGCGGAAGGTGTGGCGGGGAACACGGCCGCCGCCGCGCGAGAACGAGTCGTAGATCGTGAGGCCGATCTTGATCAGCGCGGCACCACGCTCGACATGCTTGCCCGCGCCGTGGCGCAGGAAGCGCAGGGGTGCCGAGAACACCCCCGAGAATGTCGAGAAGATCGGGATCGTCGTCTGCAGTGGACGCACGTAATGGGGGGCTGTGGCCAGCAGGTCATTACGCTCGGTAACCGCCTCGTGGACGAGACGGAACTCCCCGTTCTCGAGGTACCGAACGCCACCGTGGATCATGTGCGAGGACGCTGCGGATGCACCACTGACGAAGTCGCCGCGTTCGACGAGCGCGACATCCACGCCCTGGAGCGCGAGGTCTCGAAAAGCTGCGAGCCCGTTGACCCCACCGCCGACGATCAGAACGTCGGCCTGCGGCCGATCGCTCAACTGGGTGACGGTGCCTCGTTCGACGGCGCTCATCGATTCGTGTCCTTCCTCGCTCGGGGATTTCCCGTGTGTTCCCCATCGTCCCATGGCTGATCGAAGTTGCAGGCTCAATGCACATACGTGCACACTGTCTGCGTGAGCGACGACTCGACCCACCTGCGACGGGCACTGACTGCCGCCCATCTCTACTACGTCCAGCTGCGCACGATGGATGCCATCGCGGCCGAGCTCGGAACCTCGCGCTCCACGGTGTCGCGACTGCTGTCGTTCGCCCGCGCCGAGGGAATCGTCGAGGTGCGCGTCCGTTCACCCCTCGATGCCCCCGGACTCGTCGAGACGCAGCTGCGGCGCCAGTTCGGCGTCCGCGCACAGGTCATTCCCGTGCCCGAGTCGGTGAGCGATCTCGAGCGTCTCGACCGCGTCGCGCAGGGGGCAGCCCAACTGCTCGACGAGCTGATCGTCTCAGATCTGGTGGTCGGCATCGCGTGGGGATCGACGCTTGCGGCGGTAGCACGGCGTCTCACTCCCAAGCGCGTGCACGGCACGACATTCGTGCAACTGAACGGCTCCGGAAACGTCAAGACATCGGGCATCACGTATGCGAGCGAACTGCTCAGCAGGTTCAGCACCGCGTATGGCGGAGATGCCGAGCAGTTCCCTGTCCCCGCGTTCTTCGACGACCCTGAAACACGACGCGCGCTCTGGCGAGAGCGCAGCACGCGACGCATCCTCGACATCCAAAGCCGCATGGGTCTCGTGCTGTTCAGCGTGGGAGCTTTCCGGGCCGAGGTGCCCAGCCGCGTCCACGCCGGCGACTACCTCGAACCCGCCGACCTCGAGCAGCTGAAGGCGGAACGCGTCGTGGGCGACGTCGCAACGGTGTTCTACCGGGCGAACGGATCGACCGAGGGAATCGCCTTGAACGACCGCGGGTCGGGCCCCTCTTTCGATCTGCTTCGCGCAGTCCCGCGGCGCTGCTGCATCGTGACCGGCGAGGCCAAGATCCCGAGCCTGCGCGGTGCGCTGGCCGCGGGCCTGATCACGGACCTGGTCATCGATGAGCGCACCGCTCGCGCCATGGTCGACGGGCGCGAAGGGGTGTAACGCCTCGGGAATGAACGCGCGCGCCCCACGTTGACTACACTCGAGAGCAATGAACGTGCTCCGGGGTCGGTGAGAATCCGAACCGGCGGTGATAGTCCGCGACCCGCTGCATCCGTGTTCGAGAGAACGCCGCAGCGGTTGATTCGGTGAAATTCCGGAACCGACGGTGATGCGACGCGAAAGTGTCGTCAGTCCGGATGGGAGGCAGCACAGGTGACGCCACGGCGTCGCCGCCTTCCCTGCCCCGGCGTACCCGACCGGAGTGGGCAGTGAGTCAAGGCACAAGCGAGGAAGCCGCAATGAGGCGTGCGCTCAACGCTGCCCTGCGCGGTCCTCACGGGGTGAACCCCCAGGTCGGGGCCGTCATCCTCTCGCCCGAGGGCGACGTTCTCGCCGAAGGCTGGCACCGGGGTGTTGGAACAGCACACGCCGAAGTCGATGCGATGTCACAGCTGGCGCCCGACCAGCTTCGCGGAAGCACGGCGGTTGTCACCCTCGAGCCCTGCAACCACACCGGCCGCACCGGCCCCTGTGCGCAAGCCCTCATCGACGCCGGTGTGGCCCGCGTGGTCTACGCGGTCGATGATCCCGGCGTCGTCTCGGGCGGCGGTGCCGAACGTCTCACCGCCGCGGGCGTTGCAGTCGAAGCTGGCCTGATGCGGGAGGAAGGCACCGCGCTCCTTGACACCTGGCTCACGGTGCAGCGACTGGGCAGACCCCACGTCACCGTAAAGTGGGCGCAGAGCCTGGATGGTCGCGCGGCGGCCGCCGACGGAACGAGCATGTGGATCACAGGCGCCGAGGCACGCACTGACGTGCACCGGCGGCGATCGGATGCCGATGCCATCGTGGTCGGCATCGGCACCGTGCTGGCCGATGACCCGGCGCTGACCGCACGGGGTCCCGCTGGGCAGCCACTGTCCCAGCAACCCCTGCCGGTCGTGCTCGGCGAGCGCTCGATTCCGGATGCCGCACAGGTCCGCAAGCATCCCCGAGCCCTGATCCAACGCCCCGGAACCGACCTCACGGCGGTGCTGGAAGAACTGCGGGATCTCGGCATCCAGCGTGTTTTCGTGGAGGGCGGGCCGACGGTTGCGGCATCGTTCCTGCGCGCCGGACTGGTCGACGAAGTACTGGTATACGTCGCTCCCGTCCTGATCGGCTCCGGCCCGGACCGCGATCGGCCGGCTGTGACCGACATCGGGGTCACGACCCTCGCACAGGCTCACCGGCTCGAGCTGACTTCGCTCGAGCGGCTCGGCGATGACGTGTTGTTTGTCGCCCGCCCCCGCGCCGCAGCCGAGGCCCCCGAATCCCTGTCCCCCGAGACCACCGTCGCTGACGCTTCGTCGGTGTAGTCAGGAGATCGCCATGTTCACAGGACTCGTTGAAGAGATCGGCCGCGTTACCGCCGTCGAGCCGTCGGGCGACGGCATCCGGTTGACGATTCACGCACCGCGATCCGTCGCGGATGCCGCGCACGGCGACTCCATCGCCGTCAGCGGGGTGTGTTTGACCGTCGTCGCCCGCGACGTTGATGGCTTTACGGCAGATGTCATGCGCCAGACCCTCGACATGTCGACCCTCGCGGATGTCTCGGTCGATCGCCTCGTCAACCTCGAACGCGCTACCGCCGCCGGCGGGCGCCTGGGCGGCCACATCGTGCAGGGTCACATCGATGGCACGGGGACGGTGCTCGAGGTTCGGCCCGGCGACCAGTGGCGCGTGATCCGCGTTGCGATCCCACAGCACCTGGCCCCGCTCATCGTCGACAAGGGATCGATCGCGATGGACGGCGTGTCACTGACCGTCAGCGCCGTCAGCGAGCCCGCTGACTCCGAACCGTGGTTCGAGGTCTCGCTCATCCCCGAAACCCTCGAGGCGACCACGTTCGACACCCTCCAGCCGGGCTCGCCCGTCAATCTCGAGACCGACATCCTTGCCCGTCACGTACAGCGTCTGCTGGCGTTCCCTCCGGCGGCCCCGGCCGCCCCGACCGAAGGAGGCTCGCAGTGAGCCTTGCCCCCATCACCGAGGCGCTCGATGCCCTGCGCGCCGGCCGCCCGATCATCGTCGCTGATGACGAGGACCGCGAGAACGAGGGCGATGTCATCCTCTCGGCAGAACTTGCCACGCCCGAGGCCGTGGCGTGGACGATCCGCTGGTCCAGCGGCCTGCTGTGCGCACCGATGCCCGCCGAGTGGGCCGATCGCCTCGACCTGCCGCCCATGGTCGCGGTCAACGAGGACGCCCGCGGCACCGCCTACACGGTGACCGTCGACGCAGCCGACCGCACCTCGACCGGCATCAGCGCGAGTGATCGGGCACACACGCTGAACGTGCTGGCCGATCCCGCCTCGACGCCCTCGAGCGTCATCCGGCCGGGCCACGTTCTGCCGCTGCGCGCCGTCGACGGGGGCGTTCGCGAACGCGCCGGCCACACTGAGGCTGCCGTCGAGTTGATGCGCCTGGCAGGGCTGCAGCCGGTCGGGGCGATCGCGGAGGTCGTCGCCGAGGACGGCTCCATGATGCGGATGCCGGGACTGCTGGAACTCGGCGCGCGCGACGGGGTGCCGGTCATCACGATCGAGCAGCTCATCGCCTACCTCGACGAGCACGAGCCTCGCACCGTCGCACCGCACAACGTGCATCACCGTCGTGTGAGCCTGCGCGCCGAGGCCACCGTGCCCACGTCACACGGCGTGTTCCGATTCCTGGCCTATAAGGATCGGATCACGGGCACCGACCACATTGCGGTCGTCGCCGGCGATCTGGCCGAGGATGCGCCGCTCGTGCGCGTGCACTCGGAGTGCCTGACCGGCGAGGCGTTTGGTTCCCTGAAGTGCGAATGCGGACCCCAGTTGGATGCCGCACTCGACGCGATCGCGCACGACGGCGGCGTCGTCATCTACATGCGCGGGCACGAGGGACGCGGTATCGGCCTGATCAACAAGCTTCGCGCCTACAGCCTGCAGGAGCGAGGCCTCGACACCGTCGACGCGAACCTGGCCCTCGGGCTCCCTGCAGACGCGCGTGACTACGCTGCCGCTGCCGGCATCCTGGGAGATCTGGGCATCGACCGGATGCGACTGCTGACCAACAACGGCGACAAGGTGGCTCAGCTGCGGGGCCTCGGCCTCGACATCGTCGAGCAAGTGCCGCTCCTCGTGGGCGTCGGCCCCAACAACCACCAGTACCTGGCAACGAAGGCTGAGCGCATGGGGCACACCATCGCTCTCGACGACCTGGATCGCGCCCTCGGAGCCGGGGTCGCGACGGAGAGGACCGACGCATGAGCGGAACCGGCGCACCGGAACGCGAGACGATCGACGGCTCGGGGCTGAACATCGTGATCGTCGCCGGGCAGTGGCACGAGACGATCGCGAACGGCCTGCTGGAGGGTGCCCGCCGGGCACTCGAGGGCGCAGGAGCGTCCTACCGTGTCGTCCCCGTGCCGGGCTCGTTCGAGCTTCCCGTGGTGGCGAAGGCAGCCCTGGATGCCGGCGCTGACGCGGTCGTCGCGCTCGGGGTCATCATCCGCGGCGGAACCCCGCACTTCGAGTTCGTGTCATCGGCAGCCACCGACGGGCTCACCCGCGTCGCCCTGGACACCGGCAAGCCCGTCGGCTTCGGCGTGCTGACCCTGGACGACGAGGCGCAGGGGATCGACCGGGCCGGCCTTCCGGGCTCGCGCGAAGACAAGGGCTTTGAGGCAGCGGACGCTGCCCTGCGTACCGCGCTCGCGCTGCGCGAGCTGCGGGGCTGATCAGCACGCGGGGCTGATCAGCCCAGGGGGAGGCGACCGAGACTCCACCTTCAGTGAGGCATAAGGTACGCTGACGGCATGGAGATTCTTCGTCACGCCGTCCTTCTCGTTCATCTCTCGGGCTTTGCGATTTTGTTCGGCGCCTGGGTCGTCGAGGCCGTGCGCCGCACCGGGGCCGTGACCGCTCTGATGAACTGGGGCCTGCTGATCGCGGGCGTCGCAGGGCTCGCGCTGGCAGCACCGTGGGGTGTGCCCGAGGGCGTCGAGTTCAACTACGCGAAGATCGGCACGAAGCTCGTCATCCTGCTGATCATTGGGGCGCTCCTGGGTATCGGGTCGGCCCGTACCAAGCGGAACGGCTCAGCCCCTGCCGGTGTATTCTGGGCGATCGGCATCCTGACCTTTGTGAACGCGGCCATCGCCACACTCTGGCGCTAGTCGGCGCCGAAGGCGCAGGGGCCGTTATCGTCCGCCTCGTCGACAGGCCCGCATGACCTCCGCAACCGCTGCCCTTCCCGCGCCCGCCAACCCGCGAAGCCGTGTCATCACGGCAAGCCTTATCGGCACGACGATCGAGTTCTACGACTTCTACGTCTACGCCACGGCGGCGGTTCTGGTCTTCCCTACTCTGTTCTTTCCGACGGGAAACGAGACCACGTCGCTACTGGCATCCTTTGCGGTGTTCGGCGCGGCGATGGTTGCGCGTCCGCTCGGCGCCGTGGTGTTCGGTCACTTCGGAGACCGGTTCGGCCGCAAGGCGACCCTCGTCACCTCGCTGCTCACGATGGGGATCGCGACCTTCGTGATCGGTCTGCTGCCCACGGTCAATGAGATCGGGGTCTGGGCGGCGGTATTCCTGCTCGTGCTGCGACTCGCGCAGGGATTCGCGCTCGGCGGCGAGTGGTCGGGCGCCGCGCTTGTGGCAACGGAGAACGCCCCGGCCGGCAAGCGCGCGTGGTACGGCACCTTCCCGCAGCTGGGCGCACCGATCGGCTTCATCATCGCCAACGGCATCTTCCTGGCGATCAATCTTTCGCTCCCCCACCCGGATGGCACCGCGCAGGCATCCGACGCGTTCCTTGCCTGGGGCTGGCGCATCCCGTTCCTCTTCTCGGCAGTCATGGTGATCGTCGGGCTGTGGGTCCGGCTGCGCCTGGTCGAATCCGACTCATTCACGCGGGCCGAAAAGAAGGGGACGCTCAGGAAGTTCCCGCTCGGGCTCGCGCTGCGTCGCTACTGGTGGCAGCTGATCCTCGGCACCTTCATCATGCTGGCGACCTACGTGCTGTTCTATCTGATGACGAGCTTCACGCTCTCGTACGGAACGAAGGCGACCACGGATGCCGCGCAGGCCGCCGCAGAAGCCGCGGGAACCCCGTTCGACCCGGCCACCCACGTGCCTGGCCTCGGTTTCGGGTACACCGACTTCGTGCTGATGCAGATCATCGGGGTCGTCTTCTTCGGGATCTTCACACTGCTGTCGGGCCCCGTGGCCGACGCGATCGGCCGCCGTCGCCTGCTGCTGTGGGTGACGGCGGCGATCATCGTGTTCGGCTTCACCTTCACGGTGTTCCTGCTCCCCCAGGCTGACCCGAAGTTCACGGGAGCACTCGTGCAGGCGTTCCTCGTGTTCGGGTTCGTCCTCATGGGGTCGACCTTCGGCCCGATGGGCGCGGTGCTGCCCGAACTGTTCCCCACCGAGGTGCGCTACACGGGCTCGGCGGTGTCCTACAACGTGTCGTCGATCCTGGGCGCGGCCCTTGCTCCCCTGGTCGCGGTCGCCCTATGGGCAACCGCCGACGGGAGCCCGGTGCTCGTCGGGCTCTACCTGTCGGCGATGGCCATGCTCACCTTCATCGCCCTCGTGCTGTCTCCCGAGACCAAGGACGTGGACTACGACGAGATCGGGGCGGGCGAGACGGTATCGCTCTAACGAGGACCTCGGCGGCAGAACGCTGTCGCGTCAGTCCAGGAAGAGCTTGCGCAGTCGGGTGGTCGTAAAGACGAGGCCGACGGCGATCATGACCACGTAATACAGGACGTGACCGAGCATCGCGATCGAGAGCGCGCCGGTGGTGAGGCCGCGAATGAGTTCCACGCCGTGCCACAGCGGCAGGGCCATGACGATCGCCTGGACGAACTCCGGATAGACGGTGATCGGGTAGAAAGTCGCCGAGAAGAGGAACATCGGCAGCAGCACCATGTTGATCCAGTCCATGTGTTGGAAGGTCTTCATGTAGCTCGTGATCGCCATCCCGAGGCTCGCGAACCCGAAAGCGATCAGCACGACCGCGGGGAGCGCGAGGATAGCCGTGGGCGCGAGGTTCAGCCCCGCGATCTGCATGATGATCATGAACCCGGTGGCGTAGACGAGTCCGCGCAACAGTGCGTAGAGGATCTCACCGAGGGCGACATCCAGCGGCCCGAGGGATGTCGAGAGCTGCCCCTCGTAGAGCTTGCCGTAGTTGAGCTTGAAGAAGACGTTCCAGGTGGAGTCGTAGATGGCGCCGTTCATCGCCGACACCGCCAACAGCGCGGGAGCGATGAAAGCCGCGTAGGAGACCACCAGCCCCGAGGAGGTCTCGACATCCTCGATGAGGCTACCCAGACCGATGCCGAGCGAGGCAAGGTAGAACACGGGCTCGAAAAAGCCCGAGAGCACGACGATCCAACTCGACGAACGCGCCGCGATGAGACCCCGTTGCACGACGGCCCACGGGTTGCCCGACCACAGCGCGCGGACGCTCCCGCTGCGACGAGGTTCCGTACCCGATGCCACCGCGGTCATTTCGCGAGCCTCCGCGTGAAGGTGCGGCGCGCGAACGCGTAGCCGACGACGGTCAAAAGAAGGAGATACGCGAGGTGGATCGCGACAGCACCGGGGCCACCGGGCGACCCATACGTTGCCATCCGACCCAGCTCCGACGCGTGCCACAGGGGCGAGATCCAGCCGATCCACTGCAGCCAGATGGGGAGGGTCTCGAGCGGGTAGAAGGTCCCCGAGAACAGGAACATCGGCACGAAAAGGAAGCGCTGCACGAGCGCAAACTGACCCTTGTCGTCCTGGATCGACGCCGCGTACGCCATCAAAGGCACGCCGAACGCGAGCCCCGCCAGCAGACCGACGAACATCGCTAGCCAACCGGTGGCAGGGTCGGGAACCGCACCAAAGAGGACGATGAACACGTAGTAGGCGACGACAGCGATCAGCATCCGCGCCGAGGCGCCGAGGATCACCCCGTTCGCGATCTGCGGGCTCGACAGCGCCGACGCGTTGAACCCGTAGAAGTAGCGGCGCCACTTGAACCCCGACATCACCGGGTAGGTGAACTCTTCTGTGGCCACGCCGATCGCCGCGGTCATCAGCAGCGCCGGGGCGACGAACACGAGGTAGCGGACCTGCTCGCCGTGCACCTCGATCGTCCCGTCCAGGAGCGCGGCAAGACCCAGCACCAGTCCGAGCAGATACAGGATGGGCTGCCCGAGGGCACCGACCACGATCGTCCACCCGTAGGCGCGCATCGCGCGCACCATGTGCTCGGCGACGTACCACGAGCCCCAGCGACGGGGCTTGCGCCCCCACGCGAGGGCTTCGGCGCGCAGCTCGTCGAGCGAGGGCTGAGTGCGCGCATCCGGAATCGGCGTGCTCATTCGATCAGCGACCTTCCCGTCAGGCGCAGGAAGACATCCTCCAGGCTCGACCGGCGCACCAGCGAGGTCAGCGGCTGCAGGCCCGCGGCGGTCACCCGTTCGAGAGCCTGCTCACCGTCGTGCGCGTAGACGAGGATGCGGTCAGGGAGCACCTCGACGCGGTCGCCGATCCCCGCGAGCTGCGGCGCCACCTGCTCATTGCGATCCGACCCGAAACGCACCTCGAGCACCTCACGGCTGGAGTGCTCGCGGATGAGCGAGGCTGGCGTCCCCTCGGCCATGATCTGCCCCTTGTCGACCACGATGAGCCTGTCGCACAGTTGCTCGGCCTCGTCCATGTAGTGCGTCGTCAGCACGAGCGTCGTGCCGCGCTCCTTGAGACGGAAAAGACGGTCCCACAGCACGTGGCGGGCCTGCGGGTCGAGTCCCGTCGTGGGCTCGTCCAGCAGCAGGATGCGGGGATCGTTGATCAGCCCGCGGGCGATCGTGAGCCGTCGCTTCATGCCGCCCGAGAGTTGATCGACCTTGCTCTTCGCCTTGTCTTCGAGCGCAGCGAACGCCAGCAGCTCGTCGGCCTTCTGTGCGCACACCTTGCCCGGGAGCCCGAAATAGCGGCCATAGATGAAGAGGTTCTCGCGGGCGTTGAGTTCGCCATCGAGGTTGTCCTGCTGCGGGACGACACCCAGCCGCGAACGGATCTCGGGACCGTACTGGTCAGGATCCAGGGCCAGGATGCTGAGCTCCCCGCTCGTGCGGGTCGAGACCGCACCGATCATCTTCATCGTCGTGGACTTGCCGGCGCCGTTCGGGCCGAGAAGTCCGAATGACTCGCCGGGGGCCACCTCGAACGACAGCCCGTTCACGGCAAGGAAGTCATCCTTGCCGGCGATCTTGTAAGCCTTGACGAGGTTGTGGGCGCGGATCACGGGCTCTGGCACCGTCCTACTGTACGAGCGATCTCCGACATCCTGAGACGTCGGAGTAGCATCCCGGTGTGACCGATACACAGCTTCCGTACCGCGCCGACATCGTCGGCAGTTTCCTTCGACCGGCAGCCCTCGCCGAGGCTCGCGCCGCGCGCGCTGCGGGCGAAATCGATGATGCCGCCCTCCGCGAGGTGGAAGATGCCGAGATCGCCGCGCTCGTGGCGAAGGAAGCGCAGAACGGTCTGCGGCTCGCCACCGACGGAGAGTTCCGGCGGTCATGGTGGCACTTCGACTTCTTTGGGATGCTCGATGGCGTCGAGGTGGTCGAGCTCGACCACGGCATCCAGTTCCAGGGCGTGCAGACGCGGCCCCTCGGCCTGCAGGTGAACGGAGGCATCGGCTTCAGCGACACGCATCCGTTCCTCGCCCACTTCCGCGCGCTCGCCGAGGCCACTGTCGCCACCGGGGCAACGCCGAAGTTCACGATCCCCGCCCCCACCGTTTTCGACTTCCGCCTCGAGCCTGCGGGGATCACCACTGACCTCTACGCCGACCGCGATGCCCTCGTGCCCGACCTCGTGCAGGCCTACCGCGACGCAGTGCAGGCGTTCTACGACGCCGGATGCCGCTACCTGCAGTTCGATGACACCGCGTGGGCCTACCTCTGCTCGCCGGAAGAGCTCGAGAAGGCGGCTGCCCGCGGCATCCGCACCGAGGGAATCGGCGAACGCTACGCAGCGATGCTCAACGCGATCCTCGAGGTGAAGCCCGCCGACATGACGATCACGACTCACGTCTGCCGCGGCAACTTCCGGTCCACGTGGATCTCCTCCGGCGGCTACGAGCCGGTGGCCAAGCACCTGCTTGCCGACACGAACTATGACGGCTACTTCCTCGAGTACGACAGCGACCGCGCTGGTGGTTTCGAGCCGCTCCGCTTCCTTCCCCACGGCCACAAGCGGGTCGTGCTGGGCCTGGTGACCACCAAGTCGGGCGAGCTCGAGGATGCCGACCTGCTGCGCACCCGCATCCAGGAGGCCGCGCAGTTCGCACCGCTGGAGCAGCTTGCCCTCAGCCCTCAGTGCGGATTCGCCTCGACCGAGGAGGGCAACCTCCTCACCGAGGACGAGCAGTGGGCCAAGATCCGCCTGGTCGTCGACACTGCCGCCACCGTCTGGGAGTGACCGTCACGAGCGCCTGATGCTCAGGAGCGCTTGACGTAGGGGCGGCCCTCGAGAGCTGCGCGGTCGATCTCCTCCTGGTCCTCGACGTACGGCGTACCGTGGGTGTGGAAGGTCGGCACCGTCTTCATGCCCCAGGCCTGGCCCTTGGCGCGCTCCGCCTGGCTCCACTCCACGACCGGCCAGTCCGGATCGAGGATGAGACGCCCCTGCGCGGTGGCGAATTCGATGCGGTTCCCGCCCGGTTCCCACACGTAGAGGAAGAACGTCTGGTTGATCGCGTGCTTGTAGGGGCCGTACTCGATATAGATCCCGTTCTCGAGGCAGATGTCGGCAGCCTTGAGAATGTCCTCGCGAGAATCCGGGGCGATCGCGAAGTGATGGAACCGGCCCCGCTGGCGCGTCCAGTCATCGGAATACACGACGTCGTACGACTTCTGGTTGAACCGGAACCACCAGGCCCCATACCTCCCGTCGTCAAGGCGCACCCGCTCTGACTCCCGCGACATCATGACATCCCGCCAGAACTCTCCAGCCGCGTTCACGTCGCTGGCCAGGTAATTGATGTGATCCATCCGCCGCGCGTTGATGCCTCGGCCGGGGTACGCGGATGCCTGGTTCTTCAGCGCGGGACGATCCTCGTCATCCGGGACATAGTGCTCGGTGTCGTAGTACACCGCCATGAGGTGGCCGTCGGGGTCTTCGAATTCGAATGAGCGGCCGACACCGACCTCGGCATCCTGCCAACCATGCCCGAGGCCGGATGCCTCGATCGCCGCCACTCTCCGCTCCAGAGCCTCGGGGCTGGATGCCCGATACAGGGTGCGGCCCACGCCGTTCGTGTCGGATGCCGTGAGCTTGAGCGTGTACAGCTGGTACTCGTCCCAACACCGCAGATACGCCGAATCCCCGATGCGGGCGACCTCCCGCATCGCGCAGATATCGCGAAAGAACCGGAGGCTCTCGTCGAACCGTGGGGTGAACAGTTCCACGGCGCCGAGATGGGCAAGGTCGAAGTTCTCACTCGTGGCCATGAGGTGTCCTCTCTGACACTGCTGCCTTATCGATGCATCCTGTCTATCACCGATTTACCTCTGGACATAGGTAAATTTTGCCCGTACGATCTCGCTGAAGCCACCCGGACGAGGAAGTCGAGGAGACACCCATGGCCAAGAATCTGCAAGAGCTACTGGACGAGAAGGGCGATACCGTCCGGATGCTGCGCGACTCGCAGCTCGGCACGTACATCTACCCCGTGGTTCCGGCCGAGTTCAGCAACTGGCGTCGCGAGCAGAAGGCGTGGCGCAACGCCGCGGTGCTCTACGACCAGAGCCACCACATGGTCAACTTCTTCGTGAAGGGACCCGATGCGCTGAAGCTGCTCACTGACACCGGCATCAACGGCTTCAAGAATTTCCCCGTGAACACCGCCAAGCAGTTCGTTCCCACCGCCTCCAACGGTGGCGTGATCGGCGACGGCATCCTGTTCCACGAAGCAGAGGGTGAGTACGTCTACGTCGGGCGCGCCCCCGGAGCCAACTGGCTGCAGTTCCACGCCGAGACCGGCGGGTACGACGTGGAGTTCCGCTACGACGACCGCTCGCCGTCGCGCCCCTACGGCCAGGCCGTGCACCGCGACTACTACCGCTTCCAGATCCAGGGACCCAACGCCTGGGCGATCATCGAGAAGCTCGCGGGTGGACCGGTCGAGCAGGTCAAGTTCTTCCACATGGGCGAGATGACGATCGCGGGCGAGAAGGTGCGCACGCTCCGTCACGGTATGGCAGGCGCTCCGGGCCTGGAGATCTGGGGACCCTACGAGCAGCACGGCAAGATCCGCGATGCCATCCTCGAGGCAGGCCGCGAGTTCGGCATCGAACCCTGCGGGTCGCGCGCGTACTCGTCGAACACTCTCGAGTCCGGATGGATCCCCTCGCCGCTCCCGGCGATCTACTCCAGCGAGGCCGAGCGCGCCTACCGCGAGTGGCTGCCCGCGAACAGCTACGAAGCGATCAACGCGCTGGCAGGGTCCTTCGTCTCGGAGAACATCGAGGACTACTACCTGAACCCCTGGGAGCTCGGCTACGGCTCGTTCGTGAAGTTCGACCACGACTTCATAGGTCGCGACGCGCTCGAGAAGCTCGACCCCGAGACCCAGCGCAAGAAGGTCACGCTGGCCTGGAACGACGAGGACCTCACCAAGGTGCTCGCCTCGGTGCTCGACCGCGAAGGCCCCGGGTACCAGTTCTTCGACCTGCCCAACGCCAACTACGGCTCGAGCAACTACGACGCTGTCATCGACGCCGACGGCAACACCGTGGGCCTCTCGCTGTTCACCGGCGTTACCGCGAACGAGAAGCGCGGCCTGTCGCTGGCCACGGTCGACCGTGACGTTCCCGTGGGCGCCGAGGTACGGGTCGTCTGGGGCGAGCCGAACGGCGGATCGGGCAAGACGACAGTCGAACCGCACGAGCAGATCGCGATCCGCGCCGTGGTCAGCCCCGTGCCCTACGCCGTGACCGCACGCCAGGAATACCAGGGCGGCTGGCGTACCACCGGATCGCTCTGATCCGGCAGCGCTTCGCGCACACCGATCTCGGGGACGGATGCCGCGGCATCCGTCCCCGAGATCGTCTTCGGGCATTCGCGTCATGACGCGATATGGATGCCCTCAAAGCCGCCCGGGAATCCGCTGACCGCCGCCGAGACGGTGTCGAAGAACCAGTCGAGCGCACCCGCGTGCTGCGGCGACCGCCGACGGTAAAGCTGAAGCTCAACCGGCCCGAGAGCGAAGGGCAAATCGCGGATGACCAACGGCCAGCTCCGCGACCATCCGACAGCGAGAGTCTCGGGAATCGTCGCGATGAGCGTCGTCGAGCGCGCGAGCAGGGGCGGAAGCGAGGCGATGTGTTGCACGCTGACGGCAGGCAGCTCGATAACACCGTGGCGAGCGTGGACGCCGGCCAACAGGCGCGCACTGGAGTCGCCCTCGACCCAGACGCGCCGCGCCATGCGATAGGACTCGAGACTCATCTCGGTGCCGGCAAGGGGGTTGTGCGCCGACATCACCACGCGGTACTCCTCGCGCTTGACCGTCTGCCGCTCGAATGCAGCGGGGAGTTCTGCCGGGGTGATGGCAAGGTCCACGGACCCGCGGGTGAGCAGCTCCTCGAGGTCTTCACCCCGTAGCGCCGTGACGGCCAAGCGAGCGCGGGGCGCTCCGAGGGCCATCGCCTCGCCGATCGCCGGAAGCCAGCCGATCTCACCGAGTTCCGACAGCGCGATGCGGAAGGTGCGCTCTGAGGTCAGGGGGTCGAAGCCGGTCACTGCCGCAATGGTCCGATCGATCACTGACATACCCTCGTGGAGCTCGGGATAGATCGCGTCGGCAAGCGCTGTGGGACGCATCCCCTGCGCCGTTCGCTCGAACAGCGGATCTCCGAGTTCCCGGCGCAGCCGCGCGAGCGACTGACTGATCGCCGACTGCGTCACGAACAGTCGGCGCCCCGCCGCTGTCAGGCTGCCGGCCTCATAAATCGCAACGAACACCCGGGTGAGGTTCAGGTCAGTGAGCATGCGTACACCTCGATCGGTCCGACATCAGGACTGCTCATGAAGCTATTAGCAGAGCTCATCATGAAAGGGTATTTGATTCAGTCTTGCTTGGGATAGCGTCTCCTCGGGCGGGCGCGCACTGCGTCGAGCCCGGAACGAAGGAGTTCACATGACCGAGTCGTTGGCTGCCGCGATCGCCCGAGCGGGAAGCCCCGTGCAGCTTCTGCGCAATGCACAGGCGCGGCCCACGATCTTTCCCGTGACGGCCGAGTTCAGCAACTGGAGATCCGAGCAGCAGTCCTGGCGCAGCACCGTCGCCCTGCTCGACCAGTCCCACCACATGACCGACCTATTCATCCGCGGTCGCGACGCCCTGCGTCTGCTGAGCAACCTCGGCGTCAACAGCTTCGCCCGCTTCGAGGTCGACAATGCGAAGCAGTTCATTGCAGTCAACGACGAGGGATACCTCATCGGCGACGCCATCCTCTTCTACCTGGGCGACGAAGAGTTCGACCTCGTCGGCCACCAGATGGTCATCGACTGGGTGCAGTTCCATGGTGAGACCGGCGACTACGAGGTCACCTTCGAGCGGGACGGCAACTCGATCGTGCGGTCGGGCAACCCCACGCTGTACCGGTACGAACTGCAGGGGCCGAACGCGCTGGAACTCATGGAGCGCGTCACCGGCGCGCCAGTCCCGCCCACCCGCTTCTTCCACATGGCGACGTTCACGATCGACGGCGTCACGGTGCGCTCGCTCCGCCACGGCATGGCCGGCCAGCCCGGCTTCGAACTCTTCGGCCCCTGGGAAGACGGCGAGCGCGTCAGGGAGGCCCTTCTGCGCGAAGGCGAGCCCCTCGGGCTCGTCCGCGTGGGCTCCAAGGCCTACTCGTCAGCCAACCTCGAGTCCGCGTGGGTTCCGTCTCCCCTGCCTGCGATCTTCACCGGGGCTCACGCCGAGCGTTACCTCGAATGGCTTCCTGCCACCAGCGCCGGGTCGCTCGCCGGAAGCCTGACCTCCGACCGGATTGAGGACTACTACGTCACCCCCTACGACCTGGGGTATGGCCGCAGCGTCGCGTTCGATCACGACTTTCTCGGTCGGGAGGCACTCGAGCGCATCGCGCAGGAGCCCACACGGGTCAAGGTAACGCTGATCTGGAACCCCGACGATGTCGCGGCGGCGCAGCGATCCCTGCTCGAGCCGGGGTTGCCGGCGAAGTACATCGACTTCCCGAAGGCGCGCTACGGCCTGTATCAGGTCGACCGAGTTCTCATCGACGGGCGCGACGTCGGTATTTCGCACGACGCCGGGTACATCACGAACGAGCAGGTGTTCGCTTCGCTGGCGAGTCTCGTTCCGGATGCTGCGGAGCCGGGCACCGAGGTCGTGGTGGTGTGGGGCGAGGAGCCTAACTCCGCCAAGCCCGCTGTCGAGCCACACCGTCAGGTCGAGATCCGCGCGACGGTTGCTCCCGCACCGTATTCGTCGTACGCGCGCGAGAACTACCGTCGGGACACCTCAGCCGCATCCAGCTGACGGGCGGGAGGTCGTCGCCGCCGCGCTAAGCCACACCGCGCGGCGGCGACGACGCGCGACGCCCCGGGTCGGGGTGTGTCTCGAGGTAGGCGAGCGAGCGGGGATCGCCTCGCGGATCTGCCTGGTGACGTCGGTGCTCGGGGCACCCTCGACTGACATCGTCGTCATCGACGTATCCTCCTCGACTCGACAATAGTGTTTGCAGCCCGGCTGTCGGCGATATCTTTCACGATCTCGGCGCGGATCCTCGCACAGTCCGTCTACCGTGGGGCGAGCGGGGTATCCAGCGCGGAGTACGGTCGTAGATAGCCCCTCCCCCGAATCGAGGTCTCGATGTCGCGCGCTGACACGCGTCCCGCCCGCCGTGGTCGTCGCACCCCCGAAGAAGGCCCGCGCGCGACTTTCCGCCAGCTGGTGCCCTTCCTTCTCGAGCATCGGAACGTGCTCATCGTGGTCGCGATCCTGAGCATCATCGGGGCAGTCGCCACCCTCGCCCAGCCCGTGCTGGTCGGCCAGGTGATCACCCGCGTTCAAGATCAAGTCCCGCTCGGATGGCTCGTGTGGGGAATCGTCGCGCTCGTTGTCGCGGCATCGCTCATCTCCGGGTTCCAGCACTACCTGCTGCAGCGCACCGGAACTGCCGTGGTCTACTCGAGCAGGCGACAGCTCGTGGCCCGCATCCTGCACCTTCCCATCCGGGAGTTCGATGCACGCCGCACGGGCGACCTCGTCTCCCGTGTCGGTACCGACACGACGCTGCTGTACGCGGTCCTCACGCAGGGACTCGCGGATGCCGTCGGCAACTCGCTCCTCTTTATCGGTGCCCTGGTCGCGATGGCGCTGATCGACCCACTTCTGCTGCTGGCCATCGTCGTCGTGATCGGCTTGTCGGTCACCGTGGTCGTGATCCTCAGCGGCAGGATCCGCCGCGCCACCGGCGAGCAGCAAGAGAAGGTCGGCGAGTTGGCCTCCTCGGTGGAACGCGCCGTCAGCTCGATCCGAACCGTGCGCGCCGCAGGAGCCACCGAGCGCGAGGTTGCGGACATCACGGGTGTCGCGACGGAGGCCTACGGCGTCGGCGTGCGGATCGCGAAGGTCTCGGCGCTCGTCGTTCCTGTCGCGGGCATCGCCCTGCAGGTCTCACTGCTGGTCGTCCTGGGCGTCGGCGGATTCCGCGTGGCATCCGGCGCGATCGAGATCGCAAGCCTGGTCACCTTCATCATGTTCCTCTTCCTGCTCGTCGGCCCGCTCGGGAGCTTCTTCGGGGCCATCACCTCGGTGAACCAGGCCCTCGGTGCGCTCGGCCGCATCCAAGAGATCCTCAATCTCCCGACAGAGGACGCCGACGACGCACGGCTCGCGGCATCCGTCACCGAGTCCTCCCCCGTTCCGGTGTCACAGATGGCGGGCGCCGCGGCCTCAGACCCGGCATCCGTGACACCGGAACCGCGGGAGATCGCGATCGAGTTCCGGGATGTCTGGTTCCGATACCCCGAGGCCGTTGTCGCCGCGCGTCGGAAGGCCGAGACCGAAGCGCGTGCCGTGCTCGAGAGCGCGCACGTCGACACATCGGCCATCGCGCTTGCAGGCGACGGCGGCACGGATGCCGGCTCCAACGCGCAGGCGCAGTCCGAGGCATCCGATCATGCCGGCGACGTGCTGCGCGGCGTCTCGTTCCACGTCCCTCGGGGGTCGCGCGTGGCGATCGTGGGCCCGTCGGGGGCCGGGAAGAGCACGACGCTCGCGCTCATCGAGCGGTTCTATGACCCGACCGGCGGCGCGATCCTGCTCGGTGGTGCTGACATCCGAACCCTTCCGCGCGAACAGCTGCGCGCACAGCTCGGCTACGTCGAGCAGGACGCGCCGACCCTCGCCGGAACGATCGCGCAGAACCTGCGCCTCGCCTCCCCCGAGGCGACGGATGCCGACTGCGAGCGCGTTCTTGACGCCGTGAACCTGACCGAGGTGCTCGAGCGCAGTCCGCTGCGCCTCGAGGCCCCGGTCGGTGAGAACGGCGTCATGCTCTCCGGCGGCGAGCGTCAGCGCCTGGCGATCGCCCGTGCTCTTCTGGCCGCCCCGCCCATCCTGCTGCTGGACGAGTCGACATCATCCTTGGACGGACTCAATGAGCAGCGGATGCGGGATGCGATCGACGCCGTCGCAGCAGAACGGACCCTTATCGTCATCGCCCATCGCCTGTCGACGGTCGTCGACAGCGACCTGATCGTGGTTATGCAAAACGGCGAGGTGATCGGCCAGGGGACCCACGGCGAGCTGGTCGAGTCGACGCCGCTCTACCGCGACCTCGCGCGCCACCAACTCCTGGTCTGACCCGCCTACCCGCCGAACCCACACGAATCTCGACGAACCCACACCTTCCTGCGGCTGAAACGTGTGGGCTGGTGCCGGAAGGTGTGGGTTCGCGAGGGACGCGGGTTCGCGCCGGGTGCGGGCGGGAGGAGGACGCCCGGGTCAGGCTGATTTGAGGCGGTAGCGCAGGGCCGCGAGTTCGGCGTTCAACTGGGCCGGGATGCGGCCATCGAAGACGCTGTAGAACTCCTCGGTGAGGTCAGCCTCGTGCAGCCACGACGCTGGATCGACGGCGAACAGTTCGTCGAGGTCTTCCTGCGGAACATCGATGCCCTCGAGGTTCAGGTCCTCGATGCGCGGCAGACGTCCGATCGGGCTGTCAAGAGCCGGCACCTTCCCGTCGACGCGGCGGATGATCCACTCGATGACACGGGAGTTGTCGCCGAACCCGGGCCAGAGGAAGCGGCCATCTGCTCCCTTGCGGAACCAGTTGACCTGGAAGATCCGTGGCGCGCGGTCGAACCGCAGCTGCTGACCCATCTTGACCCAGTGGCCGAAGTAGTCGGCCATGTTGTACCCGCAGAACGGCAGCATCGCGAACGGATCGCGCCGCAGTTCGCCGACTGTGCCCTCGGCGGCCGCGGTGCGCTCGGACGAGATCGTCGAGCCGAGGAAAACCCCGTGAGCCCAGTCGGTTGCCTCGACCACGAGCGGAACATTCGTGGCGCGGCGTCCACCGAAGAGGATCGCGTCGATCGGCACACCCTCGGGTGCATCCCAGTCGTCGGCGATCTGCGGGCACTGGTCAGCACGCACCGTGAAGCGGGAGTTCGGGTGCGCCGCGGGACGCCCGGATGCCGGGGTCCAGGGGTTGCCTTCCCAGTCGATGAGCTCGGCGGGAGCCTCATCGGTGAGACCCTCCCACCACACATCCCCGTCGGGGCGAAGAGCCACGTTCGTGAAGATCGTGTTGCCCCAGAGCGTCTCGACAGCCGTGACGTTGGTGGATTCACCGGTTCCCGGCGCTACCCCGAAGAAGCCCGCTTCGGGGTTGATCGCCCAGAGGCGCCCATCCTCGCCCGGTCGCAGCCACGCGATGTCGTCGCCGAGCGTTTCGACGCGCCATCCGGGAATCGTCGGACGCAGCATAGCCAGGTTGGTCTTGCCGCACGCCGAGGGGAACGCGGCGGCGAGGTGGTAAGCCTTGCCCTCGGGACTGATGACGCGGATGAGCAGCATGTGCTCGGCCATCCACCCCTCGTCGCGGCCGATGACCGAGGCGATGCGCAGCGCGAAGCACTTCTTGGCAAGGATCGCGTTGCCGCCGTATCCGGAGCCGTACGACCACACCTCGAGGGTGTCGGGGAAGTGCACGATGTACTTCTCGTCGTTGCAGGGCCACGCGACATCCTCCTGACCCGGCGCGAGCGGCGCACCGACGGAGTGGACGGTCTTGACCCACGGCGACCCACCTGCGATCTCGCGCAGGACATCGGTGCCGACACGCGTCATGATGCCGATCGAGGTGACAGCGTACGCGCTGTCGGTGATCTGCACGCCGATGTGCGACAGCGGTCCAGCCACGGGTCCCATCGAGAACGGCACGACGTACATCGTGCGCCCACGCATCGACCCGTCGAAAAGTGGCGTGATCGTGGCGCGGATCTCGGCGGGGGCCACCCAGTTATTGGTCGGACCGGCGTCTTCCTCGCGCTCCGACGCGATGAAGGTGCGCGCCTCGGTGCGCGCCACGTCGCTCGGGTGAGAGCGCGCGAGGTACGAGCCCGGCCGCCACTCGGGGTTGAGCTTGATGAGCTTGCCCTGCTCGACCTGCTCGCGCAGCAGAGCCTCGTTCTCGGCGCGGGAGCCGCTAACCCAGTGGATCCGATCGGGCTTGGTGAGCGCTGCGATCTCGCCCACCCACTCGATCAGGGCATCCATGCCGGGGCCAGAGATCGACGGCAGGTCGCCGGATGCCGACGCGGGCGCCGAGGTGGTGGGGCGAGTAATGTCAGCGATGGCCATTGTCTCTCCTGTGTGCGACGTCGTCTGGGGGCTCGTTCTCCACTTTCCTGCACGTGAAGCACCGTTTGAACGCGTCTGACCTCATAAGAAGTCCGATTCTTTCGCTAGCATCAAGGAATGACACCCACGAACCTCGAACTGGTGACGCTCGGGCACCGCATCCGTCACGAACGCGTGTCTCGGGGGTGGACGCTCGACGAGCTGGGTGCACAGGTCGGGGTCGCGGGCAGTCAACTGAGCCTCATTGAAAACGGCAAGCGCGAGCCGAAGCTCTCGCTGCTGCAGGCAATCGCCCACGCGACGGGGCTGGAAGTCACCGATCTTCTGGCCGCTGAACCGCCGAATCGCCGAGCGGCGCTCGAGATCGAACTCGAACGCGCGCAGGCAAGCCCCGTGTTTCGCAGGCTCGGCATTCCGCCGGTCAAGGTCACCAAGGGAACGCCCGACGAGACGATCGAGTCGATACTCGGTCTGCACCGGGAGCTCGATCGCCGTGAGCGAGAAGCGATCGCGACGCCCGAGGAGGCGCGTCGGGCCAACACCGAGCTGCGTCTGCGGATGCGGGATCGCGACAATTACCTCCCCGAGATCGAGAAGCTCGCTGAGAAGCAACTCACAGCCGCAGGTCACGTGTCAGGAGCCCTCACCCACCGCACCGTGAGCATCATGGCCGAGCGCCTCGGGTTCGAGCTGCTCTACGTCAACGACCTGCCACGCTCCGCGCGATCGGTCACCGACCTCGAGAACGGCCGCATCTACCTCCCGCCCGCGTCGATCCCGGGCGGCCACGGGCTGCGCTCGATGGCATTGCAGGCGATGGCGCACCGGTTGCTCGGACACCAGCGGCCCACCTCGTACGCCGACTTCCTGCAACAGCGGCTGGAGATCAACTACTTCGCCGCCTGCTGCCTCATCCCCGAGACCAACGGCGTCGCGTTCCTGCAGCAGGCAAAGAAAGACCGCAACCTCGCCGTCGAGGACTTCCGCGATGCGTTCGGCGTGACGCACGAGGCGGCTGCGATGCGGATGACGAACCTGATGACACAGCATCTCGGCATCCGTCTGCACTTCTTGCGCGTCGATGGATCCGGGGCCATCTCGCGCGTCTATGAGAACGACGACCTTCCGCTGCCCATGGATGTCACGGGTGCCGTCGATGGGCAGATCGCGTGCCGCAAGTGGTCGGCGCGCGCTGCATTCTCGGAGCAGAACCGCACGACCGAGCATTACCAGTACACCGACACTCCCGCCGGGACGTTCTGGTGCGCCACGCAGACCGGCACGACAGCCGACGGCGAGTTCTCGATCAGTGTGGGGGTCCCGTTCGACGACGCCCGCTGGTTCCGTGGCCGGGAGACGACCAAGCGCGCGGTCTCTTCGTGTCCCGACGAGGCGTGCTGCCGCCGGGCGCCCTCGGAGCTCACCTCGCGCTGGGAGGGCAAGGCGTGGCCGAGCGCCCGCGTGCACATGCAGATGTTCACCCCGCTCCCCCGCGGCAACTTCCCCGGCGTCGATGACTCCGAGGTGTACGCGTTTCTGGAACGCCACGCCTGACCCAGCATCAGCGTCCACGCCGGTCGCTCGCGCCCGCGATAGTGGGCGTAGATTGTCGTCTCGACTCGAGAAGTGGGCGCAAATTGTCGCCTCAGGACCTGCAAGCGACAATTCAGGCCAACCTTTCGCCGTTGGGACCGCGCGCGAGAATCAGACAGTGATGCTCGAGAGTCCGGCATGGGCTCCTCCCCACATCCAGGTTCGGCGCAGGATGACAGGAGTTGCCTGAACGGCCAGCCCCGGGTGCGGCCCGCCCCGGATGCTGATCGGATGCCACGCCGCCACGCCTCGCTTCCTCCGACGCTGTCTGGCACATTCGCCTACGCAGAGGCGCGCGCGATGGGTGTTAGTCCCCGGCGACTGCGTGGGTCCGATCTCGAGCGCCCGTTCCATGCCACTCGGATTCGTCCCGAGGCCGCGACACGCTCCGCGTTCGAGGGTCCGCAAGCGATCGACGCCCGAGCCCGCGCCCGGGTACTCGAGCGGGCCCGCGCATACAGCCGCGTGATGAGTCGGCGCGGATTCTTCACAGGGATGACGGCAGCAGCGCTTCTCGGGTGTCCACTCCCCGACGACTTCGACGCTGACGCAGACCTGTCGGTCGGCATCACGCACCCGCATCGGGCAGCGCGAGCCCGAGGCGTGGCCGGCCTTCAGACGCGCGAGCACCTTGCGTACGTGATGGATGTCGAAGGCTTGCGCGTGACCACTCCCGCCTCGACCTGGGCGATGCTCGGCGGAGAGCTGTCAGAACGGTGGCTCGTGATCATGGGGGATCATTTCGTACGAGTTCCTCGCGACCACCGGGGTCGGGCCATGCCGAACGCGCGACTGGCCACGCCCGCACAGTTGGAGGCAGCAGCGCTCGCGCCAGGGCGGCGGCACCGCAAAGAGCTCCTTCGTGCCCTGACGTCGGTGCGCGTCGGCAGTGCTTCCCGGCTCGAGACTGAGTATCGATTGGATGCCGAGGCCGAGCGACTGCCCGACATGGAGTTGGATGTCGAGGTCCGCGATGCGGACGGAGCGCTGATAGCAATTGTCGACGGCATGCATCGAGCGTTCGACCTGATTGTCGAAGTCGAAGGGGATCACCACCGGACCGATCGCGCACAGTGGAATCGCGACATCGACAGAACGGCGGCACTGGCGGCGCAGGGGTGGGAGGTCGTCCGCCTGACCTCTCGACGGATTCGAGACGGGAGCGCGACGGCGGTGGTCGGAAGCGCCCTCCACCGCCATGGTTGGGAGGGAGCGCGGGGCCACTAGCAGCGGCGCATCCCGGCTGACGTGACGCGGCATCCGTGGCAGGGTGGATCCGTGCGCACCTGGCTGATCCGCTTCGTGACTCTCTACGTTTTCGACGTTGTCGTCCTGCTCCTGATCGGTCTGATCATGCCGCAAGTCTCGGTCGGATGGTCAGTACTGTGGGCAGCCGTGATCCTCGCGCTGGCGACGCTCTGGGTCAAGCCGGCCTTACGACGCTGGCTGGGAGGCCGCGCCGAGCGGTCAAGCCGCGACCTCACGCGAGCAGGCGCAAAGCTCGTTCAGGGCGCCGTCGTGCTCATCGTGGCAGCAGTCGTGTGGGTGCTCGTCGTCGTGCTGTCCGGTGTCAACGTCGCGGGCTTTTTCTGGGGCTGGGTCATCCCACCGGTGTTGCTCGTCATCGCGTGGCTCATCTACGACGCCATCGATGACCGTCTCGAAGCACACGCTGGCCGCCTCTGGGATGGCGCCCGCGGGCGCGAATCCCGCGGCGGCTAGGAGTCCCCGCCGCCATCTGATCCGGCATCCGCGTCGGATCCATCGCCCGGCACGTGTGCGTCGCCCGCAGGCTGGGCAGCGGCAACGCCGGCCGGGCCACTGCGGAGCCACGCGAGGATGAAGATGACCAAGCCTGCGATGAGCGCAGCGATCACCCAGAGCACGATGAGGTAATCCACCCAGGACCCGATCGGCGGGGAACCGGGCAGGAAGTTGCGAAGCGGAATCGTCGCGAAAAGCATTGCACCGAACCACCCGAGCATGGTCGCCTCGATCTTGCGCCGGCCCCGATAGACGGTTATCGCAGCGGTCAGGACGAGAACGGGCGCAATCACCATGAGCGTCAACAGCACGATGCCGAAAGCGATCGTGGATGCCGCGCGCGTGATGGTGAACTGAACCCCGAGCGTCGTGATCAGCCCGTCCTGGGTGGCCATGGCGGGCAACTCCACCGCCTGCGCGGTGACGTCCCAACCCGGGACTCGACCGTCGACCGCGAGTTCGTACGGGATCGGCACGCCCTCACCGTCCGCAGCTTCGCGCAGCGGCACGATCATCGTGTCAGTCGTGTACCTGTCAAACGGCCACTGCTCGATGAATCCGTCGAGCGTGAGCGTGACGGTCTCTGCCCCCACAACCTCGTCCGCGCCGTAGGTGATCGTGCGCGATCCGTCGGTTCCGGTGACCAGGACGTGCACTGTTTCGTCCATCGAGAACTGGTCGGACGAGTAGGACCCGAGGTCGGGACCGGGCGTGATTCGTAGCGTGAGATGGCTCGCCGCGCCGTCAACGTCGACAGGAGTCAGGGTGAGCACGAGCGGTTGCCCCGAGCCGCCGCTAGCCACAGACGCACGATCGATGCGTCCACCTGACGCGTAGAGCAGAACCACGACGACGTACAACAGAACGAGGGCGAGGATGCCGCCCACCATCGCCGCACGACGGCCGCGGCGTCGTGCAGGAGTCGAGGACGTCACGGCGTCATTGTGCCAGAGCGAGGAGACGGGCGCGTCTCGCCCCCGCGGTCCGGGTCAGCCGGCCCGGCGTTCGGCGGTCTCCACGACGTTCGCGACGAGCATCGCGCGGGTCATGGGTCCGACACCACCGGGGTTCGGGGAGAGCCAACCCGCCACCTCTGCAACGGCCGGATCGACATCTCCGGCAAGCTTCGCGCGACCGGAGTCGGTCGTTCCGACACGGGTCACGCCCACATCCAGCACGGCAGCGCCGGGCGCGATCCACTCGGGCTTGACCAGATGCGGCTGTCCGACGGCAGCAACGACGATGTCGGCCCGGCGAACCTGAGCCTCGAGGTCGGGAGTGCGCGAGTGGGTGAGGGTCACTGTCGCGTCGGTGCCTTTGCGGGTCAGCAGAAGCCCGAGCGGGCGACCGACGGTGATGCCGCGCCCGATGACGGTCACGTGCTTGCCGGCGATCTGCACGCCGTGGCGAGTGAGGAGCTCGATGATGCCGGCAGGCGTGCACGGCAGGGGCGCTGCAACCGCGGTAGCGGGGTCGACCCCGAGCACGAGCCGACCCAGGTTCGTCGGATGCAGGCCGTCCGCATCCTTGTCAGGGTCAATCAGCTCGAGAATGGCGTTCTCGTCGATGCCCTTCGGCAGCGGCAGCTGCACGATGAACCCGGTGACGGCGGGGTCGGCGTTGAGCGCACGGACGGCATCGGCGATCTCGTCCTGCGTTGCGGTAGCGGGCAGTTCGACAGCGATCGAGGCGACCCCGACCTCCGCGCAGTCGCGGTGCTTGCCGGTGACGTACGAGCGCGAGGCACCGTCATCGCCGACGAGTAGTGTCCCCAGGCCCGGCACAATGCCCCGCTCCGCAAGGGCAGCGACGCGGTCACGAAGCTCCCCCTTGATCGCGGCGGCGGTCGCGGTGCCGTCGAGTAGTTGTGCAGTCATTCGCGTCTCCTGTCGTCATCCCGCGACATCCGCGTCCCGGGACGGATAACTACGTCCATAGGTATTCTACGGGCGCGGGGTCGCGTCATCCAGACCCGGATGCCGCAGCGATCCGGGCTTACTGGGACAGGCCCGGGTAGAGCGGGAAGGCTTCGGTCAGCGTCGCGACCCGCGCACGCAGCGCATCGATGTCGGGGGTCGGCAGCAGCGCCAGCGCGATGATGTCGGCGACCTCGGCGAACTCAGCGTCCCCGAAACCACGCGTGGCGAGCGCGGGCGTCCCGATACGCAAACCCGACGTGACCATCGGCGGCCGGGGGTCATTGGGCACGGCGTTGCGGTTGACGGTGATCTGGATCTCGTGCAGCAGATCCTCGGCCTGCTTCCCATCGATCGCGGCGTTTCGCAGGTCGACGAGCACGAGGTGCACATCGGTGCCACCCGAGCGAACAGCGATGCCGGCGTCGGCCACATCGCGCTGCGCGAGCCGGTCGGCGAGGATCTTCGCCCCGCGCACGGTGCGCTGCTGCCGCTCGCGGAACTCCGGGGTCGCAGCGAGTTTGAAAGCCGTCGCCTTCGCCGCGATCACGTGCATCAGCGGGCCACCCTGCTGCCCCGGGAAGACCGCCGAGTTGATCTTCTTCGCAAGCGCCTCGTCGTTGGTCAGAATGAAGCCCGAACGGGGGCCGCCGATGGTCTTGTGAACCGTGGATGACACGACGTGCGCGTGCGGCACGGGCGAGGGGTGCACACCACCGGCCACCAGACCGGCGAAGTGAGCCATGTCGACCCACAGCAGCGCGTCGACCTCGTCGGCGATTTCGCGGAACCGCGCGAAGTCGAGCTGGCGCGGGTACGCCGACCATCCCGCGATGATGACCTGCGGACGATGTTCGAGCGCGAGGCGACGCACCTCGTCCATGTCGATGAGGCTCGTCTCGGGGTCGACTCCGTAGGCGACGATGTCGTACAGGCGACCGGAGAAGTTGGCCTTCATGCCGTGCGTGAGGTGTCCACCGTGATCGAGCGACAGACCGAGGATCGTGTCGCCCGGGCGCGCGATCGCGTGCAGCACAGCCGCGTTCGCCGTGGCACCGGAGTGGGGCTGCACGTTCGCGTACGCGGCGCCGAACAGCTCCTTCGCACGGGCGATCGCGAGCTCTTCGGCGACGTCGACTTCTTCGCACCCGCCGTAGTAGCGCTTGCCCGGGTACCCCTCGGCGTACTTGTTCGTGAGCACCGAGCCCTGCGACTGCAGGACCGAGACGGGCACGAAGTTCTCGGACGCGATCATCTCGAGGTAGCTCTGCTGACGAGCGAGCTCCCGATCAAGGACCTGAGCGATCTCGGGATCGACTTCGGCAAGCGGGGCGGTGAACAGCGAGTCGCTCATGGCGTTGTGCTCCTTGTGCTGCGGGGCGGGGACGACGGCTTCGGGTGGGGTTCCGTCTCGACCCAGGCGTACGGTCGAGTACCGTGTCGGTCGCTCCCCGGTGGTCATCCACCTCAACGCCAGTCGCGACATCCTGAGCATACCGGATCGCACTCAGCCCTCGATCCGCGACAGGGCGGTTGATAGAGTGACTCAACGCTATTTGTTAGGACTCTTTACATGACCGGGACCCAGCCCCGCGATGCAGCTACCTCCGCCTGGCCCGTGCCGCTCCCCCGCGACGTGGTGGCGGGCGAGGGACCGGGCTTCATCCTGCGAGCGCGGACCGCCGTCACCGGCGACCAGACCGTGGTCGGCATCCTCATGAACCTCGTATCTGCGCGAACGGACGGCGAGATCAACCTCGATTCCACCGCGGCGGGCCCCGGTATCTCGCTGGCCGTCACGGATGCCGACACTCCCGATTCCTACCGACTGATCGCCTCTGCGGAGGGCGTCGAGGTGACAGGGTCGGACGCTGCGGGCCTGTTTTACGGCATCCAAACGCTCGTGCAGTTGATCGAGCAGACTGACGACGGATGGCGAATCCCGGCCGTACAGATCGCCGACGCACCGCGCTTTGCGTACCGGGGCGTCATGCTCGATGTCGCGCGGCACTTCTTCCCCGTCGAGGTGGTGCTCGGAGTGATCGACCGAGCCGCGCAGCTCAAGCTCAATCACCTCCACCTGCACCTGACCGATGACCAGGGCTGGCGGATCGAGATCCCCTCGCGCCCCGAACTCACCCGGCTCGCATCCGCAACCGCCATGGGCGGGGACCCCGGCGGCTACTACACCGCCGAGGACTACGGCCGGATCCAGGCGTACGCAGCCGCCCGCCACATGATCGTCGTGCCCGAGATCGACCTTCCCGGACACACCCATGCTGTCGGCCTCGCCTACCCCGACCTCGTGGAACCTCCCGTGCTCTCGGAGCACATCCGCGAGGTCGTCGAGGCCTACGGCAGCACGCTTCCGGTTGCGGGCGAGCCTTATGAGGGCATCGCGGTCGGCTTCTCGTCGTTGCGGATCGGCGACCCGGCGACGGAGGCCTTCGTGACGGATGTCGTCGCCGACCTGGCCGCGATGACTGCCGGGCCCTACCTTCACGTCGGCGGCGACGAGGCCCTCGGCACGGATCCGGCCGACTACGCCGCCTTCGTAGCACTCGCGTCACGCATCGTCGCAGATGCCGGGAAGGTGCCCGTGATGTGGCACGAAGCCGGCGCTGCGAATGACTTGCACCCGGGAACCGTCGGCCAGTACTGGGGATTCGTCACACCGACCGACGACATGGACGAGAAGGCGCGGGGCTTCGCTGCGCGCCGCGGGCGCGTCATCCTGTCGCCTGCCGACGCGGTCTACCTGGACATGAAGGACTCGGTGGATTCGGAGCTCGGCCTGACCTGGGCGAACGGTGTCACGAGCGTGGAACGCGCGTACGCGTGGGAGCCGGCGTCGGTGCTCGACGGGGTAGCCGAGAGCGACATCCTCGGTGTCGAGGCTGCGCTGTGGACCGAAACCGTGCGCACCGCCGCCGATATCGACACGCTGGTGTTCCCGCGGATCGCTGCTGCAGCCGAGGCAGCCTGGTCGCCGGCTACCGGCGAGCACCCGCTACGCAGCTGGGAATCGTTCCGCGAGCGGGTCGGCAGACTCGAGGGACTCTGGAGGGCCCTCGGCATCGGCTTCCGCCGGTCGCCCGAGATCCCCTGGAGCGGCGAGGGAGCATCGTGAGCACCACGATCGTCCACAGCGCGCGGGTCGTCGCGGACGGCGCCGAGACGAGCGACGCCTGGGTCGAGATGCAGGGTGACACCATCGCTGCCGTCGGCACCGGCGATGACTGGCGGTCGCGAGCCTCCGCGGCGACGATCATCGACGCGCGGGAGGTCGCCGGACCCGGCGCCATTCTCACGCCGGGGTTCGTCGATATCCACGGTCACGGCGGCGGTGGGTTCTCGTACGAGGGCGACGAGTCAGGCATCCGCGCCGCCCGCGCGCTGCACCTCGCACACGGCACGACACGGGCAGTCCTCTCCCTCGTTTCTGGCTCGCTCGAGCACCTCACGGCGCAGGTCGCTCGGATCGCGGCGATGACGCAGACGGATGCCGACATCCTCGGCTCCCATCTGGAGGGGCCGTTCCTCGATCACGGTCACCGTGGCGCGCACGATCCCGCGAGCTTGCGCGCGGCAACCCCGGACGCTGTGGCGGCCTTGCTCGAAGCGGGAGCGGGGACGATCCGGCAGGTGACGCTGGCGCCAGAGCTGCCGGGCGCCGCCGCGGCGATGCGTGCCTTTGTGGAGGCGGGCGTTTGCGTCGCCGTCGGCCACACGGATGCCGATCTCGAGGCGACATGCGCGGCGTTCGAGGCCGGCGCGAGCATCCTGACCCACGCGTTCAATGCGATGCCTCCCCTGCTCCATCGCGCCCCAGGACCGGTCGGGGCGGCAACCGCCGACCCGCGCGTGACGCTCGAGGTCATCGCTGACGGCGTGCACGTGCATCCCGAGCTCGTCCGGATCCTGTTCGCCGCAGCACCCGCACGGATTGCGCTCATCACCGACGCGATGGCGGCGGCAGGCGTCGGTGACGGCCGCTACGTGCTGGGCTCGCTTGAGGTGGATGTCGTCGACGGTGTCGCCCGCCTCGTGGAGACTGGCGCGATCGCGGGGTCGACCCTGACGCAGGATGCTGCGCTTCGCGTGACCCTCGCGGCGGGAGTCGACCTGCCCGCGGCCGTCGACGCGCTCACCCGCGCGCCGGCCGCGGCGATCGGTGTGGCGGATCGCCACGGCAGCCTGCGCCCGAGCTTCGCCGCTGACGCCGTGCTGCTGGATGCCTCGCTCGCGGTCCGCGGAGTCTGGCTCGACGGGCGGCGCGTGCACTGAGGCCAGCATCCTTCCCTGCGGCAACGGAAAGATGGGCGCGAACTGTCGTTTCCCAGCCCAGAAGCGACGATTCGCGCCTACCCTTGCCGCGATAGCGACCAGATGCGCCCAACTCACGCGGCCTAGACTGGAAACATGCCCGAATCAGCGACCCCGTCCGGCCTGCCCGCAGGGACCCGCCCGGCACTCAGCGTGGTCGACGTGCTCGCCGTTCTGTGCGAACTTTTCGCGTTCGGGACGCTCGCGTTCTGGGGGTTCGCCGCCTGGCCGTTCCCCTGGAACATCGTGGCGGGCATCGTCGCGCCGGTTGTCGCCATCCTGCTGTGGGCGCTGTTTGTCTCACCCCGAGCGGTGATCATCGTGCATCCGTTCCTGCGGGCAGTCGTTGAGCTCCTCGTGTATGTCTCAGCGACGATCGCGTGGTGGAGCGTGGGCCTCGTATGGGTCGGCCTGATCTTCGGGGTCATCGCCGTCACCGTCGGCGTGATCGCCGGGCGCCGCCGACTGGCATGAGCGACCGGGAGGTCCTCGCGCGGCTGCGTGCCGAACTCGGCGACGCGCTCGACACGACGGATGCCTCGCTCGAAGCTGCCCGGGCCGATAAGTCCGGTCACGCCAGCATCGGGCGCCCGCTCGCCGTCATGCATGCCCGCAGCGTCGAGGACGTCCAAGCGACGCTGCGCATTGCGTCGGCGACGGGAACTCCGGTCGTCACCCGGGGAGCGGGGACGGGACTCGCCGGCGGCGCGAACGCCGGACCCGGCGAGATCGCGCTCTCGGTTCGGGCGATGGATCGCATCCTGGAGGTGCGACCCGACGACCTGCTGGCAGTGGTCGAACCCGGCATCCTGAACGCCGACCTGAACCGCGCGCTCGCCGAGCACGGCCTGTGGTGGGCACCGGATCCCGCCAGCCGCGACATCTCCACGGTCGGCGGGAACATCGCCACCGGCGCCGGGGGCCTCTTGTGCGCGAAGTACGGCGTGGTGCGAGACGCCGTCCTGGGCGTCGATCTCGTCCTCGCCGACGGGCGACTGCTGCACCTGGGTCACCGCACGGTCAAGGGCGTGACGGGCCTCGACCTCACATCGCTGGTGATCGGTTCCGAAGGCATCCTCGGTGTCGTGGTGGCTGCAACCCTGAAGCTCCGGCGGCTCGTTCCGGGCGAGGTGTGCACCATCGCCGCGACCTTCACGGATGTCGGCACCGCCGCGAGCGCCTGCAGTGCTGTCACCGCCGCAGGACTACAACCGGCGATCATGGAGCTGCTGGATGCCGCGGCGCTGACGGCCATCCACGAATTACTCGGCCTCGCCGCGCCGACCCCGGGCGCGGCGCACGTCACGATCCAGACCGATGGCGCCGCTGCAGCCGCGGATGCGGCGGCGATCACCGCTGTCCTGGAGGCAGCGGGAGGCACCGTCGCCCTCTCCACCGACCGCGAGGAAGGCGAGCGACTGCTCGCGATCCGCCGGTCGGTGCATCCCGCGATGGCGAGCCTGGGAACGACGCTCATCGAAGACGTTTCGGTTCCGCGGTCGCAGCTCGCGACGATGTTCGCGCGTATCGCCGACATCGAGCGCCGCTACGGTCTCGTGATCCCCACGGTCGCGCACGCTGGCGATGGAAACCTGCATCCGAACTTCATCTTCGACGGTCCCGATGTACCCGCCGAGATCTGGGAAGCCGCCGACGAACTGTTCCGCGCCGCGCTCGATCTCGGCGGAACCCTCACCGGCGAGCATGGGATCGGGGTGCTCAAGCGACGGTGGCTCGCTGACGAACTCGGCGATGACCAGTGGGAGCTGCAGCGCCAGATCGCGCGCGTCTTCGACCCCGGGGGGATCCTCAACCCCGGCAAGGTGTTCGCGCCGCGAGCGACACCGTGACGGGCGTCGTGCGCGTGAGCGCTGCCGGCGCGCAGCGCTCGGCCTAAAGACCCTGCCAGGCCGGCTTGTTCGCGTAGGCGTAGCGGTAGTACTCCGCGCGGGTGAGCTCGCTCGCGGCATCCTCGTCGACGACAACCGTGACGTGAGGGTGGAGCTGAATCGCCGAACCGGGAACGGATGCTGACACCGGACCCTCGACGGCTGCCGCGAGGGCTGCCGCCTTGGACCTCCCGAAGGCGAGGAGCACGAGGTGGCCTGCCTCCAGGATCGTGCCGAGCCCCTGCGTGATGCAGTGCATCGGCACATCATCTGGCGAGGCGAAGAAGCGCGCGTTGTCGGCGCGCGTCTGCTCGGTGAGTGTCTTGACGCGCGTGCGGGAAGCGAACGACGAGCCTGGTTCGTTGAAACCGATATGGCCGTCGGTGCCGATCCCCAGGATCTGCAGGGCGATGCCACCGGCATCCATGATCGCTGCCTCGTACACCTCGCCGGCATGCGCGATCCCCTCGAGGCGCCCATCGGGAACCCGGATACGCGCCGGATTCAGCCCCAGTGGCTCGACCACCTCGCGCGTGATAACCGACCGGTAGCTCTGCGGGCGCGCGGGGTCGAGTCCCACGTACTCGTCGAGGGCGAACCCCCGCACGTGCGACACCTCGACGCCCGCGAGCGCGGGACGCAGAGCCTCGTAGACCGGAAGCGGGGTCGAACCGGTGGCAAGCCCCAGCACAAAATCGGGCGTGGCGCGGATGCGTCGCGCGATCTCCTGCGCGACCAGCTGCCCACCCACCTTGGGCGCGGGGACGATGACCACTTCAGCCATGGGAAAGAACCTCTCTCTCGTCTGCCGCTTCAGCGCCGATGAGCGCCGCGCCGAGCGCCGCGGCTGGCGCACCGACGGGAAGAATCTCAACCCGATCGACCAGCTGAAGCGATCGCAGGAACGCCGACTCGTGGGCACTCGACTCCAGCTGCGCGGCGACCTCTGCCTGCAGCCGAGTTCCCAGAGCCGTGATGCCGCCGCCGAGAACGACAGTGTCGACATCCGCCGTGAGCACGAGCACCCGGATGGCGGCAGCGACTCCCCGGGCGAGGTCGGTGCGTAGCCGCGCGGCTGCCGCATCGCCCGCGTCTGCCGCGTCGAAAACATCGCGAATCGGGAGTGATCCAGGCCTCCTCCATCGGGCCGAGACCGCCCCACCGCCGGCGAGCGCCTCGATGCACCCGCGTTGGCCACAGCGACAGACGGGGCCCGCCGGATCGATCGAGAGGTGTCCGATCTCTCCCGCTCCTCCCCTCGCCCCACGCCACAGCACACCGTCTGTCACAACGGCAGCGGCGATGCCCGTCCCGAGGTTGAGGTACCCCATCGACAGTGTTCCGCCACGCAGCGATGCTGCGCCGAGCGCTGCAGCCTTCACGTCATTCTCGACCCGCACGGGAACACCGAGTGCTGGAGCGACGGCGGCTGCAAGATCGAGAGTCTCGACACCGAGGTTGACGGCGTGCTCGACCCGCCCCGACCCCGGTTCGATCCGGCCGGGGATCCCGATCCCCACCGACCGGATGCCGGCCGTGCTGAGAGCGGGTTCGGCGCACAGACGGGACACCGCGGCAAGGATCGTCTGCACGACGGCATCCGGTCCCCACCCCGTCGCCAGGCGGGTGCGAGCGACGATGGTGCCGTTCGGAGCGACGGCGACGGCATCCGTCTTGGTTCCTCCGACATCGAGGCCGAGTCTCATCGCCCGCCTCCGATCCAGAGCGGGTGGGTGGTGCACATGTTCATCAGCCCTTGACCGCTCCGGCGACAAGTCCCCCGGTCATGCGGCGGTTCACGAGCAGGAAGAACACGATGACGGGGATGGCCATGATCGTGGAGGCAGCCATCACCACTGCCCAGTCGGTGGCTTTCGTTGCCTGCACGAAGGCGCGCAGCCAGATCGGGAGGGTGAGCGACTCCGGACGCGTCATGATCACCAGCGCGAAGACGAACTCGTTCCACGCCTGGATGAACGCAAACACACCGGTCGCGATCAGGCCCGGGGCAAGCAGCGGGAACGTCACTCGCCAGAACGCGCCGGCGCGGCTGCATCCGTCGATCATCGCGGACTCTTCGAGTTCCACCGGCACTCCCGCAACAAACCCGCGCAGCGTCCAGATCGTGAACGGTAAAACGAAGGCGATGTAGACGAAGCTCAGACCGATGATCGTGTTGATGAGGTACCAGCCATCGAGCATCCGGAACACCGAGATGATCATGGCTTCGGCAGGGATCATCTGGACGACCAGGATCGCGATAATGAACGACCGGCGACTGCGGAACCGATAGCGCGAGACGGCAAGCGCCGCGAGGAAAGCGAACACCAGTGCCGCGACCAGGGTGATCGCCGTGACCGCAACGGAGTTGCCGAGCGCCGTCAGCAGACCCTCATCGCCGAGGGCGGTCTGATAGTTCGACAGTGTGAACTGGTCGGGCCACCAGTGCGGCTCCGCTGAGCGCACGGCGGATGCCGGCAGGAGCGACGTGTTGACCATCCAGTAGACGGGGAAGACCGAGAACGCGATCACGACGAGGGCCGCGAGGTTCAGCAGGATGCGGGCGGAGCGCCGCCGAGGCCGGGCATTCATGACTGCTCCTCCTGTCGCAGCATCGTGCGAATCCAATAGCCGGAGATCAGGAGCAGGATCGCGACCAGGATCACCGAGATGGCGCCGCCGGCACCGAGATCACCGGAGGCCATCGAGACGCTGTAGATGTAGACGCCGATCGTGTTGGTCTCGGCGCGCACCCCACCGATCGACTGGAGGGCGTAGATCTGGGCGAACACCCGCAGATCCCAGATGATCTGCAGGATCAGCAGCACCAGCAGAATCGAGCGGACGTAGGGGACGACGATGAGTCGGAAGCGTGCGAACCCCGATGCTCCGTCCAGGGATGCCGCCTCCATGACCTCGTCGGGCACCTGGGTAAAGCCCGCGTAGGCGGTGAAAGCGACGAAGGGAACGGCACCCCACGTGATGATGATCGCGGCAACCGCATAGAAGCTCACCGGGTCGATGAGCCAGCTGTGGCCCGTCCAGTCAGTTCCCGTGACACGGGTGAGAACCCAGTTGACCAGGCCGTACTGGGTGTCGAAGATCCAGCCCCACACGATCGTGGCGGTGAGGGCCGGCATCGCCCAGGCAAGCAGCAATGCGACAGAGACCGCCGTGCGCATGACAGTGCCGAGCTTGGTCAGAAGGACCGCGACGAGGATGCCGAGCACCATCGTTGCGACAACGCTGACGATGCACAGCGCGATGCTGCGAGCAAGGACAGCCCAGAACTCGGCATCCGTCAGAACCGCGACGTAGTTGTCGAGCCCGACGAATCCGGGCGGGGCACCGAAGATCTGAGCCCGACCGAACTCCTGGAACGACATCACGAGCAGCTGCACGAGCGGCCAGCCGATGAAGACCACGAGCATGATGAGCGCCGGCGTCAGCAGGGCCAGCGGCGCCCAGGGGAAGCGCCGACGACGCGGGGACTGCTCGCGAGCGTCGGGACCCGCTGTCTCCGGCGACGCCGAGGCGGCGGGTGCGGTGACGGTGGTCATGCAAAGTCCTTTGACAGAGAGCCAGTGACAGAGAGCGGGAGACACGGAGCGGGGACGCCCTGACGGTGCAGAGCGTCCCCGCTCGAGGTGTCAGCCGTTGAGGATGTCGGTGATCTTCGCGTCGGCGTCGGTTGCGAGCGTCGCGATGTCGCCGCCGTTCGCAATGTTCACAAACAGGTCCTGCATGATGCCCTGAGCTTCGACATCAGCCCAGTTCGGCGATGCCGGGGTGAGCTTCGCGTTGGCCGCAGCCTCGGCGATGACGGCAGCAAGCTCCGGCGTTGCGGCAGCTACCTTGTCGCCGAGCGAGACCTTCGCCGGCACGAGCCCGGCACCGGCGAGGATGGTCTGGTACTCATCCGAAAGCATGATTTCCAGCGCCGACTTCGCCAGCTCCGGGTTCTGCGACTTCGCCGAGATACCGACGTTCGAGCCGCCCGCGAAGACCTGAGCGGCCCCGCCCTCCGTGCCCGGCAGCGCGAAGTAGCCGGTGATGTCGGCCACGGGAGTCGCCGCCTGGTCCTCATCCGCGATGATCGACCAGTACGCCCAGCTCGGCGCCGAGTACGTGGCCGACTGCTCCGTGCGGAACGGCACCCAGCCTTCGGCCTCGTCGCCGTCCTTCGGAGCCAAGGATGCCTTCGTCATGAGCTCCTGCACCTGCGCGAGCCCGGCCTGCGATTCGGGGCTCGACAGCTGCGCCTCCCATGTGCCGTCGCTGCCCTGTACGGCGATCTCGCCACCGTTCTCCCAGATGAAGGGCAGCGCGTTGTACCAGTCCTTGCCGGGGAAGTAGACACCCGAGACGCCCGGCAGCGCGGTCGCGAGGGCGACCCCGTTGGAGACGTACTCGTCGAGCGTGGTGGGCACGGCGACACCGGCCTGCTCGTACATCGCGGTGTTGTAGAAGACGACGCGCGAACCCGAGTAGTACGGGGCGGCGTACAGGGTGTCATCCCAGCTGCCGGCCTGAACGAAGCCCGGCAGGAGGTCCGAGCCGCCGAGCTGATCCTCGATGTCAGACAGACTGAGCAGCGCACCACTGGAGGTGAAGGCGGGAGCCTGCGTGTTACCCATCTCGACGATGTCGGGGCTGTCGTTGCTCGACAGGCTCGTCGTGAGTTTGTCGACGAGGCCGGTCCACTGCTGCTCTTCGATGACCAGAGTGCTGCCGGGGTTCTCGTCTTCGAACGTCGTCACGAGGTAGTCACGGGCCTCCTGCGGGGTATCGGTACCGACCAACCAGACGCGCAGTTCCGCTGCTTCGGGGGTGTCGTTCGGGGTGCCACCGCCGGCACAGCCGGCGAGGACCACAGCTGAGGCACCGACGAGGGCGACGGCTCCGAGCTTTCTGTTCATGGTGTCTTCCTTCGTGTTTCTCTTGGTTTCGGAAGAGGTCGGGCGACCTATCCGGTGGGGGGAATGGTTGGGGCGACGATCACGACACCCCGAGCTGGCCTGACAGGACCATGACGGCTGCTCCGCGCAGGACGATGTCCTGGCCTTGCGCCGTCATCCGAACGCGCACGCCGTCATGGAACCGGGCGAGCGTGCGGGTGCGGATCGTCTCGACCGTTGCCTCTGCGAGAGGACCGGCGAGAAGTTCATCGGGGCCCGAGAGCACGATCTCCGACACATCGAGGGCGCCGACGATCGGGGCCAGTGCAATGCCCAGGCGTTCACCGGCATCGCGCAGCTGCTGTTCACGGGCCGCGGGAGTCTCGGCATCCGCCATGCGTGCGGTCAGCGCGGGCACCGACAACCACGCCTCGAGGCATCCGACTTTGCCGCACGCGCACTGCGGACCACCGTCGGTACCGACGGTGACGTGTCCGATCTCACCCGCAGCGAAGTGCGCACCACGCATGGGCTGGCCAGCAGAGACCAGTCCCGAACCGACGCCGCGTCCGACCTTCACGAGCACGACATCGTCCCCCGCGCCGCCAAAGGTGTACTCGGCGAGGACGGCGGCATTCGCGTCGTTTGCCACGAGAACCGGCAGAGCGAGCGCATCTTCCAGGATGCTGCGCAGCGGCAGCTGGGTCCACCCGAGGCCGGGGGCGCTGAGGACGACGCCGTCGTTGTCGACGACACCGGGGGACCCGACACCGATCCCGAGAATCGGAGCGTGAGCATCGGCGACGAGGCGGCGGGCCAGTTCGATCACGGCTTCCTGGGCATCCTCTGCCCCGCGCGGGGCAGGGATCTCGTGGCGGGCGACGATGTCGCCGTCGAGCGTCAGGATGGCGCCGAGGAACCGGTCGGGGCCCGAGAGGTCCATACCGAGGATCCGGTGACCTGCGCGGTCAAGATCGACGACCATCGCGGGCTTGCCCGGACCAGAAGCTTCGCGGATGCCGAGCTCGGCAATCAGCCCGTCGCCGATGAGTTCGGCGACGAGGTCGGAGATCGTGACGCGCGTCAGCCCCGTCTCCCGGGAGAGGTCAGCGCGGCTCATCGCGCCGTCATGGAACAGCGTCTGAAGAACGAGCGAGCGGTTGTGTGCGCGGGCGTGCTCGGGAAGCACCTTGACCCGGCGAAGACCGCGGCGCTGCACCGCGTCCGAGGCGCCTGCCGCAGCATCCGTGGCTGCCGTCGCCGAGACGCCAGAAGCCGTGAGGGTGTGCGCGCGCCCCGTGGAAGAGCCGCGCTGCACTTCCGATGCAGTCATGTTTGTTAGTAGACCTTACGAACAAAAGAACTGCAAGCGGGTTTCCGGATTTGGATGGACAGTTTACAAAACCGTTACATCGGTCACCCGGGTAGAGCAGCATTTCCCCTGGGCCATCCCGCCCACCTCGGCGCGGCAAGAGCCGTAGCATGCGATGGGCGCTGTCGCGCCCGAGGAAAGGAACCCGCGTGCCCTATTTCGACCTCTCCCCTGCTGACCTCGAGGTCTACCTCCCAGAGATCGCCGAGCCGGCGGACTTCGACACGTTCTGGGCCGCGACTCTCGACGAGTCCCGCCGAGCGGGCTGGGATCCGCGGGTCACACAGGTCGACTCGCCACTGCGCGCCGTCTCCGTCTTCGACGTCACGTTCCCGGGATTCACGGGCGACCCGGTCAAGGCTTGGCTGCTTCTGCCTGCAGGCGCCGCCGAGCCACTGCCAGCGATCATCGAGTTCGTCGGATACGGCGGCGGGCGTGGCCTGCCCTCCGAACGCCTCGCCTGGTCGGCGGCCGGCTACGCACACCTGATCATGGATACCCGCGGCCAGGGCTCCACGTGGGGCTCGGGCGGGCAGACTCCCGATCCCCACGGCACCGGCGCCGCCACCAACGGCTACATGACCCGAGGAATCGATGACCCCGCCGACTACTACTACCGCCGGGTTTTCACGGATGCGGTCCGCGCCGTCGATGCGCTCCGGACGCTCCCTCAGATCGACCCGGACCGGATCGCCGTCACCGGCGGTAGCCAAGGCGGCGGCATCGCACTCGCTGCCGGCGCCTTGTCGGAAGGGCTCGTCGCCGTGATGCCCGACGTGCCGTTCCTCTGCCACTTCTCGCGCGCAGTCGGCCTCACCGACCGCGACCCGTACCAGGAGCTCGTTCGCTACCTCGGCGTGCACCGTGACGCACGCGAACGCACCTTCAGAACGCTGAGCTACTTCGACGGCGTGTCGATGGCCCGCCGGGCAAGCGCGCCGGGCCTGTTCTCGGTAGCCCTCATGGACTTCACCTGCCCACCCTCGACCGTGTATGCCGCGTTCAACAACTACGCCGGCCCGTCCAAGCGCATCGTGGCCTACGAGTTCAACGACCACGAGGGCGGCGGCGCGCACCAGTGGACGCAGCAGGCGGCATTCCTCGCGGAACTGGGCATCCAGTGAGCGCTCGAACCGCAGCCGTCGTCGCGATCGACGCCGGCCAGACCGGCATGAAGGTGCGCGTGCGCACTGACGCCTCGGTCGGCGAGGCCCTTCTCCCCGGCGTTCGTACCGACCAGCCGGTGCTCCCGCAGATCGGTCTGGCAGCACGACAGATTGCCGACGAGTTCGACCTCGACATCCGTCACCTCGCCGCGGGTATATCCGGGCTCACTGACGTCGAGACGACCCCGGATGCCGTCGGCGCGCTCGTTCGCAGCGCGGGCGCTGCACACGCGGTCATCGCTCACGATGCGACAACGTCGTACCTCGGCGCCCGCGGCATCGCCCACGGTGCCGTTGTGGCAGCCGGAACGGGTGTCGTGACTCTAGGAGTCGGCCCTGGCGGCGCCGCACGCGTCGACGGCTGGGGCTACCTCATGGGCGACGCCGGCAGCGGCTTCTGGCTCGGGCGTGAGGCGCTCGTCGCCGCGATGCGCGACCACGACGGCCGGGGTGCCGCGACCACGCTCACGGATGTGGTCCGGGATCGCTGGCCGGATCTCGAACAGGCCTACATCCACCTGCAGGCGAACCCTGCCCGGGTGAGCATCGTCGCATCCTTCGCGGCCGAGGTCGCACGGGCTGGAGCCGACGGCGACGCCGTGGCGCTCGACATCCTGAGCCGCGCCGGCGATCTGCTCGCAGAGAGTGCGCTGACCGCGCTGCGTCGCGTCGATGCGGAGCCCGCTGTGTGCGCGATCGGCGGGGTGTTCCGGTCCGAGGCCCTCCGCGACGAGTTCACGCGGGCGCTGGTGAGGGAGCGGCCGGATGCCCGGGTCGTCGAGCCCGCCGGTATCGGTATCGACGGCGTCGAGGCTCTCATCGACCTCCCCGCCAATCACCCGCTCGCGCCCCTCACCTGGTCGGCCCGCGCCTAGCGCCGGACCCGCTCCCCCGCGGCGGCCAGCCCACGCGAGCCGACTGCAGGAAAACGCGGGACAAGCCCCGGCGGAGCGCACCCGCACCCGGATTCATCCTGCGTTCGGCACGCCGGATACGACTCGGGCCGCCCCGCCAGAGCGGAAGCGGCCCGAGTCGAGAAGAGATCAGCGCAGCGCGTCGATGACGGCGTTGAAGGTCGCCGAGGGTCGCATGACCTCGTCGACGAGTTCGCCGTTCGGGCGGTAGTAGCCACCGATCTCGACCGGTGACCCCTGCGCTGCGTTGAGCTCCGCGACGATCGTCGCTTCCTCGGCAGTGAGCTTCTCGGCTACCGGTGCGAAGATCGCCGCGAGTTCGGCATCCTCGGTCTGCTTCGCCAGCTCCTGCACCCAGTACAGGGCGAGGTAGAAGTGGCTGCCGCGGTTGTCGATGGTGCCGAGCGTACGGCCCGGAGACTTGTCGTTCTCCAGGAAGGTGCCGGTAGCGGCATCCAGCGTGTCGGCGAGGACCTTCGCCCGCGCGTTGCCGGTCGTCTCAGCGAGGTGCTCGAGGGATGCCGCGAGCGCGAAGAACTCGCCGAGCGAGTCCCAGCGCAGGTAGTTCTCGCTCAGCAGCTGCTGCACGTGCTTGGGGGCAGACCCGCCGGCGCCCGTCTCGAACAGCCCGCCACCCGCGAGCAGCGGCACGATCGAGAGCATCTTGGCGCTCGTGCCCACCTCGAGGATCGGGAAGAGGTCGGTGAGGTAGTCGCGTAGCACGTTGCCGGTGACCGAGATCGTGTCGAGGCCGTGGCGCATGCGCGCGAGCGTGTAGCGGGTGGCTTCCTCGGGCGAGAGGATGCTGATCTGCACGCCCTTGGTGTCGAGCAGCGCGAGCCCCTGGTGGACCTTCGCGATCAGCTGGGCGTCGTGCGAGCGGTTGACGTCGAGCCAGAACACCGCGGGAACCCCGGTTGCCCGGGCGCGGGTGACGGCGAGCTTCACCCAGTCCATGACGGCGATGTGCTTGGTCTGCGTCGCGCGCCAGATGTCGCCGGCGCCGACCTCGTGCTCGAGCAGCACCTCACCCGACGAGTCGAGCACCTGGACGACGCCGGGAGCGGCGATCTCGAATGTCTTGTCGTGGCTGCCGTACTCTTCGGCAGCCTGCGCCATGAGACCGACGTTGGGAACCGTGCCGATCGTCGTGGGATCGAGCGGCCCGTTTGCGATGACGTCGTCGATCACGGCCTGGTAGACGCCGGCGTAGGAGGAGTCCGGGATCACGGCGAGTGTGTCATCCTCGCCACCGTCGACTCCCCAGAGCTTGCCGCCGTTTCGGACCAGGGCAGGCATGGATGCATCGACGATGACATCCGAGGGAACGTGCAGGTTCGTGATGCCCTTGTCGGAGTTCACATACGACAGGCGTGGGCCGCGCTCCAGGTCGGCGTCGATCGCCGCGGCGATCTCGTCACCGCCCTCGATCGTCGGCAGCCCCGCAAGGATCGATCCGAGTCCGTTGTTCGGCGTGAGGCCCGCCGCCGCGAGCTGGTCGCCGTAGCGCTCGAAGACATCGGCGAAGTACGTCTTCACGACGTGACCGAAGATGATCGGGTCGCTGACCTTCATCATCGTGGCCTTCAGGTGCACCGAATAGAGCACATCCTCCGCAGATGCCTGCGCCAGAGTCTCAGCAAGGAAGGCATCGAGGGCGGATGCCGACAGGAATGTGGCGTCGATGATCTCGCGCGGGAGGACCTTCAGCCCCTCCTTGAGCACCGTGACCGTGCCGTCGGTTGCGACGTGACGGATGGAGAGCACGTCGTCGTGAGCTGCCACCCACGACTTCTCGTTGCTCTTGAAGTCGTCGTGACCCATCGTCGCGACCCGAGTCTTCGACCCCTCGGGGAAGGGCTTGTTGCGGTGCGGGTGCTTGCGGGCATAGTTCTTGACCGACAGCGGCGCCCGGCGGTCACTGTTGCCCTCGCGAAGGACGGGGTTCACAGCCGACCCCTTGATGCGGTCGTACCGCGCGCGGATGTCCTTCTGCTCGATCGTCTGCGGCTCGTCCGGGTAGTCGGGGATGTCGTAGCCCTGCGACTGCAGCTCAGCGATGGCAGCCTTCAGCTGCGGAATGGATGCCGAGATGTTCGGCAGCTTGATGATGTTGGCCTCGGGAAGGGTGGCCAGTCCGCCGAGCTCGGCGAGGGCATCACCGACAGCCTGCTCGGGTGTGAGCTGCTGCGGAAAAGCGGCGAGGATGCGTCCCGCGAGCGAGATGTCGCGCGTCTCGACATCCACGCCGGCCTGATGCGTGATCGCCTGCACGATGGGAAGGAAGGAAGCTGTGGCCAGGGCCGGGGCTTCGTCGGTATACGTGTAGATGATCGTGGATTCGCTCACTCGCCTGATCTTTCCGCTCGGGGGCCGCGCACGAGCCTACCGCACCCACTCAACTATCTCGATATCAAGATAAATTCCCCAGAGGTAACCGTCTCGGGATGCTGAACCGCAGCATCCCGGCTAGCCTGTGTGACATGGCCGAACTGCGACTTGCTGAACTGTCCGCCGCCACGGTGGAAGCTGTCAACAATATGTCGCTCAAGCCCGGGCAGGCAGAGTTTCTCGCCCCCGAGAGCTACGAAGTGGCGGCAGGAGATGTGGATCCCCAGACCATGTGGCAGCGGGTCGTGCTCGACGGCGACGACGTAGTCGGGTTCATCAGCGCCAATTTCGATGACGACAGCGCTTCGGAATACTTCCGGTCGGTGCTGTGGCGGATCAACGTCGACGCCGACGACCAGGGACGAGGAATCGGTCGATTCGCCGTCGAAAGCCTGCTCGCCGAAGCCCGCGAGCATGGCGTCGATCACGTGAACGTCATCTATGGTGCGGGCCAAGAGGGTCCGCAGGCATTCTTCGAGCGTGTGGGCTTCACAGCGGTCGGAGAAACCGAGTACGGTGAGGTTATCGCCGAGATCCGGCTCTGATCCGGCGAGTCCCACCCTTAGCATTCAGCCCCATCCGAGGGGCTTGTCGGCTGGCGGCGGGGCCTCGGATTCCCCTCCCCCACCGAGGCTCCGTCGCCTTTTTCGACGGCTCCCGATTCGCTGCGACGGCGGTCCGCGACGGCCTCGTGCTCAGTAGTCGATCGGGCGCTCGGGATGGATGCCCGCGAGGACTCCCATGACCCGCCGCGCGTCGCGTTCGACCGTGGCCGAGCGCCGTTCGGGCAGCAGGCGCGCACCGACGATGACAACGTTCCGACCACGCAGGATCCAGAAGGACACTCTCGCGGTCTCGGCATCTTCCACGATCACCGAGCGCAACTCGTCTCGGCGTCGAGTCAGTTTGGCGATATCGGGGCGCACCTGGTGCACGTCGGGCAGATCGCGCGCGCGAAGGGCGATGGTCACGCCGTCTGATGAGACGATCTTCCACATCGGGCCCGCCGCCCGCGGGCGCATCGCCTTCGCTGTCGAGAACTCGATCTCCTCTTGCGGAGTGAGAGCAAGCGCAGCACGTCGCACCGCGACGCGACCGACGTACTCCGCACTGGACGGCGCGACGACCTCGACGCGCTGGGGCAGTTCCGAGAGCTCATCGGCCAGATCGAGGGGTTGGGGCATCCGAATGCTCATGGCGTATCTCCCGTCGGTGTCGGCGAAGGCTGTGCCGGGGTGGCCGTCGGTGTGGCAGTGCTGCGGGGTTGCGTGCGCAGCACGACCTCGGTTCCCACCGAGACGACGACGCCGGATGCCGGCCGGGTGGCCACGATGACGGCATCCGGTGCCGCATCGCCGCTGGAGACCGAGAAGCCCGCAGCCTCGAGGCGGCTGCGGCCAGCCGTCACATCGAGTCCGGCGACATCGGGGACGGCGTTGTAGCCGCTGGCGACGGTGACCGCCACCGACGCCCCGGGCTCGACCAGCTGACCCGCCGCGGGGTCGTGTCTCAGCACCGTCTCGGCCGCCCACGGCGAGTCGACGCGCGTCACCTCGCCGAGCGTCAGTCCCACGGCACGCAGCGCCGCCTCGGCATCGGCGAGAAGGCCCGACAGCTGCGGCACCGACACGGCCTGGACCGTGGTTGACGGCGAGGCCTGCGGGGCGACGGGCTCGGGCACGAGACTCGGTTCACCGGTCGGTGTCGCCTGGGTCGTCGGCACCGGCTCGGCTTCGGGAGGAGCACTCGTCGCTCCCGCGAGACTTGCCCACACCCCCCCGGTCGCCACGACGACGATCGCCCCGATGACCGCGAGAAAGCCCGGCGACGTGTTGGGCCGGTCGGGTGCGAGCGGCTCGGGCGGCGGCGCTGGCACCCCGTACCCGCCGCGGGCGGGCGAGAGCACGCGGGTCACGCTCGCACGCTCGGACGCCACCAGAACAGGGCTTATCGGGTGCTCGGATGCCTCAGCCAAGGCATCCGGGTCGGGGAGCGCGGACTCGAGGGTCAGGAGCGCTGCCTCGACCGCTTCACGGAACTGCGTCGCGTCTCGAAAGCGGCGCGCCGGGGTCTTGGTGAGAGCGTGGGTGATGATCCGATCGAATGGTCGGGCGGTCGGCACGAGCGCGGAGGGCGCTGGCGGCGGCGCCGTCACGTGTGCTTCGAGCACCTCTGCGCTCGTGCGACGCGGGAAGGGGGGCCGGCCCGTCAGTGCGAAATAGAGAACCGCTCCCACCTGGTAGAGATCGCTCGGGGTCCTCACGGGAAGGCCGCGGGCCTGTTCGGGCGACATGTAGTTGGCGTTGCCGATGATCCCGCCGCCCTCCGCGGCGGCCAGCAACACGTCGGAGCCGACGGTCGTGCAACCGGATGTGTCGGCGAGCCCGAAGTCCAGGAGCCGCACCGACCCCGGGTCGACCGGGCCGTCGCTGGCGGGGAACACCAGGTTCTGCGGAGAGATGTCGCGGTGCACGAGACCGGCAGCGTGTGCCACCGCGAGACCTGACAGAATCCCTTCCGCCAGGGCTGCGGTCTGGGCCGTGCTCAACGGTCCGGACTGGAGCACATGGTCACGCAGGGTAGGACCTGCCACGAGGTCCATCGCGATCCATGGCATCAGAACCCCGGCAGCGTCGTGCAGGCCCGCCCCGCGCACCGTGACGAGGTTGCGGTGGTGCAAACCCGCTGCGCGCTCGGCTTCGCGCAGGAACGCCGTCCGTTGCGCGTGGTCGGCGCACAGATGTGGATGCAGCATTTTCAGCGCCACCCACTCGGGTTCGCCTGCCGCAGCCTGCAGGTCGTGCGCGGCGTACACGGATGCCGAGCCGCCCACCCCGAGTAGCTCGCCGAGCGCGTAGCGCCCGCCGATCAGCTCTCCCGAGGTGTGCCCGCCCATCGCTGTTACCCGAAGCGGCCGTTCACGTAGTCGTAGGTGCGCTCGTCCTGGGGTTCGGAGAACATGGCTTCGGTGTCGCCGTATTCGACGATCTGACCGGGGGTGCCCTGCGAGGCGAGGAAGAACGCGCACTGCTGCGAGACGCGCTGGGCCTGCTGCATGTTGTGGGTGACGATGACGATCGTGACCTCTTTCTGCAGCTCCATCATGGTTTCTTCGATCACGCGGGTGGAGGTGGGGTCCAGGGCCGAGCACGGCTCGTCCATGAGGAGCACCTTGGGGGTGACCGCGAGTGACCGCGCGATGCACAGGCGCTGCTGCTGGCCACCCGACAGGCCGCCGCCCGGTTGACGCAGCCGGTCCTTGACCTCGCGCCAGAGGCCCGCGGCGGTCAGTGACCGCTCGACGATCTCGTCCTTCTGGTCGCGGTGCACGCGCACGCCGGTGAGCTTCAGGCCCGACACGACGTTGTCGTAGATCGACATCGCCGGGAACGGGTTGGGCTTTTGGAACACCATCCCGATGTGCTTGCGGGCGTCCTGCAGCTTCTTGTTACGGTCGTAGATGTCGTCGCCGTCCAGGCGCACTTCGCCGGCGAGGGATGCCGAGGGCACGAGCTCGTGCATGCGGTTGAGGATGCGAAGGAACGTCGACTTCCCGCATCCGGAGGGCCCGATGAGCGCGGTGACCTGGCCTGCGGGCATCGTGAGCGAGACCCGCTCGAGCACCTTGTGGGTGCCGAACCAGGCGGAGATCTGGTCGGCTTCGAGAGTGGAGAGCTCGCGGGGCGGATGCGGCGCGGCCAGCGCCTCGGCGATCTCGGTGTCGGCGTCAGCGACAGTCTCGGGCGCGGGCTCGGGAAGCGGCGGCGGGGTGCGCGTCTCGCCGGGTGCAATGACGGCGGTCGCGGTGTCATCGGGTGAGGTGCCGTTCCTGGATGCGGCATCCGTCGTGATCGCGTCGTGGATCGGCATCCGCGCAGCCGTCAACTCCGCGGACTCGGCGAGGGACGAGTGCACCTCGGTGATGTCGTCGGGGGCGGTCGGTTCAGTCGTCATAGTCATCTTTCGTCGGAGGGCGTCAAAGCAGGTTCGGGAGGGCGTTCATCACGATGTCGGCGGTGACGACACCGAGGGCGACGAGCACGGGAACGCCGACGAGCCAGGCGTGCCAGCGGCCCCAGCGGGTCCACAGCCACCACATGCCGATCCCGGCGGCGGCGAAGAACACGAACGCGAAGAAGGCTGCGTACCAGGCGCTCGGATCCTGGCCCATCGCCCGCTCGGCAGGAGGAAGAGCCGCGTAGCCCATGACCCGGCTCGGGTTCTGCTGCCTCTTCGAGACCAGTTCAGCATCGACGTGCAGCACGCCGGAGGGGAAGAGGGCCAGTCCGTCGGCGGTCTGCAGTTCGAGGCGGCCCCTGTTGGCAGCGAGGTCTGGCGGCATGGGGTCGCCCGCGCGACGCAGACCGAACACTCGGTAGGTGTTGACGCCCTGACCGGTCGTGATCGTGATCTCGTCGCCGGGAGCGAGCCGGTACAGCTGCGAGAACGGTCCGCCGTAGGTGGTCTGGCGGCCGAGAATGACCGAGAGCCCTGCCTGGCCGGGCATGACGCTGTCGCGGCGGTGCCCGACGCCCGAGCGCAGCACCTCACCCGAGGAGCCTTCGAGCACCACCTCGCTCAGCCCGATCGACGGCACGTCGAGCAGGGCGACCGGGGTTCCCAGCGTGACCATTTCGTCTTCGTCGACCAGTTGCCCAACGGGGGTCTCAGCCTTGGCGAGTGAGGTACGCAGCTCGTCGTAGGCGATCGTCTGCGCGCGATAGTGCTGAAAAGCCGAGAACGCGGCGACGTGAGCGACAAAAGCCAGCAGCAGCAGGGATGCCGTGAGGATCATCGCTCCCGCCCACCACCGCCCGTCGCGCGGCGCGAGCGGGCGAGGCGGTGGGGGCAGCCGCGGGCGACGGGGTTTGCGCGGCGGCTTCGGCGGCTTGGGCGGCGCCGGCTCAACCTGCACGGGGGCCACGATCCCGGATGCCTCGGGCGACGCCTGTTCGGTGATCGTCATGCGGCGCTCGCCTCGGGGGCGGGGGCGCGCATCGTGCGGATGAGCCACCAGGCGCCAAAGGCGGCGAGGACCGCAAGGAGTGCTCCCGCAATCCACCACGCCCACACCGGTACGCCCTGCACATCAGGAGCGGCGGCGGTGGCGGCACTCGCGACGACGATGCTCGCGGTCGCCACCTTCTTCGATTCCCAGCCGGTCAGCTGCACGGTGTGCGCGCCGGCGGGCAGATCGGTGGGCAGCTGGAACGACTGCGTCAGGGTGCCCGCGGCATCCGCCGGGAAGTTGCCGATCAAGACCGGGTCGGAGTACATCACGACCTGCACCTTCTCGTTCGGTGTGAACCCCGAGAAGCTGACGGTGATCGTGTCGCCCGCGTTGTAGGCGGTCTTGTCGACGCTCGCCTGCTCCGCCGTGGTCGAGGGGCTCTTGCCGATCGTCGGTTCGGTAGGACCGGTTGCGACTTGCTGCGCGGCAGACTGCGCCGACCCGCCTGAGCGAGAAGTGGCGGAGCCCCGCGCTGTTGTCCCGCCGGTGGTGGTTGTGCCACCGGAACCGCCCGACGGCGCATCACTCGGCGAAGGTTCGGAGGCGGTGGTGCGGAAGTGGAAAGCAGGCTCGATATGTTGCTGTCCCCCGGCGCTCTCACGCACAGCGGAGAGCGTGAACTCGCCCACCTCCGTCTCGAGAAGCACAACAGCCAGGCACAACGTACCCAGGCTCTCGCTGGCCGCGACCTCCACGGGGTCACCGATCGTCGCACCGGTGGTCGCACTGAAAGGGACCGACGTGGAGAGGAATCCCGTCCAGGTGCCGACCAAGGCGTCGCCGTTCTGGAACCCCCAGCACACCGCGAACGCGTCACCGGCCGTCAGCGTGGGAGCTTCGGTCGTGCTGAGAACAGTGCCGTCGTCTCGTATCGCGGCCACGGCGTCCGCCTGGAGCACCGACGTCGGAGTGGCGGACGGAACCGTCACGCTGACGGTCGCTCCGGCGCTCGGCGCGGGCGTCGGTTCGGCGGCAACGGCGGGCGTGAGCGGAATCGCGAGGCTCGCGACGACGAGGGTGGCGCCGGCGGCGAGCAGCCGGAGCGAGGGGATGCGGGTCATCGGACCGCCTCCTTTTCCTGGGATCTGTAAAGCGAAATACCTGGGATTTGTAAAGTAGAAACACCGGGATCTGTAAAGTAGCGAGCGTGGACACCTATCGGAGACGAATCGTCGACGACGAACTCGACGCCGTGTTCCCCGCCCTCGCGGCGATAAGCCTGGATGGGCCGAAGGGTGTAGGGAAGACGGCGACGGCGAGCCGGCGCGCGGCGACGGTGCTGCCGGTCGACCGAGCCGATGTCGCCGAACGACTGGCCGCCGACGCGGACCTGCTCACTCGCGCGCCCAAGCCCGTCCTGCTCGACGAGTGGCAGCGTCTGCCCGAGACATGGGATCTCGTACGCCGTGCCGTCGACCGCGACCGCAGCGGGGGCCAGTTCCTGCTGGCGGGCAGCGCCGCCCCGGTGGTCGCTCCCGTCCACTCGGGAGCAGGCCGCATCGTGAGTCTGCGAATGCGACCACTCTCGATCGCGGAGCGAAGGGGCGACCCGCCGCCCGTCTCGCTGTCGGCGCTGCTCACCGGCACCGGCGAGATCGCGGGTGAAACCGGATGGCAACTGCCGGACTACGTCCGCGAGATCGTGGCATCGGGGTTCCCGGGAATCCGTGACCTGCCCGATCGGGCGAGACGGCTCGCGCTCGACGGTTACCTGGCGCGAATCGTGGAACGCGACATGGTCGAGCAGGGCTTTCGTGTACGCGCCCCCGCGTCGCTGCGTGCGTGGATGCGTGCGTACGCGTCGGCGACGAGCTCCACCGCCAGTTACACGACGATCCTCGACGCAGGAACAGTCGGCGAGTCCGACAAGCCCAGTCGTCCGACGACGGTTGCCTACCGTGATGTGCTCAGCCAGCTCTGGCTGCTCGATCCGGTGGAGGCCTGGCGTCCGCTCGGCGCAGACCTTGGTCGACTGTCCTCCGCACCGAAGCATCACCTCGCCGATCCCGCTCTCGCCGCACGGCTGATGGACCTCGACGAGGCCGCCCTGCTCGAGGTGCGAGAGCGCGCGATGATCGGCCCCCAACACGGTGCTGCGCTGGGTCGCCTTTTCGAGGGGCTCGTGACCCTCAGCGCCCAGACCTACGCGCAAGCGGCGGACGCTCGGCTTTTTCACCTGCGCACTCAGGATGGCGCGCACGAAGTGGATCTCGTGCTCGAGAGCCGTGGCCGCGTCGTCGCCATCGAGGTGAAGCTGGCGGCGTCGGTGGATGATCGTGATGTGCGCCATCTGGTGTGGCTCAGAGACCGGCTCGGAGATCGCCTTGCCGACGCACTGGTTGTCACGACCGGGCCAGCGGCGTACCGGCGTCGCGATGGCATCGGCGTCGTCCCACTCGCCCTGCTCGGGCCGTAACACCCTCATCGGACGGGCTCGCTCTGGTCGCGCGCTTCGGTCTCGTCGCGGGCCTCGGCGCGGATCTGGTCGGCGTAGGCGGCGAGGTCCTCGGCGAGCCGCTGGCGGGAGCGGCGGCGCAGCACGACGATCAGCACGATGACGCCCGCGATGACGGCGAGGATGAGCAGCAGCATCCACGGGATCGCCCAGGTGATCGCCGAACTCGATGCCGCCGCGGGCAGTGGGTCGGTGTCGGCGAGGGTGTCGCCCGCGAGCGGGGTGACGGTGATGTCGGCGAACAGCAGCAGCAGCGGCAGCACGCCTTCGTGCAGTCCCGTGACGTGGGCGGTGCCGCCGGGCATGATGTTGCGCACCGGTTCGAGGGTAAGGGTGCCGAAGTCGATGCCGAAGGGCCCGGTGAAATGGATGCTCGGCTGGGCCGACAGACGTGTGTTGCCGGTGTTGTTCAGGTCGAAGCCCGCGAAGCCGGTGCCGGCGCCGATCGGGTTCACCGTCCCGTCGTAGCCGGCGACCGCGCCGGTGACCCCGAGGCCCGGGGTGAGCGGCCCGTCGACGCGCAGGTAGATGCGCGTGCCGACGCGGTTCTCTTGCCGCACGCTCGTGCCCTCTCCCGCCCCGTCTGTCGTGTACGAGGCGACGATGCCGGCGGCGTGGTCGCCGGGGGTGGCATCCTGGGGCACGACGATCGTGAAGGGGATGTTCTGGGTGGTTCCGGGATCGACGGTCACCGAAACGCCGAGACCTGCGGCGCAGGCGGCTTCGGCCTCGTCGTTGGTGTCGGGGCAGGTCGCGGCGGCGCCGTTGACGGCGGTCCAGGCGCCGAGGTCAGCGGATCCCTCGTCGGAGCCGATGAGGGTGAACGCGGCGGTGTCGTAGTCGGTGACGGCGTCGGCGGCGTAGACGCGGAACGTGGCGGGCACGGCCGAGTCGTTGACGACGCCGACCCAGTCGGTGATGGTCGTGCCGGGCGCGACCTGGTAGGTGAAGGCTGTGCGACCGTCGGGACCGGTCGGCGTGGACGGCTGGATGCCCCACGTGATGTCACCGTCGTCGGCGGTCGCGGGTGTCACGGCAGCGACAGCGGTCGCGAAGGCAACGGCGGTGGCTGCGAGCAGGGCGATGGCGGCGCGGGTGGGGCGGACGCGGGGATTCATCGGTCTCCGGTGTGGTCGGGGTTCGGGGGCATGAGAGGGTGGCCCGTCGCGCCCCCGAGCACGACGGGCCACCCAGTGAGGGATGCTCAGATGAGCGTCAGGGTGAGGGTTGCGGTGTAGTCGCCGGCAGGGGCGTCGGCCGGGGTGTTGAGCGTGATGGTCGCTCCGACCGAGGTGGTGACGTTCGCCGTTGCCGACCCGGTTCCGGTGGCCAGCGGCTTGTCAGAGCCCAGGCCGCCGCCGACGCTCGCAGCGACCTCAGCGCCCGCCGTGCCGTTACCGTCGCCCACCTTCGCGGGCTTCCACCCGACGTTGCTGGCTGCGATCTCGTTCGAGCCGCTGGTGAGCTTGCTGATACGGCCGTTGAGGGTCCACGGGGTACCGGCGCTCTGGCGGTCATCGTTCACGGTGACGGTTCCGAGCTCACCGGTGGCGATCCACACCTCGCCCGCGGTGCGGGTCGTGGGGCCGGTGAGGGTGACGGCCGACGGCTTGGCGCTCATCTTCAGACCCGTCGGGGTCGGCGTGGTAGCGGTGGGGACCGTGACCCCGACCGTCGGGGTCGCGGTGTCTTGCACCGGGATCGCCTCGGTCGTGACATCCACCGAGCCGGAGGAGGCGGTGTGGGTGGTGTCACCGGAGTACTCCGCGGTGAACGCGTAACTGGTGCCCGCCGTCAATCCCGACACCGCGTAGCTCGCGATGCCGCCCGAGACCGTGACCGGGTCACCGATCGCGGTGCCCGCCTGCTTGAACTGCACGGTACCGGTCGCCTCGCTCGGCGCGACCGTCGCGGTGAGGGTGACACCGGTCTGGGTGACAGCCGAAGACACGAGGCCGGTCGTCGTGGCGCTGCGCGTGTCGGCGACTCTCCACGTGTTGTTGGTCTTATCGATGTTGAGCTTCACCGAGAAGTACTTCGCGTCCCCGATCGGGAGGCTCGACAGGATGGGCAGGTTCGTCGTCAGGGTGTCGCCGGGGTCGCAGGTCACGACCAGGTCCGCCGTGCCGTCTCTGAACAGATTGAGAGTTGTGAAGTCGCTGAACCGCGCCGCGTAGCTGCCGGTGAGATTCAGTGGAGTGCCGTCCAACCCGTAGCCGGCGATGGTGGTGCTGCGCGGGTATGCGGGGAAGTAGTCGTCGTGCGTGCCGTCCGACCACACCAGGAAGGTTCGCGAGGATGCGCGGAAGTGTTCCGGGCACCCGGTCGTCGCGGTAAGAGCAGTTGGGTCGCCGGAGTTTGTGAGGGTTCGCGTGGCGGGTGCGGTCACCGTCAGGTCGCCGATGCGGTTCTCGGGTTTGAGCGGCTCCAACACCTCGGTGGCGCTGGCGGGCGCTGCGGCGGCGAAGCTGGCTGCCGCGAGAAGCAGTGCGGTGCCGCTCGCGACGAGGGCGCGGCGCGCACGGGTGAAACGGGTCATGCGAGTGTCCTTTCGTGCCGGGACTTTCCCGGCGGATTCGGGTAGGAGGAGGAAAGGTCTGTTGGGGCTTCGCGCCGCGGTGAGGCGGGTGGGTGGGGTGCGGCGTTCGCACCCCACCCACCCGCTGGGGTGTTAGTTGGAGCGGTGGTTCTCGGCGTCACCGGCCTTGTAGAGGGTGGTGCCGATGGTCACGCCCGAGGTGCCCAGCGAACCGAAGCCGAAGTCTTCGATCACCAGGGTCGAGGTGCCCGGGCGGGTCGCGGAGTACACCGCACCCTCGACCACGGTCGTGGTCGCCGGGTCGTCGACGAACGCGAACGCCAGGTCGCTGTTGGTCGAGATCGCCGCGTGCTCGATGATGTTGAACACCGGGCGCTTGACCGGGAACGCGGTGTTCAGCACACCCGAGCTGATCGGCGCAACACCGTTGATCTCGGCCAGCTCCGCGCCGTGACGACGCTCAGTCACCGTGACACCGGCGTACGTCCCGCTGTAGTACGACGGGTTCGCAGCGACCTTCGTCTGGGCGATGTACTGCGCGATCGAGAACGGCACGATCGCGTTCGGGACATCCTCGAGCACCTTGCCGTCGTGCTCCTGCACGCTGACGGTCACGCCGCCGGAGGTGTAGGAGTCGGAGACCGCCGAACCGATGGTGCCACCGATGGTGCTGTCCCAGAACGAGCGCGTACCCGACCCGGCCTGCGGGCGGAACGGCACGATGTCAGCACCGGTACCGGGCAGACCGACCGTGTAGGTCTGGCTGTTGCTCAACGTCACCGACGCGCCGTTGCTGGCGTGGTAAATCGCCTGCAGGTCGGCCAGCGTCAGGTCGCGGGGCAGCGTGGTGTTGTCTTCGTGCACCGCGTAGGTGACCGCATCCACCGCCAACGGCACGTACGACAGCACGCCGGTCGACGACGGCACACGCGGTCCGCTCGACGAACGCGCGAACTGCAGGTCGGTGTCATCGAGGTTTGCCGACGAGGTGCCGCGCGGGTTGGTCAGCGACTGGTTGTTGATCGCCGCCTTGAGCGCGTTGTAGCCCTCGGTCGAGCCGTTCGGACGAGGGATCGACGTGCCGCCGGTGTGGGTGACGATGAAGCTCCCCTGACCGGCCGGGATCGTGGCGTCCCACGAGCCAATCAGCAGATCGTCGTTCGCGTCCACGACCACTGCCGCCAGACCGTTGACGACATCCTGAGTCGTGTCCGATCCGGTGCCGTTGAGCGCACGGTTCAGCGTGTAGGTGCCGGACGACGGGTCGCGGGGGTCGGCCTGAGCGGCCGGAGCCACCAGCAACGCCGCCGCCGCACCGAACGCGACAGCTGCCGCGATGCCCGACTTCGTGATTTTGTTCATGGTGAGTTCCTTGCTACTTTCTTGTGATGCGCTAACCCGGGTTTCCGGCCCCCGACGGAGTTGCAGCTCCGTCGGGGGCTTTTTCGTTCGGATGAACGAGGGTCTGTGACGCCTCGGCGGTGGGCCGAGGCGAATCTGGGGGTCATGTGGGCCGCCGCCGCAGGAGGAACGGCGCGGCGATCGCTCCCACCAGTCCCGCAGCGAGGGCGCCGCCCACGGCACCCTGCGCCGGCGGCGCGGCCTCGGCGGTTGCCGCGACCGAGGATGCGTCGGCAGTCGAGATCGTGGTCGCGGTCGCCGCAGTTGCCGCCCCGACGGCGCTCCCTCCCGCTGCCGCGGACGATCCTGGAGAGGTCGCTGCCGGTGGTGCGCTGGCGCCTCCGGCAGTCTGCGGAGAGGGCAGCGTCGGGTCGCGCAACTCGGCAGCAACGCTCGCACCGAGCGCCACCTGGCCAGAGGTGAGGGGAACGTACCCCGCGGGTAGCCCTCCCGCTTCGCCGGGGACATTTCCCGCGCCCCCGGCGTAGTCGATGAAGGTGGCGTAGTCCTCGCGTGCAGCTTGGTCGCCGACGCCGGCGGTCACATCGAACGCGCCGTAGACGGTCAGCGCGAGCGGGTACGCGCCTGACGGGACCTCGGCTGGGTCGACCTGCGGCACGTTCGCCGCGCCCACTGTCTGCGCCGCAACGGCCCGGGCGACGGCTGTCTCGGTGGCGGGTACGAACTCCCGCGCCGAGGCCACCGTGGAGCGGTCAGTCGCGTTATCGAGGGGCAGCGCGAGCTCGGCGGTCGCGAGCTGGTAGCGGTCCGCCCCACTCGCCGCGGTCGGCCCGAGGATGAGGCGCCCCTGCCCGCCCGCTGGAGGCCTCGGCAGCTGCGGCACGAAGAACCCGACGTTGGTGCCCGAGAACTTCTGCGGATCCCACACGTTGGTCAACCGTTGATCGGCGTTGACGATCCGGTTCGCGTTCGCCTTGAGCGTGAGGGAGTACGGGTTGTAACTGAGCGAGTCGATCTGCATGCCCCGGAGATTCGACAGCGCGGTCGCATCATCGGGGGCCACCGACAGGTCGACCTTCGGGAAGGTGTCGATCGGGGCGGTGAGCAGATCGATACCCGGACCCGCGACGCCCGGCGCGCCCCGGGGCAGGTAGTAGGGGTTGACCGTGTTGCCCCACGGGTCGGGCTCGCCGGCGAGGTACGCGCGCGCATCGGCGTCGGCGAGCACATAGCGCCAGAGCGCCCGGACCCCGTCATCGCCCGCCGGACCCGTGACGACCCACGGGTCCTGGACGACCGCTTGCTGGAGGTCCGTCGGGTTGCCGAGCGCCGCCCACTCCTCGTCCGCGACGACAGTCTCGTGCCGCAGCGTGGCGCGTGAGTCGCCGACCGGCGGATAGCTTCCCCCGTCACCCTTCGGTACCGCGTTTCCGAAGGACTGAGTGAGCAGCTTGGCGATCAGTCGAGGGGTCAGGCGGAGCGTCGGGAACTGCGTGCCATCCTTCGTTTCGGCGAGATAGCCGATCGTCACCGCGGTGTTCGCGATCGGCGCGTAACGGATATCCGCATCGGCCAAGAGAGTGGGGTCGGCGGTTCCGATCGTCTCGGGGGTCAGCGGATCCACGACAACGACCCCACCCGCCTGACGCTGCAACAGCTGTGACCGGGCCAGGTCACCACTGTTGGTGATGAGCGAGAAGGCTGCACCGTCGGCCCCGTCGCACAGGGTGGACTGCCACGACGCGATCGCGTCGGCGATGAACTCGCTGCCGACCAGGCGACGCTCGGCGGTTCCCGCCGCGCACGTGCGGTACGGGTTGTCGAAGTCGAGGGGCACGACGATGCGGTCATCCCACATCGAGCAGTTCGGGTCGATCGGCGATCCGAGCTGGAGGTACTGATTCACGTCGCCGTAGTTGTTGTTTTGTACTGACGTCGAGCCGCTACAGACGGTCGTCGCTCCCTGGCGGGTCCCGGAGTGCGTGCCGCGCGGCACGATGACGAGCCAGCATCGTTCACCGGCCGCTTGCGGGTCACCGCACCCGAGGTAGGGCTGGTCGATCGCGGTTTGCGTCACGAACGCCGTGCGCGCCCGCCCGTCACCGCCGAACGGGACGATGATGCGCTCGTTGGAACTGCTCGCGTCGAAGAAATCAGCGAGGCCTTGGTTCCTGTCCCCCGCCCCTTTCGGGGGGATCTTGTCCTCGTTCTCGCGACCAGTCACGGTGAGGAAGCGAAGCCCCCCGCGCGTGAGATTGAAATACCCATCCCCGATGATCTGCAGCACCGACTGTTGGGGGGTCCCGCCGGTTTCGTACGTCGAGTAGCCACCCCACTGACAGGTCTTCGCGAAGTCGGCGGAGCCCGGATACCCCCAGCACTGGAACATCTGCAGGTAGCTGATCGCCCCCTCGGTGCCATTGAGCCTCGTTGTCGGTTTGCCGCCGTCTGCCGTCACCAGAATGGCTTCAGAACCGAGGTTCTTGGTCTTCGAGACGGTGACCGAGAGGTTCTTGAAGTCGTCCCAGTGCCCCGAGCCGGCGTCACCACCCTGCCCGTCGCTGGTCATCGCGGCGTGATCGGGCTGATACTGCTGGATCGCGCGATCGTTGCCACCCGCCCACTTCACGGTGACCGACGAGTCGGCCTCGTCTCCGGTCGCGCCAGCCGCAGCGGGGGCCACCGCCGCCACCAGCGCGGCAACGCTGACCGCGAGCGCGACGCCGACGAGGGCGGGGCGTGAGGATCGGATGCGCATCGTGTGGTGTGCCTTTCCGGGGGGTCACCGCGGGGAGCCGCGGGTGAGGATCGGGTGAGGGGTGCGTCGGCGTCGCCCGAGGAGGGGCGGTAGCACTGCCGCGAGGAGGAGCCCGGCCCCAGCGGCCAGGACGGCCAGGGGCGCGAGCAGGCCGAGCTGGGCGACCGGAATCGTCTGGGGTGTCGCGTTCACCAGCACGGGTGCGGCGTCAGCGACGATCGCACCGCTGCCGCCCGCGGCTGCCTCGAGCGCGCTCGCGCTCGCCGCATCAGAGCCGCCGCCCGCAGCTGTGCCGGCGCCTCCCGCACCGCCACCGCCACCGCTGCCGCCCGACGTTGCCGTGGGCTGGTCTTTCGCGCCACCGGTTCCCGTCGCGCACTGCTGCGGCCCCGCCTTGTCACACTCGGGCGGGTAGGGGGCTGTCTTGGCGAGCTTGTTCGACTGCGGGCTCGAGTCGGTCGGGTCGAACGTGGGGTTGTTGCAGTCCGTGATGCCCTTGATCTGCGGGTTACCGCCCGGGATCCTGCGGATCTGGTCTTGGCCCGCCAGCACCAGGTTGATCGGCAGTGGCGAGTATCCGAGCACGTCAGCCTGCTGCTGTCCCTCGCACAGGAAATACGCCGAGAAATCGGCGAGCGTGTAGCCCTGGTCATCGGTGATGTTCGCCTGTTTCGCGCTTCCCGGGTCGGGGTTCACCGGCAAGATGACGTAGCTGTAGCTCGAGAGCGGGTAGACGCGCGGATCGCTGCTCGTGTACACGCCGCTCAAGTCCTGGGTGAGGTAGTCGATCGAGGACTTGTCTTGGTTGATGTTCGCGCTCAGCAGCGCGACGGCGACGTTCTGGGCCGTCGGCTCGGTGTAGTAGCCGGCGGCGTTCAAGAGCTTCGCTACCGGGAACTTCAGGTTCAGGGCGTAGGAGTACTGCACCATCGTGATCGCGCCGACCGCGGCATCCTGAGCGACATAACCCGCAGCGCCGTCTGACCCCGCCTTGGCGATGAAGCCCGAACCGGGCACGACCGGATAGTTGCTGGTCACACCGCAGTGGCCGTTGACGTACGGCCTTCCCACCTTGTCGCAGTAGGCGTCCCAGACCGCCGTGTGCTCCTGCCGCATCCAGATCGAGAACTGCGCTGTCTCACCGGCGCCGTCGGAGCGCACGACGGGAACGATCGGCAGCGCCGGCAGCGCCAGCCCGGGGTTCTCGCCCTGCAGCTGGGCGTCGTTCCACACCGTGATGGCACCCGTGAAGATCTTCGCGATCGAGTCACCCGACAGGCGCAGGTTGGTGACGCGATTGCCGCCGATCTCGAGGTTGTACATGAACGACGTGCCACCGGCCACGATCGGCATGTACGCGAACGACCGGTTGGGGAGGTTCTCGATCTCGTTCGAGTTGGAGATCCCATAAGGGATGTCGGTGCCGCCGAACTGCGTTTGCCCGGTCGCGAAATCGTTGCGCCCCGTGGTGGATCCGGTGCCGGTGTAGTTGACCACCCAGCCGAAGTTGCCGTAGACGTTGCTGACCCACTGCGCGATCATGTTGCCCGACCACGTCGAGCCCGTGCCCTTGATCGGCACATGGGTGCTCCCCGCGGCGTGCGCCGACGACGCGAGCTGGAGCCCCCCAGCCACCATGAGCAGCACGCCCAGCATGGCCACGGCGGCCCGCGCCGCCCAGCGACGAGGTGCGACGGCGAGGGCGCTCATGACCGGCCTCCCTCGGACGTGATTCTGGACGGACTGGTGGCAGCGTCTGCCGCGAGCATCGTCGGGGCCTGGCGACGCGAGAACCGAGCCGCGTCGCGCACAGACGCGGCCCGTGCACGTGATGCCGCGCGCGACGAGAGAACCCCCGGTCCCCGGCCGCCGATGAGGCGTGCGAGCAGGAACAGGGTGAATACCAGCGCCATGAGCACCGCGGCGGCGCCGAAACCGCGTGCGATCTGGTTCGGTTCGGGGCTCTTGACCAGGGTGAACGTTGCGAACGGCAGCGACACCATCGGCCCCGAGAACGGGTTGAGGTTGAAGAACGTCGTGTAACCGGCAGTCAGCAGAACCGGGCTCGTCTCTCCGATTCCTCGTGCGGTCCCCAGCACGATCGCCGTCATCAGCCCCGACTTCGACGTCGGCAGCACCACGTGCCAGATTGTGCGCCACTGGCTGGCCCCCATCGCGTAGGAGGCCTCCTTGAGCGTTGCAGGAACGAGGCGAAGAACGACGTCGGCGGAGCGGATGATGATCGGCAGAATCATGATCGTCACCGCGAGTGCCGCCGCGAATCCGGACTTCTCGAGGCCGAAGAGCAGGATGTAGGTCGCGTAGATGAACAGGCCGCAGATGATCGAGGGCAACGCCGTCATCGCCTCGGTCACCGTGCGCACCAGCCTGGCGAACGGCGACGGGAACTCGGCCAGGAAGATGGCGCACAGCACACCCAGCGGAATCGCGATGGCCAGCGCGATCGAGATCATGATCAGGGTTCCGATGATCGCGTGAGCAACCCCACCGACGGTCAGCGGGTCGAGGGGGCCTCCCAGCGAGAGATCCTGCACCCAGAAGTTCCAGTGCAAGAACGCGGCCGAGCCCCGGAACACCGTGAAGACGACGACGACGGTGAGCGCGAGCAGCAGCACGACCGCGGCGGAGTGGATGACGACCGCCCAGACGCGGTCGAGGATCGTGACCCGATTGTCGTCGAAGCTGATCAAGACGACGAAGAAGCCGAGGAAGAGCAGGTAAGAGACGAGCACGAATGGGAGGGCACCCTCGAACGGAAGCACCTGGGTGAACAGCCACGACGTGAGTGCGATGGCTGCCGCGGCCGCGCCGATGATCCGCAGGACGTCTTCGCGGCGCACCGACGAGAGCTCTCGACGCGTCTCGGGGCGGGAGACGTGAATGCGACCGTCGCGCCCGGGAAGATGCGTTCGGGAAACCCTGCCCGCAAGCTGCGCGCGTCGGTGCTTCCGCTCCGGGCTCACGGTCGGTGTAGGAGTGATTGTCACGGTCGTCCTAGCTCGCCGCACCCGAACGGGTGCGCTGAATGATGAAACCCGCGAGGAAGTTCACGAGCATGGTGATGAGGAACAGCACGAGTCCCGCCGCCATCAGCGCGGAGATCTCGAACGACGACGCCTCGCCGTAGCGCAAGGCGATGAGCGAGCTGATCGAGTTGGTGCCGGTCGAGAGGACTTCCCAGTTGATGACGAAGACCGGGGAGATGACGAGATACACCGCGATCGTCTCGCCCAGCGCCCGCCCGAGTCCGAGCATCGTGCCGCCGATGATGCCACCCATGCCGAACGGGTAGACGACGGAGCGGATCATGCCCCACTTCGACGAGCCCAGCGCATACGCGCCCTCGCGCTCGCCGACGGGCGCCTGTGAGAAGACCTCCCGCATGATCGAGGCCGCAATCGGGGCCACCATCATCGACACCACCAACCCCGCGAGGAACGCCGATGCGGTGAACACCGTCGGGGTGGCAAGCGGATCGTCGGGATTGAAACTCGACACCGCGAAGATCGGAATCCAGCCGAAGTAGGTGCTGATCCACTCCGCGACCGGAATGAGCGCGCTCTGCAGCCAGAACAGGCCCCACAGTCCGTACACCACCGAAGGGATCGCCGCCATCAGATCGACGACGCCGATCAAGAAGCGGCGGACGCCCTCGGGCGCGTACTCAGAGATGTACGTTGCCGTACCCAGCGCGAGGGGAACCGCGACGGTGATCGCAATGAGGCCGATGACCACCGTGCCGAACAGCACGGCCGCGATGCCGAAGTTGCCGCTGTTGGGTTCCCACGTCTGGGTGGTGAGGAACGACGGCCCGGCCACCGCGATCGCCTCCGCGCCGCGGACGGCGAGGAAGACGCCGACGAGGGTCATGATCGCGAGCACGATGACGCCGCCGCCGTGGGCGCCGAAACGGAAGAACCCGTCCGACAGGCTGCGACGCGCCGCGAGCGAGCGCGGACGATCAGTGTCGACCACGGTCGCCGGAGGTTCGGTCGTCAGCTCATCGTCGTGGACACGCGTGGGCAGTGACATCGGGAGTCGCTCCTGGGGCTCTGTGCGTCCGGCGAGATCCACCGACCGGACGCCGAAAGTCTGCGTCGCGAGACGCCCCCGGCGCGACGGACCGATCCCGCGGCGTCGGGGAACGCGTCCCGACAAAGAAGCGAACAGCGGATGAACGACGGGAACCATCAGTTGCCCGCGATTCTCACGCAGTCATAGCATTCGCTCGATCGCGCCCAGTGCGCCTCGCAGACCCGAAAATCCGCGAGTTGGCCACGGCGGATGCGGTGAGCGGGGCCGCGCCGAGATTCGCGTGAGATTTCGTCCATCCGGATGAGGTCCAGCGCTCGGCGGCAGGAAAGGTGCGAGGATGTGCGCGAACCGACCGGGGCAGAGGAATCGTCGGGAATGGGGATCGTGACAGACGAAGCGACAGCTGCACGTGGCGTTGCTGTGCTGCAGAACTTTACGAGGGGCGAGGACGCACCGGGGGGAGCGTGGCAAGGAATCCTGCCGTCCCGCCGGGCAACCTGGGTGCTTGCTGTGGTGCTCTTTGCGACGATGCTCGTCCAGGGCATGGTCAACCCGATAGCGGTGCTGATCGACGGCAACTACAGCTGGTCGAATTCGATCCCGTTCGAGTTCTCCGTATTTCTCCTCGTGGCGCTCTTCGCCGCACAGGCCGCCGCAATCCTCCTGGCGACCCGATGGCCGGTTCTCGCCACACTCGCCACGATGGCCGTCTACGTGGCGGCCGTCTTCGTCATCAATGCACCCTCGTGGGTTGCACCCATGCAACTCACGGTCGTGGCCTCGCTGTTCCTCTTGGGGTCACGGCACGCGGCGCCGGTTACGCTCCCCGTCCTCGGGGTGCTCATCCTTACCGACGCGGCCGCATTCGCGAGCTGGGCCTCGGTGTACGGACTGACATCGGGAGCGATCCTCGCTTTCGTCTTCGGGCAGGTCGTCGGCTTCGCGGCCTCCCTTGCCGCAGCGGCAGTGCTAGGTCTGTGGTGGGGCGCCCAGACACGCCGGGTTGAGCAGCTGCGGGCCCTCGCCGCCGCCGAGCGTCGCGATCAGGAGGAGCGCCTCGCACAGGCCCGCGAGGCCGAGCGCTCCCGCATCACACAGGAGTTGCACGATGTCGCCGCGCAACACATCACCGGACTGCTCTCCCTGACCGAGGCGGCGGCCTTCATCGCCGAAGAGTCGGAAACCGACGCTCTCGCGCTTCTCGCCGAGGCCCGTTCGGAGGCTCGATTCGCAGCTGCCAGTCTCGTCTCGGCGCTCAACGAACTGCGCGCCACCGGACAAGCACGCGCCGACACCACGCCTGACGTGCGACGTATCGAAGACCTCGTCGCGTTCTGGCAACGAAGAGACCTGCGTGTGAGCCTCCGCACCAGCGGGGTGTTCGACTCCCTGCCCGCAATGATCTCGACAACCGGGTACCGCATCGCACAGGAGGCACTGACGAATGTGGCAAAGCACGCCGCCGGTTCGACCGCCGAGGTGATCGTCACGGCCACCGCTGACGAACTCGAGATCGTGGTCGAGAACGGCCCCGCTCGCGGCGCCACGTCCGACTCGCACGCGGTCGGCCTCGGATGGGGGCTCACCGGGCTACGCGAACGTGTGACGCTGCTCGGGGGCGTCCTCGACGCCGCACCCACCGAGGCCGGCGGGTGGCGTGTGCAGTCGACGATCCCTCTCACCGATGTCGGCCGCCACACGACCGCGATGGGCCTGGCATGACCGTCAAGCAGATCCGGGTTCTGATCGCCGACGACAACCGGGCGTACCGCAAGGGAGTGCGCATCCGGCTGGAGCACGCACCCGGGATAGCTGTCATCGGCGAAGTATCCAACGGCGTCGATGCGGTCATGGCTGCCCGGTCCGAACGAGCGAGCGTCGTGCTCATGGACCTGAACATGCCCGGGGGCGGTGGACTGGAGGCGACGCGCGCCCTCGCAGGCCCCGGCGTGGACCGTCCCGTCGCCGTCGTGGTGGTGACCAGCCACGAGGCTGACCGCTTCGTGATCGAAGCCCTCGATTCGGGAGCTGTTGGCTACCTCGTGAAAAACCACGACACCACTCAACTGGTCGAGGCCGTCCGCTCCGCCGCGAGTGGGACCGCGCTGGTCTCCACACGCGTGACTCCCGCCGTCATCCGGGAGTTCACTCGCCGCGGCGAGCAGAGCGCAATGGGCTCGGCCTCTCCCGCGATCCTCACGTCCGCGCAGCTCGCGGTGGCACGAGAGCTCAGCCGCGGGCATACGAGCAACGAGGCACTCGCGGCGCGACTCGGAGTGTCGATCAACACGGTGCGGGCTCAACTGCACAGCGCGCTCAAGCGGACGCAACTCGCCGACCGCACGCAACTTGCCCTTTGGGCTGTGCGTCACGGCCTGGATCGGACCGAAACATCATCCGATCGGATGAAATCCGAAAAATAGGCACGCCCGCGATACGCCGGGCTGAATGGGTGATGCGCAGGCGCCTGAACGTGTCCTCCGCACGACTCAGGCCCACAGAGCGCCGGGAGCGTTGCGCGTGCGTCACCTCGGATTCACGGTGACGACACCGCACGTTGCGTCGCTCCCTCGACATACTGGCCACGACGCCGAACATGGGGCCGACGGCGATCTGGGAAAGGGGCGAGCCGTGGAGGCGATATACCACCGCTTCGCACGCGTCGACACGCATTTCTACGACGACCCCGCCCGCGCGCACGTGCCCGACGCAGAACGATACGCACCGCCGCCCGATCTCGACTGGCACGACTGGACGGACCACACCGACGGCATCTGGCGTGGGTGGTATCCCCCGGGCGTACCGCTACCCGAGCAGGGCTGGAAGATCCATGCCAGCGCGACGCTCGACGTGGCGCAGGAGGTGCTCGAGCACGTCGCGCGCCACTGCCACGCCGAACGCATGACGTTCAAGCATCTGGTTCATCGCAGCGCACTGTTCGCAATGAACTCCAAGGATGCCGAGCGGTCGGCATCCGGCAAGTTCATCACGGTCTATCCTCGCGACATCGACGAGCTGCAACGGGCCCTCGAGACACTGGACGCCGCGATCGGCGGACTGCCCGGCCCCTACGTCCTGTCAGACCTGAGATGGCGACGCGGCCCCCTCTCGGTGCGCTACGGCGCCTTCGTGCACCAGGTGACGAACGGCGAGCACGGCTTCGAGGTCGCCGCCCTGCGGCATCCGGATGGACGGCTCGTCGAAGACGTGCGCTCGCCCGGGTTCACACCGCCCGACTGGGTGGAGCTCCCCGACTTCTTGCAGGTGCAACTCGACGCGTTGGGCAGCGACGCGCCGCCGCCCGGATTCCCGCATGTTCTCGGCGCCCTGCATCACTCCAACGCCGGCGGGGTGTACGACGCCGAGGATGCCGCCACCGGCGCCCGCATCGTGATCAAAGAGGGCCGGCCCGATACCGGGATGACGCCGGACGGCCGCGACGCGGTGCGGCGGCTCTTGGATGAGGAGCAGACGCTGCGCACCCTGGTAGGCACGCCGGTCTCGCGCGTGCACGGGTCGTTCTCACTGCACGGGCATCGATTCCTGCTGCTCGAGAGGATCGCAGGCCAGTCGCTCCAGAGCGCGATCGTGCCGCGGCATCCGCTCGTGCATGCCCGGAGCACTCCCGCGGAGTATGCGGAGTATCGCCAGTGGGCGCTGGAGGTCACCGCCGGCGCCGATGATGCAGTGACGAGGCTGCACGAGGCGGGCTTCAGTCACGGCGACGTGCATCCTGGCAACGTGATGATCGGTGCGGACGGGAGTGTGACACTCCTCGATCTCGAGATGGCAGCTCCGCTTGACGATGCCGTCGCCCCCGTCATCGGCGCACCGGCATTCATGGCAGCCGACGGGCGCCGTGGCGCAGACGCCGACCGGTACGGTCTCGCCTGCATCAAGGTCTTCGTCTTCTACCCCTTGACGTCTCTGCTTGCGCTTGACCCGTTCAAGGCCGACGACCTGGTGCGGGCAGCGATGGAGACGTTCGCGCTCGACGAGACCTGGGCGGCGGCGGTTCATCACGACCTCGCGCTCACCCGCATGCGCGTCGCTGCAGCTGACTCCGCGCAAGACGATCCGGTGGCCCGGTGGGATGTCCACGACGCGCGCGCGGTGCGCGAACTGCAGGAACTCATTGCGGACGACCTCACCGCGAGCGCCGACTTCTCGCGCGATGACCGAGTATGGCCGGGCGACCCGCAGCAGTTCGCGGAAGACGGGACGGGTCTGGCCCACGGAGTGGCGGGAGTTGTCTACGCCCTCTCGCTCGTGGGTCGGGAGCCCGACGAGCGGGCGCTCGCATGGATCGACGCCACGTGGGAACGACCTGGCGATCGCCGCAGCCCTCACCGCGCCGGCCTGTGGGACGGGCTCGCGGGGCTCGCCTGGCTCCATCGTCGCCTCGGGCGTGGGCCGCACGCGCAGGCTGCCCTGGACCGCCTTCGTCGACTCGACTTCTCCTCACTCGGAACCGATCTCTACGGCGGCCTGCCCGGAGTCGGACTCGTCTTGCTCGAGGCATCCGACGACGACCCGACTCTTGTGCTCGAGGCCCTCGAGATCGGCGGCATCCTGCGTTCCCGACACGATGCCCGGCCGCCGATACCGACAGCGCCCGAAGACCGCCACGTCGCAACCGGCAGCGGGGGACTGCTGCGCGGCCCGTCGGGAACGGCGCTGTTCGCACTCCGGTTGTATGAGCGCACCGGAGAGCGGGCGCACCTGCGCCTCGCGCAAGACGCACTCGACTATGACCTCGCGCACTGCATGACGGCGATCGACGGATCACTCCAGCTCAACGAAGGGTGGCGAATGCTGCCCTACCTCGGGAGCGGCTCTGCCGGAGTCGGGCTCGTGGCAGCCCAGCTGCTGCCCCATCTCGAGACACCTGACCGCTACCTTGAGGCACTGGACGGCATCAGCAGTGCGGCACTGACTGATTTCGTTATGGAGTCCGGCGTGTTCCGCGGTCGCGCGGGGATGATCCTGTTCCTGGCCACGCTCGGGCACCTCGGCTACTCCACGCCCGAAGCCGACGATGCCCTAAGACACCACGTAGCCGAGCTGCGCCTCCACGCAATTCGCCGCCCCCACGGCATCGGATTCCCCGGTCAAGGGCTCCTCCGCCTCTCGTGCGACTTCGCCACGGGCTCTGCCGGCGTCCTCGCGGCGCTCGGCACCTCTGCCAACGTGATCAATTCCGGCGAGCCGGTCATCCCGGTCAATCTCCCGCTGTTGGTGCCGCCGACAGCCGCCTCACCGCTTCGGCCCGCCATGGCCTGGGATCCCGCAGGAAGGAGGTGAATCACATGGGTTACCTGCTCAGCCTTCAGCAGATCGAGCGCAGCGCCGAAAGCCGCGACGCCGACATCCTCGCCGCCAGCAGCCTCAGTCTTGGCGCGTGCCTCAGCACGGTCTCGACGAGCATCTGCTGACCCGCCTTCGACCCGGATGCCGGGCGCTCGCAGCGAGCGCCCGGCATCCACCCGAGCCGACGGGGTCTCGGAATTCCCTCCCCCACCGAGGCCCCGTCGCCTTTTCGACCTCGTCAGACGAGCGACTCCCGCCACGCCGCATGGAGTTGGGCAAACTTGCCCGTCCCGGCGATCAGCGTCTCGGGGGTGTCGTCCTCAATGATCCGGCCATGCTCCATGACGAGCACCCGGTCGGCGATGGCAACGGTGGAGAGGCGGTGCGCGATGATGATCGCCGTCCGGTCTGCCAGGAGCGTCTGCAAGGCATCCTGAATCGCCCGCTCTGAGGGGATGTCGAGCGAAGCCGTGGCTTCATCGAGGATCAGCACAGCGGGGTTCGCCAGGAACGCCCGCGCGAACGAGATCAGCTGACGCTGCCCCGCCGAGACCCGGCCGCCGCGCTTGTTCACGTCGGTGTCGTATCCGTCGGGCAAAGCACGAATGAAGGCGTCAGCCCCCACAGCCTTCGCGGCGGCCTCGATCTCGTCAAGCGTCGCGTCGGGCTTCCCGAGCGCGATGTTGTCGGCGACCGTACCGCTGAACAGGTAAGCCTCCTGTGTGACCATCACGATCGCGCGGCGCAGATCCTTCGGGTGCAGCCGGCGCAGGTCGACCCCATCGAGGGTCACCGCGCCGCGCGTCGGGTCGTAGAACCGCGAGACGAGCTTCGCGAGCGTCGACTTGCCGGCTCCCGTGGTGCCGACCAGGGCGATCGTCTGCCCGGCCGGGATGTCGAGCGAGAAGTGCGGCAGGATGACGCGGTCATCGGCGTACCCGAAGGTGACGTCCTCGAACGCGACGTGTCCGCGCGCGGTCCACAGGTCGACGGCATCCGTCGGGTCGGGAACCGTCGGCTCCTCCTCCAGCACCCCCGAGACCTTCTCGAGCGCCGCGGTGGCAGCCTGGTACGAGTTCAGGAACATCGCCACTTCCTGCAGCGGCGCGAAGAAGTTCCGCACGTACAGGACGCTTGCCAGCAGGATGCCGATGGCGATCGCCCCGTCGGCAACCCGCAGGCCGCCCCAGAGCACAACCAGCGCGATCGAGACCGACGCGACGGCCATGAGGCCGGGCTCGAACGTTCCGAAGAGGCGGATCGAGCGCATGTTCACGTCGCGGTAGTCCTCGGCGACGTCTCCGAACTCGTCGTCATTGCGGGGTTCCTTGCGGAAGGCCTTGACGGCACGGATGCCGGTCATGGTCTCGACGAACTTCACGATGAGCTTCGCGCTGATGACCCGCGACTCGCGGTAAACGACCTGCGAGCGCAGGTAGAACCAGCGCATGAGCAGGAACAGCGGCACGCCCATGACGGCGAGGATGACTCCCGACTGCCAGTCCAGCAGCAGCAGCGCGATGAGCGTGAACCCGCCGTACAGCAGTCCCGACACGAGCTGGTTGAGTCCGCCGTCGAGGAGCTCCCGAATCGACTCGAGGTCGCTCGTTTGCCGCGAGATGATGCGACCGGAGGTGTAGGACTCGTGGAACTCGAGGCTGAGCCGCTGCGTGTGCAAGAAGATGCGCTTGCGAAGGTCCAGCATCACGGCCTGCGTGAGGCGCGCAGCAACGACTGCGAACCAGCCGACGAGACCCGCGCCGCCGAGCCCCGCGACGAGGTACACGGCGACGACACCGATGGTCGGCATCCAGTTCGCCTCGTCGAGCACCGCTGGGAGCGCGGTGTCGATGCCGAACGCGATCAGCGCGGGCCCTGCGACCTGCAGCGCGGTTGAGACGACAAGCACGACACCGGCGAGCACGACCTGCCACCGCAGCGGCGAGATGAGCGAACCGAGCAGGCGCAGCGAGCGGCGGCGGATGGCGCGACTCTCGTCCTTGGTGTAATCCGACCGGTCTTCGCCGGCCGTACCCACGACTGTGGCACTCATAGGGTCACCTCCCTCTCCCGCAGGCGGGCTTGTTCGTCTTCGAGGCTCGAGATCACGTACCGGTAGTGCTCGCTGTCGCGCAGCAGGTCGGAGTGCGTCCCCACCGCCGTCACCTTCCCGTCCTCGAGCAGGGCGACGCGGTCGGCGAGGGTGACCGTCGACGGACGATGCGCGATGACCAGGGCCGTCGTGTCGGCGAGGACGCGCCGCAGGGCATCCTCGACGAGAGCCTCGGTGTCGACATCCAGTGCCGACAGCGGGTCATCGAGAACGAGGACGGCAGGCTTTGCCGCGACAGCCCGCGCGAGCGCGAGACGCTGTCGCTGGCCGCCCGACAGGCTGAGTCCCTCTTCACCGATGACGGTGTCGACACCGTCGGGAAGATCGTCGACGAAGCTCGCCTGCGCAACCGCGAGCGCTTCGCGCAGCGCCGCTTCGGCCTCCGGGGATCCGGGGATGAGATCCTCGCGACCGAGCAGCACGTTTTCGCGCACGGTCTGCGAGAACAACGTCGCATCCTCGAACGCCATGCCGATGTGGGTACGCAGCTCAGCGAGAGTCAGATCACGGATGTCGACCCCATCGAGCGTCACGCGCCCGCCTGTCACGTCATACAGACGCGTCGGCAGGGTCGTGAGAGTCGTCTTTCCCGACCCGGTGAGTCCGACCAGGGCCATTGTCTCGCCGGGACGCAGCACGAGATCGACCCCATCGAGCAGGTCGCGCTGGCTGTCCGGCGCGTCCTGGTAACGGAAGTGGACGCCCTCGAACGCCAGCTCGCCGCGGGGAGCTGCAATGGTCTGCGGCTGCTCAGGGTCGGTGATGGTGTCGACCTCGTCGAACACCTCGAAGATGCGGTCAGTGGCCGTGCGGGCATCCAGCAGGAACGAGAAGAGGAACCCGATCGACTCCATGGGCCATCGCAGTACGGTAGCCATCGCGAAGAATGCGATCAGTTCAGCGGCGTTCAGCTGGCCCATGCTAATGAGCGCGATACCCGCACCGAGGGCGAGGGCGAACGCGATGTCGGGGAGGAGGATCAGCCAGAACCAGATCAGCCCGACAGCGCGCGCCTTGTGGATCTCGGTCTCGCGCAGAGTCTCGGCCTGCCGGGCGAACTTCTGCAGGGCGTGCGATCCGCGACCAAAGGCCTTGAGCACGCGGATGCCGTGCACGCTCTCTTCGACGGAGGTGGCAAGGTCCCCCGCCTGGTCCTGCGACTGGCGGGCGAGGGTGCCGTATCGCTTCTCGAAGCGGTATCCGGCGTACCAGAGCGGCGCTGAGGTGACCAGGAAGATCACCCCGAGCAGCCAGTGCCACTGGAACAGCAGGACCGCACCCACGATGATCGTGAGGACGTTGACCACCAGCAGCACGAGACCGAACGCGAGCCAGCGACGGATGATGCTGATATCTTGCATCATCCGCGAAAGCAGCTGACCGGACTGCCAGCGGTCGTGGAACGCGACGGGTAGCCGCTGCAGTCGCTGATAGAAGGTGGTTCGCAGCTCGTATTCGACGCGTGTCGAGGGCGCGAGCACGAACCACCGGCGCGCCCAGACCATCGCCGCTTCGGCAAGGCCCAGGGCCAGGATCGCCACGGCTCCCCAGGCGATCTGTCCGGGATCTCCGGAGGCGATCGGGCCGCCGACGATCACCTCGAGGACCAGCGGGAACATGAGGGCCAGCACCGAGGCGAGCATGGCGCTTGCCGCGCCGAGGCCGAGACGCCCGAGCACGGGGCGCGCGAACGGCAGCAGACGGCCCAGGGCACGAAGGGTCGACAGGTGGGGCGTGGGAGAAGAAGGCGTTGCGGTCATGGTCCTTGTGGGAGGGCGAAGCGAACCCGCGGGTGTGCAGGCGGGGAGGGCGGCTCCGGGTCAGTGGAGCGCGGATGCGAAGCGTGCGGTCGTGGGCGAGAACGCAGGCGGCGCCGAGAGTATGCCGCGACCGGTCAGGTCGTGGACAGGCGAACTAGTGCGTCGTAGCGGGGCCGCGGTGACGCAGCGGGGCCGCGGCGGCAAGGACGACAGTGCTCGCGACAACAGCGATCTGATACATGGCATCCTCCTTGGCGTACGGGCGCCGCGCGACGCGGCAGCCCTCCAGACTAAGCCTGAGAGTCGGCTGAAAGCAAGGACGGATTCTCCCGATCCAGCAGGGACCGCTTGACCTCCAGACCCCATGCGAAGCCGCCGAGGCTCCCGTCCGTGCGCAGCACGCGGTGGCACGGTACGAACAGCGCGGGGGCATTACGAGCACAGACGGATGCCGCGGCCCGCACCGCCGTGGGATGGCCGAGGGCCGCGGCGAACGTCGCATACGACAGCGGCGCTCCGGGTGCGATCCGGCGAAGCGCAGCCCATCCGGCCATCTGCCCCGGCGTGCCGAACTGCCGGACCGACACCTCATCGATCGCCGCGAGATCACCGGCGTAATACGCGCGGACGGCAGCTGCGGCATCCGTCGTGCCCGGGCGGATATCCGCGGGCCGGTCAGCCAGACGGATGCGCTCAACGATGCGTTCCACCGAATCGGTCCACCCGGAGGAGAGCACCGCACCGTCGGCCGCAGCGAGGATCGCGAACGGACCGTCGGGAGTGTCGACGACGTCGAAAACGGCGGTCATGGTCATGTGGGGACCTCCTCAGCAAGCGCGCTCAGCGCAGGGGTACGGGGGGTGCGGGTACGCGCGGGCGCTGTTCGGATGGGGCGGGCGGGAACGGCCCGCCACAGATGCGCGCTCAGGTAGCTGCGCCAGGGCGCGGCTGTCGCAGCCCACGCCTCGAGCCCGTCCGCGGGGATACCGAGAGCCTGGGCACCGGAGCGCACCGCTACATCCCCGGGGAGGAAGACATCAGGGTCGCCGAGCACCCGCATCCTGACGTAGTCGGCAGTCCAGGGGCCGACACCGGGTAGCGCGAGGAGGGCGCGGCGCTGATCGATTCCGTCGTCGGCGATCGTGAGGGTCAGGCTGCCGTCGGCTAGGGACGCCGCGGCGCCGACGATTGATCGAATACGCGCTCTCGGCCCGCGCAGCACCTCTGCGCCGCGCTCGGCGATCGCCGTCATCGTCGGGAACAGTCGTGTCAGCCCGTCGGGCCCCGGCACTTCTTCGCCGAGAGCCTCGGCGAGCGCGGTCAGCGCCGTGCGTGCTGCGGCAACGCTGATCTGCTGGCCGACCATCGCGCGGATGAGCATTTCGTGCGGGTCCGCAGCACCAGGAACCCGGATGCCGGGAATCGCGCGAACGCGCGGCGCGAGGCGCGGATCGCGCGAAAGCGCAGCGTCGATCGCGAGGGGATCGGCATCCAGATCGAAGATGCGACGCACGCGAGCAACGAGGGCGGCAAGGTCCGACAGAGCCGTGACCGTGGCCCGAAGGTGCACCGAACCGCCGGCGTCGGTCCTGACCTCGAATCGGCCAGGGCCTGCCGCCAAACGCACCGTACGGGCGAAGGATGTCTCTCCCGCCACCTCGACGCCAGGCAGCGCCCGCGCGCTCATCCAGGCGAACAGTCCGCCAGCGTCGAAGGGACCTCGCACGGGTAGCACCAGATCGATCGTGCCGCCGGGCGCCGAGAACCCTGTGCGCTTGGCGCGCACCTCGAGCGGCGTGAGACCGAAGACCTCGCGGATCGTGTCGTTGAACTGCCGCACGCTGGCGAACCCCGACGCGAAGGCGATGTCGGATGCCGGCATCGCGGTGCCCACGAGCAGCATCCGTGCCGTGTGTGCTCGCTGCGCGCGACTGAGCGCGAGCGGGCCGGCTCCGAGTTCGGCGGTCAGCAGCCGGGTCAGATGCCGCGGCGAGTAGCCCAGTCGACGAGCCAACCCGGGAACGCCCTCCCGTTCGATGACACCATCGGCAATGAGCCGCATCGCGCGCGCCGCGACATCACCACGCACATCCCAGTCCGGGGAGCCGGGAGCTGCCTCGGGCAGGCAGCGCTTGCAGGCGCGGTACCCCGCCTCATGCGCGGCGGCGCTCGTGGGATAGAACGTCACATTCGCAGGCTTCGGCGTGCGTGCCGGGCAGCTCGGTCGGCAGTAGATGCCCGTCGAGCTGACGGCTGTGACGAACTGACCATCGAAACGGCCGTCACGCGACTGAATCGCGGCATACCGTTCGTCGAAGGTCATCGAGAGCACGGGTCAAGCTTCGCACTCCCCGCCATCGCCCACTGGCGGAAATCAGACACAGCAGCGGAGGCATCCGCGGGCCCTGACCCAGTCATGTCCTGCCAGGGCCATCCCGCTGCTCGGAGAGTGGGCGCATCTGGTCGCGTCCTGGGGCGGATGCGACAATTCGCGCCCACTTTCTGGGGCGGTGCCCGGGCGGGCGGGTTACCGTGGCATATGGGCGCGCGCGAGTATGACCTTGTTGTGATCGGGGCAGGGCCGGTCGGGGAGAATGTCGCCGACCGGGCCGTGCAAGGGGGCCTGCGGGTCGTCATCGTCGAGAGTGAACTCGTCGGGGGCGAGTGCTCGTACTGGGCGTGCATGCCTTCGAAGGCGCTGCTACGAAGCGGGGCGGTACTGCGGGCCGCTCGAGCAGTCGACGGCGCAAGACAAGCCGTCACCGGCGAGCTCGACGTCGCCGCGACCCTCGCACGGCGCACGGGGTTGACACACGACTGGAACGACGCCTCGCAGGTCGAGTGGCTCGAGAGCGCCGGCATCGACCTCGTGCGGGGGCACGCCCGGATCGCGGGCCGCAAGCGGGTCGAGGTTACCCGCCCAGGCGGCGAGGTGGTCGATCTCATCGCCACCCATGCGGTCGCCGTCTGCACCGGTTCAGCAGCTCTGCTGCCCGAGACGCCCGGACTTCGAGAGATCGAACCATGGACGAGCCGCGAAGCAACGAGCGCACGATCCGCGCCTGCCTCGCTCGCGGTCATCGGCGGCGGGGTCGTCGGCTGCGAAATGGCAACCGCGTACGCGAGCTTCGGCACAGCGGTAACCCTTATCGCGCGTTCCGGGCTCCTGGGCGGCATGGAGCCCTTCGCGGGAGAGATGGTCGCCGAGTCGCTGATCGCGCAGGGCGCCCGGGTCCTCACGGGGATCGACGTCGCCTCAGCATCCCGCGACGCGAACGGTCGCACCCTCAGCCTCTCGGACGGGACGTCGGTGACGGCGGCGGAGGTGCTCGTCGCTACCGGGCGCGTACCGCGCACCGCAGACCTGGGCCTCGAATCGGTGAATCTGACACCTGGCAGGTGGCTCGACGTCGACGACACGATGCTGGTGCGCGACACCGATTGGCTGTACGCGGTTGGCGATGTGAATCACCGCGCCCTGCTCACCCATCAGGGCAAGTACCAGGCCCGCGCTGCGGGAGACGTCATCGCGGCCCGTGCCCGCGGCACTCACGTCGACACCTCCCGGTGGGGTTCCCACGTCGCGACGGCCGACCACGACCACGTCCCGCAGGTGACCTTCACCGACCCCGAGGTCGCCTCGGTGGGACTCACCGCCGAGCGCGCGGAAGCGGCGGGGATCAACATCCGGGTGCTGGACTACGACCTCTCCTGGGTCGCCGGAGCCTCCACTGCGTCGGATGACTATCGTGGCCGGGCGCGCGCGGTCGTCGACCGTGAACGCGAGGTGCTCGTCGGGGCGACGTTCGTCGGCCCGGATGTCGCGGAGCTACTGCACTCGGCCACGATCGCCATCGTCGGGGAGGTGCCGCTGAGCCGGCTCTGGCACGCCGTGCCCTCCTACCCGACAGTCAGCGAGGTATGGCTGCGCTGGCTGGAGGCCTACGGCAGGCCCTGAGTGAGAGCGTCTTCCCGCCGTCCAGCCCTTAGCCTCGATCCACCGATGAGCCGTGGGTGTGCCGGGGCGGCATGATCGGGGCGCGGTGACGCGTCGAGGGCAGGGTT